>JBAZBI010000003.1:0-333973 GCA_041671545.1 Ignavibacteriaceae bacterium
TCCATCTCAAACTTAAGGAAACGTATTCAATATGTCAATGAACTTTTTGAGAATATAACTTCTCAGAATAAATACTTGAGATAACTTAGCTCAAGTATTTATTCTTGACTTTTAACGGAATAACTCTCAAAAACAATTCTGAAAAATAAAAGTCTAACCTTTCAAAAATTCAGCAATCGACTCAACAACAAATTTCAACTGTGCTTCCGTTAATTCCGGGAAGATCGGTAATGCTATTGTATCGCTTGCAGCTTTATTTGACACCGGAAAATCAGCATCATTGCAATTAAGATTTGCAAAACATTCCTGGCGATGAAATGGAACCGGATAATAAATTTCAGTCCCAATTTCCTTTTCACCTAAATATTTGCGGAGTTCATCCCTCTTTTCAACTCTGATGATGTATTGATTGTAAATATGATAGTTCTTCACATCATCGTTTTTATACACCGCTTTTGGAAGGAGAACTTTATTTTTCTCATCAAAAATAAGTTTCCCTTCTTCGTCCGATAAGCCTGCATTAATAAAAAATTGAGTGTAGAGTTTAGCATTTTCTCTTCGCTTCTCAGACCATGCATCAAGGAAAGGAAGTTTTACATTTAACACAGCAGCCTGAATTTCATCAATTCTAAAATTTCCCCCGATAACTTTGTGATAATATTTCGGCTTTCCACCGTGAACTCGCATGATCTTCAGCATTTCTCCAAGTTCATCATCATCAGTAACCACTAAACCGCCATCGCCAAAGCAACCAAGATTTTTACTCGGGAAGAAAGAATAGCAGCCAATATCACCAATGGTTCCAACCTTTTTTCCGTCTTTGTATTGAACACCGATTGCCTGTGCCCCGTCTTCAACAACTTTTAAGTTATGTTTCTTTGCGATCGCACTGATTTCATCCATTGCCGCACTTTGTCCGTAAAGGTGAACCGGGATTATCGCTTTGGTCTTTGGTGTAATCAGTTTTTCAATTCCGATTGGATCAAGATTAAATGTAACCGGATCAACATCAGCAAAAACCGGAACGGCATTTAAACGTGAGACAACTCCTGCAGTTGCAAAGAATGAAAATGTTGGAACAATAACTTCCTCACCAGGTTGAATATTAAGCGCCATTAAAGCAAGAAGCAAAGCATCTGTTCCCGATGAAACACCGATTGCATATTTGCAGCCGAGATATTCTTTTAAAGAAGTTTCAAGTTTTTCAACTTCTTTTCCAAGGATGAAATATTGTGATTCAGCCACCCGAATAAGCGCTTCGTCGAGTTCTTTTTTGTGTGAGAGATATTGCAGTTTTAGGTCTAATAAAGGTACTTTCATAATGTTTCTCTTTTAATTTATAATGAATTTGGTCTTAATTATTTTAAGACTCTTTTGATTCTTTCTTGTAAAAAGAATTCTGTTTATAATAATGTTCCTTTTAATAAAAGTAATGCAATTGAAAAATAAATCATCAATCCTGTAACATCCACCAACGTTGCAACAAATGGAGCGGAAGAAACAGCCGGGTCAAAACCAATTTTTTTTAACACGAGAGGAAGCATAGAACCCATCAATGTTCCCCACAAAACCACTCCAACCAAAGCAAAACTTACAGTAAACGCGATCGGAAGCCAATGAGGTCCGTAGATCCCGCTAAAATTTTGCCAAAGCGTTATGCGTAAAAATCCAAGAATCGCTAAAATTGATCCGAGAATTAATCCAGAGATTATTTCTCTCTTCATCACAAAAAACCAATCCCGGATGCTAACTTCACCTAAAGATAAAGCACGTATTACTAGTGTTGCCGCTTGAGAACCTGAATTACCTCCACTTGAGATTATTAGAGGAACGAAGAGTGCAAGAACTACAGCTTTACTTATTTCATTTTCAAAAAAGCCCATTGCTGATGCGGTAAACAATTCGCCAATAAAAAGTACGCTAAGCCATCCAGCTCTTTTCTTGATCATCTGCATTAAAGGAATTGCAGCATAAGAATCTTCCAATGCTTCAACAGCGCCAAGTTTTTGAAAATCTTCGGTTGCCTCTTCTTCAGCAACATCTAAAACGTCATCCACGGTTACGATACCAACTAAAATTCCGGATGAATCCGTTACCGGTAAAGCGATCCTATCATATTTTTTAAATACTTCAACAGCAGTTTCCTGGTCATCGAATACTTGAAGGTAGGTAAAATTTCCGTCCATTAATTCATTTGCACTTAACTCTAAAGGAGCTAAAAGAAATTCACCGATCCTAATATCATCTATCAGCTTTCCTTTTTCATTTGTAACGTAAATAATGTTCAGAGTTTCAATATCTTTCCCGTGGTTGCGTATGTAATCAAGAACTTCTTGAACCGTCCAGTCCTCTCTAATTGCCAGATAATCGGGAGTCATTAAACGACCAACGCTATTTTCAGGATAGCCTAAGAGCGATTGTGCAATGTGCCGTTCTTTAACCGAAAGCAGACTCATCATTTGCTTTAAAACTGATGCCGGAACTTCTTCTAACATCGCAGTTCTATCATCTGGAGACATATCATTCAGAATGAAAGCAACTTCTTCATTCCCAAGCGCTTTAAGGAGTGAAAGCTGCACTTCAACTTCTAAATATTCAAAAGTATCGGTGGCTAAATCTTTTGGAAGAATTCGGAAGAGGACAGCTTGTTCGTAATCAGGTAGATCGGTTAGTAGATCGGCAATATCTGCCGGAGTCCAATCTGCTAAAACTTCTCTTAAAGAGGAGAAATTACGGGAATTAATTAAATCTTTAATTTCCGGTTGTAAGACTTGTCCCAGCATCATGGTCTCCTAATCTTTTTGAACAATTCTACAATGGATTATTGCATTTTAATAATTATGGGATTATTCGTCTGTTCAAGTGAACTTTTAGAAAAAATTTTTGATTTCTAAAAATATAGTATTAAATTTGCAATTCAAAATTATTTTGAATGGGCGCGTAGCTCAGTGGTAGAGCAACACCCTTTTAAGGTGAAGGTCGGTGGTTCGAGCCCACCCGCGCTCACAAAAAGTCCTAAAATTAATCGTTTTGGGACTTTTTGCTTTTAAATACTTTCGGTTTCTTGCTAAGCCTTCAACAAATTTGTTAGCTTACTCGTTGTAATTATTCCGGTTGAAAATGATTTTCAGACTCAATTGGTACCGAAGAAATAAGTTTTTAATATCTCATCTTTCCCATAGACATCATCTCTAAAATTGGTAGTTCCATCCTCACCAATCCATGCGGTAAAGTAATCAATATATACGGAAATGTTTTTATCAAGATTTACTTGAGTTGTTTTACCGAAGCTGAAATTTCTTCTTAATTCTGCCCGTTTATCTCTAAATTCAGAAACCTTGGTTTTGTCAACTGCCGTCAATCCTATTTCAATTCTAACATAATCAGGTTCCCACTTTGAGTTGTTTTTCAAAACGTAGTCTGCTAACAAAAACGGTTTTTCGACACGAACGCAGCCATGACTAACAGCTCTATTCGATGTAGAAAAAGGAGCCCGTGTTGGAGTATCGTGCAAATAAATATCAAACTTGTTGGAAAACATGAATTTGATTCTGCCTAAAGCATTTCCGGCTCCAGGGTCTTGTACAAAAATGTATGGAATTCTGTTCGGAGAAAATTTCCTTAAATTTACTTCATCCAGATCCATTTCTTTCCCCTTGTAAAGCACTTTAAAATTTTGTTTTCTTAGGTAAGAGGAATCCTGTGTAGATTTTCTGTAAATTTCTTCGCGGATGATGCTTGTCGGAACCGTCCAAGTTGGATTAAGAATCAAGTAAGTTATTTTCCCGTAAAGTTGCGGAGTTTGCCAATCATCCGGTTTATTGCGCCAGTTTTTTGTCTTCTCATAAATTTTCAACCGTGCTGAATAATTCGCAGGTCTTTTTCTTCCCGTGCATATTCTGATATTTAATTTTTCATGTTTGTCTTCGATTATCCGAAGATAAAAATCGGGAATGTTAACTAAAAGATAATGTGAACTATCCGTGTAACTCGACCATCTAAATCTTTCTAAACTCAATTGAATTTTTTCCACATATTCTTTCGGTGAAACATTGAGCCTGTCGATAGTCGCCTTCCCGATAGCGCCGTCATCAATCAATCCGTTTGCTTTTTGAAACTTAGCGAGCGCTTTTACTATCGTTGAATCAAATAGATCAAACGATTTTTGAACAATTTTTGAAGTATCAACAAAACCGAGAAGAGCCAATCTTTCTATCACAGGTTTTAATTGTGCACTTCTCTCACCGATCTTTAGTTTTTTCTCTGTCCAGAAAATTCTTTTCCATACAAGATGTTCTAAATTCTTATAAAACGGAAGAGTTGTTTGTAATTTTTTATAACGTTCACTTTTAGGTTGGATCTCTTTGAGATACTGAAGAACATTTTCCTGATAGAGCGGTTTAAATATTTCTCGTTTAGACGAATCAACTCCGGGAATAAAATAACTATCGGAATATATTTTTGTTGGATCAACTACTCCATAGCGTAGATGATAAGCATATTTTAATAGGGCATCAGCAATAAGCAACTCCGTATTAGCCATATGAATATAGCGGGCAGAATTATTTGCTGTCGTCGTATCATATATTTCTCGGTACTCACGATTTATTAAATCATAATTGTACCAATTCGGAGAAAGTCCATGTTCATCAGATGTTTTAATTATTTTTAATACGGAATCAATAAAATATTTATCATCGAAACTTTTTATAAACATCGGCTGGAAATTTTTTGCAGCGTAAAAATATTTTAGTGTATCGAAGTATTTAAGTTGAGAAATGGGAGTCCGAAATGAAAAGTCTTCATGATTAAATCTGTTTTGAAAAAACTGTTGATACTCGGTTGCGCTAAATTTATATTTAACATCAAACCCGGGTTTATCTTGCTTCGACTTGCACCCACATCCAATAAGAATTAAAACAATGATTGAGAGAAAATAGAATTTTCTGCTTGCATTTAAAAACATCTTTTTGTTAATCGACCAAACCCTGGAATAATTTTTCATAACTCTCTTTTTCTTATCGGAACACAAATTGTTTTTAGTGAAAAGATATTTAATTAACCGTTGTAATTAAAGAATAATTCCATACGAATGCTATGTTAAAATTAATAAAATCTTGCGACATATATTTTATTACCTCCGGGAGTTTTAAATTGAACTCGAAATTATTGAAAGTATTGAATTGAATCCAAAAGAAGCGCTAAATAAATATTTTAATCACCCGGAGTTTCGGAGTGAGCAGGAAAAGATAGTTAACAGACTTTTAACCGAACATGGACATTGCCTTGTATTAATGCCCACGGGAGGCGGTAAATCGATTTGTTACCAGCTGCCGGCATTGTTGTTTGATGGCGGCACTATTGTTATCAGTCCCCTTATTGCGTTAATGCAAGATCAAGTGGATGCGTTGAAGAGAAAAAACATTCCGGCGGAGTTTATTAATTCTACCGTTTCTGCCGCACAGAGACAAGAAAGGTTACAAAGATTTGTTGAGGGAAAAGTAAAACTCCTTTATGTTACACCGGAGAGATTTAGAAAAGCCGAATTTATTGAAGCTATAAAAACCGCCAATGTTTCCATGCTCGCAGTTGATGAAGCCCATTGTATTTCGGAATGGGGACACGATTTCCGCCCCGATTATTCACGCATGGCTGAGTTTAGAAACCTTTTAAATAATCCCCTTACCATTGCGCTTACCGCAACTGCAACCGCTGATGTTCAGCATGATATTATTGAGAAACTCGGATTAACAAAAAATGAAATAAAGATTTTCCACGAAGGAATTGAGCGGCCAAATCTTCGCTTTGAAACCACCGATGTGTTTGATGAAAAAGAAACGTTGAACGCTATTTATAAAACACTTGATGAGTATAAGGGAGCGGGAATTATTTACTTCGCTTTAATAAAAAAGCTCGAATATTATTCGCAGATACTTCGCGATAAAGGATACAAACATGGAATTTATCACGGTAAACTTGATGCGAACGATAGGAAAAGAACGCAGCGGAATTTTCTTTCAGGTAAACAAGATTTAATTCTTGCTACTAACGCGTTTGGAATGGGGATCGATAAACCCGATATCCGTTTTGTTATTCATACTGAAGTTCCTTCTTCAATCGAATCATATTACCAGGAGATTGGTAGAGCGGGACGAGACGGAAAAGATTCTGTTTGTATGCTTCTTTACAATCAAGAAGACCTTTACACACAAATGGAATTTATTAAATGGGCTAATCCCGATGCAAATTATTATTTGGGGATGTACAATTTATTAAGATCAAATTTGGAAACCGCAAACTCGATGGGCGTTGATTATCTGCGCGAACAAATGAGTTTCAAAAACAGAAGTGATTTCCGTGTGGAAACCGTTCTTGCCATGTTAGACCGCTACGGCGTTACGGAAGGAACGATCGAGAATAAAAATCTAACCATTGTTGATGAACTACCGCACGAACTCCACGACGAAACTTATCTAAAAGAAAAACTGCTGAACGATAATAAAAAACTTTTATCGATGGTGAACTATTTCAAATCGGAAACTTGCAGAAGAGTTTTTATTTCAGATTACTTCGGCTTTCCGGGAGAAAAGCCTTGCGGTAATTGTGATGTTTGTAATTGAAAAGAAACAAAGATGGGTTTAAAATAAACCCGCCTTAGTGGGTGGCTAAGGCGGAATTGTTTTAAAGTTAAATGCTATTTCTGTCATGTGCATCAGAAATAGTGGGTGCAACATAATCGAATGAATAAAAATTGTCAAGGGGAAAAATTCATGCCCTACAAAATCTTTTTTACTCTCCCCACTTCACCGGTTTCAAGTCTCACTTTAATTCCGTGCGGGTGATTAGAAGAATTTGTTAAAATATTTTTTACAATTCCTTCGGTTAGTTCTCCTGTACGTTGATCTTCTTTTAGAACGATAGCAACGCGCATTCCCGCTTTAATATTGGCTCTAACTCTTCCCGCCATTGCCTTTTTTCTTTTTGTTAAAACCTAACCGTTTGAGCCATGATAGTTTTTCTTTCTTTGGAGTTCCTTCTGCCGATGTTGAAGATTTATTTTGACCCGGTTTTTGTTCAGTTGAATTGCCGCGCGGATGAGTTGTGTTATGTTTTTTATTGTCATCGCGTTTGAAATGCGAATCACCCGATCTCTTCTGATATCGATCCGAAGCAGAAGGATCATTTCTCCATGCTTGAGATCTGTGTTTGGTTGAGCTTGTTCCCGTAGAATGAGGTCTGCCGCTCTGTTCAGTTTGAGATTTAGGTGAATTAGATTTTTGCTCCGTTTTACTTTGATTATCGCCGGTCTTATTTACAAACGGCTTTTTACTATTATCATATCTCGGATAACCATCGCCGCGTTTATGTTTAATATAATGTGGAATCTCTGCCGTACTCTTTTCTTTATTAATATTTTCAGTGGTTGCTTTCTGCACATTAGATTGCTCTTTTTTCTGTCTTTGATCGTTTTGATTTCTCCCTTGCGGTCTGTTTCCCGTAAACTTTTTCTGAGCTCCTTGATTTGGTCGATTTCCTTGCCGTCCTTTTTGAACAGGACGTTCAAATTTCTCATCAGCAGATCTGATTTGAGCAAAAGGATACCCGCTCATTTCGGGGATAGGTGTTTTAAGGAGTTTATTAATATCCTTCAAGTATGCGCGTTCTTCAACATCGCAGAAAGAAAGAGCAAGTCCGCTTAATCCTGCGCGCCCCGTTCTGCCGATGCGGTGGATATATGAATCGGGAATATTCGGAATGTCATAATTCACTACCATCGCAAGCTGCTCAATATCTAAACCGCGGGCGGCGATGTCGGTGGCGACTAAGACTCTTATTTTTTTACTTTTAAAATTTTGTAATGCCCGTTGCCTTGCGTTCTGCTCTTTATCGCTATGGATAGCGCTCGAAACGATTCCGGCTTCTTTTAAATATCTTGATAAATTATCAGCCCCATATTTTGTGCGGGTAAAAACGATTACCGAATCAGCATCATTCTCTTTTAATAAATGAACCAACAATCTCTTCTTATCCGGTTTAGCCACATAGTAAACTCCTTGCGTTATCGCATCTACTGTCGGTGATTCCGGTTCAATATCAATAGTTACCGGTTCATGTAAAAAGCTTGATGCAAGTTTAGCAATTTCCGGCGCAAGAGTAGCGGAGAATAATAAGTTTTGTCTTTTCTCCGGCAACACTTTAATAACTTTTTTAATGTCGTGGATAAATCCCATATCCATCATCCGGTCGGCTTCATCTAAAACAAATATTTTAATTTTGCTAAGATCGACCACCCTTTGCTCGAGCAAGTCTAACAAACGTCCCGGAGTTGCGACAAGAATGTCAACTCCCTTTTTCAGTTTATCTGTTTGAGGTTTTTGCGGAACTCCACCGAAGACAACCGCGCTTGTTAACCCGGTGAAACGTCCGTAAGTAGAAAAACTTTCTTTTATCTGCAAAGCAAGTTCACGGGTTGGAGATAGAATGAGCGCTTGAATAGGAAAGCTCAATTGGGTATGATCTTTTTCGGCAGAAAGCATCTGGAGGATAGGAACTGCAAACGCAGCGGTTTTGCCGGTACCGGTTTGCGCGGAACCAAGAATGTCGCGCCCCTCTAAAATTACGGGAATTGCTTGCTTTTGTATGGGTGTGGGAATTTCATAACCCTCAGCGGCTAACGCTTTTTTAATTGAGCTGATGATCTCTAATTTTTCAAATGACATCGGATAATAATCCTATAATTAGGTCATTAATAGACGATGTTGCTCTGATCTGTATAGTGACCTGGTTAATAAATGAGCCGGGAAGAATTGCAATCAATGAAGATGTTTAAGACTCTTTCTGGTTTACGGATGCAATTTAGGCTAAAGCGATGAGACTACAAACTGAATAATTTGACTACAAGTCCTAACTGCTTTGCAGTAAAGGACGGTAAACCGGTGTTTGGTAATTTATGAAAACATTTCTAAGTTCGGATGTACAAAAATTAGGAGGTTCTATTTCTTCGTTAGGTTTACATAAATCAAAATCAACAAACGTGGATTTGTACTCTCCCTTTGCATCAAATAGAATTTAAATTGAAGTAAGAATTAATTTTAAAATTGAATAATCTAACTCAAAAAAAAAGCAAGAAAGAAGACCCACTTAAATATTGGAAGGTTATTCGTGGTGTCGAACTATTTATATTTACAACCTCTGTATTAACCTATCTAATTAGTTTATTCCCAAATTATACTTCAATTTATGTCAGGTTAATCCCTTTATACTTTATTATTTTGACCCCTATTTTTCTGACCTTTTCGTTTTATATCAAGAAGAACAAAGATTCGTTTAAGGAGTTTCTCGTCATTTATAAGACGAAAATGATCGCATTAGTAAGTATATGTTTTGTTGTAGTTCTTGCCCTCTTTATAAAAAATCTTATGGATTCCAAGGTGATAGATGAAGAATTAGTTCAAAAATATGTTAACTACAAAACAGAATATTGGAAAGAAATTGTTGCTGAACTGAATGGTCCCTTAGAACGGAAGAAAAATTCCTTCCCGAATTTTTATAAAAATGCCGGGAATTTATTGATATTTCCAGCCAAAGATGGGCTTGTTTCTACATGTTTCGCTGAAGATTTTAAATTCGATGAAGATCAGTTTAACGCTTGGCTCAAAAAATCAACCGAGTGGGAAGGTCCGGTCATTTCAGTAATTGAAGCCAATATTTCGAGTAATTTATCGTTTTCCAAATGGGTGCAGGTTTTATCCGGAAATGGAATAAAAGTAGTTGTTAATAATTATATTCCTAAGGATGTTATTATTAGAGGAAAATTTCCGGCGATTCCACCTTCCCTAATATTTGACCCCAAAAGTGGTAATTACTATTCCAACACGTTATTTACACTACAAACCTCTTCGGATTCGTTAGAAAATATTGGTTTGATATTACGTGATGTACAATTACAAGATGTAGATTCAAAAGAAATAATTATTCCATTTGTATGGCGTGAAATGGAAATATTTGGAGAGGATGCGTTAAAAAATTTAGAGCTAAAAGACGCTCGTTTAGTAGCAAGCCGTGAATTAAATTCAGTTCTTGCCGGTCTCAACCTTGGTATCGATACGCAAATATTATCTTCCAATCCATACAGTTCAGTTCTAATTATGTTAAAAAAAATACTCGAGGATTTCAATTCACTATTAACTAGAAATGATATTAATGAATTTGATTTGCAAAATTTTTTAAATGCTAATCCCATTTTAATTAGTCCTTCATATCTAACAATACACCCTCAGGCTAAATTGGGATCGGAGTTTATAACAGATTTTATAATAGAAGAGCCAGCCCCGAACGGAGCACACAGTTTATTGGTTGAGTTGGGAAATTCTAACTGTCAATTATTTTTAAAGAATGGGGACAGAAGTGTAGCTCTTAACCATTCTATGAAACAGATAAGTGATTGGCGTGCATGGTTAAGAACAAATTCAAGATATGCTCAAGAATCACTAAAATTAAATGACATAGATGCTGATTCACCATGTCTGGTAATAATTGGAAGAAGTATTAATTTGACTAGAAATGAAATAAATTTCCTTTCGGCGATCACAAAAGATGCAAATCACAAAACAACTGTATTAACCTATGATGATATTTACAAGCGTTCTTTATCATGGTATAATAATTTACTGAAAATAGAAAGCCAATTTGTGGGAAGATAAATAGTCAGACTTAACAACTTTTCGAAGGAAATAATCCTCACCAATCTGTGCGAGCAACTAAATTTTGATAAAATGAACTTTAACTTTGATATGTTTTTCAATTAGGAGGAAATCTTGATCCGAAGTTAAGAGTACAAGGTTATTGTTTGCGGCTAAACTGCAAAGAAGAAAATCGATGTTTGAAGCTTGAATCCCTTTAGATCGGCATGTATTATAAAACTCTGCGGCAAGTTCATAATCTTCAGTAGAGACAGGTAAATCCTTAAAATGCCTCAGCCGTAACTTTAATTGTCTGAACTGTTCCGGTTGTTTTATTCCCGACAGAAGTTCTTGTCTTACCGGACCGCAAAGTACAGCTTGTTTTTTATCTACGAGCTCAGAAAGAAGTTGGATTATCTGTTCATAACTCCGGTCATTTCTCCGGAAAGCAAGTGACCATATGCTGGTATCTACGAGATATCTCATTTAAGAGTGCGTTGTTTTTTATAATTGTAAGAAGAATCATATTCAATCGTTCCGAACAACTCTTTTACTTTTTGTTGTTTCCTTAAAAGAATGTATTCACGCAATGCGGCGTTAACGGTTTCCCGTTTTGTTTTGTGCCTTCCGATTTTCAGCGCTTCTTCAATCAATTTATCATCTAATGCAAGGTTTGTGGCCATACCTTCTCCAAATTGTTACACATTTGTTTACACAATTTTACAGGTATTTACGACTATAATCAAGGAGGAAACAAATTTGAAATCGTTTATTCCTTTTGTTAGTTTTTTTTGCTAGTCAAATCTTCTTACTTCTAAAATCGTTAATCCCCGTCTGAGCCGGGCAGGTTTGTTCTTAAATCGTTATTTAAAAGACAAAACCCTCATCATTCGATGAGGGTTTTTAATAGCTAAAGCAGTCCACATTAGACAGATTGAACCAACAATTTCCGGATTATTACTTTAAGAGTACGCTAACTCTACCGGTTGTTCGGTTTCCATTTCAATCTCTTTTGAAATTGAGATGGCGGCAATTGTACCGTCGGAAGTTGCGGTAGTTATTTGTCTAAACGCTTTGCTTGCAACATCACCGACTGCGTAAACATCTTTAACATTTGTTTTCATTTTCGCGTCGGCTTTAAGATAGCCCCAGTTATCAAGTTCAAAATGTTGTTTTATTTCGCTGATATTCGGGATCATTCCGGCGAAAATAAAAACGCCGTCGCAGTGGATTGTACTTAATTCGTGCGTATTAAGATTTTCAACCAGCACTTCGTTTACAGATGAACCGTTCTTAATAAATTCACGCGGTTCATATTCAAACATAAATTCTATCTTCGGATCGGCAAACGCTTTTTCCTGCGCGAGCTTATTTGCCTGCAGTTTATCAAACTGATGAACAATAGTTACTTTTGATGCGAACTTGGTTATGAAAAGAGATTCTTCAATCGCCGAATTCCCGCCGCCAATTACCACAACGTGTTTTCCTTCATAAAATTTAGCATCGCAAGTAGCGCAGTAAGAAATTCCTTGTCCCTTATACTCCAATTCTCCTTTAACGTTCAAAGGACGCGGCGAAGAACCGGTAGCAATAACTATTTTCTTTGCGCTGATAGTTTCAACACCGTCAACAACAATAAATTTATTTTGAAGATCTATTTCGGTAATATCAACCGCCGATCTGAAATCCGCTCCGGCAGCTTTAGCTTGCTCGGACATATGATGCATTAACATATAACCGGAAATCGGTTCGGAATATCCCGGATAATTACTTACTAAATGCGTTACTTTAACTTGTCCGCCGGGCAAATCTTTATCAACAACAATTGTATTTAGTTTTGCTTGCGCCGTATAAATAGCAGTTGTTAATCCTGCCGGACCACCACCGATGATGAGGACGTCGCACTCTGTTTTTTTAGTCTCAATGTTAGATTTCAATTCCTTGGCTTTTTGTGCGGGAATAAGCAACTCAAGATTTTCTACTATCTCGGATCGTTTTACACCACCCGATAATCTCTTCCCTTTTTGTTCACCATTTTCATAAAATAAAAGTGTTGGCGAAGATGAGACTCCCAATGCAACAGCTAAGTCCCGGTTTTCCTGGCGATGTATTTTTACAAATTTTATTTCATCGCCATAAACATCCGCTAACGATTCGAACTTGCTGGCAAGCGCTTCACACGGCGGGCATTCGGTCGAATAAAAATCGACAACCACTTTACCTGATTTAATAACTTCGTTCTCAAAGTTTTTACTATCTATGTATGTAACTTTCTCAGACATTATTCATTTTCCTTTGTCATATATGTTGAAATCCCCATACCAATTAATTCGTCTAACGGGCGGCAATCCGGGGAATGAAGCCTACCGGTTTTATTAAACGCAACAGCGGCACAACCGCCTCCACAGGCGAGTTGTAAACTGCAATCTTTACACTCTGCAATCGTTGTAATATCTCTTTCTTCCCACTCGGTTACTTTCTCTTTACTAAGAGTTACTTCAGGGAAAAATGTTCCTAAAGATGAACCGGGTTTTCCTACCGTGGCGGTGCATGAGTAGATGTGTCCGGTATAATCGAAAGCCCATTCAGATTTGCAACCAGAACATGCATCAAAAAGAGGAGAAGGTAATTCGCCGTTTTCAAAAAGATAATTCGATATTGAAAAAGCTGGTCTATGGAATTCTAAAATTTCAGGATATTTATTTATCTGTTCATAAAGAGTCTGATAAAATTCTAAGCGTGAATAGAGTTTACTTTGCCCCGCCTGGCAATAATGCAATTCATAATTGCGCCCAAATTGTGTTTTGAAGTATTTATTCTTCGTCCATCCTTTGCTAATTGCGAAGCGGGCAAGTTCAACCAGATCAGACATGTTTTCTTTATCAAGAACCATTCTGAGATTAATGGTGATGTTATTCTCAAGTGCGCGATCAATTCCATCGACTATTTTATGGAAAGTTGGATTTCCCCCTTTTAGCGGACGCCGTTGATCGTGAGCTTCTTCAACTCCATCAAGCGTAACTTGAATTTCTCTTATATTTTTTGTTTTTAGAATATCGATATATTCACTTAGCGCGTAACCGTTTGTAACGATTGCAATATCAATGTTCGCGAGTTCTGCTTGTTCTAAAAAATAGGTGATAATATTTTTATATTTTTCTCCGGAGAGTAACGCTTCACCTCCGAAAAGTGTTATGTATTTTTTCCTATCCTTGAATTCTTTAGTTATATAACGGAAAAAACTATCTATTAATTCTATAGACGGCGTATTAAATTTATTTTCATAACCTGCCTGATAACAATAACTGCATTCAAAGTTACATGCATACCAGGGAGCGAAAAATATTTGAATTTCATCGTTATCGCGCAACTCAATAAAATCAAGGTATTTTGAGTTATAAAGTTTTTTCTCGGCAGATTCATCAGCGAGATATCCTTTTTCTAAATACTCATCAATATTCGTATAGTTCCCCGAAATAATTTCAGCTGCTTTATCGGCATCGAGTACATCGGCGTTACCCGTGAGAAGATTAACGATGTAAGAAGAATCAGAGTTCTTAATCTTTGAAAAGATATTATACTTAGAGAAATACATATTCTATTTTTTTTGTTTATTACTTTGATGCGATTAAACGAAAGAAGATTCCCGAACACATAAAAAAAGCTGAATCCATTTACGAATTCAGCTCTTATTTATCCGACGAATCGGAAAGGATAATAATTAATCGTGACAGCCGCGAACGATCGGTGAGATCTTAGCGCAGCATTGAGCAACTTTCTTTTCAGAAGGCTGCTTGCTTTTGATTAATGATTTCATGGTTTACTCCTTTACTGTATTTATTTATCCTTTACAACCGCACGTTGCGGATTTTCTTCCAAAGATCGTAAAACTGCAAATTTCGATTTTACCTTTTGTATAAGGCTGACTTTCTTCAAGAATTTCAACATCGACAAATCCCGCTTCGGCGATTATTTTAAGATATTCATCTTTTTTAATTGATCCCGCCCAACATTCAGAGACCGCAACCGGATCGTTTTTATATTCATCGGGGACATCATCAAGCGAGTAAATATCGCTTACAACAAATCGTCCCCCTTTTTTTAAGATACGTTTGATTTCGTGCCAAACTACTCGTTTATCCGAAGCGTGATTTATTGTACAGTTTGAAATAACCAGATCAGCTATCTTTGTTGGCAGTTTCAATGATTCAAGTTCGGATTTAATAAACTGAACATTTGTAATATCAAGTTTTGCTGCGTTCTTTTTTGCTTTCTCTATCATGCCATCGGAAATATCTAAACCATATACTAATCCTTGACTTCCAACTTCCTGCGCCATTCTTATTACATCGTTCCCACGCCCACATCCAAGATCAACACAAACTTCGCCCGGAAGCGGGTTGCTATGGTTTATCGCTCCGCCGCAAGAGAGACAGCAAGAATCTTCGGCTAATTTACTGTAGCGTTCATTAATTACATTGGTATCCATTATAATCCCGTTTTATTTTTTGTTGGTTAGATATAATAATTAGAAAATGGATTCAGATTCCGGAGAATAAAAATAACTATCGAATGATCTTATGATGTGAACTCATAACGGAATTCATTTACCTAACATGGGCAAGTCAGAACCAAAAGGGGAATAATGAATAGCGAACAAGGAATGTCGTATTTAGAAGGGCAAAAATTTCATCATTCATTATTTCTTGTTCAATATTCGATATTCAAATTCAAGAACAATATTTCTGGCAATCCGCCGTGGCGGGAAGGATTGACGAATTTCGATTTTTGATGTTTTAAAAACTTCTTACTTCGAACATCGTTAATCTCCGTCTGAGCCGGACAGGCTTGTTCTTAAATCTTTGTTTAAAACACAAAACCCTCATCTTCCGATGAAGGTTTTTAGAGTAGCGGGGGCAGTTCGCCGCGGCGAATTGAACCTACAGCCTTTGGGTTATGTTTTATCCAAAATATTTTCGAGATATTCTCGCCCAACTCCGCTCTTTAACCACTTCTCTCTTTTTAAAGCTTCGGACTTAATCGGATATCCTTCTTTATACAAAATCTCCCAATTCGTTCCTCGTTTAGTCCAGAAGGAAAGTTTTCCTTCGTTATGCTCAGTTAGTCTTTTCTCAAGATCTTCAGTCATACCGGTATAGTGCAAACCTTCATGACTCTTTATTACATACACATAAAACATATTAACCTCATAAAATGGAAAAAGGCTACTTTACAGTAGCCTTTGTAGTAGCGGGGGCAGGACTTGAACCTACAGCCTTCGGGTTATGAGCCCGACGAGCTACCAATTGCTCCACCCCGCGGTGAATTTCATTATTTTAAACTTCTTCTTTGAACCTACAGCCTTCGGGTTATGAGCCCGACGAGCTACTCCCGCTTAGGCGGGACTACACCCCGCGGTGTAATATTGTTTTTTCAAAATTTGTGATGCAAATATACAATTAAATCGGCGGGGAAACAAACCATTTTGCTTAAAGTGAGAGCTTTTTCAGTTCCTTTTTTAAACTTTTGTAGTGCGGAAGGATCTGGGCGACTTCATTCCAAAACTTTCTTGAATGATTTAACTGCCGCAAATGGCATAACTCGTGATCAATGACGTAATCAATCACTTCCTTCCGGAATTTTAGGAGATTATAGTTCAACGAAATGTTCCCACGACGCGAGCAGCTTCCCCAGCGGGTTTTTTGCCCGCGGATAGAAAACCGTCTAACCGAAAAACCAAATTTTGCTGAAAGTTCACTTCCCCGCTGCACTAAATATTTTTTTGCCACATGTTTTAAATATTTTTCGTATAACTCTTCGGCAGAGTAACTATTTTTTTGCGGAACACTAAATATCAATACCTCATTTTGAAAACTCACCCGATATTTTTCCAAGAAAAGATCTGGCTGCAACCGTAGAGTAATTTCTTTTCCGAAGAGATAATGTTTTTTTACAGAGTGAAAAAGATGAGCGTGACTGCTGACCCAATCAAGTTTTCCGGTTAAGAATTTTTCTCCTTCGACAAAAGAGATGCGATGCGGAATCACCAATTCAAGCTGCTGCCGACTTATCCGCAATTGCAAATATTTTGCTTTTTTGCTGAACCGGTAGCGGTAGGTCAGTTCTTTTGAATTTACTTCAATGGTTTTTGAAAAGAATTCATTCGCCATCGTTATGATTTTTTGTAAACCGTTTTTTCTTTTGAGTCGAGAAGTTGAATTCCGAGAGATTTCAAATCATCTCTAATTTTATCAGCCAACGCAAAGTTCTTTTCCGCTTTTGCGGTGATACGAAGTTGAATAAGAATTTCGATCAACTCATTTTCAAGTGAGGCTGTCTCAGCTTTTCTTTCAAAACTTGCTATGCCAAAAACATCAACCGCGGTTTTCTGAAGAAATTTCTCCACTTTTTCCAAAAACGGTTTATCAAACTGAGGATGTTCCACAAAGAGACGGTTTACGTCTTTAATGAAATCAAAAATAACGGCAAGCGCTTTAGCTGAATTAAAATCATCATCCATCGCTTCTTCAAAATCGTTGTAAAATTTTTTGCACGAAAAAGGTATTTTCTTTGCGTGATCAACAGCCGATTTTTGTTTTTCTTTTAAGGTGAAAAGAAAATTCTCAATTTTTTCCAAACCTTTTTTTGAAGCGTCAAGCAGTTCCACGCTGTAATTAAGCGGTCCGGAATAATGCGTCTGTACAAAAAACAAGCGGATTACTTCCGCCGGATATTTTTCCACTACGTCTCTTGCAGTAAAAAAATTGCCGAGAGATTTTGACATTTTTTCATTATCAATATTTAAAAATCCAAAATGCATCCAATAATTAACAAAATGTTTTCCGGTTGCGGCTTCGCTTTGCGCAATTTCATTTTCGTGATGCGGAAAAATCAAATCACTTCCGCCGGCATGAATGTCAAATGTTTCACCAAGATGTTTGCATCCCATTGCAGAGCACTCAATATGCCAGCCGGGACGACCATTGCCCCACGGACTTTCCCATGAAGGTTCCCCTTCTTTAGCCTTTTTCCAAAGAGAAAAATCGAGCGGATTTTTTTTCTCCTCGTTAATTTCAACCCGTGCGCCGCTTTCCAAATCCTCCAAATTTTTTCCGCTTAACTTTCCGTAATCGCTAAATTTTGAAACATTATAAAAAACGTTTCCGTCAACATTATAGGCAAATCCTTTTTCCACCAACGATTTTATCATCGTAATAATTTCGTCAACATGCGCTGTCGCTTTTGGATAAATTGTCGCCGGTTTTATGTTCAGTTTTTTCAAATCTTCAAGAAATGCGGTGGCATAAGTTTCGGCAACAACGGAATATTCTTTTTTCCCTTCAATCGCTTTTTTGATGATCTTATCGTCAATGTCGGTAATATTCATTACGAACGTTACGTTAAATCCTTTGTATTCAAGGTAGCGGCGGATAACATCAGCCATAATGAATGAGCGGGCATTGCCGATGTGAAAATAATCGTAAACAGTTGGACCGCACATGTACATTTTCACTTCGTTTGGAACGAGCGTGATGAATTCTTCTTTTTTATTTGTCAGCGTGTTGTAAAGTTTAAGCATAAAAGTATTTCTAAATATTTGATCTTTTGTTTTGAAAATATAATAATTAATTCGATCGCAATTTTAGCAAAAGATTTTGAAAATCTTCCGGTAACTCTGAATCGAAACTAATAAATTCATTTGTAGCGGGATGAATGAAGCCAAGTTTCTTTGCATGTAAAGCTTGTCTCGGCATGATCTCTAAAAGATTTTCCATTCTGCTTCTCAACTTCGGAAGCTGCGCGCTGAACGTTAATTTCCTTCCGCCATACGTTTCATCTCCAAAAATCGGATGCCCGTTACCGGAAAGATGCACTCTTATTTGATGCGTTCGTCCGGTGCGAAGATGAATTTTTAAAAGCGAAGTAAATTCAAAATCTTCAATCACTTCATAAAGTGTAATCGCTGTTTTCCCTTCGTCTTTACTGATGGTGAATTTTTTGCGATCACTTTTACTCCGTGCAATATTATGAGTGATCTCTCCTTGTTTCTCTTTAAAAATTCCCCAGGCGACCGTCCAATATTCTCTTTCAATCGTATGCTTTGCAAATTGTTTTGCAAGTTTGGCGTGGGTTACATCATCTTTTGCAACAACTAAAAGTCCGCTTGTGTTTTTATCGATGCGGTGAACAATCCCCGGACGACCGGCTTCATTTACATCGCTTAAATTTTTTGAATGATGAAGCAGTGCGTTAACCAGCGTTCCGGTGTAATTTGAAAATGCAGGATGAGCCACCATTCCCGCGGCTTTGTTAACTACGATCAGATAATCATCTTCGTATACGATGTCTAAAGGAATTGCTTCCGGTTCGGCTTTTTCGGGGCGGGGAGAAATGGGAATTGTAACTTCAATTAGATCATGCGGAACAACTTTATAATTTGCTTTTGTCGGTCTGCCGTTTACAAATACAAGTTGTGCGTCAATCAGTTTTTGAACTCTTGTACGGCTTGCATTTTCAATTACGTTCGAGAGAAAAAGATCGATTCTTTCTTTCTGTTTACCTGCAGTGACCTCAATTTTGAATTTCTTCTCTGTTATCAGATTCGTCATTTTTTACTTTTTCGTTTTCGAGAGGATTCTCATTGAGATCAGAAGTCTCATTGTTCTGAAGCGTCTGTCCCGACACTTCAAGATTCTGATCGGTTGTAATCGCAATTTCTTTATGTTCTTTTTGGTGCTGCTTGTAGAATAGGAGAAGGATCATTACGCCGATTGAGACGCACATATCAGCTACGTTAAAAATAGGCCAGCGGTCGTAGGTTCTGCCGAAAATTTGAAAATCGAAAAAATCGAAATCGAAAAAATCTACCACCTTACCATAAAAGATAGAAGAATAACTGTAGAAGACTCCGTAAAAAACCCGGTCGATCAGGTTTCCCAAGGCTCCGGCAAGAATCATTGATAACGCTATACGTAAACTGAGACTTTGTTTTCTGACAGAGTAGAGATAAACAAATAATCCGACGCTGGCAACAATCGAAAAAAGTGAAAGCCACAATTTTGCATTATCGGTAACATCAACTCCAAACGCCATTCCGGGATTTTCAACAAACGTTAATTGGAAAAAATCTCCAATAACGTTGATGCTTTGCCCGTAATACATTCCTTCATGACGAAGATTTAAGAACGGAATAGAGAAACCTTTAACCCAAAATTTTGTTATCTGATCAATAAAGACCATAACAAACGTAACATAAAGAACTTTCACTCGCTTAACCTTTGCTCACTAAAATTAGAGATAACCTACTATTGATTTTTTATTTTTTTCTCTTGCAGCATCTTTATCTGTACGCATTGTTGACTGTGCGGAACTGCTTCGAGTCTTGCTTTTGGAATCAACGGACAGGTCGGGCATAAATGTTTTGGTTCTTCAATACATTCAAGACACAAACCGTAAGTTCCGGCATCCACTCTTTTTAATGCGTCATCCAAATAACTTAAGAATTTATTTTCGCGTTGATAATACAAAAAGGTTTTTTCACGTTCCATCGCATCCGTTCCCTGCTCTGCCATATGGAGAGAGTAAGGAGAATTTTCATTGATGTATTCGCCGGTTGTTGGGTCTTTCATCTGCTCTTGCAAGTTTTGAAGTTGTTCGCGGATTTCTTTTTGCTTATCAAGAATTACTTTTCTAAAGTGTTCAAGGTCTTTTTTATTATACCCTTTAATCACTTTGTGAACAATTTTCTTTTCTTCAACTATAACTTCAACCTTTTTTTCTTTTTTCACCGGTTGAACTTTTTCAACTTTTTTCTTCACTATAACCTTTTCTATTTTCTTTTCTTTTGAAACTTTAACAATAACTTTTTTCTCCGGCTTTTTAGCTTTTACCGAAGCCAAACTTTTTGCAGTCACTTTCTTGCTTGTTGCAGCAGGTGCTTTTTTTGTTACGACCTTTTTCACTTCTGCTTTTTTTACCACATGTTTAGCAGGTGTCGGTTTTTTAGCAGTTACCTTCTTAGCCGTAGTTTTTTTTGCGGCTGCTTTTGATGCTGAAGATTTTTTTACCATTGTTTTTTCCTCGTTTATTCTAAAACCTTTTGGATAGTTATTGAAACCGAGTGAGCGCCGATCTCCCAACTTTGAGAGTAACCTTGCTCACCAACTTCAAATGTAATTTTGTTCGCTAAAGTTTCATTCGAAATGTACTGATTAAATAATTTAATTGCATTAACAAATTCATCAACTGCTTCAACGCTTATTAAAATCCGGTCGGTTACCTCAAACCCGGCGTCTTTCCGCATATTCTGAATGCGGTTTACAAACTCACGGGCAAGACCTTCTTGAATTAGATCATCATTCAACAACGTATCAAGCGCAACCGTTACCCCTTCGTCACTTTCTACAGACCATCCGGTAATTTCCGAACTGATGATTTCAACATCGCTTTTTTGAACTTCAAAAGATTCTTCGCCTAAAGTTACAAAAACGGATTCTCCTTTTTCAAGTTTTCCTATTAATTCTTTATTAAATTCCCTGATAGCGTTTGCGACAGGATTAACCTTTTTCCCGAATTTTGGTCCCAATGTTTTGAAGTTTGGTTTTGCTGATTTGGTAACAATATCGGCATCATCTTCCAACACGATCAACTCTTTAACATTAACTTCATCAAGAATAACATCGCGCATTTGTGTAAGGGATTCCCGTTTTGCCGCATCAACTGCAACCATAATCTTCTGCAACGGCTGGCGGACTTTTAAATTCAGTTTTGCACGCATTGCGCGGGTTAAATAAACTACCCGCTGTGCAAGTTCCATTTTTTCTTCGAGCGCTTTATCAACAAATTTTACTTCGGGGAAATCAGTTAAGTGAACCGATTCAAAGCTTTCTTCGTTCGTATTTCCGTTAAGATTTTGATACAATTCTTCTGCGAAGAAAGGAGCAAACGGCGAAAGAAGTTTAGCAATAATTTTCAGACTTTCATAAAGCGTTTGGTAAGCTGCAACTTTATTCTGATTGTTTTCCGATTTCCAGAAACGTCTTCTATTCCTTCTAACATACCAGTTTGAAAGATGATCGATGGTAAATGAATAAATTAACCGGGCAGCTTTGGTAACATCGTAAGCATCCATAAACTGCTGATATTCTTTTACAACAGAATTTAATTTGGAAATGATCCACCGGTCAATTTCGGGACGTTTTTCGTAAGGGATAAACTTTTCACTGAAATTGAATTTATCGATGTTGGCGTACAGAGCAAAGAACGAATAAGTATTTAACAAAGTTCCGAAAAATTTTCTTTGCGTTTCAGCCAGATCATCTTCGCTAAATAGCGTCGGGCGCCAGGGCGGATTATTTACCGTTAAATACCAGCGGGTTGCATCCGCTCCATACTTATCAAATAAACTGAACGGATCAACGGTGTTCCCCTTTGATTTGGACATTTTCTGTCCGGCTTTGTCCAAGATTAAATCGTTAACAAGAACATTTTGGTACGCAACTTTGTCGAATAACATTGTAGAAATTGCATGCAGAGTATAAAACCAACCACGTGTTTGGTCAATACCTTCGCAAATAAAATCTGCAGGAAAGTTTTTATCAAACCATTCTTGGTTTTCAAACGGATAATGATACTGTGCAAACGGCATGGAACCGCTGTCAAACCAAACGTCGATCAATTCAGGAGTACGTTTATAAATTTTTCCATTACGCTCAAATTTTACATCATCCACAAAAGGTTTATGAAGATCGATTTCTTCAGCGGGTAAATCTTTTACAAGAATTTTCTTCCCATCGCGTTCAACAAATCCTTCTTTTAATTCTGTCACCGAACCAACGGCAAACATATCACCGTCATCGCTTAACCATAGAGGTAGCGGCGTTCCCCAATATCGATCGCGCGAAAGTGACCAATCTTTATTTTCTTCAAGCCAGTTGCCAAATCTTCCTGCGCCAACTTCAGGCGGACACCAGTTTATCGTTTTATTCAATTCAATCATCCGCTTAGAAATTTCTGTTGTGCGGATGTACCAACTGTCGCGTGCATAATAGATCAATGGATTATCGCATCGCCAGCAATGCGGATACGAGTGAAGATGATCATTCCCGGCTTTGTAAATGAGATTTCTCTCTTTCAAATTTCTTACAACATCGGGATCAACACCTTTTTCTTCGTGTGTAGTAAACTTAAGAGATTTTACCAATCGACCGGCAAAATCGGTTACTTCTTCGGTAAATCTTCCGCCCTTTGTAACCGGTTGAAGAAACGGTAAATCAAATTTCTTAGAAACTTCATAATCGTCAGCACCAAATGCCGGAGCAATATGAACAACTCCGGTACCGTCTTCCGTGCTTACAAAATCGCCGGGAACAACATACCACCCTTTTTTATCGGTTGGAATATAGGAGAACAACGGTTCATATTCTTTATTTAAAAGATCAGCGCCTTTAACTTTTGAGAGGATTTCATATTCTTCTTTTATTACCGAAAGACGCGCTTCGGCAATGTAAAAGATTCCATGTTTTTCTGTTTTTATTTTTACATAATCGATTTCCGTACCGACAGCAAGCGCAACGTTTGAAATCAATGTCCAGGGAGTTGTAGTCCAAACTAAAATAGAAGCGTCTTCATCTTTTAATTTGAATTTGATATAGACACTCGGATCGTGAACATCAGCGTAGCCAAGTGCAAGTTCGTGCGAAGAAAGTGGGGTTTCACAATGCGGACACTGCGGAACAATTTTAAATCCTTTGTAGATCAATCCCTTTTTTACATATTCGGAAAGCGCCCACCAAACCGATTCGATATAATCATTCGTGCAAGTAATGTAGGCGTCATCAAGATTGATCCAATAGCCCATCCGCTCAGTAAGCGTTCGCCAACCTTGTTTCATTTCGATATGACCGTAAACCAGATCTTTTGCTTTTTGGTTGAATGCGGCAACTCCATACTTTTCAATATCTGATTTTTGAGAAAAATCCAACTCTTTTTCAAGCGCAATTTCAACAGGTAAACCGTGAGTATCCCAACCGGCTTTTCTGTGAACTTGATAGCCTTGCAGAGTTTTGTAACGGCAAATTAAATCCTTTAACGTGCGAGCCATTACATGATGAATACCTGGTTTTCCGTTTACTGTCGGAGGTCCTTCGTAAAAGGTGAATGTTTTTTCTTCGCTTCGCGAATGAATACTTTTTTCAAAAATTTTATGGTCTTGCCAGAACTTGAGAATCTCTTTTTCTAAAGTAGCGTAGTTTACAGAACCAGAATATTGTTTGAACATGTGCTTGATAATTGTTAGTAGTTAGTTGAAAATTGTTTAAGCGCTTTTTCTTTTAGTTATAAATTGTTTTTTATCAATTGCCCAATTGAAAAGAGAATCCAAAGGAATTCGCTTTGAGGCATCCAAAATTTCAAATCCGATAATTTCTTTTTTTTCATTTACATCAACATTAAATCCATCGCTAAGTTCAAGGACTTGAGACGGCTTTTTGTTTGAGAATTTGATATATGCTGCGTCAACTTCGTTATCATAAAATACTTTCATCTTGATGCCACATCACAAAGTTTATTGTGCTTCATACTTTTTAATGAGTTCGCGTTCAATTTGAATGAACTCTTTCAATTCTTTTTCGATCCGTTCTTTTTTCAACAATGTATTTTTTGCACTCGATTCTGCATCGTTGATGATCTTTTCAGCCTTTACTTTGGCTTCCAGAACCGTTAATGCAGCTTCGTCTTTGGCAGATTTAATATACTCTTCAAAAATATTTAGTTTCGATTTTACTTCGAGCAATTCCTTTTGAAGCGAAAAAATTTCTCCCATCGCCATTCCAAAAAAAGCCATTGTTCCAAGCATTATATCTCGCAGCGTATAAAGAATTATGTTTTCCGCAACAAGACTGCTGGCAGAAAAATATTCTTTAAAGAATGTTACAAGAAAAATGCTTACGAATGATGTAGCAATAGCGAGCGCAAAAATAATCTTTCCGCCTAAATGCCAGTCGTATGATTTATTCATGTACCAGCCAAGTGCAAAACAGAAAACCGAAATGACAAACCAGACCGCAAAATTATTTTCACCGAATTTAAAGATTTCCGTATCTAAAAAATTCGAAAGAAATATCAGCACCGCTATTAAAGCCGGGGCAAAGTATGACGCGAGTTTTTTTGTTGCGCTCATAATTTTTTTATAACCTCTTTCATCATTAAGGTCATTTTAGGTTCGGCAGTCATTGCCGCTTCAATAATTTCTTCCAACACAGCCGGTTTTAGTGAATCGGGAAAACATTCATCGGTAATAATGCTGAATCCTAGCACTCTCATTCCCATGTGGTTTGCTACAATATTTTCCGGGACGGTTGACATTCCAACTACATCCGCGCCGATCGCACGCAAGAAGCGGTATTCGGCTTTTGTCTCAAGATTTGGACCCGACACTGCAACGTAAACGCCTTTGTGCACTTTAATTTTATTTTCAAGTGCGACGTTTTCGGCAAGTTCAATTAATTGCAAATTATACGGTTCGCTCATATCGGGGAAACGGGGACCAAGTTCATCTTCATTTTTACCGATGAGCGGATTATCGCCAAGTAAATTAATATGATCGAGCATCAACATAATATCGCCGCGCCGGTAAATGGGATTCATCCCGCCACACGCGTTTGAAACGAGCAGAGTTTCAACACCAAGAAATTTCATCACGCGAACCGGATACGTAATTTGCTGCATCGTGTAACCTTCATAAAAATGAAATCTTCCCTGCATGGCAACAACGTTTTTGCCGTTAATCTTTCCGAAAATTAATTTCCCTTTGTGCGATTCAACTGTGGATAAAGGGAAATGTGGTAGTTCGGCATAATCAATTTCGTGCGTGATCTGGATTTCTTTTACAAGTCCGCCCAAACCGGTACCGAGAATAATACCAACTTGATAATCTTCAGAGGGATGTTTTCTAATGACCTCAAGTGATTCTTTAATTTTTTCGATCAATTTGCTCATAAAATTCTATCCACAAAATCATCGATATTAATTTCAACTTTAGTTTGACGTTCCGGTTTCTTTGCTACCGATGGTTCAAAATCTGCTTTATCAATTTTCATTTCTAAAAGATGAGATTGAGTCGTAATGATCGCTTTTAGCTTCGCAATAATTAAATCGCGTTCTTCTCGCAGATTGATAATGGAATTACGGATGTCGTCGGCATTTTCTTTGGCTTTTTCAACCATTTGAGAAGCTTTTATTTCGGCTTCCTTTAACATCAACGCAGTCTGCTTTTTAGTTGATTCCACAGCCTTTGCTGAGTTTTCCTGCGTTTTTAAAAGCGTATCCTGCAGATTTTTTTCGATCCGTTTGAATTCAGCTAATTGCACATTTGCTTCTTCAAGCTGTTTTTTCATCGAATCATTTTCCGTTTGCAGTTCTTCAACTTCGTCAGCGATCTTTTCCAAAAAAGTATGCACTTCCTCGGTAGAAAATCCGCGGAGCGATTTATTAAATTCCTGCCGCTTAATGCTTAATGGTGATGTTCTCATATTTTGTATTACGTTAAATAATTTCTTGTGCCAAAAATTGCCGTTCCGATGCGCAACATGGTGGCGCTTTCGTCAAGAGCAATTTCAAAATCGCCGGTCATTCCCATCGAAAGTTCTTTCAATCCAAAACCTTTTCCGTTTAACTGATCTTTCAAAAGTCGAAGCTGCGAGAAACTTTTTCGGATTTTTTCCTCGTCATCAGTAAAGGGAGCCATCGTCATAAGTCCAACAAGATTTATGTTTTCGTTTTCTTTACAAAAGGTAGCAATCTCTTCAATATCATTTTCGGAAGTTAAACCGTGCTTGGTCGCCTCTTCCGAAGTTTTAATTTCTAAAAGTATCTTCTGCGATTTATTTTGTTTTTGAGCTATTTTCGCAATTTCTTCAGCAAGTTTCAAAGAATCGACCGAGTGAATAAACTCAGCCCGCGGCACCACATATTTTGCTTTATTCGTTTGCAAGTGCCCGATAAAATGCCACGAGACATCTTTCGGGACAAAATCATATTTTTCTACAAGTTCCTGAGCCCAATTTTCACCGAAATCTTTTTGTCCGCAACTTTGCGCTTCCAAAACCGATTCATACCCGTAAGTTTTAGAAACGGCAATTAAGGTAATTTCTTCCGGATTTCTGCCGATTTTAAGACATTTTTCGGCAATTTCATCGCGGACTCTATTCAGGTTCTCTTTAATCATAATAAAATCAAGTTTGTAAACCTATTGCTTTTCTTTGCAAAAATCAATAAAAATTAATGAAAATTTTTCCGCCGGGTTTTTTGCGGTTTTTCCCTCTAATTTCTTATTTTTCAAATGAATTTTAACTTAAAAGGGATTTATGAAAAAACTGACCATCATTTCCTTAATTTTTCTTTCGGTGCAACTCTTTTCGCAAACGCAATCGCTTGCGTACCGAATGCCTTTTTCTAAATGTTTTCAAACACAAACTGATTCACTCTATTCTACTAAAAATTTAAAACCATTACTTTCCATAAAAACAATATTTTTTCAAGCAATCGCTGGAGGAGGAATCGGAACATTGGCCGCATTGATTGGGAGTGAATTAGGCGATGAACTATTCAATGATAGACACCGTGGCTTGGCTCCATCAAATGAATTCATGTATGGCTTTTTTATTGCATATACTTTGGGAAATGTACTTGGTGTTTACTGGATTGGAAAGATGGAGGAAGTAAAAGGTTCGTTTGGATACACTTTATTTGGTTCAATCGCTGGAATGGCAATCGGGATTTGTTTGACGGGGCAAAAAGGAAGTGCAATACCAATTTTTATTTTACCTGGTGTTGGCGGAATAATCGCCTTTTATCTTTCAGCCGAAGAAGTTGTTCCGGCAAAGACAGATGCGTTAATTCAAATTCAGAATGACAAAGTTCAGTTCGGCGCTCCTAGAATATTTCTAACAAGAATTGATGAAACCTCGAACAAGTTGAAATACAATTTTGAACTTCTTCGAGTAAATTTTTAATTTCTAAAAAGGGATTTATGAAAAAACTAACCATCATGTCCATAATTTTTCTTTCGGTACAAATATTTTCACAAACACAATCACTTGCATCCCGAATTTCTTTTTCAAATAATTCTCATCTTCAAACTGATTCACTATTAATTGAAAAAAGTTCGAAATCTTTTCTATTTATTCCAAAAATAGTTGGACAAGAAGCTGCGGGCATAGTTGTTGGCTGTGTAACCGGTTATGTTTTAGGTTTGTCGGCGAGCTGGATCGGCTCAGATCATAACAGATCAATGTACCGCGATGGAGCGATTTATGGAGCTTTACTCGGTTATGCTTTAGGAAATGCAACGATAATATATTGGACTGGAAATACAAAAGAAATTCAAGGTTCTTTCGGGTACACATTGCTTGGTTCTCTTGGCGGAATGGTTATAGGTGTGTATTTACATGAGTTAAAAAAGAACAATATGCCAATCTATATTTTACCCGGTGTTGGCGGAATAATCGCTTTTTATCTTTCTGCTGAAGATGTTGTTCCGGCAAAGACAGATGCGTTAATTCAAATTCAAAATGAAAAAATTCAGTTTGGTGCTCCAAGAATATTTCTAACAAGAATTGATGATACCTCGAACAAGTTGAGATACAATTTTGAACTGTTGCGAGTAAATTTTTAACTAAGAAAAATCGGTTCAATCATCAGTTTTTATTTTGTGGATACTCCAATCTACCCCATCCTTCAGCAAAAATATTCCTATTTTTGTAAAACAAAATTTCTATAATGAACACACACCAATTTGATACCATAATTATCGGCAGCGGACTTGCCGGATTGTATTCTGCTATTCATGCTTCAAAACATGGCAGCGTTGCGCTGATTACAAAAACCACTCTCGATCTTTCCAATTCCTATTGGGCGCAGGGAGGAATTGCCGCCGCAATCTCTTCAGACGATTCACCCCAACTTCATTTTGACGACACACTTTCTGCCGGACGAAATCTTTGCAATAAAACTGCTGTTGAAGTTTTGGTAAATGAAGGAAGAGAGAGAGTCTTCGAGCTTATCGAAATGGGAATGCCGTTCGATAAAGAAAATGGTGAAATTGCTCTCGGACTTGAAGGTGGACATTCGCGGCGAAGAGTTTTGCATGCAGGCGGAGATTCTACCGGACGGGACATTGTAAACTTTGTTTTGAAATCTGTTTTGGGAAATAAACGCATCTCCATTTTTGAAAATAAATTTGTTTATAGTTTACTCGTCGAAGAGAGTGAATGCATTGGCGTTTCCGCGTATGATTTTATGGAGAATAAAAATTTTCACTTTCTTGGTAATTCGACGATTCTCGCTTCCGGTGGCGGTGCGGCAGTTTATTTAAGATCGACAAATCCACATACCTCGCTTGGTGATGGCGTTGCTCTCGCCTACAATATTGGGGCAGAAATTGAGAGCATGGAGTTTATACAATTCCATCCAACAGCATTTTATTCGCCGGGCGGAGAAACATTTTTAATCAGTGAAGCCGTACGCGGAGAAGGAGCTTTTCTTGTTAATCATGAGGGAATTAGATTCTTACAAGAACAAAATTTAACTGAACTTGCCCCGCGCGATGTTGTCTCTGAAGCAATTTTTAACGAGATGAAAAATTCAGGTAAACCAAATGTTTTTCTAAAACTTGATCACCTTGCTGCGAAAAAAATAAAATCGCGCTTCTCAAATATTTATAGTGAAACGATGCGCTTTGGAATTGATATGACAAAGCAACCGCTTCCTGTAGCGCCTGCCGCACACTTCATGATCGGTGGAATTAAAACCGGATTGAGCGGAGAGACAAACATAAGCCGTTTGTACGCAGTGGGAGAAGTCGCTTCATCCGGTATCCACGGCTCCAACCGGCTTGCGAGTAATTCATTGCTCGAGTGTTTGGTTTTTGCGAAGCGAGCAGTTGAGGATTCGTTAAGCTACAAGAAGATTAAAAATTTCTCAGACAAAATTGAGACTTCTCCACCATTCAAAGTTGCAAAAGAAAAAGAGAGTGATTTTTTATATGCAAAAAATTTGATCTCAAAACTTTTGTGGGATAATGCTGGGATAGTTCGCACAAAAGAAAAACTAAATCTTGCAATCGGAAAACTGAATGATCTTTCTGCTCAACTAAAACTTGTTGAAAATGAATATTACTCGTTTAGAATTTCAAGTTTGCTGCAGTTTTCCAAACTGTTAACCTCGGCAGCATTAATAAGAGAAGAAAGCCGCGGAAGTCATTTACGAAAAGATTTTCTGGAAGAAAGTCTGGAGTTTCAAAAAACCATTATTCAACAAAAAGACAAAACAATAAAATTTTCAAACATCAACTGACGAATATGAAGTTAGATAAAAAAGAAATTGAAAGAGTAATTCTTACTGCGCTGAAAGAGGATATTGGCGCCGGTGATATTACAACAAATCTGATCATCGAAAAAAAGCAACAAGCAAAAGCATTCTTTCTTGCAAAAGAAGATGGAATTATCGCCGGATTGAACATCGCTAAAATGGTTTTTCAAAAACTTGACAAGAAGATCGTTTGGAAATCATCTGTAAAAGATGGCGACTTCGTCTCTGCCGAGACTCGCATTGCTGAAGTAAAAGGGTCGTTGCGGGCTTTATTAACGGGCGAACGAACTGCGCTGAATATTTTGCAGCGAATGTCCGGCATTGCTACAACGACAAATAGTTTTGTTAAAATTGTAAATGGTACCAACGCAAAAATTCTCGATACTCGAAAAACTGCACCCGGTCTTCGTTTGTTTGATAAGTACGCAGTAAAAATCGGCGGCGGAACAAATCACCGCATCGGACTTTTTGATATGGTATTAATTAAAGATAACCACATCAAAGCGGCAGGAAGCATCGCAAACGCCGTTGCCAAAATTAGAAAAGGTGCAACACAAAAAATTAAAATAGAAGTTGAAACAAGTAATCTTGATGAAGTTCGCGAAGCATTGAAAAACAAAGTCGAAATTATCATGCTTGACAATATGACGGTTGCGATGATGAAAGAAGCGGTAAAAATAATCGCCGGAAAAACTAAAGTTGAAGCATCAGGAAATGTAAACTTCAAATCGATTAAAGCAATTGCTGAAACCGGAGTTGATTATATTTCCATCGGCGCACTTACCCATTCCGTAAAAGCGCTGGACATCAGTATGAAAATAATGTAGAAATTTTTTCTCCGGTTAATTTTGAATGAAAAGGAAATTAAAATGAGTGATATGCTAAACGAAATTTTAAAATTAAAGAAGGAAAAGAACGCGGTAATTCTTGCGCATAACTACCAAATTCCTGAAATACAGGACATTGCCGATTTCGTTGGCGATTCGCTCGGACTTTCGCAGCAAGCCGCATCAACAAACGCCGAGTTGATCGTTTTTTGCGGCGTTCATTTTATGGCGGAAACGGCTTCGATTATTACTCCGAACAAAAAAGTAATCATTCCCGACTTGGATGCAGGTTGTTCCCTTGCCGCTTCTATCACTGCAGCTCAATTGCGTGAATGGAAGGAACAATTTCCAGACGCAGTAGTGGTTTCCTACATCAACACAACCGCAGAAATTAAGGCTGAAACCGATTATTGTGTAACTTCCTCCAACGCAGTAAAAGTTGTTGAAGCGATTCCGCGAGACAAAAAAATCCTTTTTTTGCCTGATAGATTTTTGGGTCAATATGTTTCTTCAATTACCGGACGCAAAATGGAAATTTGGAACGGTGCGTGTCACGTGCATGAAAAGATCGGAGATATTGATTTCGCAGAAGTGCAAGTAAAACATCCCGGCGCAGAATTTCTTATTCACCCGGAATGCGGTTGTTCAACTTCTTGCATGATGAGATCGCGTCAATTCCCTGACGCAACAAACATCCACATCCATTCAACTGAAGGAATGATCAACTTTGTAAAAAAATCAGATAAAAATGAGTTTGTCATCGCAACAGAAGTTGGAATTCTCCATCGGCTAAAAAAAATAAATCCTTCGGCTAAAATTTATCCGCTAAGTGAAAATGCGGTTTGCGAATACATGAAGATGATAACAGTTGAAAAACTTTACGATGCGCTGTTGAATGAAAAGTTTGAAGTGAAAGTCCCGGAAGAGTTAGCGGCAAAAGCGCGTATATCAATTGAAAGAATGCTCGCAATTGTTTGATGGGAGGATGTTGTTCAAAATTTTTAATTGATTTTTGTAAATAATGAATAAATCATCAAAGTGATTTTTTGTAATTTGGTATCAACAAAATTTAGGAATATGGTATGGCTGAAATAGAATTATTAAATCAGATGAGAGAAAAAGCTTCAAGAAGAAGAAAAACCATTGTGCTGCCGGAATCGCACGACGAGCGCGTATTGAAAGCCGCTGAAATACTTTACAAAGAAAACATTGCTTCAATAATTACGGTTGGGAATGAAAATAAGATCCACGAAGATGCGGCAAAACTCGGCGTTAATCTTTCCGGGATCAGAATTATCAATCCCGAAACTTCCGACAAACTGAGCGACTTCTCGAACATTTTCTACAACGCGCGTAAACACAAAGGTGTAACTATTGAACAAGCTCGCGAAACAATTAAACGCGATCTATTTTTCGGCGGAATGATGGTACGCGAAGGTTTGGCTGACGGAAGTGTTTCCGGCTCTTTTGCTACAACCGGTGATGTAACCAGAGCAGCAATTTTTTGCGTTGGACTTGGTGCGGGAATCTCAATCCTTTCAAGTTTCTTTTTGATGGTTTTCCCGGAAAAAGTTTACAGCTTTGCCGATTGTGCCGTTAATCCTAATCCAACCGCGGAACAACTTGCCGACATCGCGATTTCAACCGCAGATAATCATAAAAAATTAACCGGTGAAGAGCCTTACATTGCCATGCTTTCGTTTTCAACTAAGGGAAGCGCCGAACACGAATTGGTTGATAAAGTCCGCGCTGCAACTGATTTCGTTCAGCAAAAAAGATCCGACTTGTCCGTGGATGGCGAACTTCAATTTGATGCAGCAATTGTTGAAGGTGTTGGAAAGAAAAAAGCTCCCGGAAGTAAAGTTGCCGGAAGAGCAAATGTGCTTGTCTTCCCGGATTTGAATTCCGGAAATATCGGGTACAAGATTGCACAACGCCTCGGTGGTGCAGAAGCGGTTGGACCAATTAATCAAGGATTACAAAAACCGTTTTTTGATTTAAGCCGCGGTTGCAGTGTTGATGATATTGTAAACACTGCCGCTATTGCTTGTTTGATGGCTTAAATTTATTTTCAATTCAAAGTCACACTGAGCGAAGTCGAAGTGTGACTTTTTCATTTCATGAAGTTATAATTTCTGAATTTCATCTGGATAAACTTTCCCCAGAAACCAATCAACTCTATATTCTTTCAAAGCAAGAATAAAAAACGGAACTGAAAATACATAGTAAGAAATATCAAATCGGCTATTAAAAATAGCCTCACTTATCCCAACATCTCCAATGGTTATTATCATCGAAATTGAAACGAGAAGGAAAGTTAATACACCGGATGCAAAAAGTAATTCTTGAAAATCGGCTATCATCCAACCGACATACAAGACGAAAAAAGGAAAGATAAAGATAATCCACTTCGGAAGATAAATCGTCTGCACTGCAAACGGACCTTTATTTAAGAAGGTTTCAGCATTCCATAAATAAAAAGGAAGCAATGAAAGAAGAAAAACGGAAAGAGAAATTGCTAAAAAGATCACTCCGTTTTTCAAATTATTTCTGAAAAAGAAAAGAAGAAACATTGCAAACCAGAGAAATGCAATCAATCTTGTTGAAAGAAAAAAACCAAACATCAAAGCAAGGATAAAAAAAGAAATGTTTCTCTCCTGCTCATTCAGTTTCTGTTCTGCGAGAAAGAAAAGTGAAAGAATGAGTACCGTGTTTGTAAAAAGTTCGCTCCTAACCGCAAGTTCATAAAAAAATGTAGGTAGAAAAAAAAGCAAGAGCATTTTTAGATAATACTCTTTTTTTGTTTTTACGGATTTCAAAAGCAACATCAGAAAAAGGAATAATCCGAAAACTTCCAGATACCCGGCATCGCCAATCAAATAAAAAGGAGAAGCAAGAAAAAAGAGAACCGGAAAACCCGAGGGATTTGTCTTAGTTCCGTAGGGAAAAATTCCCTGTTGAAAATTTGAAAGCCACTCTAACACCGCGGGGAATCTTCCAACCCGCGTAGATTGAGGAATAAACGCCATTGAAACCGTTATAAGAAAAAGGAATCCTAAAACGGGAACCAATTGTTTTGTAGTAAAAGCAGTGTCGTACGCTTCACTTTTTTTATTAATAAAAAACAGAAGAAGAATCCCGGCAGTTATGAATAAAACCGGAGAAAGTACAAAAACACTTCCATACCGCACGGAATATTTAAAAACAAACAGCGCTCCAATACATAAAAGGAACGCTGCTGAAAAAATATTTATAAAATGTTTCTTAGTGAACAAAATTTAAATCGCTTTCACTTTCTACTTTATACTTTCAACTTTTTCAGGTTCTGGCGGACGCTGATACATTTCACACATTTCTTTGTACTTGCCGGCTAAATCGTATGGAACATGTTCCCAAGTAAAGCGCCATCCCCAATTACCGCCAAGTCTTCCCGGGAAATTCATTCTGGCTTCATTGCCGAGATTCAACATGTCCTGGAACGGAATAACAACAATTTTTGCGACGGAAGAATATGCAGTTTTTATCAACTGATAGGTGATGTCATTTCCATAATAGCCAAGATATTTTTGAGTGAAATCAAAAATATCCGTCTTGCCATTTTCTTCTTTTGCTTTTTCAAAATAGCCGCGCGTAGTATCGTTATCATGCGAGCCGGTGTGTACGACACAATTTGGGACAATATTATGCGGTAAAAATTTTGTTTCCATTTCTTTGCCAAAAGCGAATTGAAGAATTTTAATTCCGGGGAAATCAAATTTATCTCTAAGCGCACTAACTTCCTTTGTAATAACACCCAGATCTTCCGCAATGATTGGAACGTCACCTAAATGTTTTCTAACAGCGGTAAAAAATTTATCTCCGGGAGCTTTAACCCATTTACCGGTTTCGGCAGTTTGCGCATCACCGGGAATTTCCCAATAAGCTTCAAAGCCGCGGAAATGATCGATGCGAACGATGTCCATCAGTTCGAGTAGAGCAGAAATCCTTTTCCGCCACCAAAGGAAATCATCTTTTTCCATTTCATCCCAGCGGTAAAGCGGATTGCCCCACAATTGTCCGGTCGGACTAAAATAATCGGGTGGAACTCCGGCGCATGTTAAAAGTTTTCCGTTTTCATCAACAGTAAAAAGATTTTTATTTGCCCAGAGATCGGCGCTGTCGTAAGCAATAAAGATCGGAAGATCGCCAATAATTTTTATTCCTTTTTGATGAGCATAATCTTTAACTTTTTTCCATTGCTTGAAAAAATTAAACTGGAGAAATTTCTGATATCGAATTTCATCAGCAACTTTTTCTTTCCATTTTTCAATTGCACCTTTTTTTCTTAGAGCAATTTCTTTATTCCAGGTAGTCCAAAGATTTCCACCATGATAATTTTTAACAGCCATGAAGAGAGAAAAATCGTCAAGCCAGTCATTATGTTTTTCACAGAATAACGCAAAAGCTTTTTCAACTTCAGAATTTTTTACTTTGCAGAAATTTGCAAACGCTTTTCGCAAAAGAGAATTTTTATAATCTATCACCCAGCCAAAATCAATACTTATCGGATCGAATTCAGGAACTTTGGTAATGTCTTCTTTTGTCAAGTAACCGTCTTCGGCTAAAATTTCGGGACTGATGAGCAGCGGGTTCCCGGCAAATGCAGAAAAACATTGATAAGGAGAATCGCCGTAGCCGGTGGGTCCAAGAGGAAAAACCTGCCAAAGAGTTTGCCCTGATGCTTCAAGAAAATTTATAAAATTGAAAGCTTGCTCGCCTAAATCACCAATTCCAAATTTTCCCGGAAGCGAAGTAGGATGAAGAAGAATTCCTGCTGAACGTTCGATATTCATTTTAAATCCTTAAAATTTTAACGTGACCATTACTTAAAAATAGAACCTGGCGCCGAGCCCACCATCCACATCCAAGGCGGTTTCGGGAATGAGTTTAAAAACCGGCGCGACTTCAATAAAAAACTCGAATGGAGTATGCGAAGGGAACCATGAAATTCCAGCAACTCCACGAGCGCCAAATGAATTTCTTCCATCCACCACAGTTTTCAAACGAATTCCACACCCGTAATGAAATAAGAGTTTCTGGGGAGAATTAAAAAGACTTGCATCATGCCACAAATAATCAGCATGAAAATTGAGATTGGAATTATCTTTGGCGAATGAATATCCGAGTCCAAAATCCAATGCATTTGTCCCCGAGACCCAATATTTCGCGCTGATTCCGGTTGGACTGCCAACCATGAAACCCAAACCAAACTCTTTTTGCTGCCCGAAAAGTGAGCCGCAAAAAAGAGTGAAGACGATAAAAGAAAGAGTCATTTTTTTCATACGCAATATTTCCAAACCATTTTAAAGTTATTCAGCATATTTCTTAAAAATTACCGAAGTATTATGTCCGCCAAATCCGAAAGCGTTGCTCATTGCAATATTTACTTTACGTTTTTGTGGCTTGTTAAATGTATAATTTAAATCGCATTGCGGATCAGGTGTTTCAAAATTAATTGTTGGCGGAATCATATCATTTACTGTTGCCAAAATTGATGCGACTGCTTCGACAGCACCTGCAGCGCCGAGCAAATGTCCGGTCATACTTTTTGTGGAAGAAATATTCAACTTGTATGCGTGCTCGCCAAAAATATATTTAATTGCATTGGTTTCCGCAATATCGCCAAGTCCGGTTGATGTTCCGTGAACATTGATGTAATCAATTTGTTCCGGTTCTATTTCGGCATTTTTCATCGCGCGAGCCATGGCAAGTTTCGCTCCTTTTCCTTCCGGTTCAGGGGCGGTAATGTGATAAGCGTCCGCTGATAATCCGACACCAATCAGTTCAGCATAAATTCTTGCGCCGCGCGCTTTAGCTGATTCTAAATCTTCCAGGTACAGCATTCCGGCTCCTTCGCCCATAACAAATCCATCGCGGGTTTTATCGAACGGGCGGCTTGCTGTTTTGGGAGAATCATTTCTTGTTGAAAGGGCTTTGGAAGCGTTAAATCCGCCGATACCTATTTCGCAAATACTAGCTTCACCACCACCGCACAGCATCGCGTTAGCCATTCCGTTTTGGATCATTAAATAGGAATCGATTATACAATTGTTTGCGGTTGCGCAAGCAGATACCGCACAATAATTTGGTCCGCGAAAACCATACTGAATTGAAACTTGCCCTGCGGCGATATCCGGAATAATCATCGGGATAAAAAACGGAGAAATTCTGTTCGCTCCCTGAGTATAACTAACGACGGCTTGTTGGAAGAAGGTCTGTATTCCACCAATCCCGCTTCCGAAGATAACACCGATGTTATTTTTTTCATCTTCCGAAAGAGTTTCCGGATTGATTCCCGCATCAGCTAAAACATCTTTCGCAACCGCTAAAGCATATTGACTAAATTTATCTAACCGACGGGCTGTTTTTTTATCCATGTATTTTGTTGGATCGAACCCTTTTAATTCACAAGCAAATTTTGTTTCAACACGAGAAGTATCAAAGGAAGTAATCGGCGCACATCCGCTTTTACTTGCCATCATACTATCCCAAAATTCTTTAATAGTTAACCCAATTGGTGTTAGCACAGCCATGCCGGTAACAACCACTCTTTTATTTTTCTGCATGTATACTTTCCTCTTTGTTGAATAAATCCTTAACGAGCCATTACTGATCATATTATATTGGTACAAATTTAACAAAAAAAATTCTTTTTCTTGTCGAATTTTATCTTTGCCGGTTTCTCTTTATTTTGAAGGGTAAAAATTCGCAATTAAAAGACATTGAAAAACAATAAAAATCCCCTAAATAAGAAATTTTGGCTCTTTGCCGGAGCGATTTTCGCCCTGTGTTTATCTCTAATTTTGAACGTCTATTTTGCCTTTTTTCTCCTAAATCACTTTACGTCTTTAAATTTTTCGCTTAATTTTTTCCCGCCGGGAATTTCACTCATTTCTGCGCATGTAGAAAATACTTTATCATTTTTTCTCTACCTGCTTAGTGATTTGGTGATAATTTTAATTGAAATTGAGCTTTTAGTCCCGATTACCAGGAAAATAAATCCACCATTGAAATTCGGACTACTCTCAACAACGCTAACTCTTGTGGGAATTCTGCTCATTAAATTCGTTTACAAATCGGTAATTCTTGTTTTTACGAAGGAAGCCGGTGAAACAAGTGCTTCGCTGCTTTATCTCTTTTATTCCCGTCAGCATGTATTAGTGTTCTTGTTTTTTTCGTTCTTAGTTACGTTCGGGTATCTAACCCATGCAATAAACAGAATTAAATCCTTACTAGAAACTTTTCCAAAGGAAGAAGAATATGACATCACTAAAAAATAAGATCGTTTTTATTTCAGGAGCCTCATCCGGCATCGGAAAAGCTTGTGCCCATGCTTTTGCTGCGGAAGGAGCAAAACTCATTCTTGCGGCTAGAAGAAAAGAAAGATTGGAACAGGTATCTTCGGAATTAGGAGGAAAATTTAATTCCGAAATCAAAATTCTATCGTTCGATATTCAAAATTATCAAGAAATAAAAGAGAGTTTCACTTCTCTGCCGGAAGAATGGAAGAACGTTGATATTCTGATCAACAGCGCCGGACTTGCGCAAGGAATGCACAAATTGCAAGAAGGAAATCCTGATGATTGGGATGTAATGATAAATACAAATATTAAAGGATTGTTATATCTCACCCGCGAAATTCTTCCCTATATGGTAAAACGTGAAAGCGGACATATCATCAATCTCGGTTCAACCGCCGGACATGATGTTTACCCTTCAGGCAATGTTTATTGCGCAACAAAATTTGCGGTAAACGCCATAAGCCAATCGTTAAGAATAGATGTGCTTGATAAATCAATAAAAGTTTCATCCGTTGATCCCGGAATGGTGGAGACGGAATTCAGCGTTGTCCGCTTTTCCGGCGATGTTGAGCGGGCAAAAAATGTTTATAAAGGAGTTGTTCCTTTAACTGCGGATGATGTAGCCGACGCGATTCTCTATTGCGCAACGCGCCCCAAACATGTAAACATCAACGAAATTATTCTAACGCCGGTTGCCCAAGCACAATCCAACTTTGTTGTAAGAAAAGCTACATAAATAGCAGGCAGAATGGATGAATGGAAATGAATGATTGAATGTTTTTATAAAATTGAACTAAATGTTTTTCATTTAGCTATAGCGCGGCGGAGTCGTCAACCAAAACTTTTTTGATCTCAGAACAAGGATTAACGATTTTTGATTTTAGAAGTTAAAAATAAAATCAAAAATCGCTATTCGTTAATCCTTGTTCGTAAATCGTGTCTAAAAAACAATAATTTGATCTATGACTCTATTAGATGATTTCAAATTATTACTGCCGACTCTTCCAGACTATGCAAATAACGTTACGTCTCCGGCTCCGATTCTTAAAACTTCTGGTGCGCCGTTACTTAGATCAATCACACTCGAAGGCTGATTTGACAGATTTCCGACAGAGAGCATCAAATCGACCAGCGGATTAAAAATCGCTTTGATTTCATCAACATCACTTAACACTTCCCCTTTGCGGTTTGTAACGCTTGTGCTGATAATGGGGTTACCAACAGCGCGTGCAATTGCGAGACTAACTTCATTATTCGGAACGCGAATTCCCACGGTTTTTCTTTTACTCCAAAGTTTTTTAGGAACATCTTTAGCAGCCGGAAGTACAAATGTATAAGCTCCTGGAAGAAGATGTTTCATTGTCCGGTAAGCGTAATCGGAAACCTTAGCATACTTTGCGATATCTTTTAAATCTGCGCAAACAAAACTGAACATTTTAGTAATTGCATCATTTTTAATTTGGAATAACCTTTCGAGAGCCTCTTTATTGAAAATATCACAACCTAAACCGTAGACAGTATCCGTCGGGTAGATAATGATACCACCTTGTTTAATTACCTCTGCAGCTTTTTGTATGAGGCGTTGTTGGGGAGTAACAGGATGTAAGTCAAAAAATTCCATAAGAACTCCTTTAAAATTAATGAGATGATTTGAACTATTTTGGGGATTATTGACATCAAAGTCTAAAATGTGAATATCAACAGGGGATAAAATAAAATCTTATAGATGATAGTCAAGTCTTTTTAAAAATTATTTTGAAACAGGTGTTTGAAAACAAAAGAATTTTCGAAATTCCGGTGTTTGATTATAAATTTATTTCAGTAGAATCATCTTCCTCGTCATCGAGTTTTCATTAGTGGTAATCCGATAATAATAAACCCCGCCGCTTAATTGAGAGGCATCAAAAGGTACAGAATACTCTCCGGGATTTTGCACTTTGTTTACAAGTGTTTTAATATTTCTGCCGAGCATATCAAAAATTGTAATATTTACTAATCCAAATTCATGAACAGAATAACTGATTGTTGTAACCGGATTAAAAGGATTTGGATAATTCTGTGAGAGGTTGAAAGATTTTTCGGCAGCTAGATCAACTTCAACGGGAACGGTTGTTGAAATGGTAAACGTGCCGGTATTTTCAGCATAAACACATGGATAATCACCGACTCTTATTTTACATTTGTCCGAATTTATTGAGGGGATCGTCCATGAATAGATCGAATCAAATTGAGTTGGAGTAGCGCCAATATAGTCCCATGATGTCCCATTATCAGATGAAAAGAAGAGATCGTTCCTGGCTGAAGGGTAACTCAGAAATGAATCAAATTTAATGTCGATCACTGTGCCGACTTGAAAAACTTCTCCACCTTGTGGAAACACAAAGTGGTAATATGGGGGAGAAAGAAGGATATTATAATAAATTATCATTTTGATCTTGCTAACAGAGGTGGGTGGTTTGAAAAAAACCGTATCAAATCCACGAAACTCCGCTAAGACACTATCAGTTACAAAATCTGAGAATATCACGTAGCTAACATCTGATTCATAAAGATGGATATTTCCACTTTTAATCAATACAGTATCGGAATTTACCCACTCAATGGTATGATACGCATGAGCGCCTGTCCAGCAGCCTAATCTAAAATCTTTATACGCGGTTGTGGTTGAGTCGGGCAGTCGAAAACGCGCATCGAATTGTCCATGGACATAAGCAGGTAGAGCTACTTCTCCAAAACTTGAATCGACTTCATCTGAAGCGTTTCTGTCGTAACCGGCAGTTAAAGTTTTAACTTCATTATTTGATGAAATTACGTCAAGAGTAAATTCTTTGTGAGAAATAATTTGAGATACACTCAAAAAAGATGTGAAAAATAGAAATGCCGTAAAAGCTAAAAAAAATACTTTCGTTCCCATAACCAAAACTCCCTGAATATGTGGCTATAACTTAGTAATTATCTAAATTATCGCCAACATTAAACTTGTTCATTCGTTTTAGTTATTCAAGATTTAGCCCTAACAATTACTTTTTATTTTACTTAAAAGGCGCTAATTCCAGATTAAAATTTTATTCCGGTTAACTGCTGAGAAACTTCCCATAATTTTGCGCCAATGTTCTTATCATGGGATAATTTATTCGACTCAACTTTTTGCGGATAACCACGCCATTCTTGCCATCCATCGGGTCCAAAATAATCTCCACTTTGTGCGGCTTCGTCTATAGCTGCTCTTAACGTGGGTAACGCCCCTTGCCAGATTTTCATTGCAAAAAAACCGTTCATGAATACAAATAATTTGCTATGCCGTTGAAGATCGGTTGCTGTCCATCCCGGATGAGCCGCTGTAACTTTCACTGTGGATTTGCTGTCCGCAAGTCTTCTTTGCAATTCATAAGTGAAATAAAGATTTGAAATTTTACTATCGCCATAAGCGCGCCAAGTTTTGTATTTTCTTTTTTCCCAATTCAAATCGGCGAAATTTAGATTACCGTATTTATGCGCGGCGCTGGAAACATTTACTATCCTTGAGTTTTTTGTGTTTTTTAAAAGTTCAATTAATAAACCGGTTAAAGCGAAATGCCCGAGATGATTTGTTCCAAACTGAAGCTCGAACCCATCTTTGGTTTTTCCGTAGGGAGGAATCATTACACCGGCGTTATTTATTAATAAATCCAGTTTGTTAAACTTTTCTTTAAATATTTTTGTAAATAAACGGACAGAATCAAGATCGGCTAAATCTAATCCCATGAACTCTACATTCACATTTTTATGTTGCCTTTTAATTTTGTTGACGGCAGAATTTCCTTTTTCCGGATTCCTAACCGCAATTATTACGGTGGCATTTTTACTTGCAAGTACACGGGCGGCTTCTAAACCGATACCGCTGCTTGAACCTGTTACAATTACGACCCTTCCTTTTTGATCCGGAATGTCTTTTGTATCCCATTTTTGTTGTGACATGTTAGTTTCCTTTTTAGTTTAATTAAAAATTTTTCTTTGTTGTTGTTATTTATCGTTAATTCTTTCCACCATTTTTCGGTTGGAATATTTGAGTCATCCACTGTAGTTTCACCAACAATTGGAGTCGCGGTTTTTACACCTGCTAATTCAGCCGCTTTGCTCAAACGCTCCATCGGTTCGTACCACGAATGAAGTGAAAGATTAAATGTTCCCCAATGAATCGGGTGAAGGATTTTTCCTTTCAGATCAAGGTGCGCTTGCACTGTCTCTTCGGGATACATGTGAATGTGGTGCCATTTTTCATTGTACGCGCCGCATTCGATGAACGTCATATCAAAAGGTCCGTATTTTTCGCCGATCTTTTTAAATCCGTTAAAATAACCTGAGTCGCCGGTGAAATAAATTTTATGGTTTTGTGTTTTAACCACAAATGAAGCCCATAAAGTCTCGTCGCGGTCGGTTAGTCCGCGTCCAGAAAAATGTTGCGTTGGAGCAGCGGCAATCATAAAATTTTTGTCGATAAAAATTTCATCCCACCAATCAAGTTCGGTTATTTTTTTGCGGGGAACACCCCACTCTTCAAGTTGAGAACCCACGGCAAGCGGAACAATAAATCTTTTTGTCCTTCCGTTTAATAGTTGAATTGAATATTTGTTGAGATGATCGTAGTGATTGTGGGATATCAAAACCAGGTCAATTTCCGGAAGCAACTCAACATCCAACGGTACTTCGCCGTTAAATCTTGTTGGACCGAAAAACGATACTTTTTTTTCAAAGACCGGATCGGTAATAATTTTGTACCCATCAATATTAATTAAAAGCGATGAGTGCCCAAGCCAAGTAGCGTTTAATTGATTTTTACCTTCGCTGCTGAATTTTGACAAATCGACTTGCTGTCGCGGGAGGCTGTCGTTTGGCGTCCGTTGGTCTCCGGTAAAAAGAAACTTCCATGCTGAACCAATAAATTCTCCGGCTGACGGTTGTTTCCACTCAACCTGATTCACAAATTTTCCATCTTTGTACTGTGGTGAATTTTTAATTTTATCCATTTTAATATCCTCTAAACTATAAGTTGCTGATGAACAAGATAGATTGCCAACCATTACAGCGGCGCTTATTAATACTAGAATTATAAAATTTATTTTCATTATTTTTTTTACTTTTTTACTGATCATACAATTTTCCATAAATGAATATTCATTTAGTTACTATATAAAAAATTTTAGAGTTTTATAGCATCCCAAGCCAATGTAAACGCTTGTTCGATGTTCTCTTTGGTTATGTCAAGAGTCTTGCATAGTTTTGGATTAGACAATATCATCATCGGGTAAAAAATAAAAGCTGCAAGCATATCGTGGGGAACATTCTTAATCACTTTCTGCTCAATTCCTTTTTGTAATACTTTTATCATCGGTTCAAAGTGTTTTTCAACTTTCGCATAATCAACAAGATCCGAAAAAGGAGAACTTGAAAATTGATCGGCATATTGAAAGTATTCTACGTTTTTCGAGACAAATTCAAAGCCATTCAGCCAAAAAGTTCTGAAAACATCTCTAAAAGGTTTGGAATCGTCAAAGTTTTTTAGGAGTGCCGCACTCAATTTTTGTTTGATTTCCACATAAGTGGAAACGAGAAGGTCTTCTTTATTCTTATAATAAATATAGATGGTTGCCGGTGAAACATTGGCTTCTTTTGCTATCTTAGCGACCGAACTGGAGACAAACCCAATCTTATTTACGAGTTTAACCGTTGCCTGAATTATCGCTTCTTGTTTAAATTCATCTTTATTTCTCATGGTTCAAAAATAAACGATCATTCACTTAAAGTCAAGTGTTTCTCACAATTTCTACAAGATTTTTTTAAATAAAGCAATCTGTTGAATAACTGCATGTAACCAAGCCCGCTTTGAAAGTTTTTAATATTAAAGAAACTATGTTGGAATTTAATTTCATCTTTAAAAAGAATAATTTTTTTGATTCTTTTTAAAATTTTTGTGTATATTTCAGCCTTAAAATTTGGAGAAAAGGAAATATCATGGCAAGAACATGTCAATTATTAGGAATTAAGCCGGTTTCAGGAAACAATGTTTCCCACGCAAACAATAGAACTAAAAGAAGATTTTTACCTAATTTACAGAAAAAGAGAATTTGGGTACAGGAACTTGGTCGTTTTGTCAGCGTAAAATTAAGCGCACGCGGAATTAAAACTCTTGCTAAAAACGGAACTTCCGATTTAGCAAAACTTATCATCGACAAAAAGATCTCCGTTCATTAATTAGGTTTTGAAATTTAGTAAAAAGGCTATCTAAATTGATAGCCTTTTTAGTTTTAAACAGTCCTTACTTATAAAACTTAACTTCTGAAATCAGATGAAAAATGAATGATTGAATGAAAAACATTCACCCATTCAGCCTTCATTCATCCATTCCTTCTTCTTATTCCACAAACTGTTTTGCATAATATTTTGCGGTCAGTTTTTCACCGGTGGCTTTTTCGATCATATCATTCCAATAATATTTTGTTCCCGGTTTAAGGATGTTTTCTAATAAATATTTTCCAACTTCCGGTTTGTTAACAAAACTTTGGTTTTTCAGATCATCCGAGTGAAGAACATTTTTTACGATGTATGCGTAATATTGTGAAGCCAGAAGTTCACCCATTAAGTAATTATGGTAATAGGCAGGATAAAGCGCGATATGAATTTTTGAAGCGTAATCCGGTTTGTTCCTTCCTTCGGGTCTCTTGAGCATTTGATATTTTTCAACCAAATCCCACCATAGTTTATTCAGACCCTGATCTGGATTTTCGTACATCGCTTTTTCAAAACGGTAAACCACTTGTACCCAGCGGCTGAATGTTAATTGTTCCAACCGAAGCGATTTAAAACTCTCATCGGCAATTTTATCTTTTTCTTCCTTTGAAATTCCAACCATGTCAACAAGCCACTGCCCGTTGCTCGCCATTCTACCGAACATCATCGCGATCGCTTCGGTTGTGAAGGTATGAGCCGGTTCGCGTAAAGTCCATGGAAGTGTGCTGTCAATGTTGTAATCATAAACGGCATGACCGAACTCGTGCAGCATTGTTCCCATCCAATTGTAATTTGGTTTTACGTTGCAGACAACACGAACATCTTTACCTTTGTTGATGTTGGTACAGTAGGCGTGCTGATATTTTCCTTCTTTTTCAAAAAGATCACTCTTTGCAACCATGTCGTCAATTGGCAAACCGAGTCCTGAGTAATAATTTCTTGTTAAAGCAACAGCGTCTTTATCCTTGTAATAGCTGTCCAAATTAACATTATAGATTTTCGGCGCTTCCTGGAAGAAACGGTTTTCGTAATGCCACGGCATCAGTTTTTCTTTTGGAAGATTATATTTTTTTGCAAGATGTTCGTCAATATCATTTTTAAGTTTAGCGAACGCATCTCTGGTCAAGTCGTCAAGTTCATTTAAAAGATTTTCAATTTCTTGCGGATCTTGCTCGCTAAGTTTCAAACTCATTTCGTGATAATTTTTATAGCCGAGTTCACGCGCCGCTTCATTTCTAAGTTTTACCAACTTAATAAGATTATCGTTTATCACTCCGCCGACTTCTTTACTTGCCGACCAGGTCGCCTCTAATAATTTACTATCGGTTGAAGTTTTTAAAGTGTTCTCTACTTCATTATCAGTTATCTTTTTGCCGTTTACTTCCGCTCTGAATGTAGAGAATTTCTTCTCCGTTTCATTTTGCAGACGGATCATTTCTTCAAGTTTCTTTTCATCAATTTGACTTGATGCATATGCATTATAAATTTTGATCAACTGACGATTGAGCTGTTCGTCTTGAATAGTGTTTGAATCTTTAAATCTTTTCAGTTTTGCAAAATCTACTTTGCTGGCGTAAATTTTACTTAACCGCACCTGAAGTTCGGCAGCCTTTTTATAATCTTCTTCCTTGCCGGAGATGGTGGCATTAAAGTAAGCTGTGTTGGCTTCTGTGTAGAGCGGAACTACTTTTGCCTCGTAGTCTTTTACAAATCTTTTAAATTCTTCCGTCATATCTTCCTTCTTTACACACCCCGTGAAAAAACTTATTACAAAAATATTGATTAACAGTGGAACAAAAACTGATTTTTTGAACTTCATTTTTAACTCCTAAAATTTATTAGTTAAAAATAGGAATTAATTGAATAGCAGTAAAACACCGTTGTATTATAAATCTTGTAACCGAATGGGTGAAAAGGTGAATGGATGAATGAAACAACAATTTTCTTCCCCAATTGCTAATTCTGTCTGTTTCCTGCCGTCTGTTGACTAGCGACAGTCTACTCCCAATAGACCCTACCCCACTTCCGAAGTACCCCCTCTCACTTCAAAATAGAGATAACTTACCGTTTTATTGAGATATCTTACCATTTTGCCAAGATGACTCACCTTTTTAGTAAGACAACTCACCTTTTTGCCGAGATGACTCACCTTTTTACTGAGACAACTCACCATTTTACCAAGATAACTCTATATTTTGTTGAGATGTCTTATCTATTTGCCGGGATAACTCACCTTTTTGCAAAGACGACTCATATTTTTACCAAGACAACTCACTGGTGGAGTAAGTCAACTTATCTTTTTACTCGATTGACTTACAAATGGATAAAATCGCAGGGGCTTTTTACTCACCGAAATAAGAAAAAAGCCCGGATGAGACGGAAAAATTACTGCACAGGTGGTGTATCACCTGAAACTTTACCGCGCCCCATGTTCTCGAACCGTTTTTTCAGATCTTCGTAAATGGCTTTAGCGCCGGGAACGTTCATCTTTGCGGCGTTCTTTACCGAATTATAATAGGATAACGATGCCACATATGCTTCGCTGCCGGAAAGGGTGATAGTATCTTTTAACCCGTCCCTTAACTTGTAACAGAGATGAGTAAATTCGGTTAAATCTGTTACCGCGTTAAAATCGATCTCCAATTCGGGAATGTTAAGATACGCAGGAACAAATTGAGGATCGGTTTTGCAGTAGCCCAACGCTTTCCCTACAAAGGGAGTACTGCCGTCCGCCATCTTTGGCAGGGCTTTCGTCTCCTCCGGTTTAAGCGCAATAAGGAAAGGTTTTAAGAGTTCGTCCACTTCGGTAAGCTTTTGCAATACGCTCTGCTTAACCTCCGCCGGAATTACGATTGAAACACGATTTTCTACGGTCATAGTAAGTCTCCTTTTATTGTTGGTTGTTAAGGCGTTTTAATTTTTGTTTTTTATTCTTCCTCACTTCACAAATAAACAATTTAGTAACCAAGTTTGTCTCTTTTGACCTCACCATGTTTCCCTCTCCTTAGGCTTGTCCGCCTCTGGCGGAAAGGAGAGGGACTAAGGGAGAGGTTGTTTTACTTGAGCAATAACATTTTTTTAGTTGAAGTATAATCATTAGCACGTAACTGGTAAATGTACATACCGCTTGCGAGTGAAGAAGCATCGAATTGGACTGTATATCTGCCCAATTCTTTTTGCTCATTTACAAGGGTCATAACTTCTTTACCAAGCATATCATATATTTTTAATGTTACACTTCCGCTTTTCGGCAACTGGTATGTAATGGTTGTTGCCGGGTTAAAAGGATTTGGATAATTCTGCTCTAACAAGTAAGCCGACGGTATCGTATGTGTGTATTCCTGATCCTTCACAGATGTAACAATACTTCCTGTTACGATCTCGATATCATCAGCACAGATGCCATCCGCCTGGTTTGTCCCATCAGACTTCAAGCGGAAGCGAACACGAACGCTGTCGCTGCCTACGCCTGTGAACATATCGAAACGTGCAATGTACTTAGCAAGTCCACCCAAAGTATTGTCAATCCCTGTCAGCGTTTTGATTGTTGTCCATTCAATTCCAGCCCGTGTTGCTTCAACATACACCGTGTCTGTCGGATCAACGAAAACTTTTGCATAGAACTGCAGTTCAACTTTTGTGTGCTGCGTAAGGTCGTATGACTTCTTCAACGTCAACGATTTGTCTGAGTTCGGGGCGTAATTACCGAAAGGACTATCGGTAATACTCTTCGAGCCTCCGTGCCGATATTTGGTTGAATATCCCCATCCACCGAAATCCCAAACATCAGCCGCTTGTTGTTCGAAGTTATCTATCACTTCCCGGCCTACCATAAAATGCAGTGAACCGGTTGTTGGATATCGAGATTGGTTTTTTGCTGCCGCCCGATCAACGGCGGTTACGTAATAAGATACTGTGTCACCCGAAGTAAACGGACTTGACGGCACAAGCGCTGCGACGTAGTAATCGCCAATCGGCATTTTATCGAACCGGATTGTGGATGCCGATCCGTTATTAACAACGTAATGAAGTAATAAACTGGATGTATCAACGCCAAGATTGTCCATTAATTGCGCGGTAAGAGCATAGGGACCTTTCAGATTGATCGAGTTGCGGAGTGTATCGGAAATAACGATTGTGGGGGGAATGACATCTGTCCCGACGGTAAATACATTGAGTGTGTACGGAAGGTATCCCGAAGCAGTTCGCGCCAGTACAAAATACTCCACCTGTGTGTCGGTATTCTGTGCAGGGATATCAGCACGGAAGACACCACCGCCTTCATTTGCCATCGTGATTTTATGGAATGGAAACTCCCCATCCGTATCCCAAAACAAATCTATAGAAACGACATGCGTGGATTCATTGACCCGTGCGCGAACAGGAAATGAACTGCTTGTGTTCTCCGTGTTGTAAAGACGGTCAACAACAGCCCCTTGTCCATCAAACCAGTTCAGTATTCTCTTCATAACCTCAATGCGTGTTTTGAGATCAGTAATTGATTCGAAGCCGCCAAAAGCAAAGTTGACTAACTTGTACGATCCGCTGAACCGGATCGCCCCGGCGCTTCCGGCATACGAGCCACCACTGTAATTGAAGACCGGCACACTACCGCCGGTAGGATTAATAACATCTGGGAATTGTTCCTGCGCTGATCTTCCCGGCTGAAACCGTGTGAATGATATTCCACCTCCAAGTGTATCCCCGGGAACACCCGTAAGCGTGGAAACTCCTGCAGCATCGGCTGCATAAGACGACTTCAGATAGGTTTCATAAAATGTTTTCGACGCTCCCTTTGACACAGCGTATTCGTTGAGATAATCTTGTGAAGAAGCGGATAGATCCCAGCCGATATCCTGACCTGATAGAAACAGCTTTCCGCCGGAATCGAGATATTGACCTAACGAAGAGCGATCCAGCGAATCAAGTGATGGAAACGTCCACTCACACATCCAGACTACTGTATTGTACCGCATCAGCACTGATGCCGGCGGCGTGCCAGCTTTGCCGTGGTCCCATACATCGTAAGAAACGCCAAGCGCATCCAAAGCCTCAACATACGAAGCTTCAGCGCCGAAGCCTTCATCATCAGCAACCAAAAGAAGATGAGCGCCAACGGAAAGTTTAAAAGTAAAAGTCGTCAAGTAGCCGCCGTCAATTAAGGTAAAAGTGAAAGGAACAACTGCCGGAACGGCATCCGGATTAACGCTGACGATAAATGGATCGCTGAGATTCGAGGCGCTTGAATTATCCACATCGGATATTCCCTTGATGCTGCCGAAGGAGACGCTGCTCGTCTGCACTTTCGTTGTCCAATGAGAAGTCGTAAGGCTGCCCATAACATTAACCGCGTCTCCCCACTCGTTCTTAACTTCAACAATGATTTTTGCTGTTTCACCGGGCTCCAATATTCCATTGCTGTTTCCTCCCTGGGAATCGTCAACAGTAGCAGAGACAAAAAGGAGTTCCGGTTTTGGCGGTGGAGGCGTTTCTGTCAGCGCACGGTACGCGTTTATTCTTCCATACCCCAATTTGCCTCCATACCCGGAATTTTTCCCACTGATGTTATCCGCAGTGCCACAGATCTGAAACATTATTTGGGCGGGTGTCCAGGCTGGATTCTTCGACTTGACAAGCGCCGCCAATGCAGCAACCATCGGAGAAGCCATGGATGTACCTTCAAACTCAATGTAGTTTGCACTGCCATAAAACGAAGAAGGATTAACAATTGTACTGAGAATGCCCTTTCCGTTTCCCGATGCGAGATCACCTCCCGGGGCGCAGATGTCAATAGCGTTTCCATAAGAAGAATAACTTGCCTTACTGTCATTACTATTGGTTGCTGCAACAGCAAGCGCCCAGGGCTGCGCTCCCAGGAGCGAAACAAAATCACTCCCCGTATTGCCTGCTGCATTACAGATGACAACGCCGTTTTTATAAGCATAGAGCGCTCCTTCCAACACTGCTTTTGAAGTTCCCATGCTGAGGTTCGTAACCGATGCGCCGTTATTTGCCGCATAGATAAAAGCATCGCCCATCCAAGTTGAAAGTCCATAACCGTTGCCATCAGCATCGTGCCATCCAACTCTCAGAGGTATTATTTTAGCGCCCCACGATAGTGAAGCTATGCCGATTCCATTGTTTGTTGTGGCTCCCGCAATACCTGCAGTGTGTGTGCCATGACCGTTGAAATCCATTGGATTGTTATCCGGTATGTTACCGTCTTCACCGGGATAAACAGAGGTTATACCCTTAACAAAGTCCCACCCATGTATGTCGTCAATGTAACCGTCTCCATCATCATCAATTCCGTTGCCGGTTATCTCCTTCGTATTTGTCCAGATGGATGCTGCGAGATCAGGGTGATCCCAATCCACACCGGTATCGATCATTCCGATAACAACCGAACTATCCCCAATGGAAATTCCCCATGCGGAGTCCGCCTTTACAAGTGAGAGTTGATACTGCTGGTACTGTGGACCATTATAATATTGATCATTCGGAGCTTTGTTAATAGGAACGATATACTGTGGTTCGGCATACTCAACCGTTGGGTCTTGTTCTAATCTTCGGGCTAAAGCTTCCAGGTCGGTAGGTGTGGATACATGCATAATGAATACCCGTTCCAACTCTTCAATCCCGATTCGTTTCTTCAGTTTAGCGGTCTCGTATGCTTTGCTGACGCTTTGAACGCCATATGTCATCTGTAGATTAGTTAGCGCGGCTTCAACACCCGGTTTACCTTTCAATAGTCCTGCAGGCTGCGCCTTCAGTTTTACAACAAGTGAGCCGGGCAAATACTTGTATTGTTCCGGTCCCTTTTTACCGCCGCCGGGCGAGGCAAAAACAAAAGATGAAAATAATAAAATGAGAATGAACAGCGCGCTGAAAATGCCGCTTTGAGATACTTTTTTCTTTTTCACAACGTATTCCTTGTTTTCTTTAATTTTATAATTCACCTTACGCAAAAATTCATCCTATAACTCTATTCGTATCACAGAATATTATTCTGTGACACAATTTGACCCCATTTTGATAACATATTGAACTACCATGCGTAAGGTGAGTTAATAATTCAATTTATGCACAAAGTTGCTCTTCTCCCAGCCAGATTTTTGCTTCTTCTATAAGATCAAAATAACGCAAATTAATGCACCTATTAGAAGCAGCGGTTTGAATAAAACAATAATAACGCTCGTTTTTTTTTGGTGCGACTATGGCAATATTTTTAGAACGTTCGGAAGAAAAGTGTTCTATATAGAAGTATGAGCTTCCAATCCCAAGTGTTCCATCTAATGAGCGAAGATCGAAAAGATAGTTCCTATAAGCATATTCCTTTATTAGAAGAGGAATATCTTTTAATAAGTGCCCGGCTGTAAATTCCGTCAACTGCCCGGTGATCTTCATCTCAAGTATATTGTCGTCCGATGAAACAATAATCTCACACTTCGATTTATTTTCCATTTCACCGTACATTTACGTCGATCCTTATCTTATAAGAAGCATTTTCTTCACGGTATGGAACGATCCGGTGAGCGCCGTAGTGCCATCACGCATCGGCGTGGCTTCTATATGGTAGAGATATACTCCGCTGGCAGTATTGCCAGCGTTGAATGTTGCCGTATATTTACCGGCAGTTAGAGTTTCATTCACTAACAACGCAACTTCCTGACCAAGAATGTTAAATACTTTCAATGTTACAAAGCTGTTGGTCGGGATTGAATAACTGATCGTCGTTGCCGGATTAAATGGATTCGGATAGTTCTGAGCAAGTTCAAACCTGGTTGGAATTGATCCTGCGCTTATTTCCACAATACTGCTGTATTTAAATTCGCCATTGTTATCTATTTGTTTTAATCGATAGTTGTAAACTCCGGTTAACCGGGGATTATCAATGAAGGAATATTGTTTTGGAGAACTGCTGTTACCGCTTCCATTTACAAAGCCAACTTTCGCAAAGCCCCCCTCTTTTCCCCCCGAAAGCTTTCGGGGGGAATTATTGTCCCCTTCCTTTTGGGAAGGGCTAGGGATGGGCCTTCTTTCTATTTCAAATCCATAATTATTCACTTCTGTTGCGGTTTGCCATTTTAATTCTATACCATTACTCAAAATATTTGCAGCGAAGGATGTGAGTTCTACCGGCAGGGGATCATCGGGATTGGTTAACCCTGCGAGGTAAGAATAAGAACTATTCATAACAGTAGTAAAATCACCGCCTGCATAAATCCTTCCATTCGTAAAATCAAGTGAAATGGTATTAACCACACCGCTTGCATTCGGATTCCAGGTTGTTGCAAGTCCGGTTGTAATATCAAGAGCTGCAATTTTATTTCTTGTCTGCCCCCCTATAGTTGTAAAGGCGCCACCCGCATAAACTGTTGAACCGGATACAGCAATGTCATAAACAAAGTTGTTTGCAGTTGGATTCCAACTTGTTGCGAGTCCGGTTGAAATATCAAGAGTAGCAATACTGTTTCGTGATTGCCCGCCTATACTTAAAAAGCTTCCCCCTGCATAAACTGTTGAACCTGAAACAGTAAGGGCACGAACCTGACCACTTGCATTCGGATCCCAGCTTGTTGCAAGTCCGGGAGTTGTACTATCAAGAGCGGCAATATAGTTTCTTACCTGACCACCTATACTCATAAAATCTCCCCCTGCATAAACAGTTGAACCTGATACGGCAAGGGTATAAACCGCGCTACTTGCATCCGGATTCCAGGTTGTTGCAAGACTGGTAGTAATATCAAGAGCAGCAAGATTATTTCTTGTCTGCCCGCCTATACTTCCAAACAATCCGCCTGCAAAAACTGTTGAACCTGATACAACAAGGGTATAAACCGTGCCACCTGCATCCGGATTCCAACTTGTCGGTGTTCCACTTGTAGTATCTATAGCAGCGATTCTATTTCTTGTCTGCCCGCCTATAGTTGTAAATTGACCCCCCACATAAACTGTTGAACCTGATACGGCAAGGGCAACAACCGTGCTATTTGCGTCCGGATTCCAACTTGTCAGCGTTCCGCTTGTAATATCAAGAGCGGCAATTCTATTTCTTGCCTGCCCGTTTATAGTTGTAAAATTTCCACCCGCATAAACTGTTGCACCTGATACGGCAAGGGCACTAACCGTACCGCCAGCACTCGGATTCCAACTGGTTGCAAGCCCACTTCCACTTATATCAAAAGCAGCAGTATAGTTTCTGGTCTGGCCGCCTATACTTGTAAAATCTCCACCTGCATAAACAGTTGAACCTGATACAGCAAGGACGTTAACATAGCCGGTTGCATTCGCATCCGGATTCCAACTTGTTGCAAGTCCGGGTGTTGTACTATCAAGTGCAGCAATATACTTTCTGGCCTGCCCTCCTATATTAGAAAATTGACCCCCCGCATAAACTGTTGAACCTGATACCGCCAGGGTAAAAACGTTTGCATCTGAATTCGGATTCCAGGTTGTTGCAAGTCCTGTTGTAATATCAACGGCGGCAATTCTATTTCTTGTCTGCCCGCCTATAGTTGTAAACAATCCACCTGCATAAACAGTTGAACCTGATATGGCAATGGCATTAACCCTGCCGCCAGCACTCGGATTCCAACTTGTCAGCGTTCCCGTTCCACTTGTACCAATAGCGGCAATATTATTTCTTACCGTGGTACCTATTTTAGTAAAAGTTCCTCCTGCATAAACTGTTGAACCTGATACGGCAATGGCGTAAACAACTGCGTTTGCAGGGAAAGATGCATTTGGATTCCAGGTTGTTGCAGCGCCGGTTGTAAAATCAAGAGCGGCAATTCTGTTTCTTGCCAGCCCGCCTATATTAGTAAATTGACCACCTACATAAACTATGGAACCTGATACAGCAAGGGCTTTAATAAATGGAGGATAAAATGTAGTTCCGGTTGCATTCGGATTCCAACTCATATCAACAGTTTTATCGGCTTTAATATGCGCTATTTTATTCCGTGCAACTGCCCCTACATAAGTAAAATTACCGCCAATAAACCATCCTCCCAATCCATCGGGAACAACAGCATAAATTACCCCGTTTACCTTTGGCATTGCAGCATCATAATTCCCGGTTGAGGTATCAATTGCAGCGCCATACCCAGTAGAAGGACCTACTTGTGTAAAATCACCTCCAATATACAATGTATTTCCACTTATTACAGTTGCTTTGACCGAACCATTTGTAACATATAAATTCTCCTGCAATGTTTGTGAATTCGTTATTCTGGGGACTATCACAAACAATAAGACAAAAAACAAATAATATGAATTTTTCATTTTTGCACCATTTTTATTATTAATAAATTAGTTTTTCTATTGCAGTTTCTACCTTCTTGTAATTTTGCAATCATTTCATCATCAACATCTTTTTTACAGACCTAAAGTCTTGTCCCGCAGTTACGGGATCAGTTGATTTCGCTTGTATTGCATAAAAGTAAATTCCCGACGCAGCGCTGCCCGCATTCCATACAACATCGTAATAACCAGCTTCCTGAACATGGTTAATCAATTCACGCACTTTCTCTCCAAGCATATTGTAAACCGTCACTTTTACATTGCTTGCAAAAGGCAGTGCATACTTAATCGTTGTTGTTGGATTGAACGGGTTAGGATAGTTCTGGTCAAGACTAAAACGAGTTGGTAAACCGGTTGACCTGTCTTCGGCGCGCACCGAGGTGATCATCTCGGACAACGGTCGCCGCCACACACCGCCGGTTAAAGTCCCGGCAAAAATATCCGTGCCGGAGACGGCAAGAGTAACGATATCGGTGTTCGTCAAACCATCATTGACCGCGGTCCAGCTTGTGTCGTTGTTGATGGCAAGAGAGACGCCGCCACTAAGGCCATAAACAGGAAGAGGAGAAATTCCAGCAAAGAGATTCGTGCCCGAGACCGCAAGGGAAATGACATATTTATTCGTAAGTCCATAGTTTACCTTTCTCCAACTTGTACCGTTGTTGCTGGAAAGATAGATACCGCCGTTAGTCCCGGCGAGGAGATTCATCCCGCCTACCTCGTTTGGGCTGACTGCAAGCGCCCGGACACCATAGTTCGTCAAGCTGCTATCTATATTAGGATTGGAATTGACCTCTTTCCAACTTGCACCGTTGTTGGTGGAAAGATAGACGCCGTAAATAGTCCCGGCAAAGATATTCGCCCCTCCTGTCCCGTTTGGACTGACTGCAAAGGTATAGACAGTAGCCCTCGTAAAGCCGGTATTGGCTTCCGTCCAATTTGTACCGTTGTTGTTGGAAAGAAAGATGCCGCGATTAGTACCGGCAAAGAGATTTGTGCCGCCTGCCCCGTCGGAACTGACCGCAAAGGCATTTACATTAATGTTCGTTAAACCGGAATTGGCTACAGTCCAGCTTGTGCCGTTGTCGGTGGAAAGATAGACAGTCCCGCCATAAACTCCAAAAGTACCTGCAAAGAGATTCGTTCCGCCTGCCCCGTTGGGACTGACTGCAAGTGCTCTGACATTAGACTTCGTCAAGCCGGTATTGGCTGCTGTCCAGTTTATGCCGTTGTCGGTGGAAAGAAAGACACCGCCTCCGCCGGTCCCGGCAAAGAGATTTGTGCCGACTGTCCCGTTGGGGCTGATAGCAAAAGCAGTTACAGTAGCCTTCGTCAAGCCGGTATTGGCTGCCACAGTCCAGCTTGTACCGTTGTTGGTGGAAAGGTAGACACCTCCGCCGGAAGTCCCGGCAAAGAGATTCATCCCGCCTGCCCCGTTTGGAGAGACAACAAGAGCATTGACTAAAGTGTTCGTCAAGCCGGTATTGGCTGCCGTCCAGTTCATGCCGTTGTCGGTGGTAAGATAGACGCCTCCTTCAGGTCCATAAATTCCGGCAAAGAGGTTTGTACCGCCTGCCTCGTTGGGGATAACAGCAAAGGCACGGACAGTAGCCTTCGTCGTCAAACCGGTACTCGCCACAATCCAGCTTGTGCCGTTGTTAGTGGAAAGATAGACGGCGCTACTACTACCCCCGTCGTAAGTTCCTGCAAAGAGATTTGTGCCGCCTGTTCCGTTGGGACTCACCGCAAGGGAAAAGACTTTATTGTTCGTCAAGCCGGTATTAACTGCTGTCCAGTTTGTGCCGTTGTTGGTGGAAAGATAGACTCCGTCGCTAGTAGTCCCGGCAAAGAGATTCGTGCCGCTGACCGCAAGGGCAGAAACATCAGTGTTCGTCAAGCCGGTATTGGCTGCAGTCCAGCTTGCGCCGTTGTTGGTGGAAAGATAGACACCGCTAACGCTGTCGTTATCAGCAATAGTTCCGGCAAAGAGATTTGTGCCGCTGACCGCAAGGGCAAAGACCCTTTTGTTTGTCAAGCCGGTATTGGCTTCTGTCCAACTTGTGCCGTTATTGGTGGAAAGATAGACGCCGCCGCGATCAGTCCCTGCAAAGAGATTTGTGCCGCTGACCGCAAGGGCAAAGATCCTTTTGTTTGTCAAGCCGGTATTGGCTTCTGTCCAACTTGTGCCGTTGTTGGTGGAAAGATAGACGCCGTCGCTAGTAGTCCCGGCAAAGAGATTCGTGCCGCTGACCGCAAAAGAATTAAAGTTACCACCGTAGGGACCATTTGTCTCAACCCATTGAGCCTCTGTGTAGGAAGCAACATAAAAAATTAAAGTCATTATGATTACTATTTGAAAGAGTGTTTTCATAGATGTGAATCCTTTCTTAAATTTGGGCTAAAGCCCATTTTTTTGTGTTAATTTTTCCCGACTTAAAAAGGCTGTGTGAATATTCACACAACCTCTTTAAGTCGGAGCTATAAAACTTACAAAGAACTAAAGTAATCCTTTAATTGACGCTAATGCCGCCGCGCGTGATATACAGTTGCCCGTATTGCCGGGGAAACGACTCCCTTTTCGGCGGGTGGTGTTACCTGAGCAAAATGAGTTTTTTTGTTTCGACATAGTCATTAGCCTTTACCGAAGGTTCCAAAGAGCTCCCTTCGGAAGATGAATTTGCCACAAGACGGTAGAAATAAACACCGCTCGGCAAGGTTGACGCATTCCATTGCCGTGCGTAGGTTCCGGCAGGCAACTCGTCTGCGACCAGAATCGAAACTTCTTTTCCCAAAGCATCAAATACTTTCAATGATACAAACGATTTAGATGGAAGGTTAAAGGAAATAGTCGTCTCCGGATTAAACGGGTTCGGATAGTTCTGGTTAAGAATAAAATGCGTCGGCAATGCGGTTAATCCGTTTTCGGCAGGCAATGAGGTTATCATCTCAGACAACGGTCGTCTCCACACGCCGCCATAAGTTCCGGCAAAAAGATTCGCACCGGAGACGGCAAGAGTTAAAACACCGATGTTCGTCAAGCCACTATTTGCCACAGTCCAGCTTGTGCCGTTGTTGGTGGAAAGATAGACACCGCCTTGCCAGGTTCCGGCAAAGAGATTTGTTCCACCTGTCCCGTTATCAGCGGGAGAGACGGCAAAAGCCTTGACATCAGCGTTCGTTAAACCGATACTGACCTCAGTCCAGTTTGTACCATTGTCGGTGGAAAGATAGACACCACCTCCATAACTCCCGGCAAAGAGATTTGTTCCGCCTGCCTTATTGGGAGAAACGGCAAGAGCATTGATAACGGTCTTTGTCAAGCCGGTACTTGCCTCAGTCCAGCTTGTACCGTTGTTGGTGGAAAGATAGACGCCGCCTTGCCAGGTTCCGGCAAAGAGATTCGTACCGCCTGCCCCGTTGGGAGAGACGGCAAGAAACAGTACCTCGGTGTTCTTCAAACCGGTATTAACCTCAGTCCAACTTGTACCGTTATCAGTGGAAAGAAAGACACCGCCACCGCCGGTTCCGGCAAAGAGATTTGTAACGCCTGTCCCGCTATCAGCGAGAGAGACGGCAAAAGCATTGACATAACCGTTCTTCAAGCCGGTATTAACCGCTGTCCAGTTTATGCCGTTATCAGTGGAAAGAAAGATGCCGCTGCCGCCAGTCCCGGCAAAGAGATTCGTACCGCCCGCCTCGTTGGGTGAGACGGCAAGAGCATAGATATCGGTGTTTGTCAAGCCGGTACTCGCCGTAGTCCAGTTCATGCCGTTGTTGGTGGAAAGAAAAACGCCGCCTTGCCAGGTCCCGGCAAGGAGATTCATACCGCCTGTCCCGCTGGGAGAGACGGCAAGAGCATACGTATAAGTGTCTATCAAGCCGGTATTTTCCGCAGCCCAGCTTGTGCCGTTGTTAGTTGAAAGAAAAACGCCGCTATGAGTGCCGGCAAAGATATTTGTTCCTGTGGCAGCAAGAGTTAAAATCCTATTGTTTGTCAATCCAGTATTGATTTCAGTCCAACTTATACCGTTGTTGGTGGAAAGGAAGACACCGCCGCCAAAAGTTCCAGCAAAGAGATTCGTCCCGCCTACCCCGTTGGGTGAGACAGTAAGAGTACGGACACGAGTATTCATCAAACCGGTATTGACCGCAGTCCAGTTTGCCCCATTGTTGGTGGAACGAAAGACGCCGCCTTCTGCCCCGGCAAAAAGATTTCCCGACGAGTCGAGAGCAAGAGAAAAGACATCTTTCTTGGTCAAGCCGGTATTGACTGCAGTCCAGTTTGCCCCATTGTTGGTGGAAAGAAAAACACCGCCGCCAAAAATCCCGGCAAAGAGATTCGTGCCGCCTGCCCCGTTTGGAGAGACGGCAAAAGCACGGGCATCAGTGTTCGTTAAGCCGGTATTGACTGCAGTCCAACTTGTGCCGTTGTTGGTGGAAAGAAAAACGCCGCCGCCATTAGTCCCGGCAAAAAGATTTGTGTCTGAGACGGTAAGTGATAAGACAATAGTGTTCGTCATTCCGGTACTCGCCGCAGTCCAACTTGTGCCGTTGTCGGTGGAAAGGAAGACGCCGCCATTAGTCCCGGCAAAAAGATTTAAACCTGAGACGGTAAGTGACAAAACATTAGTACTCGTTAAGCCGGTACTCGCCGCAGACCAGCTTGTGCCATTGTTGGTAGAAAGAAAGACGCCGCCATCTGTACCGGCAAAGAGATTTGTGCCGCCTGCCCCATCGGGAATTGTGGCAAAGGAATAAATTACTCCCCCCTCAGGTCCAGCCGTTTGCTGCCACTGAGCGTGTGCGGTATTCCCATTAAAAAAAAGAAGCCCCAAGAGAATAACAAGAGTGAGGAGAAACCGGTCAACAGATCGATTGTAACTATGCATACTAAACCTTCATGAATTATGTTCCGCCAGCAAATCAAGAAAGAAAACATCAGATTCCTGGTTGCTTGGCGATGATTGTAATTTGATTATAAGCGAATAAATACTCTGACTGCTGTAAGTAAAAGTAAGCGGGAAACTCAGTATCTACAATACCTCAAACTGGAGTATTTTTCCGTCAATATCTCAAGATGTTACCATAGAAAATTGACGACAGAAGGGGAATTATTTGAGAATGGTTCGCAAGTGAAAGACCTTGTTGATGGCTTCCGACTTTGAATGAACGTGAAGCTTTTGATAGATGTTTTTTAAATGACATCGAACAGTTTCCGGGCTGACGAAAAGATTGTCGGCAACCTGTTTGTGGGTGTAGCCTTTGGCAAGGTGGTCAAGTATCTCCGTTTCCCTCTTAGAAAGCCCATGAGTCTCATCGGGCTGCGGATTCATACGAAATAATTCAAGGACACGCCGCGCAATTTGGCCGCTCATGGGTGCACCACCGTTCTGGATGTCTAACAGAGAGTCGACAATTTTCGCTGGTGAAGTCCTCTTCAACAAATACCCGTTTGCACCGGCAATAATCGAATCGAATATCCTCCCATCGTCGTCGAACACGGTGAGCATCACAACAGAGGTCTTCGGTAAAAGCTGCTTTACCTGACGGAGACATTCGATCCCGTTCATCCCGGGAAGACCTATATCCATCAAGATTACATGAGGATTGAGGGCTGTCACTTTTTCAAGCGCCGCTTCACCATTCGCAAATACTCCCACACACTGGTATTCCGGTGCCTGCTCGAGAGCATCCCGCAATTCTTCCTTCACTATCTCATCATCTTCTACAATCATTACTCTGATGTTTTCCATAACAGATCCTCGTTCAATATATTTGATGCAAAATAATCATTTCTTACTCAATGAAGATACCTCAAACTGGAGTAATCTTTTGCAATTCCGCACTGAACTGGATTGAAGTGCCGCGTTGAGGAATTGTTTCTATAGTCAGGTTCGCTCCTATTGCTTCTGCTCGTTCCCGCATGTTCTTAAGTCCGAACCCAACACTGTCAGTAAGCGGTGGAGCTGATTCACTCATCCCAACCCCATTATCAATAACTTCAAACGCGAGCCTATTTTCCTGAAGAGAGACTACTATCGACACAAATGAGGCGCATGAGTGCTTGACAATGTTGTTGACGGCTTCTTTTACAATGAGGAATGTATTTCTTCTGAAATCCGGGCTTAACGTTATATCGGGGATTGATTCGGGAACATCAATCTTGTACTGAATACCGGCGGACTCAAACATGACGTTGATGAAATACCGCACATAGCTGATAAGACTTTCGAGGGTGTCATGCTTTGGGCTTAGAGACCAGATAATTTCATCCATTGTGCTCATCACTTCTCTCGCCGTCGCTTCTATCACGCTTACCCGGTGTTGAATCGGCGCCAGATCATCCCGGCATATACTCTGACCCTGCATTTCTTTGTCGACCCGGTTACTAAGAAGTACGATACGCGTCAGACTGGATCCGACCGTATCGTGCATGTCTCTTGAGATCCGTGCTCTCTCTATCTCTATCATTCGCTGTCGCTCCAGAACAACCAGTTGTTTCTTCAGCTTGTGTGCAGTATAGATTCGACCTATCATTAGGATAACCCCAACAGATACGAGGAAGAGAAAAATTCTGAACCACCATGTTTTCCAATAAGGGGGTTCGATGATAAACATAAACTTTGTGGGTCCACTCATATTCCCGGCATAGTCTTTTCCCCAGACACGAAACGTGTAATTACCATCAGGAAGATTGGTGTATTCCTTCTTGTTGTCCGATGTCCAGTCCAGACGGTTTGCGTCATAGCCGTTCAATTGAACCTGGTAACGTGTGTCTGATTCCTTGAAAAATGAGGACAATGAAAAATGAAAGACGATCTCGTTCTGGTTATGTTTGAGAACAACTCCACTTTCCAATGGTTGGTTTGTTACAAGTCTTGAAACGGCAACATCTCTGATAAAAAGAGGCTTTCGCACAGTATCCACAACCTCTGCCGATGGATTAAAAAATGCCGCTCCTTCCGTTGTTCCAACCCAAATCCTGCCGCGTGAATCAACGATCGAGCTGCCGAAGTTTCCTTCATTGTTTGGCAGCCCGTCTTCCATCGTAAAAATTTCGGACTTTATTTTGCCATCTCCAAGCAACGTAAACCTTGTGACCCCATTATTTGTCAAAAAGTACAGTCTCCCCAGTTTGTCCTCTTTAATGCTGTACACGGTGTTGTTTGAGAGACGAGGAGATGTAATGTCATTGAATGTTCTCCATGTCTTGCTGCCAAGATCGAACCGAGAAACGCCGTTACCCCGTGTCCCAAACCAAACAGCTTTGCTCTCGCGGCTGGTAGATGTTGTGGATAAGGGTTCAAAAATACATTGAACCGTATTTGCCCCTAGACCATCTCTCGTGTCATAGGTTTGATGCTTACCGTTGCGAAAACGGGAAACCCCTACTGTTGTCCCAAACCAGAGAGACCCGTCGCTAGTTTCGCACATACTAAGAACAGTGTTCCCGGGAAGTCCCTCTTTATCTGTAAGGGTTTCCCACTTACCGAGTGCATATTTGGATACACCGCCGTCTCCTCCAAACCAAAGAGAGCCGTCTCTCGTCTGATAGGTAAACCACGCGCTGTTGCTCGCAAGACCATTTACTTTGTTATACTTTGTCAATGTTTGGTCCTTGTATCTAAACACACCATTGTTGTAAAGACTTACCCAAAGAGATCGATCCTTCGATTCATAAAGGTAAATAATGATGCCTGAGATGAGATAGTGCGGGTACCACCTACCGTTACTATAGCGGACGAGACCACTACCCACTGTCCCAAACCAAAAATCTCCATTTGAGGTTTCACAAATTGCAGATGTTCCACCTTCCGCCGCTCCCATGTTCTCGACAACAAATTGCCAATTGCCATCATTATACCGATAAAGTCCCGAGAACGTGCCAAACCATAGGCTGCCATCAAATGTCTCATGGATAGAAATGACAAACATCCCGTCCTTCCCGGTTCGCTTAATTCCCAGAGACACGGACTGCAGAGTATCACTTGTGTCACTCCCATGAAGGTCGTTGAATTTCCATAACCCGCTTTCGGTACCAAACCATATCTCCCCATTCATTCTTTGATAAATGGCGTACACAACACTGTTCATCGCCCCCCGCTTCACCGAAAACACACTCCACTCTCCTTTGTTGTATCTTGCAATCACGTTCTTAGCGCCAAACCACATCGCACCATTACTACTCTGAAAGATTTTCGAAATGCTTTTACCTTTCATTCCATCGGGTACGTCAACTGTGAGCCACTCACCACGGTAGCGCATAGAAACACCTTGGCTGGTGCCTGCCCACAACGCCCCATTAGTGCTGTTACAAACATCGTTGATGATGTCCCCGACTAAACCATTCTGTTGAGTGTAGGTTTGCCATTTCCCTCCAGCGAATTTCGACAACCCGCGATCTGTAGCAAACCAAACTGCTCTCACTCCGTTCTCTTCTTTGGTTTCGCAAATACCTCGCACAGTTCTTCCTGCCAATCCGTCTGATGCATCAAAAGACTCCCACCTTCCGTGAGTATAGCGATGTACCCCGCCCCGCCCCATACCAAACCAAACCGCTCCATCGCTTGCGACGAACATTGATTGGACCCAGTTTGAAATTGTTCGCCTCGGCATGTTGACGGTTGTCCACTTGCGTTGATCATAATACGCGGCTCCATCTTGTGTGCCAACCCAAAACCTTCCACTACTGTCAGTTGCCATACATTGAATTGTCCCTTGCGGCAAACCATCTTTGTTCGTGATGAGGTCGACAGCTTTGTTGGCAAACATGCTGATATCATATGAAGTTTGCGCATACGTTTTTATAGGAAACAGTAGACATAATAAAAAAGCTCCCAGTGTAAGATGCACAACCATGAACAGTTTTGTCCCTTGTTTTTCAGATTTCCTCTGTGTCACAAAAAAGAGCATCATACCTGTTCCTACCTAAATTAAACGATAAAAAGAAATTAAAAACCTATTGGGTATTTAAAATACAGGAAAAACAATACATTAGTTTGTAGAAGATCAAAAAAATAAACATTACACCGACTTGTCGGGAGAAACAAAGATGCAAAGAAACAACAATAAAAACCAACACTTCCAAAGGATCCCGAAAGCTTTCGGGACAACCATTCTTCCATTCATTCATGCTTGTTGTACTACGCCCTACCCGCTTTTACAGTATTAGTAGTTTTACGTTTCAATTGAGAATGGTGTAAAGTTAGTATTGCGGTCGTAAAAGTCTTCGTGCTCTTTTCGCTTTAAGAAATTTACAACTTTGTAAGTCATGGGAGTTGCAATTACTTCCCACAAAACTTTTAAGACGTAATTTGTAATCATTACTTTTAGGAGTAGGTCGTTGGGCCAGAAGCCATAAAAAGCAATTGGATAAAAGATAAGAGAATCAACCGCTTCACCGGCAACCGTTGAGCCGATGGTTCTTGTCCATAAATATTTTCCATTGGTGGAGAGTTTCATTTTTGCAAGTACGAAAGAGTTGACAAATTCCCCGCTGAAAAAAGCAGTAAGTGAGGCTAATACAATTCTTGTTGTTTGCCCGAAAACAACAACATAAGCATCCTGATGAATCCATCCCGGTGCAGCAGGTAAACCGACAACCACAGCGGACATAAGGGACGCAAATCCCAAAGCGGCAAATCCAGCCCAGACAACTTTGCGTGAGCGGGCGTATCCGTAAACCTCTGTTAAAATATCGTTAAAAAAATAACTGATGGGAAAGAAAAGAATTCCCGCGCCGAAGGTGAATCCGAACAAAGAAACAACCTTCTCCGCACCAATAATATTTGAACAAAGTAGAATGGTTACAAAAGCCGCCATTATGAAATCGTAAAACTTATATTTTTTTACGGAGGTTGGATATGTCTGTTCATTTTCTTTTTGCATAACTACTCTTTTATAAAATATTCTTTCTAATAAAATGATTTTTTTAAGAGATTAGTTCCGAAATAACATGATCATTAAATCTTGTGTTGAAAAGATTTAAATTATTTCTCTTTCTTTAGCACAGACTGAAGTCTGTACTACGATTAATACATTCTATTCTTATCTAATTCTTCAAAAGGTATATTAAGCAGTTCATAATTCTTCCAGCCGGAAAAATCATAATGCCACCACTCAGAGGTTATCGTTTCAAATCCATATTTTATCATTATTGTTTTAAGCAGTTCGCGGTTCTTCAAAACAGTTTCAGATAAATTATTGTAATTGTGATGAGCTTTTTCTGTGAAATCATCATAGGGAGTGGGCATTTCCAATTCATTATTGGTTTTTAGATCAACCAACGTAACATCAACGGCGCATGCGCGGTTATGCCGTGAACCGGTTTTAGGATCGGCTGCATAGCGGGCATCGTGGACAAATTCCCACATTTTTTCAGTTACGGAATATGGACGGTAGGCATCAAATATTTTTAATGAAAGTCCTTGTTGATGTAATTCTTCTTGAATCTTTTTTAAAGCAGTTGCCGCAGGAAGTCGTAAAAATATTTTTGAACTTTCATAAAACTTCGTCTTCGCAAAATTATTTTCGGTTGCATAACGAACATCAACAAAAAGTCCGGGAATAAATATTTCAAGATCAATAAGTTCTTTGGTGCTGTCTTGCTTAATTAATTGATGGTAAAGCGCAGAATCACTTACAACGGAGAGACCGTAGCTATTCTTAGGGATTTCCTGCGCATAGCTTGCGGCAAGAAAAAAGCAAATAAAAACAAAGGAAGTTCGTACGTATCTCATATTTTTCTCGCTCTTATGCAATTATCAGTCCGCCGCGGCGGATCACTTATCAGAATGTTCTCTTAATGACCGCTGACCGATCTTCAACTGCAAGTGTAATTCTTAAGTTTCAAATAAATCGTCTGTCAGAAATTTACAAATTTTGAAGGGATAACAAAATAATTTCCTTTCTATCGACAAACATATTTCTTAAGTTTCAGTTAACAATATTGAAAGGGAGGCAAATTGTTCACAATACTAGATAAGAGTAACTATTTAAAAGGTCTCCTCATAGTTGCAAAAATGAATAACAAGATCGATGAAGGTGAAAAAGATATTATCGCAAATGTTTCAAGCCGTTTCGGTTTCAGTCAGGACTTTTTAACTGAAGCCATGCAAACCATTCTCGCAAACGATTTTGTCTCTAACGCACCAATCCAATTTTCAAAACCGGTTGTCGCCAGGGAATTCATCCAGGAATGTTTACAATTGGTAAACTCAAAAGATGATCCCGCACCGCGTGAATTGCTCTGGTTGAGCGAAGTTGCAAAAATTAACGAACTGGATAATGATTGGTTCCTAAAAGAAAAGAGAGCATCTCAGAAGAAGAAACCATAAGAATTTTTCTATCAAAAAATATAGCCGCTCGTCACTAAATTCTTTCAAGTGCAAACTTGAACAGCTAAGTTCTATTAAAAATTCACTCCAAATAATCAAAAAAAGGTTATGTATGAAACAACTACTTCTTCTGCTCGCTGTTTTTCTTTTTGGAATGCAGACTTATGCTCAACAGGAGGCAAGACTTCTTCGCTTCCCTACTATTCATGGCAATCAACTCGTCTTTACTTACGCCGGCAATTTATACACGGTTGATGCAAACGGCGGAACAGCCCGTAAGTTAACGAGTGATATTGGTTTTGAGATGTTCGCAAAATTTTCACCCGATGGAAAACAATTAGCTTTTTCCGGGCAATATGACGGCAATACCGAAGTATATTTGATGCCTTCGGAAGGCGGTGTTCCAAAACGAATTACTTACACCGCAACCTTAAACCGTGACGATGTTTCCGATAGAATGGGTCCGAATAATATTGTTATGACCTGGAAAAATAATAACGAACTTGTTTTCCGTTCGCGGATGATCGAGTTTAATGATTTTAAAGGACAGCTTTTTTTAGTTGATACAAAAGGAAATTTGCCCACGCAGTTACCTTTACCCCGCGGCGGATTTTGTTCTTATTCCCCCGACGAAACTAAATTAGCATACAACAGAGTCTTCCGTGAATTTAGAACATGGAAACGCTACCGCGGCGGACAAGCAGATGATGTTTGGATTTACGATTTCAAAACAAAAAAAACTGAAAATATCACCAACAATCCTGCGCAGGATATTTTTCCGATGTGGAGCGGGAACAAAATTTATTTCATTTCAGATAGAACAAAAACACTAAACCTTTTTTCCTATTCACTTGATACAAAAGAAATAAAACAGCTAACTTCTTTCACCGAGTACGATGTAAAATTTCCATCGATGGGAGATAAAGCGGTTGTATTTGAGAATGGCGGGTACATTTACAAATTTGATTTAGCAACTGAAAGACTTGAAAAGATAACAATTTATTTAAATGAAGATTTCAGCATTGGCAGAGGCGGGTTGATTGATGTTTCTAAATCAGTAACTAATTTTGAAATATCTCCCGACGGCAAACGCGCGTTGTTTGGTGCACGGGGAGAAATGTTTACTGTTCCGCAGAAAAACGGACCTACGAGAAATCTTACAAATACTTCCGGAGTGCATGAAAGAAGCTCCAAATGGTCGCCCAACGGAAAATGGATTGCGTACATTTCGGACGCTTCAGGTGAAGATGAAATTTATATTATGCCGCAAGATGGAAGCGGCTCTCCAATCCAATTAACAAAAGGCGCTGATACTTATAAGTTCGGTATTGCTTGGTCTCCCGACAGCAAAAAGATTTTGTGGAACGATAAAAAACTTCGTTTGCAATTTGTTGATGTTGAATCAAAAAGTGTAACCCAAGTTGAGCAAGCAACTGCTTGGGAAATTACAGATTTTACATGGTCACCGGATTCCAAATGGATTTCTTTCGCAAAACCGGAAGAGATAGGAATGGGGAAAATTTATCTTTATTCGCTCGAAGATAAAAAATCTTTTGCCGTTACTGATGGATGGTACGATTCGGGCAGTCCTGCTTTCAGCGAAGATGGAAAATATTTATATTTCATTTCAGACAGAACTTTTTCACCGGTTTACAGTAACACGGAGTGGAATCACGCCTACGTAGATATGTCAAAATTATATTTGATTACTCTGGCAAAAGATACAAAATCACCTTTTGCACCAACCAGTGATGAAGTTGAAATAAAAGATGAAAAGAAAACAGATAAAAAAGAATCAGCCGAAAAAACTGAAAAGAAAGAAAGTAAACCGGAAGTTTCCGTTAAAGTGGATGCGGATGGAATAACAAACCGCATCGTAGAAATACCAACCGCTGCAGGAAATTACCGGAATTTATCTTCCGCCGGTTCAAACCTTTATTATCAGAGGAATAGCAGTGGTGAACGAAAACCAAAACTTTATTTGTTTGATTTTAAGAAACAAAAAGAAACGGAGCTTGGCGAAATTAGCGGCTACGAAATTTCCGCCGATAAAAAGAAAATGTTAGTCGGTGCAGAAAACTCATATGCAATCATTGATCTTCCATCTGCAAAAATCGAAATGAAAGAGAAATTGAATCTTTCAGATATGAAAATGAATCTTGACCGAACAGCGGAATGGGAACAAATCTTTAATGAATCATGGAGGCAGATGCGCGACTTCTTTTTCGATCCGAATATGCACGGAAACAATTGGGAGAAAGTCCGCAAAACTTATGAACCACTTGTAAAATATGTTAATCACCGCGTCGATCTAACTTATATCATCGGAGAAATGATAAGTGAATTGAGCGTTGGACATGCGTATGTTGGCGGCGGCGATTACCCGAAAGCCGAAAGAATAAAACTCGGTTTACTTGGTGTAAAATTGGAGAAAGATAAATCAGGTTTCTATAAAATTGTGAAAATCCTCAAAGGGCAAAATTGGGATAAAGCCACCCGTTCGCCATTATCTGAAATTGGCGCTGATGTAAAAGAAGGTGAATATATTACCGCGGTAAATGGTAAACCGGTAAATGAAATAAGCAATATTTATGAACTGCTTGAAAACAAAGCCGATAAACAAGTAACGCTGAAAATTAATTCATCACCGATGTTGGAAGGAAGCCGCGAGACCGTTGTAATTCCTACCGATGATGAACAGCCTTTGTATTATTACAACTGGGTGCAAAACAACATTGAAAAAGTAAGCAAAGCAACAGACGGAAAAGTTGGTTACATTCACATCCCCGATATGGGTGTTAACGGTTTAAATCAATTTTCAAAATTGTATTATCCGCAATTACGGAAAGAAGCTTTGATAATTGATGACCGCGGTAATGGCGGCGGAAATGTCTCTCCAATGATCCTTGAACGATTGAGAAGAGAATGGACGATGGTAGGCATTGCAAGAAACGCGGCTCCAACTTACGATCCGGGTGGTATGCACGTTGGTCCAAAAGTTGGATTGATTGACGAGTTCTCTGCCTCCGACGGCGATATTTTTGGATACCGTTTTAAAGCAGCAAAACTTGGCAAACTTATCGGCAAACGTTCTTGGGGCGGAGTTGTCGGTATTCGCGGAACTCTTCCTTTTGTTGACGGCGGGATATTAAATCGTCCTGAATTTTCACGCTATGACGTTGACGGTAAATCATGGATAATGGAAGGTTATGGAGTTGATCCGGATATTTTTGTTGATAACGATCCGGCTCTTGAATTTGAAGGAGTCGATCAGCAGTTGGATAAAGCAATTCAAACCGCTTTTGATGAATTGAAGACTGCAAAGAATAAAATCCCGGAAGCACCGGCTTATCCGAATAAAAGTAAGTAGATAGAAGAGTTGAAAAAGCGCAGAGGTTAATCTTTTGCGCTTTTTTATTTCACTTTCTTGTGGTAATAAATAAAAGTTTTCACTTCCCCGATATCATCATATTTTTCCATTCCCGTTTCAATGCAAATTATTTTAGGAAACATAATTTCTGTGCATGCGGATTCGGTCATCAAAATATATTCTTTCTCGGTAACAGAATTTTTTAATAACCGGTGAACAAGAATAACATCAATGCCGGAAAGTTCGTTGAAGCTTCCAATCTTTACAAGTTCCGCATATCCGGTATGAACAATAACTTTCAATTTGAGTGTTTCGATTGCAACGCAAACATCTCCTTCGCAAAGAACCGAACCTCTTAATTCATTTACTTTTTGAGCGAAGATATCGAAAAAAGTTATCAACTTTTCGCCAATCTTTTTCCTTAATATTTCCCACTCTTCTTCATCTTTTCCTTTAAGAGCAAAAAGGAAAACGGCGTCGCCTTCAATCTTCGCTACTTCAAGAGGAAGTTCGATATGCTCGATAATCGCTTTAATTAGTTCGATGATGATCTTGTGGCTCTTAGAAATTGTATTCCGGTTTGCGAGCATAAAGTTGGTATAACCACTTATATCTGCAATAAGAAGGATGACCTTACTTTGATTTGTGTACATAAATAGTAATCTTTTGAATGAAAATTATTTTTATTTCTATTTAAAATACCATTAAAAAGTTTAAAATTAAGTTAAAATACTTACTGATGAAAACAAAAATAAGACTCTATCACGGAGATATAACCACCATCTGTATTGATGCAATTGTAAACGCTGCGAATACTTCTTTGCTCGGCGGCGGTGGAGTAGATGGGGCAATCCATCGCGCGGCAGGAAAGGAACTTTTGGAAGAATGCAGAACGTTGAACGGCTGCAAAACCGGTGAAGCTAAAATTACAAAAGGTTACAATTTAAAAGCGAAGTATGTCATTCATACTGTTGGTCCGGTTTGGGGTGGTGGAAATTACGATGAAGAAAATCTACTGGCGAATTGCTACCGAAATTCACTTCAACTTGCTGTTGAGCATGAAATTAAAACCATTGCGTTTCCATCTATCAGTACGGGGATTTACCATTTTCCGATTGATAAAGCAAGCGCAATAGCAATACGAGAAGTTTTAACATTTCTTGAAAACGAATCCACAATTGAAGAAGTGCTTTTCGTCTGTTTTTCAAAATCAGACTTGGAAATTTATAAACGAAGTTTAGAAAATGTCAGTTAGACTAATTACTTCTAATGCCAAAATAAAATAGCTATTCCTGCAACCGCTACAATTGCCCCAAGATATCCGCGCAACGAAACTTTTTCATGATAAATAAAATGCATCATCGGCAGCATAATGATCGGCATGGTTGACATCAACGTTGAAGCGATTCCAACTTTTGTATGTGACACGGCAATCAAGCTAAATGTAATTCCAAGGAAAGGTCCAACCACGCTTCCGGCAAAAGTAAACCCGAGTGATTTTAAATCTTTTTTATAAAGTTGAATTGGATTTTTATATTTTCTAAAGATCAAAACTATCGGGAAGAAAATAATTACGGAAGAAAATATGCGAATGAAGGTTGCGACGAATCCGTTTATCTCGCCAAGGTTAAAAGCCATTTTTGCAAGAATTAATCCGGCAGCTTGCCCAAGCGCGCCCATTGTTCCGAGAAAAATTCCGTAAGGAGTAATTTTATATTTTGATGTTACACCCTCTTTCTTTTCAAGCACAACAACGGCAATCCCCAAGATCGTAATACCCATTCCAATAATTCCAAGCGGACTGATAATTTCACCAAGAAAAAAATAACTGAGCAGAGAAGCCATTCCCGGCGAAAGCGCCATTAAAAGCATCGCAATGCGTGGACCAATGTAAAGATAAGATTTGAAGAGAAAGCTGTCGCCGATAACCAATCCGATTATTCCACTCAATCCCAAATAAATAAATTGATCTTGTGAGAGGTGATAATCAATTCCAAAGAGAAAAATTGTAGAAGCAAGAAGCAGAGTAGCAAAGATTAATCGGTTTATGTTTAGTTGAAGCGATCCAATTCTATTAGCCGCCTCAGAAAATAAAAGCGAAGTAGCAGACCAAAGGAGAGCTGTTAATAAAGCGGCTAATTCACCGATCATAATTTCTTCAAATAAAAGAGATGAAAATAAGCATGAGCGGAAAAGTATTTTCCGCTCACTATATAGATTTTATGCTTTGTAGTTTAGGGCTGATAGTCCCAAGAAATTAGCCGAAAGACCAAGTTCTTCTTCAATGCGTAACAATTGATTGTATTTTGCAATTCGGTCTGTTCGGCTTGCAGAACCGGTTTTAATTTGTCCCGCGTTCGTGGCAACAGCAATATCTGCAATTGTGGTGTCTTCAGTTTCACCGGAACGGTGACTGATAACCGCAGTATATCCGTTTTTCTTTGCGAGTTCAATTGCATCAAGTGTTTCGGTCAATGTACCGATTTGATTTACTTTAATAAGAATTGAGTTTGCAACTCCGCGTTGAATACCGCGAGCTAAAATTTCTGTGTTGGTAACAAATAAATCATCTCCAACCAACTGAATTTTCCCGCCGAGTTTCTTGGTCAAGACATCCCAACCGTCCCAATCATGTTCTGAAAGTCCGTCTTCAATTGAAAGTATCGGATATTGGCTAACCCATTTTGCCCAATATTCAACCATTTGCTCGGAAGAAATTTCAGATTTATCTGATTTAAAGAATTGATAAACTTTTTTATCTTTCAACCACATTTCACTCGTAGCAGGATCAAGAGCAATTCCAATGTCTTCACCGGGTTTGTATCCGGCTTTTTGAATTGCTTCAAGAATTACTTCAATTGCTTCTTCATTCGATTTTAAATTCGGAGCGAATCCGCCTTCATCGCCAACAGCCGTGCTGTAGCCGCGTTTTTTCAAAACTGATTTTAAGGTGTGAAAAGTTTCGGTGCCCATTCTTAGTGCATCTGCAAAATCTTCTGCGCCAACAGGCATGATCATAAATTCCTGGAAATCAACATTATTATCGGCATGACTTCCACCGTTGATAATATTCATCATCGGAACGGGAAGAACTTTAGCGTTTGCTCCGCCGATGTATCTGTACAACGGCAATCCACATGCTTGTGCAGCAGCTTTTGCAACAGCAAGTGAAACACCAAGGATTGCGTTCGCTCCCAAGTTCGATTTATTTTCAGTTCCATCAAGATCAATTAGAAACTGGTCAATTCCCGTTTGATCAAGCGCGTCAAAATCAACTAATTCAACCGCGATTTTTTCGTTAACGTTATCCACAGCTTTCAAAACACCTTTTCCAAGGTAGCGGGTTTCATCACCGTCACGTAATTCGCATGCTTCAAAATCACCGGTGGATGCGCCGCTTGGTACAGCTGCACGGCCAATAAATCCACTTTCTAATTCAACTTCTGCTTCTAAGGTCGGGTTACCGCGTGAGTCAAGAATTTCTCTTGCTCTAACATCAATAATTGTAGTCATACTATTTCTCCTTTAGTTTCTAAATCAATAATAGGTAAAAATGAAAATTTAATTTCATCACAAAATTAAGTAATTTAGCATTGAGTTTTTAATCTTATTGTAGAATTATTTCTTCGTTTTTTTACAAATCTGAACAGTAATGATCATGCCCCCATAGCTCAGTGGATTAGAGCAATGGCCTCCGAAGCCGTGTGCGTAGGTTCGAGTCCTACTGGGGGTACTAAGTTAGTAGAAAATTGAAATAGGAAAGTCGAAAGTACCGGAAGAATTATTTTTAAATATGATTTTAACTTGCAATTGATTTGCTTGCCCTCGTAGCTCAGTGGATAGAGCAGAAGTTTCCTAAACTTTTGGCCGGAGGTTCGATTCCTCTCGAGGGTACTTTAAAGAATTTTTTAATTCCAGTGACGGTAGGTAAACGACGGAGCGTTTTGATTTAAAGTATCATTAAGTACCTGAAACCGCTCGACTGGTTTAGCAACATGTTCAATAGTTTTTTTTGATGGGGATGGTTCTGATAAGTTTTCCGGAACTGAAAATGTATAGACCTTACTGCTTGTGTAGAATTGTTTTGGGGGAAGTTTTCTTAATCTTTCTTCTTCCTTTTTTTTCCGAAGCATGATCATCTTATTCGTAACAATCGAAAAGATTGCAACTGCCAAAAATATAACGAGAATACCAATAGTGATGTAGTTAATCATTGATTGAAGATCTAAATGCATGTTTCCTAAATTCTTGTTAAATGTTGAAAATCAAGTTGCACAAATATAAAGTGATTCGATCATTAATAAATAGAAATTTTCTCTTGTCTGATTTATATCACATCTACATTTTTTAATCTTTTTTTAAGATTCTAACTAAGGGTTGCTTTTCTACCTACAACAAACTTAAGGTTAGATTAATTCCCTGATAAAAATTAAAAGTTTCACAAACTATTTGGATCGATTAGCTTTTGCAGAAGAATGGGAAGCTTCCAGCAGCATCAATAATTTTTCCCCAATTTTATAATTCTCATTGATTCCCGAAAAAATTTCACTCTGAGGACCGTAAGAAAATACTCCAACCATCGCTGCGGTATGACCTTTTGAAGCAAAGTCAATTTCCATCTTTTCTCCATCTACCTCACCGCCGGTTATTGCAGCGCCGCCCGTTTCATGATCCGCTGTTACCAACACCAATGTTTCTTTGTTCGATTCTGCAAAATCAAGTACAGTTTTGATAGCTTTTTCGAAATCGTTCAACTCATTAAAAAGAACATCCTGAAGATTTTCATGACCACCGTGATCGATTTGCGAACCTTCAACCATCAGCACAAATCCATTTTTATTTTTTGTAAGTCCTTCCAATGCTTTTTTTGTTAAGTCTGAAAGAGAATAATCTCTCTGGTTGGCGGCTTTTAAATCATATGGTTCGAGAAGTGCGTAATATTTTTGTGCATCAGAATTTATCAAATCGTCATAGCTACTAAAAACCTTATAACCGTTCATTTCTATTTGACGCCATAAATTTTGGTTGTCTTTTCTTTTGCCACCTGATGAATCTGGGAGAAAATATTGCTTCCCACCACCAATAACTATGTCAGTCTTTGACTCGGAAATTTGTTTTGCAAGAAGTTCGCTTTCATGCCGATTGGTAGTATGCCCTAAAAATGCTGCCGGAGTTGCATTTACAATTTCTGAAGTTACCACAACACCTGTTGAAAGATTTTTTTGTTTAGCTAAATCCAAGATTGATTGAATTGGCTTCCCGGATTTGTTAACGCCAATTGAGCCATTGTTTGTAGTTTCGCCACATGCGAGGGCTGTCCCACCTGCAGCTGAATCTGTTTTTAGTTTATCCGCTGAACAAGTTATTGAAAATCCGGTGATAGGAAATCTTTTAAATGATGAATTTGGATTGGTTAAAACTGACATGCTAACTTGAGAAACTCCCATTCCGTCACCGATCATGATGATAATATTCTTTGGAAGTTTTGGTGTGCCTGCAAAAATCAGCGAAGAAAGAATGAGTACGAAAGAGAAAACTATTTTTTTCATTAACGACCTATAAAAAAACTCTCCACTTTAGGGAGAGTTTTACTAATGAAGAAATGTAATTAAATTAGACCGCAACTTCCGTTGGAACTTTTGTTATCCAATTGTGTTTATCGGTTGAATTTCCGCGTTGAATTTCAGTAATTTCGTTAAATAATTCAACAGCAAGATTACTGGCTTCACCATTATTGATAACCATTTTTTTATCTTTAAAAGTCACTTCCGAAACCGGAGAAATAATCGCGGCAGTGCCGGTTCCAAAAACACCTTTTAATTTACCATTATTGTAAGCCTCGATAAATTCATCAACACTTATAAGTCTTTCGTTTATCGTATAATTCTTATCTTTTAATAACTGAATAACAGAAGCTCTTGTAATTCCGGGAAGAATACTACCTGTAAGTTTGGGAGTGGCAATTTCATTTTCAAATTCTACAAAAATGTTCATCGTTCCAACTTCTTCAAGATATTTTTGTTCAATCCCATCAAGCCATAAAACTTGTGTGTATCCCATTTGATTTGCAATTTCTGTAGCGAGAAGGCTGGCAGCATAATTCCCGGAGGTCTTCGCATCCCCAACTCCTTTTCTTACCGCGCGGACATAATCATCTTGCATTAAAATCTTTACCGGTTTAAATCCTTCAGGATAATATGCTCCAACCGGAGATAACATAATAATAAACTTATATTTTTTAGACGGATGGACACCCAATATCTCATCTGTTCCAAACATGATCGGTCTAATATAAAGTGATTCACCGCTGTTGGTTGGTATCCAATCCTTTTCAATCGAAACTAATTCTTTTAATGCATGAAGAACAAAAACTTCGTCTATTTGAGGCATGCATAATCTTTTTGCCGAATTGTTCAATCTCTTTAGATGAGATTCAGGGCGGAAAATTACCGTCTCACCATCTACTGTGTGGAAAGCTTTAAGCCCTTCAAAAATTGATTGCCCATAGTGGATAAACATTGCTGCCGGATGAACAGATAGATTTTCTACCGGTTTAATAGCGCAATTGTGCCATCCTTTTTCAGATGAATAATCCATCTCAAAAATATGGGCGGTAAAAATTGTTCCGAAACCTAATTTAGAAGGTAATTCAACTTTGGAGGTTCTGGATTTGTTTTGATAGGATATTTTTTCCATTACGATTCCTTAAAAAATGAGAAAAAGCCGTCTGCTATTTACGCAATTTCCCAATAAGTTTAAAATAAAAATGCCCGGTGGAGGGCTACCGGGCGTGGGAAGATTCACTATGGGGGGTAAGCATAATGAATCGTGGTTCAAACTTAAAACACTTTTTTAAAAAAAGCAAGTACTTTTTTTCAATTTTATAAAAAATTTGGAATTTTTCCGAATGGACAAAAAAATGCCCGGTGGAGGGCTACCGGGCGTGGGAAGATTCACTATGGGGGGTAAGCATAATGAATCGTGGTTCAAACTTAATAGACTTTTTTAAAAAAAGCAAGTGAAATTTTTATCATTTTAAACTTTTTTTTCAGAAAAAATTTTGCTTGAAATTACTTTGAGGCAGTTACTTTTTCTAGAGAATGATTCCATAAGACGGTTTGCAACACGCAATTCTTTTCTTATCAACTTTAATATTAATTTTACATAGGCATTTAAAGTTAATTTCGCCAAAATTTTAGTGCTAAAGTTGATACTTGGATTATTGGCAACATTTTTATAATCGGGAAATATCATTCACTCTGGTATTGTAAATAAAATGAAATTTAAAATTATATCGTTCTTTTTTCTTTCTCTGTCATTAGAATTTTTCGCTCAAAGTTTTTCGCTTAGCGGATATATCCGTGACATGAAAACCGGAAAAGTTTTGGATGGAGCAGTGGTGATACTTAATAACAATCACCATACGGTTACAAATAACCGGGGTTATTATTCTTTTAAAAATCTTTTCAAAGGAAGTTACTCGGTAAAAGTATCCCGACTCGGATATAAATCTTTCCCGGCAACTGTAATAATTGAAAATGAAGCAGTTACAAAAGATTTCTCTATTGAACCATCGCCTATAGAATTTGATGAAGTACTTGTAAATTCAAACAGAGCTTCAAAATATTTGCGCAATTCCCCCTACTCCGAGTTATTGATAGACAAAACACAAATTGAAACTCGATCCTTTCAGTCGGTATCGGATGTACTGAAAGAACAACCGGGACTATCCCTTTTGCGTGATGGAATATGGGGAATTGAGATCAACATCCGCGGACTAAGTCGCGAGAATTTGGTCACTTTAATCGACGGAAATAGAATTGCAACCTCTACAGATGTAGCAGCACGGCTTTCAATGATTGACTTGGATGATGTTGAAAGAATCGAAGTAATTAAAGGTGCTTCATCTTCTATTTATGGATCAGGAGCAACCGGTGGAATAATAAATGTGATTACAAAAACTCCTTCCTTCAATGAAAATTTTATGCTGAAAGGAAATTTTTCATCGGGCTTAAGTACCGTTAACAAAATGCTTTTTTCTTCAGGCTCAATAAATACTGGAAATTCTTTTTGGTCATCGAAAATATCAGGTTCGTTCAGAAAAGCAGGGAACACCAAAACTCCAGCAGGAGAATTGAAGAATAGCCAATTCAAAGATTACAGTTTCTCTGCAACGATAAACTTTATTCCTTTAGAAAACAATTTACTCAAATTCAATTATCAACTTTTTAAAGCGGACGATGTGGGAATTCCCGGCGCTTCTGTTTTTTTACCAAATGCTGAAGTGCGCTATCCGGATGAAAAAAGAGAAATGATTTCTGCCGGTTATGAGATCCAAAATATATCAAAGCTATTTTATAAATTTTCTTTAAAATATTCATATCAGGTGATCGACAGAAATGTTGAGAATCTTCCTCACGTCATCTCAATTGATACAATAAAAGCTATTCGTGCGACCGTTTTGAAAATAAATCCTTCTGCTACTCACAAGAATAATAATTTGCAAATTCAGTCTGATTTTATCCTTGGTGAAAATAATAATCTTGTTCTTGGATTGGATTACTGGGATAGAAACTATTCCGGTATTCGTGAAAAATTTCAAAAAATTGAAACTTTGGCAAGCGACGGAAGTGTTTTAAGCACGACGAATAAAGTCGTTGGCGAGAAACCGCTACCAGATTCAAAATACAAGAGTCTCGGATTTTTTGCACAAGATGATGCTGCACTACTTGATGAAAAACTTTTTCTCACGATCGGCGCCCGCATCGATAAAATATATGTTAGCGGTGAGTCAACGCTCAATCCACTTTATGAAATTGTGAATGGGAAAATAAATTACACGCCAAAAGGACAAAAGATTATTTGGAATAGAATTAAGACTGATGAAATTTCAAACAGCTCAAATCTCGGTTTAAAATATTTATGTAATGAAAAAATAGATTTGACATTAAGTCTCGGCTATTCCTTCCGTTCCCCATCACTTGAAGAAAGATTTCAATACATTGATCAAGGAGGTCTTGTCCGGGTTGGCGACCCAAATTTAAAATCTGAAAAAGGAAAGTCGGTTGATCTCGGATTTCGTTATTATACATCGGATTTTAAATTGATCTCAAGCATTTTCTATAATCGTTTCAAAGACCTTGTTTCTGAAATTCCCGGAACATTTGAAGGGAAAAATGCTTTCGTAAAAACCAATATCGGCGAAGCACAATTATACGGATTTGACCTTCACTCCGAATACAATTTCTTAAACGATTATATTTTCCATTTTACCGCGTCATATGTGAAGGGAGACGACATTACAGCGAAGAGTAATCTTCCCGGAATTCCACCGTTGAACGGTAATGCTGGAATTAAATTCACATTGTTGAATTATCTCGTTGCTGATTTTTCTTCGACAATTTTTGCTCAACAGAATAAAATTGCAACCGGCGAAATGAAAACACCGGGATACGTATACTTTAATTTATCATGCACCTCAACCTATATTGAATTCGGATTGATCGAGGCTCAGGCAGCCGGTGGAATTGAAAATATTTTCAACAAAGATTACCGGAATCATTTATCTACCGGTCGTGGATTTATAAAAAGTGAACCGGGTAGAAATATTTTTCTTAAACTTAATTTGAAGTGGTAATTCTGAAAAACTTTTCAAAATATTTTATTTGCTTATGACCTGGTTTATAATTGCATTTATTTCTTCTTTGCTTTCTGCATTTGCAGCAATTACACAAAAGAAAGTGTTGTTCAACCGTAGCCCGCTCGATTTTTCGTTCATGCTTGCAATAGTAAATCTAATTTTTTCTCTTCCGTTTTTTTTCATGATCGATTATGCAACGGTTAATCCGTCGAATATCTCAATTCTATTTATAAAATCTCTGATTGGAGTCGCGGCTTTTTTATGCGTTATGACGGCGCTAAAAAATTTGCAGATAAGTAACGCCCTCCCCTTGCTTGCTTTGACGCCAGGATTTGTTGCGATCTTTGCGTTTTTCCTTCTGGGTGAATCGTTAAAAGCAACAGAAATTGCTGGATTGGTTTCGCTCATCACCGGTACGTACATTTTAGAAAGTAAAAATTTAAAGGAAATCCTTTTTCCACTGAATGTATTCTTCAAATCAAAATATCACCGTTACATTTTAGCGGCTTTATTTCTTTTCACGGCATCATCAATCATGGATAAACTTCTTCTTGTAAAAATGAATCTTTCTCCAATTTCTTTAACCGGATTCCAACATCTTTTTTTCGCACTTCTTTTTACAGTAATATTTTACTCATATAAAAAGAATAGGGAAGAAATCTTCAGCACCTTTCAAAAGAAAGACTTCGGCTGGATTGCCTTGATCTCATTATTTACGATCGGATATCGTTATACTCAAGTTGTCTCAATCAGTCTCGCATCGGTAGCATTAACGTTGGCAGTAAAACGAACTTCTGTATTATGGGCGACAATTATCGGTGGAAAAATATTTAAAGACTCAAATTTGTTTAAGAAGACAATTGCCGTTCTCTTCATTCTTCTTGGCGCAGTGTTAATTCTGAGAGATTAATTCTTTTCAATGTTATTTTGTGAGAAATTTTTAAAAAAATCAGAATATCCATCAAAACATTAATCTACTTTTTTGAGGATAGCGAATTAGTTAATTTATTAAAGGATTCTACAACTTTTTTTCTATTTGAAACAAGTGATCATCCATCACTAAAAAAAGGATTTCACATGATCAGGAACTCAAAAAAAAATTTACTCTTCTTTTTTATGCTTTCAACTTTTGTTTCGTGCGCCACAAATCCCGATACAAAAAAGAATGACTCAACAACAACGGTAGAATTTTGGCTCACCAATCCGGATAGTACGGCGCTTTTCCAAAGTCAAAATGCTTCTCAAACAACCATTACCGGCACTATACCGGTTCTGGAAGTTTTTGAATCACAAACTTATCAATCGATGGATGGATTTGGCTGCGCGCTAACAGGAGGCAGTGCAATACTTATAAATAAAATGGGAGGCGCAGAAAAAGAAGCGTTGTTAAAAGAATTATTTGCAACCGATGGAAAAAATATCGGCATCAGCTATTTGCGCATCAGTATTGGCGCTTCCGATTTAAGTGACCGCGTTTTTACGTATGATGATCTTCCTTATGGACAAATCGATACCGCTATGACGCAATTCAGTTTGGAACCGGAACAGAAAGATTTAATTCCCGTCTTGAAACAAATTCTTGCAATCAATCCGAACATCAAAATTCTTGGTTCACCATGGACTGCACCTGTATGGATGAAAACAAAAAATTCATCCATCGGCGGCAGTTTGAAACCACAATATTATGCTGCATACTCTAAATATTTTGTAAAATATTTTCAAGGAATGAAAGCAGCCGGAATTCCGATAGATGCGATCACTATTCAAAACGAACCTCTCTATGGCGGGAATAATCCCAGTATGATCATGACAGCAATTGAACAAGCGTCGTTCATAAAAAATTATTTGGGACCGGATTTTAAAGCAAATAACATCGACACAAAAATCATTATTTATGATCACAATACAGACCGGACTGATTATCCGATAACAGTGATGAATGATCCGGATGCTAAAAAATATGTTGCCGGTTCAGCTTTCCATTTATATGGCGGAACGATTGATGATCTTGCAAAAGTTAAAACCGCGCATCCCGATAAAGATTTATATTTTACTGAAATGTGGGTCGGAGCTCCAGGCAATTTAGCAAATGACCTTAGCTGGCACGTAAAAAATTTGATTATTGGGGGGACAAGAAATTGGTGTAAAAATGTAATTGAATGGAATCTTGCATCAGACCCGGATGAAAATCCACATACCGATGGAGGCTGTACAGAATGTCTTGGAGCAATTACTATCGATGGAAATAGTGTCACGAGAAATCCGGCATATTACATTATCGCTCACGCATCAAAATTTGTTCGTCCCGGTTCTGTCCGCATTGGTTCTACTTCCTCCACAACTTTACCAAATGTTGCATTTAAAACTCCGGATGGAAAAAAAGTTATGATAGTATTGAACGATAGTGGTAGTCTTCAAATTTTTAAATTATCGGCTGGCAATAATCCTCTAACGCTTACCTTAAAAGCGGGAGCGGTTGCTACGTTCGTTTGGTAAATAAATGTCCGATTTTATTTTGGTCTGTATTTTCCCGGGGATCTGGCAGTCTAATTCCCCTCAAAACTAAAAAACCCTGAATTTTGTTCAGGGTTTTATAAGCTCCGTGATCCCGATTGCATCGGGACTGAAGGCGCTCGAAATTGCATCCCGAAAGCTTTCGGGATAACAGCCGAATATTTAGACTGGTATTTCCCCTCTGATTACTCGTTCAATCATCTTTTTACTTTTCCAACTTTTTATTTTTAGTTCCATTTGGTGTGCAACTTCTTTTGATTCGTATTCTTTTGTGAAAGCAATTTCCCAAGGACGGTAGCGAGAGGTGAAACCTTTTTCGAATGTATTATGATATGATAATCGTAATTCGGGGTTAGCAGAAATTCCCGTGTAATATTTTTCTGCGGATTTAGATTTTAATATGTAAAGGAAGTAACTCATAAAATAATAAAGCCCCAAAGAATTTGGAGCTTTAAGCTCCGCGAGCAAGACTCGAACTTGCATCCCGACGAAGTCGGGATAACAGCCGAATGTTCATACGATAATCTCTCCAGTCAGAATTTTCTCAATCATCTTTTTACTTTTCCAGTTTTTAATTTTTAATTCTATTTGGTGAGCAAATTCTTTTGATGGATATTCTTTTGAGAAAGCAATTTCCCAGGGACGGTAGCGGGAGGTAAAACCTTTTTCGAATGTATTATGATATGTTAATCGTAATTCGGGATTGGCAGAAATTCCCGTGTAATATTTTTCTGCGGTTTGAGATTTTAATATGTAAAGGAAGTAAGTCATAAAATGATAAAGCCCCAAAATAATTTGGGGCTTTAAGCTCCGCGAGCAAGACTCGAACTTGCATCTCGACGAAGTCGGGATAACAGCCGAAGTTTCATAATAGAATCTCACCTGAAATAATTTTTTCAATCATCGTTTTGCTTTTCCAACTTTTAATTTTTAGTTCAACCTGATGAGCAATTTCTTTTGATGGATATTCTTTTGTGAAAGCAATTTCCCATGGACGGTAGCGGGAGGTAAAACCTTTTTCGAATGTATTGTGATATGATAATCGTAATTCGGGATTAGCAGAAATTCCCGTGTAATATTTTTCTGCGGATTGAGATTTTAATATGTAAAGGAAGTACGTCATAAAATGATAAAGCCCCAAAATAATTTGGGGCTTTAAGCTCCGCGAGCAAGACTCGAACTTGCAACCCTTCGGTTAACAGCCGAATGCTCCACCATTGAGCTATCGCGGAATTTTAATTTCTTTTCAATAACCCTTCGGTTAACATCCCGATCTTATCGGGATCCACCATTGAGCTATCGCGGAATAAAAAAACTTGAATCTTCGGCTCCGCAAGTGAGACTCGAACTTGCATCCCGACGAAGTCGGGATAACAGCCAATGAACCAAATCATTGAGTTATCGCGGAATTTCAATCTCTTTCCCGAAAACCCTTCGGTTAACATCCCGATCTTATCGGGATCCACCATTGAGCTATCGCGGAATAAAAAAACTTGAGTCTTTGGCTCCACAAGCGAGACCCGAACTTGCATCCCGACAAAGTCGGGATAACAGCCGATGAACCAATTCCATCGAGCTATTGCAGAATTTTTGTAAACTTTTGAATTTTTACATTGAGAAAATAACAATTTCTCCTCTTTTAGCAAAAATTTTCCTTCCCCTTTTTTAATTTTTCTCAATATTATTTCAACTTTTTTGTATTTCATTCACGATAAGCAATACAACCGCTTATCCACAAATATTTCAATTCATCACATAAAACCCGGATTGGCAGAATTCATCTTTTTTTTGCCGAAATACTCCTTAAATTTGAGATGCAAAAATTAAAAGGAGTAGTTCATGTCAGTTAAAAAAATTCTCGGCTTTTTGTTAATGTTCATTTTTTCAGCTCATCTTTCGGCTCAACAGCCACCTATCATAGATAGAGAACTTTTCTTCGGCGATCCGGATATCTCCGGCGCTCAAATTTCCCCCGATGGAAAATATATTACTTTTGTAAAACCGTTTAACAACGTTAGAAATATTTGGGTAAAGGAGCGGAATCAAAAATTTGATGAAGCCAAACCGCTTACCGCCGATGCTAAACGTCCGGTTACAACTTATTTCTGGTCCCGCGACAGCAAATATGTACTTTTCGTTCAAGATCAAGGAGGAAATGAAAATTTCCGTATCTACGCTGTCGATCCAAAAGCAACAGGTGACCCGGTTCCGCAAGCTAAGGATTTAACTCCGCTCGAAAATGTTCGCGCATTCATTTATGACGTTCCTAAAAATTCACCTAATGAAATTTTTATCGGACTGAATGACCGCAATCCGCAGCTTCACGATATTTATAAACTTGATCTTACTACCGGCGAAAGAACACTCATCAGAAAGAATGATGATAACGTTGCAAGCTGGGTTTTCGATCTCAACGGTAATTTGAAACTTGGTATCCGCCAAACCGCTGACGGCGGAACCGAAATCTTAAAAGTTAACAGCGATAAATTAGATCAAATTTATGCCGTAAATAATGAGGAAACTGCCGGTCCAATCCGCTTTATGCCGGACGGCAACAGCTTCTATATGATCTCCAATAAAGGCGCGAAGGCTGATAAGTTGGAACTTCTTATATATGATTTGAACTCCGGAAAAACAAAGTTTATTGAAAAAGATCCGAAAAACGAAGTTGACTTTGGCGATGTTATTTTTTCAGATATAACGAACGAACTTATCGCTACCGTTTACGTTGGCGATGAAACCAGAATTTATTTTAAAAATAAATCATGGGAGAAAGATTATAATAAATTAAAATCCCTTTTACCAAAAGGTGAGATTGGACTTGTTTCAACCTCTGCAGATGAATCGATCTGGTTGGTTTCCGTTTCCCGCGACGTTGATCCCGGTTCGGTTTATCTTTTTGATAGAACAAAAGGAACCGCGGAATTACTTTATAAATCACGCCCGACTTTGCCAAGCGAATATCTTTCCGAAAGAAAAGCAGTTAGATATAAAGTTCGTGACGGCATGAGCATTCCGGCTTACTTAACTTTGCCAAAAGGAATTCCGGCAAAAAATCTTCCTACCGTACTTTTTGTTCACGGCGGACCCTGGGCGCGTGATTTCTTTGGCTATAACGCAACCGCGCAATTTCTTGCAAACAGAGGTTACGCGGTTCTTCAACCTAATTTTAGAGGCTCAACCGGATACGGAAAGAAATTCTTAAATGCAGGAAATAAACAATGGGGACGCGGCTCAATGCAGCACGATCTTACCGATGCCGTTAAATGGTTGATCAAACAAGGTATTGCCGATCCGAAACGTGTTGCAATTTCCGGTGGATCTTACGGCGGTTACGCAACTCTCGCCGGATTAACTTTTACTCCCGATGTGTATGCAGCCGGATTTGATATTGTCGGACCATCAAACATCATCACGCTTTTAAAATCGATTCCTCCATATTGGGCGCCGGCGAAAAAAATGTTCGACGTACGTGTAGGAAGTATGGACATACCTGAAGAGAAAAAATTATTGGATGAAGTTTCTCCCTTCAATTATGCAACGCAGATCAAAGCGCCTCTTTATGTAGTGCAAGGCGCGAACGATCCGCGCGTTAAAAAAGCTGAAGCGGATCAAATTGTTGTCGCTCTCCGCGATCTAAACAGACAAGTAGAATATATGGTAGCTCCGGATGAAGGACACGGTTTCGCCGGAAAAGAAAACCGTCTTGCCATGTACGTTGCGATGGAACAATTCTTTGCCAAGCATTTAAAAGGAAGAGTTCAAGAAGATATTCGTCCGGAAATTCAGCAAAAGTTAAAAGACATTACCGTTGATATTAAAACCGTAACGATGCCGAAGAATGAATCGGTTGAAGCGCCGAAAGAAATGTTGAAATCTTTTGACGGCTCTAAAATTCAAGAAGGAAACTTTAAATATCTTGTAAAAGTAAATGCTATGGGACAAAACTTAACAATGAATTTGGAGAGAGCAATTACAAAAACAGCATTCAACGGAAAAGATGTTTTTCTTGTTGTTGATAATTTAACCGGTATGATGGCGATGAAAGACTCACTCTATTTTGACCGCGTTACTGTTCTTCCGGTAAAACGAATGATCCAGCAAGGACCGGCAACTGTAGAACTTAATTTCAACGGAAATGAAGTTACGGGCAAAATTGTAGCTGGTCCGCAGAATATGCCGGTAAGCGCAAAAGCCGATTCTCCCCTTTTAGTTGATGGTTCAGGAATCGAATTGCCGCTTCGTACATTACCTTTAGTTGAAGGATATCAAGCTTCATTCAATCAACTTGATATTCAAGCAGGCGGCGCAAAGAAGATGTCGTTAAAAGTTATCGGAAGCGAAAACATCACTGTTGATGCAGGCGCTTTTGATACTTATAAAGTAGAAATAAAACCGGTTGAAGGTGACGCCGGTTCTTCAACTCTTTGGGTTGCTAAAGATTCAAAAGTAGTTGTAAAAACTGAAGCTAAACTTCCCGCAACAATGGGCGGCGGAACGGTTGTTTCTGAATTAACTAAGTAACAATCTTTTCTCAATGAATAAAAAAAACGGCGTCTGTTTTGACGCCGTTTTTTTTCATCTACAAACCTTTCATCGAAGCCGGGATAAATAATTTTATAACGGTTAATCAAAAACCTCTTAATCTTAATCCTAATCATAATCTTACTCGTTTTTAGAAAGCTTATGGAGAAAAGGATTATGATTATGATTAAGACATCATCTGTGTCTTTAGCATAAGGTGATTTATAAATAATCCATCTTAAATAAGCATACGCGCTTTAATGGTTTCGGGAATCAGTTTCAATTCCTTTAAAATCTCCGGCGATTTTTCTTTACTATCAATATCAATAATAACGTATCCTACGTATGGATCGGTCTGCAAATACTGGGAAGCAATATTAATATTCCTTGTTGTAAAAACTTCTGTTATTTTCTTTAATACTCCCGGACTGTTTTTATGAATGTGGAGATATCTCTGTTTATCAATATTCGGTTGAAGCGATATTTCAACAAAATTTCTCGCGCCTATCGTACTACCAACATCACAATAGTTTACAAGTTTTTCTGTTACTTCGTGAGCAATATTTGCCTGCGCTTCCGAAGTGCTGCCGGCAATATGCGGAGTAAGAATTACGTTGTTGAATTTCTGAAGAATGCACGAAAAAGAATTACTGTTTGAAGCCGGTTCGTCCGGATACACATCTACAGCCGCTCCGTTCAAATGTTTTTCTTCTATAGCATACGCTAAGTCATCAAGATTTACAACTGTGCCGCGCGAAGAGTTGATAAGAAAACTTCCTTTCTTCATCAGTTTTATTTTATCCGCGGTTATCATGTTTTTAGTAAGTTCCGTTTCTGGCACATGCAGAGTAACGATATCGGAAATCTGTAAAAGTTCATCAAGAGAGTTGCATGCTTTGGCATTCCCGAGATTCAGTTTTTTTTCGATATCATAATAATAGACTTGCATCCCCAGACTTTCCGCAAGAATTGAAACTTGAGAACCGATATGTCCGTAACCAACAATTCCCAAGTTCTTCCCCCTTACTTCAAAAGAGTTGGAAGCTTCTTTAAACCATTTACCATTGTGTGCGTAATAATTCTTTTCTGGAATTCCTCTAATTAAAAAGATGCATTCGCTAATTACCAGTTCAGCTACAGAACGTGTATTTGAAAAAGGAGCGTTAAAAACGGGAATACCTTTAAGTTTTGCCGCGTGCAGATCAACCTGGTTTGTGCCGATACTAAAACATCCTACAGCTATCAGCTTATTACAATGATCGAGTATCTGAGCGGTTAAATTTGTTCTTGAGCGGATTCCGATTAAATGAACATCCTTAACTTTTTCTTTAAGCTCATCCCCTTCAAGCGAACTTTTAAGGTACTCAATATTTGTGTAACCATTTTTAAGAAAAAGATTAGCTGCGTTTTCGTGCAGTCCTTCAAGAAGTAAAACTTTAATTTTTTCTTTTGATAGGGTGTAGGTTTTGGTAACGTTGCTCATGTTTTTATTAGTTGGTTTTAGTTAATTCTTATTCCTAATTCGGCGATCTATTAAAATCGAATTAGAACCTTCTTCTTTTCTTCCGTTCCGAAAAATAAAGATATCTTCATCATCGGCAAAGAGTTTTTAGATCTACCCTGCTGGAACCAAAAAACTTAGAGCCGATTGCGCTCTGAAGTCAGAATTCAGAAGTCAGAAGAATTTTCATTCTGAATTCTTACTTCTGATTTCTATTTCAACATATTTAAAATATTCTAACCTTTTTGCGCTGAGTATTTTAACTAACTATATAATTTGGATTTAATGTAGAGTTTTTACTTTTTTTCTATTTTCCTTTTCTCTTTTACCGGTGGTAAAAAGTTTTCACCGGTTACTACACTCTTGCCGGTTTTAGCTTCTAATTGCAAACGTGCGCCTTTAGCAATATTACCACCTTTCTTTCCTGCATCGGCATTTTGAACTATACCTTTCGCTTTTTCCGTTTCAGCTATTTGCCTTGTAGAAAGTTCGGCAAGAGCCGTAAAAATTAATTCTGCTTCGCTCATGTGGTCTCTTAAATTTTGAGATTTCAAGCCTTTCAAATTTTTATGTTTTTTTACCGTTAGCCCCGTCCATTCCTGATGAATAATGTTGGTAAGAAAAGCAAATTCGTTGGCTTTTTCCACCCCGCTCTTTTTCCAATAGTCGGTTAATTTATTTCTGGTTTCCTGCCCGGTCATTCGCTGCTGTATCCACTTTTCGCTTCTTCCCGACTTTTGCCAGTTTTCTCTTGCCCTATCGATGCTCTGCGATGGATCAACAATTTCCTGCATTCGTTCGTAGCCAACTTTTGCCAGCCACTGTTTGAACGGTTCAGCTTTTGGCGATGGGATGGATTGAATAATGCGCAATAATCCTTCTACATTAGCACAATCCGTTAAATATTTTTTTGCATCAGCCGATTCTAATTTCAGTTGTACGATAATTTCGTACAACTGAACAAACCCCTCTGCTTCAAGTTTTCGCTTCAAGTCACTCCAATACCTTCGCGGGTTTTGACTGTCGGTTAATATTTGAATCACATCAATAACCGAAAAGAACCACAACTCCTTCTCATCATCCCAGTGAGTTCTTACCTTTTTACTTTCAAATAATTTTATATCGCTCATAGTTGTTTCTCGCTCTATATTGCTATAAATATTTTTCAGCCGCTTTCGTTTTTAATGTTACTGAATTCCGTAACATTAAATTCATGATTGTTGAGTCGCGTTCTTGTATCATGCCTACGGCATTCTGTTTTCTTTCTTATTGCGTTTCTACCAATCTCTCATCCGCCGGGATGAAGAATTATTAATCCCGTTAGGGATTTAATATTGGTGGAAATATGAACAAACCAAACAATTAAAATCCCGTGCGGAGTGATATTTGCTAAGTCGTTTTTGTGATGATTTATTTCAAATAAAATATTTTTCAATAAGTTTAATGAATTTCTCTTTGTTTACCACTATATAGGGATTCATAGATCTAGGACTTTCACTTACAAAAGCATTATAAAGATTTTGATAGACATTGTATATCGTATTTGTATCAATTTTGTCAAGCACGGTCACCATCTTGAAATGATTGTCAGGTATACTATAATTGTCAAAAGAAAAACTGACATCAAAAGGTGAATATTCTCGATAAAGGATTGACTTCTGGTTAGCCAAAAACTCAGTCTCAATCTCTAAATTGATTGAAATTGATTTATTCCTTTTTATTCTATTAATAGCTAGTAGTATATAAAAGATACTTATAAATGGTTCTCGAAGGTTAAGTAAGATCATTTCGCCATCACTATATTCTGCAAACTCATAAATTATTTTGTTCGGAAGTATTTGTAATTTTTCATTAATATACCAATTGCTTACTTGATATTGTTGAAGCGGTCGCTCATACTCAACAATAGGATGATGTTTAATTTTTAAGAAATCATTCAATATATAGGGCAAAAAGATTTTTTTATTATCATCAAACAGTAAATTTCCCTTTATTGATTTGAAAAGTTCAGGAGTGTTAAAATGTGTTTGCGAAAAGGATATTATGAATCTCCAATTTCCAAAAATTTTCATTTTAGATTTTAAAAGATTCTTCTCGTTATCAATGATTTTTAATGAAATGCTTGATGCAGTAAAAGAAGGAGTATTTCCTAGCGCTGGTCTTTCGACTATCGGTATATCATGGATTACTTTTATAAGTTCACTATATGATTTTTCAAACATTTCATCATTTGTCATATCGTGAGACACAAGAATCCCTAAAAATTTAGGTGCCGCTTCTTCATATGTTCCTTCTCTCCGAATCGGAATGAATTTATTGTTATTCGCCTGAGATGAAAAAAATTCTTGGGTAATCATCGAGTATTCATAACCAACCCCACCAGTTCGATTGTCCGCTTTGATTTTATAATTTTTTGTCAAAATAGTCAGAACTTTATCTGCTTCATCAACAGCCCTTTCCATAAATTGTGTCATGTTCTTGCCGGCATACAGGTCATATTGATCAAGAATTACGTAAACCCCATCTGCAGTTAATCTACCGGCGAGATTCAAAACCCAGCTTTTGTGTTCTTCGCTATCCCAAGAATAAGAAATAAATACTTTAATTGGATTTTTCATAAGTTATGAATAATGTTTTAAGTTTAATTTATGCATCAAGTGTATTGCAGAAAATATTATAATTAGAGCAGTACAACTCCCATTGATATTATCTTTTTTGAGGTTTCTTTTTCGAGCGGTATTTCTTAAACAGTGTTCCAAGCAAATATTCCCTTGAGCCCTTTTACTTAGTTAATCGGTGGATTAAAACTAAAACTATTTATCCTTTTGCGCAAGAAAAAAAACTATATTTTATTCCCTCATTCAACCTCCGTTAAAAGCAAAGTGTTTTTTCAGCAACTAATTTTTAATGCTCTTAGCTCTGAAAGAGCGGGATAGATTAACACAGGGCAATGCCCTGTGAACAAAATAAACAGAGAAACATTCAAGCCACGCCTTGGCGTGGCGGAATAAACTTCAGACTCCAAATTTATTTCGCCCCTTCAGGGCTTAATTAAATAATTTCACTTGTCGGCATAGGGCTTCGCCCTATGTTGGGGTAAAACGCCCTTTCAGGGCTAACGTAAAATCCTCTCGAACCATTGACCCAGTTCAGTTTTAAAAGTCCGTTGGTTTGAAATTTTTCCCTTTCCATTTTTAATTTTTCTTCCATACCTTTTAATTTTTGACAATTGACCGGTAACAATTGACCTTTGACAACCGACAATTAACCTATTCCATCAAACCTAAACCATCAGCCATCATCCCCCCTTATTCTTCATTTTCAGCCCATTTTCTAACTTTTTGAGTCGTTTTGCATGGTCTCCATTTGACTTTGCACGGTTTCCTTTTGATTTTGCACAATTTCCATTTCACTTTGCACGGTTTCCATTTGACTTCGCTCACTTCCCACTTTGCTTCACACGACTTTCATTTCATTTCGCACGACTTTCATTTTGCTTCGCATCACTTTCATTTCGCTTCGCACGGTTTCTCTTTTACTTCGCACATCTTTCATTTTGCTTCACACGACTTTCATTTCACTTCGCACGACTTTCATTTTGCTTCGCATCACTTTCATTTGGCTTTGCACGGTTTCCATTTGGCTTTGCGAAGTTTCCATTTTACTTCCCACGGTTAGTATCTTGCTTCACACGATTGTAATTTCTCCCCGCACAATTTTCATTTTACTTCGCATGGTTTTCAAATTACATTCTACGGTTTCCATTTCGCTTTTCATCTCCCCATTTCTCAGGTTCACACTAAAACAAATTCCTTATTTACTTTTTTTCTTCTTTTCTTCCAGACTTTTGACCTTTCCCATCCCCCCCCTCAACCATCATCCATCAAACATACTTTCTATTTCATCAGTAGAAACTTTTTTGTCTCAACAAAGCCAGAGGATTTCAATTGATAAAAATATATTCCACTGGAGAAGTTATTTCCATCAAACTTTACTTCATGTTTTCCAGCGGCAATTTCACCATTTAGCAACACAGCCATTTCTCTTCCAAGAATGTCAAATACTTTCAGTTCTACTTTTCCGGCTTTCGGAATTTGATAGGTAATTGTTGTTACCGGATTAAATGGATTCGGATAGTTCTGATCTAATGTAAAAGTTAACGGTTTTTGATCTCTTCCGTTTTCAACACCTACAGCAACCATTTTATCCAATTCCTGAACGGCATATTCCAATTCAAAATCAATTCCTTGTAAGAACATTTTGTCGATCGTCTCATCGGTTAACGGCGGTCTTATGTCGGGAATAACTCCGCCGGTCATACTGCTATCGCTGTCAACTTGTATTTTATTATCAATGTCAAGTGAGCGTCCATGTGGATATGAAACGTGCATAGAGTCTTGAGGCGAAAGCAATTCAAATTCGGGCGCGGTAATTCCAAAAGAACCCTGACTTCCGTAAAAACTTACAACTTTGCATTGCGGCAGTTTGCTAAGCGCCATTGCTATCCCTTCACCTGAACTTACATTTCTTGGGCTAACCATTACCACAACAGGTCCGCTAAAAGTTAAACCTTGCGGCTCTATAAAGATTGAGCCCGCGGGATATTGTGTCGGTTTGAAAAAGCTCACGGTCTGAAAACTTAAATGATCGAGCATTTCCTCAGTTCTTTGAAAGTTTCCGGTTGCGGGATTATAAAAATGTTGATATTCATAGAAAGTTGTGTCGGGATAAAAACATCCAGCAACCGCTGCGGCGTAAGCATCCATGCCGCCGGTATTAACTCTTAAATCCACAACCATTCCTTTAGGGTTCGCGGAAAGAAGATTTATAAATGCCGACATAAATTCTGTAACCACCGTTACCGGTGGAATACATGAAGTAATTTCGAGATAACCGTATCCGCCCGGTTCCAAAATTTTGTAAGAAATTTCCGGAGTTTTTATCGGCAACATTGATGTAAGATCATAGGTTGCGTAATTATCATTAACCGCAGAAATATTTTGAGTAGCCGGATTAACATCTCCCATGTTCTTGAATTTGATTTTCATTGTTGTATTAACCGGTGCTCTGCCAATTAAGCGGCATTGCAGCAATTGTTTTGTTTCTTTTGTTGCGGGAATTTGTTCCGCCCAAAGGACAGAGACTGAATTGATCGCTTCGGTTATGGGCTTATCATTCACTTCTATTATTTCCGAGCCGAATTTAATACCGGCTAAAGCAGCCGGAGAGTTTTCAGTAACAAGTTTTACAACAAATCGTCCGTCATCAAGTTTAATAAGTGTAAAGCCATAACTTCCCCCGATCTGTTGGTCTCTTAGTTTCTCTTCCAACTTTACCCAATTGGTGTTTTTCTTTTTTAGTACATCTGATTTTGCACCGGCATAGAATCCGGTTCCGAAACCCATATGTCCATCTGGAATTCTGAAAGTGTATTCTTTCAGTGCCATTATAAACGCGCTGGAATCGTTTTGAGTTTCTGCTGTAACTATCCTCGGTTTGAATTCATTATAAAGATTTTGCCAATTAACATTTTTCCATTCTGTAAATGCATAATAGACCGACAGCTTTTTATGAACTGAATCAAATGCTGCAGTGAATCCATTTTGAGTTTGAGAAAAAATATTGTTACTCGCTACACCAAAGAAACATAAAACAAAAACCAGTTTTTTCATCCTTTCCTCTTCTATTTAAAATTATAGACACCCCAATTTTCAACGAGTTCGTTAAGGTGTGTTTCAGGCATTACAAGTTTTATATATGGGTCAAACATTTTACCCGTAGATCCTGTTTTTTCTAATGTATTGATATAGTACGGAAGCCCTTCGGAAATGTAATAAGGGAAATCTGTGTGAAGCCCAAAGTGAAGATGTGGAGCATCGGAATCTCCTGAATTTCCAACCTTTCCAATCACATCTCCATCTTTAACAATTTGTCCCGGCTTCACCGTGATGCTATTAGGAATTAAGTGCCCATAAACAACGTAACCACCATTGATGTGAATTACAACGCTATTGCCTTCTCCGTCAAAAAGTGTAGTTGGAATGGGTTGAGTGAATACAGGCGATTGATCCGGCATCCCATCTTTTATTGAAACGACCTGTCCATCTGCAACAGCATAGACCTGTTCACCATAAATAAACCAGTTCTCGCAAATTTGATAATCTCCATTAAAATAATTTCCCGTGTTATCAATTTTGTTCCAATCAACACAAAACCTTTCAGGTACTCTTGTAATTCCCTTATAGATTAGTTGAAACGCCGGATGAATATTGTTCAGTATCGTTGTAGAATTTCCGGCAATGAACCGCTCTCCCTTTAACGGTGTAGAGATTACTGTTACTTGCTGTTGTGAAACCAAAGTTTCCGCTCCTTCAATCGTAATTTCTTTACCATCTTTAACAAGTATCAGTTTGTGTTTAATTTTTTGCGGAACTTGAGATGGGTCTAAGACAAGTCCAACACTCATACGGAAATTGGAATATTCACGCAACGGGTAATCTTCTGCCGAAATATTTTCTTTGGTAATCAGTAGGTTGGTTATCGTGTCTTTAATACTGCATAACATTCCGTTGATTGCAGAATTGAGCACTTGAAAATCTTTAAGCTTATATCCGCTCGTCTCAAAATCTTCAGTCTGAACACTATAGAGTAGGTTTACTTTCCCATCTGTTGATTTAACTTCGATAGGAGCGAATGTTACATTCATTTCAAACGATGGTCCCTCTACCGGAGGAGTCACCGGGTTAGATTCTTCCTTACAAGAGAGAAAAAGGAAAATCATCGAAACTAACGGAATTAGCCCAAAAACTAAATTTCTTTTAGAAGTTTTCATGTGATGTTACCTTATGGTTAAAAATAATTTTTAATGATCTAACAACTATTTATTTAAAATTATATACACCACCATTTTCTACGAGCTCATTAGTATGTATTTCCGGACTTGGCAGCGGACCGGCTAAAGTACCAACCTTTTCCAGTGAATCGATATAATAAGGAAGACCTTCCGATATATACCAAGGGAAATTTGCATTCAATCCAAAATGAAGATGTGGGGCTCCCGAATTTCCTGAATTGCCGACTTTCCCGATCAACTCTCCTTTTTTAACATTTTGACCCATTTTAACTAAGACACTATTTAGTTTGAAATGCGAATAGATTGTGAATCCCACAGCAGTAGAAATAATGACGCTATTACCTCCACTATTATACTGATTTATATCTCCCGTTATAGTGCCGACGGGGAATTGATCGGGCATTCCATCATTTACATAGACAACCTGCCCGCTTGATACCGCAAATACGTCTTGCCCATATACATACCAGTTCTCATAATTATTTATATCATCATGATAAGGACTCCCCTTATCATCAAATTTATTCCAGTCTATACAGAATCGTTCGGGAACAGTAGTATTACACATATATGTCATCTGGTAACTAGGGTGTTGATTATTTGCTAAGGTGGTTGTGTTTGCCGCATAAAATCCCTCTCCTTTAAATGGCGCAGAAATGACGGGTATTGCTTGCTTCGAAACCGCGGTTTCCGTTCCTTCAATTATTTTCTCCTTTCCATCTTTACTAAGCACAAGTCTATGTTTTAATTTTTGAGGAACTTGTGAAGGATCGAGCACCAATCCGATACTAAAACGATACGTTAAATGACCATTGAAGGGATAATAATATGCCTCCGGCGGAATACCTTCAGATGCCGGTTTGTGGATAAGCATAAATTTCCCGGTATCACTTCTACTGCATAGCATTGTTTCATTTGCGGCATTCAATACCTGAAAATCTTTAAGCGCATAACCCTCTTTTTCAAAATTTTGGGTCTCAACTCCGTAAAGGAGATTTACTTTCCCATCTGTTGATTTAACCTCGATAGGAGCGAATGTTACATTCATTTCAAATGATGGTCCCTGTACCAGAGGAGTCACCGGATTAGATTCTTCCTTACAAGAGAGAAAAAGGAGGGAAAAGATACCCAAAAGAATAAAATATATTTTAATATCTCGAGTTGCAGATTTCATAAATGTCTCCATTGACTTTTATCAACCGTTTTTAATACCCAAGAGCCTTAGCAAATTCTGCAAACGCATAACTTGCCGGTTGCTCATCCAGGGAATTTGCATGGGTAATTATTGTGATCTTTTTTATACCGTCATAAAATACCATCGTATTCCATCCGGTAATTCCTCCCGAATGTCCGGCAAAATTACCAATCCTTTCAACTCCAAATCCATAACCGGAACCATCAACTCCAAATTGAAATCTTTCAATTTTTGAGTTATCAGAAAGTAATTTGCGTTCGTATAATTCTTTCGCCCAAATCTTTAGATCATCAAAATTAGAAATAAGAATACCTGCAGCGTTGCCCCATGAGTTTCCATAATAAGTTACATCAAGATTACTTGTTCCTAAAAGATTTGTGTAACCGTGATGATAGGGTTGCGGTATATAATTTGTTTCAGGCCAAAATGTATGCGTTAATCCCAAAGGTTGAAAAATCTTTTCTGCAAAAACATCTTTAAGCGCCTTACCGGTTACTTTCTTTATTACCAAGCCTAATAAAATAGTATTTGAGTTGCAGTAATTATATTGTGTGCCGGGGGTAAATTTCAATTGAGATGTTAGAAGCGGAACGACTAATTGTTCAGGAGTAAATTTGGCGGTTCCTTGACTGGTATAATAAGTATTCATTAAAACCGGATCGCCAAGTACATCAATTAATCCACTTGTCATATTGCCAAGCATCCTAATTGTGATGGTGTCTTTCCCGGGAATTGCATATTCCGGCAGATAAAAAGAAATTGTTTTGTTAAGATCAATTTTCCCTTCATCGGATAAGATAAGAACAGCTTCCGTAGTAAAAGTTTTGGTTACACTCGCCATTCTGAAGTAGTTATTGCTACTCATCGGTTCACTTGTATTTAAATTCCCGACACCCCGTGTTATATATATATCCCCTTCACCTTCAACGGCGATATACGCAATCATCCCCGGGGCTAACTTCTCCATCATTACTTTATCCGCGGTTGCTTGCAATTTTGCGATTGCTGCATCGGTTAAAATTTGGTTCTGATGCGGTTTAGTTGGAACGGATTCTTCTTTACAAGATGTGATAAAAATTGAGAGGAGTAAAACAATGAGCAGCGGACAGAAATAATTTTTATAAACTTGGAAGATAGACACTAAGTACTGAAAAAACATTTTCATAACTTTATCTCCAGATATTGATTGGTTCAATATTTTCTATTGAAAATTATTTTAAAGAGCAGTTTCAAACTAACTTTATTCTAATATAATTCAAATGGTTTTCTTCCGTTCACTTCTTTCCTTCATACCTCAACCATCAACCATCAAAATTGCCGCTTCCCGATTTTTCTTCTTATTTTGCAAAAGTAAAATTGGAGAAACATTGTCCATGGATTCATTGAGAAATAAAGTTCAACAAGCGTATAACGATTGGGACGAAAAGACCTACCAAAAGTCTGTGTCAAAAAATCCAGAACGTGAAAAAGATTTTACTACCGTTTCATTTTCATCAGTAAAACCTTTGTACACTCAAAACGATATTCACTCAGAAGAATATGTAGAAAAGGTCGGTTTCCCCGGTTTGTATCCGTTTACCCGCGGAATACAGCCTTCAATGTACCGCGGAAGATTTTGGACAATGCGGCAATATGCGGGATTCGGCACGGCGAAAGAATCAAACGAGCGATATAAATTTTTACTCTCGCAAGGGCAGTCAGGTTTGTCTGTCGCGTTCGATCTTCCGACACAAATCGGTTATGATAGCGATGATGAAATTGCTTACGGCGAAGTTGGAAAAGTCGGCGTTGCGATTGATACACTTGCCGATATGGAAATCTTGTTTGATAAAATTCCCCTTGATAAAATTTCCACTTCAATGACGATCAATTCCACTGCGGCTATTCTGCTTGCGCTTTATATTGCTGTGGCGGAAAAGCAAGGTGTTGCAAAAGAGAAGATCAGCGGAACAATTCAGAACGACATTTTGAAAGAATACATCGCGCGCGGAACCTATATCTTTCCTCCAAAACCTTCCATGCGTTTGATAACAAATATTTTTGAATATTGTGCAAAAGAAATTCCCAAGTGGAATACAATTTCAATTTCCGGTTACCACATTCGTGAAGCCGGTTCTACCGCCGCGCAGGAAGTTGGATTCACTTTAGCTAACGGAATCGCTTACGTTGAAGCCGCATTAAAATCGGGATTGGATATTGACAACTTTGCCGGACAACTTTCTTTCTTCTTCAACGCTCATAATGATCTGTTGGAAGAAGTTGCAAAGTACCGCGCCGCGCGCCGGCTTTGGGCAACAATTATGAAAGAAAGATTTCACGCAAAAGAAACGCGTTCGATGATGATGCGATTTCATGCTCAAACTGCCGGATCAACATTAACGGCGCAGCAGGTTGATAATAATATTGTTAGAGTAGCGATTCAAACTTTAGCCGCGGTTCTCGGCGGAACGCAATCACTTCACACAAATTCGCGGGATGAGGCGTTGGCGCTTCCTACTGAAGAATCTGTCCGCGTTGCTCTCCGTACACAGCAAATTGTTGCATACGAAAGCGGCGTTACAAATACGATCGATCCGCTTGCGGGTTCTTATTTTGTTGAAGCGATGACTGATCAAATTGAAAAAGAAGCTGTTGAGTACATCCAAAAAATCGACAATCTCGGCGGCGCAGTACAAGCTATTGAAAACGGTTATCAGCAAAGTGAAATTCAAAGAGCTGCTTATCAATTTGAAAAGGAAGTTGAATCGGGAAAAAGAATTATCGTCGGACAAAATAAATTTCAAACTGAAGAAGAAGCTCCAACGGGACTTTTGAAAATCAACATGAACGTGCAAGAAGAACAAATAAAATTTTTAAATAAAGTCCGTGCTGAAAGAAATAATGAAAATGTTGCCGCTGCCCTTTCAGCTTTGAAAACAGCAACTCAAAGCGATACGAACTTAATGCCCTTTATTTTGGATGCCGTCCGCGTTTACGTGAGCGTTGGAGAAATATCAAATACGTTGCGGGAAGTTTTTGGCGAGTATAAAGAAACTGTGGTTATCTAAATTGTTAGTTAACAGTAAATACATGGACAAAAAGAGTGTTGAAGGAATGGATGAATGAGCATGAATGGATGAATGGTTTCAATTATGAATTAATTGAAGCATCAGCGTTTTCATTCAACCATTCAACCATGCAATCATTCATTATGTAACAATAAATTAATTACCTCCTGTTTGTCCAAGTTAGGAAATAACTGGAAGTAGAAAAAAAGATTAATATGGAAATAAACAAAATAGAACACATCGGAATTGCAGTTAAGAATCTTACGGAAACAATATCTTATTACGAAAACATTTTTGGACTGAAATGCTACGCAATTGAGGAAGTTGTAGATCAAAAAGTAAAAACCGCTTTTTTTATGGTTGGAGAAACTAAAATTGAATTGTTAGAAGCAACTTCCGATGAAAGCCCGGTGGCAAAATTTATTGAAAAAAAAGGAGAAGGAGTTCATCATATTGCTTTTGCTGTGGAAAAATTGGATTCGCTTTTACCGGAATTGGAAAGCAAAGGGATTCAACTTATTGATAAACAGCCGCGTAAAGGTGCGGAAGAAATGAACATCGCTTTTCTTCATCCAAAATCTACATTTGGAGTTTTAACCGAATTGTGCGAAAAATAGAACCTCAACACGAAATTATACCGCTGGATAAAATTTCCTTGCGGGTGCAGTTTCAAATCTCTAAGTTTGTCATCAATAATGAAGTTTATTTAAGGATGCTCCATGAAAAATCAACTTGTACACGAAAAAATTAAACAAGCAGTTGAAATACTTAATGAAAAAAATATTGATGCGTGGCTGATCTTTGTACGCGAAAGCGCAACCATGCGCGATCCAACTTTGGAACTTGTTGTAGGAACAAACTGCACGTGGCAATCTGCTTTTATCATTAACCGGAACGGAGACACCACCGCCATTCTCGGCTCGTTGGATGTGCCGAATATGAAAACTGTCGGAACATATAAAAACGTTATCGGATTTGTCCAATCAGTTAAAGAACCGCTGCTCGAATATCTTAAAAATAATGATCCGCAAAAAATCGCTTTGAATTATTCACTCCATGCAAATCTTGCAGACGGATTAACACATGGAATGTTCCTTGCACTTTCAGAATATTTAAAAGATACACCTTACACCGAACGTTTTGTTTCCTCCGAAGAAATTATTGCTGCCCTTCGCGGAAGGAAATCTGCATCAGAAATTGAACTGATGAAAGTCTGTGTTCATGAGACTGAAAGAATTTTTGATGAAGTAACTAATTTTTTACAACCGGGAAAAACTGAAAAAGATGTAGCCGATTTTATAAAAGAAAAAGCTGCTTCCCGCGGATTTGAAATGGCATGGGACGAAGACCACTGCCCCGCTGTTTTCACCGGACCCGATACTGCCGGCGCGCATTCCGGTCCAACGGATAGAGTAATTGAACGGGGACATATTCTTAATATCGATTTTGGTGTTAAGATAAACGGTTTCTGTTCCGATATGCAGCGAACCTGGTACATCGCCAAAGAAAATGAAACCTCCGTTCCACCGGAAGTACAGCGCGGATTTGATGTTTTGTGCGAGTCCATTAATCAAGCGGCAATGATCGTAAAACCGGGAATGCAAGGCTGTGAAATTGATGATGCCGCAAGAAATTTTATCACTCAAAATGGATATACAGAATATTTGCACGGACTCGGACATCAAGTCGGCAGGGATGCGCACGATGGCGGCAGCGGTTTCTTCCCGCGTTGGGAGCGTTACGGTAATCTACCCTTTCTACCGATTGAAAAAGATCAAGTTTATACTATTGAACCGCGTTTGATGGTTGAAGGACATGGAATTGTAACCATGGAAGAAGAAATTGTTGTCACCGAAAACGGATGTCATTACCTCTCTAATCCGCAAAAATCGCTGTGGGTGATTCGTTAATTGGTACGTCAAGAAGAAATGGATCGACAAAATTTATGAAGAATAAGCTTTTAAACTTTTTCTTTGTTTTTCTCTTCTCGTCACTAACAGTGTTCGGGCAGCCGCAGATTGATAGCCTCTTCAAGCTAACCAAACCAAAAGATGATCTTGCAAAAATTAAAATAATTAACGAGTACTGTTTAGAAATCCGCGGCAGCAATCCCGCACTTGCACTTAAGTTAGCCTCCTTTTCTCTAAACCTCGCGGAAAAAAATTCCAACAGTCATTTTATGGCTGAATCGGAAAACCTTATCGGGGTTATTGAAAGAAATCTGGGCGATTATAATCAGGCGCTTGTTCATCATCTTAGAGCATTAAAAATTGCCGGGGAAGCAAATGATTCTATTCAGTTAGGATTTAGTTACAACAACATCGGAGTAATTTACCGGCAAAGAAATAATTTGAATCTTGCTACCGAGAATGTTATTCATGCTCTTCGCGTTTTTGAGGCGATCAATCATTTAGACGGAATGGCTTTTGCGAACATTGCATTGGGAACCATTTTCACAATTCAAAAAAATTACAGCAATGCTCTCTCCTACTATCAATATGCTTTGAACATCCGGGAGGTTCAGGGAAATCAGAATGAAAAAGCACGGACGTTGGATCATATCGCTGCGGTGTATTTATACATGGGTAAATTTGATGAGGCGCTTAAAGCCTACCAGAGTTTAGAGAAAATTTATTTAAAAGGAAATGATAAACGCGGACTTGGCGACTGCTGGATGGGGATCGGGAAAATTTATTCGGTTGAAAAGAAGGAGAGCAGAGCCGCCGAGTATTTTGCAAAAGCATTAAAACTTTATAGAGAATTAAATTATAAAGAAGAAATCGTTCTCGCCGCTCAGAACCTTGGATTGACTTACACAAAGATGAGTAATTCCGAAGCCGGATATCCGTTAATAAATGAGTCGCTGACAATTTCCCACAAAATGCATTCCCCCAAATTGATAAGTGAGTCGCTCTCGTTTATAGCTGAATATTATGAGTTAATCGGGAGATTTGATTCAGCGTTTGTTTACCTAAAACGGCATCATACTTTAAGAGATTCAATTGCCGAAGCGGAAAATTTTTCTGAGTTATCTAAAATGGAAGCGCTTTATGAATCAGAAAAAACTGAACGCGAGAACAGAATTTTAACTCAAGAGGTTGAAGGGCAAAAACAGCAATTCATGTATATTATTCTTATTGCTCTGCTTATTCTGGTGCTTGCATTCGGATTAGTAATGAAGAATAAGACACTCAAAAAAATTAATGTGGAGTTAAAAGAACTCCACGCTATGAAAGATACTTTTCTCAGAATCATTGCCCATGATCTACGCGCTCCGTTCAATGCAATTTTCGGACTCACCGACTTGTTGTTGGAAGATTATCAATCGCTCACAGAACAAGAAAAGCATCAGTTTATCGAACATATTGCCAACGCTTCAAAGCAGAGTTACCAACTGCTTGAAAATTTGTTGCTCTGGGCAAGAACAAATACGGGAAGAATGGACTTCACTCCGCAAGAGTGTCAATTAAAATCTCTTGTTGATGAAACGGTTCAACTGCTCGATCCGACGGCAAAAAATAAAAACATTCAACTTCTTTCCAATGTTCCCGATGAGATAAAACTTACCGCTGATATCGAAATGTTGAAAACCGTTTTGCGGAATCTACTTTCAAACAGCATCAAATTTACAAATGAGCAAGATGGCGTAATAAAAATATCCGCTGATGAAAATGAAAATAGAATCAGGATAACGGTATCCGATAACGGTGTGGGAATGCCGGAAAGTGTACAGCAAAATCTTTTCAGAATTGATAAATCCACCTCAACAAAGGGAACCAAAGGAGAAAAAGGAACCGGGCTGGGACTTCTCCTCTGCAAAGAATTTATTGATAAGCACAATGGTTCTATCACCGTTGAAAGTAAAGTAAACGAAGGAACAAAATTTATAATTGAATTGCCGGTGAAGTAGTTTATACTTTTTCTTGATTTAGTAAGTTTAAGAATTTGAGTTCGGAAAGTAGGGTTTCAAAATCGAATGATTTGTTAAAAAGATCGAAAAATTTCGTCTCAGCATCGAAAGGTTTCGATAAATTATCGAAGTGTTCCGTTCCAAGATCGAAAGGTTGCTATAAAATATCGAAGTGTTGCGTTCCAACATCGAAATGGTTCGATAAATTATCGAAGTGTTGCGTTCCAACATCGAAAGGTTTCGATAAAATATCGGAACGATTCCTCTTTTTTACCCATAAAACCCTCTTTTTAGCCCATTTTTAAGGTTTCTCTTCGTGTAACTTCGTGTCTTCTTCGCGGAACTTCGTGTAACAAAGAATTCTTTCACGAAGAGTCTCGAAGAAATTAACACGAAGAAACTCGAAGAATTCCATTTTGAGTTAAAAAAACCTTGAGTCGTTTGGTTCAACTCAAGGTTTGGGATTATTTGAAAGATTTAACTCAAAGCAAGAAGAATTAACTTTGGGGTGGCGGCGGTGGGTCTTCTTTCTTTGTTCTCTTTCTTTCGAAGAAAGCTCCCATGCGTGAAGCCACATCTTCCAGACCGGGAACTTTATCCTTGTTTGCAAGTACCGCCGCATATATTTCAAGCGATTCTACAAACGAATCACTCCCCGCAGCAAAGATAGTATTGTTCAGCGCTTCGGTTAAAGCTACTGATTTTTCGTAAATGGGAACAAGATCACGCATCAACTTCGTATCACGAAGGAATTCCTCTTTGCTAAAGAGCGGGCTGATGATCTGCGGATGCTGGTTTACCACTTCTTCAGCAATTGAAACAAAGGGTTTGAACGTGTTCCCAAGTTTAGGCATTCTTTTCCGTTGGGCTTTTGAGAGCGCCAAGAGAAAAGGCATTTGTTCTCGCAATTCCGTGAGATTATTTTGGATTGCGGTTAGCTGTTCCGCCGTTAATGCAGCAGAAATGATGTTCTGGGCCATATGAACCTCCAATAATTTATTATTTTGCGGCTGTTTTATTTTGCTTCTCTAATGGTTGCCGCATGTTATCCCGAAAGAGAAGAATGGTGAACTTGTCAATGGTCATCGGTCAATTGTCATTTCTTAAATTCTCATTTACTACTGTGTCTTCAATGACTATTGACCAATGACTAATGACTGACTTCTATTTCAAAAGTATGAACTTCTTTGTATCCGTAAACTTACCTGCGGTTAATGTGTAAAAATACATACCACTCGCAAGCAGTTTACCACTTGTGGAAAACTGTAAACTGTAACTTCCGGCTTCTTTCCATTCGTTTACAAGTGTTGCAACTTCGTTTCCAAGAACATCATAAACTTTAAGAGTAACAAAGTTGTTTGATGGAATTTGGTAACTTATTGTTGTACTTGGGTTGAAAGGATTTGGGTAGTTCTGCTGTAAAAGAAAACTTTCCGGTAAGTTATTTGGAATATCTTTTATATCAGTTACAGTAAGTGTATCTAAAAATCTGAACACTCCTTGGAAAGTGTTAATAAAAACCCGGCGCGGGTTTCCTTCGTCCGAATAAATACCAACAACTGAGCCGGTAAATACTCTCCGCCAAGTTTTGCAATCATCTTCTGTTAAGTACAAACCTCCTTTAGTAAATTGATCTGTAAAGACAACCCCGCTGCCTCTAATACCTACATAAATTCTCCCACTTTTATTGGGGTCTAACAAAATAGTTGGGAACCCTAACCAGGGCTGCTCTAAAAGCTTTAATGAAGAATCTATTTGAAACCAATTCTCTCCACCATTTGTCGTCTTGCTTAATCCATGTTGTTGCCCACAATAAGCAATATCCGGATTATTAATATCCGGCTCAAGAGATGAAATAGCATTTAATAAACCCGACTCAGGGGCTCGCAACAAACCATTGTTTATTTGAATCCATGTTTTCCCCAAATCTGTCGACTTCTCTGCAACAAAATAATTATTGGCGTCTGTTATTACTAAACCATAGGCGTATAAAAAATTAGGGTCAGTTTTTACATAACGAACAGTATTAGGTATCACGCCACTGTACTGTTGCCAACTATGTCCCCTGTCTGTGCTTATGTAACTCTCTCCTACCAAACCGGCAAAAACCGTATCCGGTAAATATTTGTGGTAGTGAACGGTGCTTACTTCTTTATCAAACTGTTTATCTAATTGCCAACTACTGCCTCCATCTACGGTGTTATATAAGTAATTAGAGCCGGCTAAAAAGCCTTTCTTTCGGTCTAGGGGATCAAAATTAAAGCACTGTTCTACCGTGTGTATCTGCTTTGGGGCGATATCAAAATATGGATAAATCCAGTTTTTCCCTCCATCAGTCGTCTTCATTATTCCCCAGCCACGGTTCCCAATTACTATCTCATCCGGGTTGTCTTTATCTGCTGAAAGATATGAGGCTTCCATATAGGTTAAATTTGTATGAATCCAGCTATTTCCTCCATCAGTAGTTTTAAAGACTCCCATTTCACCAATTCCTACATAAACTTCATCACCATTTTGTGGGTTTATTTCTATCTCAAGCATCGGTTGCGGCAAACTTGTTGGAGAATTATCCATCCCTATTTTTAGTTCCTGCCAGGTTAAACCACCGTCCGTTGACTTATAATTTCCCCGCTTTACTCCAACATCATCCATAAGAATTGAGGCATAAAGAACTGAAGTATCGGCGGTGCTGAGTTTAAATGTTTGAACTTGTGGATAAAGTACCGCAAATATACTTTCGCCTCCATCAATCGATTTTTGAAGAAGTCCTCCCGTTTGGATATAGAGTACATTTGCATTTAATGGATTGATATTCATACGCCATGTATCAGGAAGAGGCACTTTCTTAACCCAATCTTTTCCTGCGTTTGTTGTTTTGTATAATTGATTGTTAGTCGCTACATACAATATTGAAGTATCTACCGGAACTATATCAAATGATACTATTTCATTATCAAATGTTGCAAACTTATACCAGCTATCTCCATTATCTTTACTCCGCCATATTTCGTTGTAATTCTTCTTTATATAATAAAATTCCTTGTTCAGCGGGTTTATTCGAATAACCTTTCTGGCGTTTTTGTCGGTGTTTATAATTGTCCAATTATCGCCACCATCTGTACTTTTGTGATAGCCGGTGTAGTATTCACCCAAAACTATTGTTTTGTTCTCCTTAAAGACTTTAAGAGCATTAACGTACCAAGAATAGAACTCTGTATTTACTGCTTTAGCTGATTGCCCTCCATCTTCCGACTTATATAGACCAAAATGGTGGGCGGCACAAACAACAGAAGGATTATCCGGATTAATCGTAATCGTATTTACTCCACCATTTGCGCCGGGGGCTCCAATTAATTCAAATTGTTGCGCATTTACGCTTATTGTTATTAGGAATAAAAACAAAATTTTATGTCTACTCCTCATAATAGTACCTTTCAAATAGAGTGGTTGGCTAACTTAAGCTAGCCAACCTTTTTTATATAATTAATTATTTTGTCAAGATCATCTTCTTTGAAGAAGTAAAACTACCTGCATTCATATAGTAAATATAAACGCCACTTGAGAGTTTTGAAGCGTCAAAATCAACGCTGTATTTACCAGGTTCTTTTATTTCATTTACAAGAACATAAACTTCTCTCCCCAGAACATCAAATATTTTTAGAGTTACCAACCCCATTTCTTTTATTGAATAAGAAATTGATGTAGAAGGATTAAATGGGTTTGGATAATTACTTTCAAGAGAATATTCCAGTGGTTCAATTTGTTCACTTCCGGGATTCTTTTTATTAGTAGCATTCGTATAGCTGGTTACTTCAGCCGATGTAATTGATTCGAAATATCCATCAAAAGCGGTTACCCTGTAATAATTTGTATAAGGTGCAAACCTCGGATGTACTATAGGATAAGAGTTATCAGTCCAACTCATACCGGTAGTAGTGGCTGCTAATGTATAGCTATATCTGCCGTTCGGGGAGTGTGCCCTGTATATTTTGTAATTTGTTGCACCTTCAACAGCAGACCAGGATATTGTGGGGTATCCACCAATATTTCCTGATAGAACAACATTTTGTGGTATTGAAGGAGAAGGATCCTCTAATTCTTCTAATGCCGCGGAAGCATTGAGCATACCACTGCCAACATGTGATTCATCATAAACTCCGTTAGGTCCATGGTCAAGATCATTATTCGCAGTCTTTTTTACTATATTCTTAACGTCAAGATGCAACAGATTTGGATTATGTGATAAAAGAAGAGCAGCAACACCAGAAACCTGCGGGGCAGAAAAAGAAGTCCCTTCATCCAAAAATCCCCACGCGTAAGATCCAGATGAGGGAGACACATTAACAGTTGAGTAAATATCTGTTGCAGGCGCCACCAAATCTAAGCCCGGACCATAACCGCCATAATTATTCCACAAATGATCTATTCCGCCTACAGCAATAACCTTAGGATGACTGGATGGATAGGGTATTGTTGATTGAATTTTATTACCCGTAGCAGCCACTAACACACAACCTTTTTGCAGATATGCATAATTTATTGCGTTGGTTATAGCAGATGTTTCAGCAGTTATAAAACTCATATTTATTGCTTTGGCGCCATTATTCGCCGCATAAAGTATCGCATCATCAATTAGACTGTTATCAACAAATTCATATATCTTTCCTAAATACTCATACAGATAACTCACTCTCAAGGACATAATTTTAGCTCCAGAGTTAGTGCCGTTACCACCGGCAACACCAGCCACTCCTTGCCCATTGTTGGTCTTTGCTCCTATAATCCCGGCAACTCCAGTCTCATGACTTGAACCATCATAAGGATAAGGATCATTATTGTTTTCAATAAAATTCCAACCATACGATGACATATTAAGTTCTTGATTCGTGTTATCAACTCCAAACCCAATAACTGCCACGGTAACAGGATTAGTTGAACCATCTTCAATCGTACCGCTTTCCTCCAACGAGGCGTGAATTTGCGGTCGCATTGGGTTATACTGTTGAATTGAATTATAAAGATAGTATTGGGAAGAAAAAACGGGGTCATTTGAGCATGTTGCACCATAAGAATTTACCTCAACACTTTCAAAGATTCCGCTGCTTAGTAAGTGTGTAAACATTTCATCAAATTTAGATCCTTCGGGTAAAAGCAAATCAATGTAACCAAGATCATTACTTCGCTCGATTATCACACCTTTGTTTTTGTTTAAGGCGTTTAATGCAGATTCACTAACATTTTCTTTTAATTTGACTGTAATTGATCTCTCATTCACTTCATACTTATTGTTTTTATCTACCACGAACCATTTATTCTTTTCCTTAACAAAGTTTTGATTACCAAGTTTCATAGTTTGTGCATTTACAAAAGAAACTTGAATTAAATAAAGAATACGATCAAAAATACTTTTTTCATTTTTTACTCCACATAATTTTTAACTCATTAATTTTTTAATTATAAAAACTATTATTTCCCTTTATTATAGTTATATAAAACCCGTTGGGTAGTTCTTACGTATAGATGAAAGGTTGAATGAGTGAATGAATGTTCGTATAAAAACTTCTGGAGTTTCATAAAAGAGAGGAAGTAAAAGGAAGAATGCATTTACCAGCATCTTTCCCTTCCACCGCCGCTGAGAGAGAGAGTAATCCGTCGCCGCGGATCGTGCCAAACTATGTTAAGAAATGTACCCAAGTTTTCCTTCTTAGTTAATGAGCTTAAATTATCTTATCGAGCTAATCCTTCGTGCAAATTCTTTTTTGTATTTATTTTTTCAGTAGTATTCATTGTGTTGTTTTTAGTAACCCCGCATTAATTAATGCGGTTTAAGAGAATTAATTATTTTGTTATATGGCAAACGTACAACTTCATTCTTTAAATGTCACTACAATTGTAAAAATAAACCCTCCGGCATTTTCAAAACACCGAAGGTTCTATTCAATTTATCTTCATCTGCAAACTGCTCCGCGCGGCGGGTTGCAAACTGCCGACTGCTCACTGATTACTGCCGACTACTTTTTCTTTAATTCCTCAATTTGGTCGAGTGCAGAATGTACCATCATCGTTACTCTTGCCATTGGTCCGCCGATAAGAAATAATGCAGCAGCAAAAGCAAACAACATCCAATTCGAATCTTTGAAACTGATTACCATGCCCACTAATCCAACCACAGCGGCGATAATTCCACCGGGAACGCCCATCGGGCAGCGAAGTTTTTTGTTCATGTTCTGATCCTTTCATTTAGTTTATTGATAAGTTCTTCTTTTGTAGGCAAACTTCTAAATATTATTTCATCGTTAAGTAATAGAACCGGTACCGCATGGATGCCGAGTTTAAAACTTTTCACCCAGCCTAACGGTGAACTAACTAACGTCTCCTTTAATTCAAATTTATTTCCGTATTGCGGAAGGATTTCTTTCAGAAGTCTTTTAAATACTCTGCAATGCGGACAAGTGATCCCATAAAACAATTCTAATTTCATATTAACCTATTTTTACTTCGCTAAAATAACCAGATTCATATCAATTCAGTATACATTTAATGAAATGTTCTTTGCTCTGGAAAGAATATTTTTCTTAATTTTACTTCCGAACGTTGAGAATAAACTTAGTACCATCTTTTATAACTCGTGATGACAAATAAAATTGTTTACTTTCTTTTGCTAATCTATTGCGGGACTTATCCGATATACGGACAATTCAAATTTGATTTTTTCGTGAAAGATATTCGCTCTGAATATTCTGTGCAAGTATGGACAAAGTACAATGGATTACCTTCAAACACTCTTTACGGTATGGTAAAAGGTGAAGACGGTTTTTTCTGGATCGGGACCAGTAACGGATTAGCGAGATTTGACGGTTCCGAATTCAAAGTATTTAATGCCGCAAACACTCCTCAAATTAAAGCGAATATTGCAGCGGATTTATTTAAAGATCGCAGAGGAAGAATTTGGTTTACGAACGGCGGCGCCGGATTGTTGGTAAAGGATCATGATATTTTTAAACGAATATCGGAAGAACAGGGGCTTTCGTTAAACCATCCAAGTTTCTTTGCAGAAGCAAAGAGCGGAAAAATTTATATCGGAACGTTCGGCGGAGGATTAAATATTTTAGAAAACAATCAGTTAAAAATAATCAACAAGAAGAATGGTTTAACCAGCGATGATATCCATTCACTCCTGATCGATAAACAGGAAAGAGTTTGGATCGGCACATACGACGAAGGGATAAATCTTATCGAGGGAAATGAAATTAAAAAATTTAAGCGGTTGGGTAACCAGCCCAACACTGCGGTAGAACATATTTTTCAAACTTCAAAAGGAGAAATTCTTGCTGCAACGCATAGAGGAGTTGTAGTATTCAACGGAAATTCTTTTGAAGAGAATAAATCCTTTCTGCCTTTAAATGGAAAAACTATAAATCATATCGCTGAAGATGATGAGGGGAATTTGTGGTTCTCAACTTCCAACTACGGGATTTACATCTACAACGGTAAGACTTTTTTTCACCTGAGTACAAAGGACTTATTAAACTCCGATGACATTTCACAGATACTTCCAACTAAATTCGGTGTGTGGATCTGCAGTCTAACCGAAGGTCTCTCTTTCCTTAAACAAAATAAAATTAAAGTTCTTTCTGAGAAACAAGGATTGCCGCATAAAAAAGCCCGAACTATTTTCCAGGCTCGCGATGGCATTATATGGATCGGTACAGGAAATGGAATTGCAAAGTATGATGAACAAACAAATAAACTTACTCCACTCAAATCAAGCTTTGGCGATGTATCAGTACATGCCTGGGCGGCAAATGCAAATGGAGAAATATATTTTGGAACGTTGCTGCAAGGTTTGTTAAAAATTGTCGATGATAAAATAGTTACAGCTGCCGACCGCAAATTGTTGAAAGTAAATTTTCTCCGCTCATTAAAATTTACCGATGATGGAACACTTTGGATAGGTACCAATGGTGCCGGAGTTGCTTTGCTAAAAAACGGGAAAGTTAAATTTATAGATAAATCAAAAGGACTTCCGAGCGACTTCATCGCTTGCATCTGCAAAGATCATCAAAATAATTTTTGGATTGGAACATCCGGCGGCGGTATTGCAGTACTCAACAACACCGGGACCGTGTTAAAAACTTTTTCGGATAAAAACGGATTGGCAAATAATATTGTTAATTCAATTCTCGAAGATGAAGATGGTGTTATCTGGGTCGGAACCAGTGTTTCCGGTATCAGCAGAATAAAAGATAATACTATTTATAATTTTAATGAGCGGAACGGACTCTACTCCAACACCATCAAAAAACTTTTGTATGATGGTAAAGGGCGCTTTTGGTCAACTTCAGATAAAGGTATTTTTTCGATTGAAAGAAAAACGTTAACTGATGTAGCTGATGGGAAAAGAGAAAAACTTGTATTCGATCTGTTCGGTAAAAATGAAGGAATGATCGATGAGGAATTTAATGCGGTTGCGGATAATGCAGGCTGCATCTCCCGTTCCGGTAAAGTTTATGCTCCGTCCAACGATGGTGTTGTAATCATCGATCCGAAACTCTCTTTAACTAATACTGAAACACCAAGAGTCTATATTGACGATGTTTTTGTAAACTATAAAGAAAGCTCGAAAGATAAATTGGAAACCCTTCCGCCAAGTACAGAATCTGTACAAATAAATTATGGAGGAATTTCTTATCTCAACGGTAAAAATCTTAAGTTCAAATACATTCTTGCCGGAATAGATAATAACTGGGCTTTTGCCGGAACACGTCGTCAGGCATTTTTCACGCATCTCCCCCACGGTAGCTATAAATTAAAAGTGGTTGCCATTACTCCGGATGGAACCGAAAGTGAGAGGGCTGCAATTATTAGTTTTATCATCCTTCCCTATTTTTGGCAAACGTTATGGTTTCAAATTATTGCTGCCGTTGCAGTCATTGGATTTATAACCTTTTATCTCCGCTTCTACTTTAAACAAAAATACAAGAGGAAAGTAAAAATAATTGAAGCCGAGGCAGCGTTAGAAAGAGAACGGATGAGGATTTCAAAAGATATGCACGATGAACTTGGAGCAAGTTTAACAAAAATTTCGCTTATGAGCGATCTGGCAACAAGAAACCTGGCAAAACCCGATCAATTGAAAGATGATTTAAACACAATCTCTGCGGCAAGTAGAAATGTGGCTTCAAGTATGGATGAAATTGTTTGGGCGGTTAATCCCAAAAATGATACGCTTGAGAAAACTATTTTTTACTTCGTTCAATATATCGAGGATTATTTTTCATCAACCGAAATTGAATTTGTTATCGATATTCCCGATCCGGTTCCCGTCCGCTTTATTCATGCGGAATTAAGACATAATCTTTTTCTCGTAATAAAAGAAGCTGTAAACAATGTTGTAAAACATTCAAGGGCAGACAAAGTTCAATTAAAAATTCTTATAGATAACTCTCTTTTTGTTCTTCAACTTGAAGATAACGGTAAAGGAATTGACTTTTCTTCAATTGATCAATTTAGCAACGGATTGAAAAACATGAAAAAACGAATTGAGGATTTTGAAGGAAGTATCGAGATTATTAACTGCTCTCCGCAAGGGACAAGAATTGTAATTAAACTTCCGCTAAAATAAATTCACACCTTTGTGTTAGAGCGATTAAATTTTAGCTGTGTAAATTTAAATTATTAATAAACGTTTTAGGGTCTATGAATAAAATTACCGTTGCCATAGTAGAAGATAATCTTGAGGTCTCTCAAAGTTTAGAATTGTTATTAAACACCACAGATGAGTACGCATGCGTTGGAACTTGTCCCGATACTGCAACTGCACTTAAAACTCTGCCGGACTTAAATCCCAACGTTATTTTAATGGATATAAATTTGCCGGATGAATCGGGGATTGAATGCATCAAAAAATTGAAACCACAGCTCAAACATTCGCAAATAGTAATGCTTACTATGTATGAAGACAGTGAAAAAGTTTTTGAAGCGCTTGCAAGCGGCGCGATCGGCTATTTATTGAAACGGACTACCAAAGAAAAACTTCTTGTCGCGATCAAAGAAGCTCATAATGGCGGATCACCAATGTCAATGGAAATAGCAAGAATGGTGGTAAAATCATTCGCAAGCGTTCCTAAAAAAAACGAAGTGAAAGCGGCGCTAACGGAAAGAGAATGGGAAATACTCGAACAACTTGCTAAAGGTAAACGCTACAAAGAAATTGCAGAAACTCTTTTTATCGGAATAGAAACGGTGCGCAGTCATCTGCGAAATATTTATGAAAAACTGCAAGTTCGTTCTTCAACTGAAGCCGTTTTAAAATACTTAGACAACAAATAAACTTTATCTTTTTACACTTTCCTCATTTGTGACTTATCTCAAGCTCAAAAGCAAATTCACACTTTTGTGTGAAAGCTACCTTTTCTATTCATCGTAGTTTTCTTACACAAATATTATAGAAAAATAATTGTCTGGAAATTTAGCCATGAAACACAATCAGATTGAAATACTGATTATCTCAGGTCTTTTGCTCATTCTTTTTGTTTTGCTAGAAGAAGTTTTAAAATAATCCTTTCAAGCAAAACAAATACTTACGAATTATCCACCAACGAAAAGCAACTCTCAGCTCTTCGATGGTTCTGCAACTACGACAAATTCACTTCATCATTCGATGGAACTGAGCTTGTCTATGATATTGCAATCTAAACCACAATATTACCTGCGAGTAGCTTTTTAATCTATTTTAGTTATCTCTGCTTTAATTAGGCATTGACCGTGTGACTTATCTCAACCTCGAAAACAGATTCACACTTTCGTGTGAGAGCAAACTTTTTCGTTCATTGTAGTTTTCCTCCACAAAAAACAAAAAGGAAAGAAAATGAAAAAGTTATTTACTCAGTTGCACGTTTTATTAACACTTGAAGTCTTTATTCTTTTTAATATGAATCTCTTTGGACAATTATCAGCACCAAGCGTAAATAGTGTTTACGGCGGAAGAATAAACGGCATATCGGTTGTGTCAACCGGTGCAAGTACAAGCCGGGTTTATATCGCGACGGAAAGTGCTAATTCGGTTTTTTATTCTGATGTAACCACAACCTCCGGGTCAGAATCTTTCGGAACATTTACCGTTATGCCGGGTCTTGATGATGCTGCCGGATACGGGAGTGGTATTTCTAAGATTTACGCACATCAAACTTCAGGTTATTTATTCTTCTCTTTAAACAACAATTTATACAAAACGATATCCTCCGGCAGTGTCGTCACTTTGGTTCAGGGCGCTCCTGTTTCCGATTTTATTATTTACGGTGATTATCTTTTTTTCATTAAAGATAATAATTTTTATTACGCACAACTAAATGCTTCAGGCGATACGGTAACTTCATCAACCGGAATGTTTGCAATCGGCGCAACTCCTTCGATGCCGGTAATAAAAGTAAACCCTTCCAATAACAAAATTTATATAACATCATTAACAGCAACCCCGGCAATTTATAGATCAAGCGATGTTTACAATGCTTTAAGCGGAACAAGTTCATTCAGTGTTCTCCCGCTTGGTTCTTTTTCCGGTTCAGTAAGCAGTTGGGACGCATTTGGTATTGGGCCAGACGGCAGTTTATTTATGGGTGGCGATGACAATACAAACAAGTATGTACAATATTCAACTGATGAAGGAGCAACTTGGCTTGGAGGATCAACTTCTGTGAACGGCGTAGGAGGTCCAAACTTTTCCTTTGCGGGGGCAACATCACCTTATAAAGTTTGCTTCTCAAAATGTTATACAACTTTTACAACTTCTTCAGGATTTGACCCATGGTCAGAATTTGGTAACTCAACTTTTGAAACGCATCCCAACGATGGCTCTGCTTTTGTTGATCCGAATAACGACCAGATTATTTATGTTACAACCGATCAAGGAATTGGAGTTTCAAAAAACGGCGGCTCGGTTCTTTTTGAAATTGATAACGGTGTTGAAGCCGTTCAGGTGAATGATTTCGACATGGCTTCAAATAAAATTTGGGGTTGGCTGGCATCTAAAGCAGGAATCAGAAAAGTTTCCGATTACACAACTTCACCAACATGGTCAAATGCTCTCTTCCCGAATGGAGACGGCTCTCCCTATTATTCTGCCGAAATGAACAACGACAAAGACGATACCGCGTATGTCGGGAATGTGCGGGTTTATAAAACAATAGATTCCGGAACGAATTGGACACAAGTTTTTACAGCGGAAAATGCACCATACGCTTATTCATCTATGGCAAGAGTAGAAGCTATCGAAGTGTGCCCGACAAACGATAGTATTGTAACAGCAGGTTATTTTATAGATGGAACTTCGCAGGGTGGTTTTTTCTATTCGACTGATGCCGGTACTTCATGGAATCAGCAATTACTTAAAGCAGCTTCGGGATATGATGATGCCGATGTTTATGATATTATTTTTTCAAACGAAGGACCTAATCCAGTAGCTTATATTGGCGTTAATTATGATACGGCAGTTACTATTGCAAATAGAGCGCGAAGCGTTTACAGAGCCGAATGGAGCGGAAGCGCCTGGACAGTAAGAAATGATTTTGATGGAAGTTATACTTCCGTCGGATATCCAATCACCGCGACAATAATGGATTTGTTCGTTTCGGGAGATACCATATTTGCAGTGGGAACTGACGCAACCACAAACCATCCCATCGCTTATTATAAAGCCGTTGCCGGAACTAATCTTTGGACTACCTTAACAACAAGCGGTTTCCCAACTTCCTCTCCGGGATTTTTGAAATATGGTAGAGCAGGTTCTTACGGCGCTGATACAATCTTTGTTGCAGTTGATAATCAAATCTACTTCATGCAAAAAGCCGCTTCATCTTGGACGACCGGATACACCTATCCAGCCGGAACACAAATCAACGTTCTTTATTATGATGAACTTTTAGTTGGAACCGGAACGGGGCTTTACGGACAAGAAACACAAAACGGTAGTCTCCCGGTTGAATTAACTTCGTTTGTCGCCAATGCAAATGGCAACAGCGTTTTGTTGAATTGGAATACTGCAACCGAATTGAACAATTACGGTTTTGAAATAGAAAGAACAGTCGGTGGTGGACAGTCAGCAGTCGTTTATTGGGAAAAGATTGGTTTTGTTAATGGCAGCGGTAATAGTAACTCATCCAAAGATTATAGCTTTAGTGATGACAATATCGCAGCAGGCAAATATCAATATCGCTTGAAACAAATCGATAACGATGGAAGTTATGAATACTCACCGGAAGTGGAAGTAGAAATTGGAACACCGACAAAATTTAGTTTATCTCAAAACTATCCTAATCCTTTTAATCCTTCAACTACCATAAATTATCAATTACCGATTAGTGGAAATGTAACGCTCAAAGTTTTTGATGTTCTTGGAAAAGAGGTTACCTCTTTGGTGAATGAGAAAAAAGAAGCGGGAAATTATACTGTTGAATTTTCTACAACAAATCTTGCAAGCGGAACATATTTCTATCGCTTGCAGGCTGGAGATTTTGTGCAGATAAAAAAGATGGTAATACTCAAATAGTAATTCACAGAGAAGTAAAAAAAAATGACAAGAATGAAAACACTACTGGTCACAGTACTATCGATTTGTATTTTGGGGACTCTTAAAAGTCAGCAAAAAACATTTACGGTAGATTTTAGCACAACACTTGAACAGATAAAAGACCTTGGCGGTGTTAATGGCGGTCCGGATGTTCTCCCTGCAAAGGGAGAAACATACGGAGGAACCGCTTTAAAAGGATTTCAGACCGGCGGTGTTTCATTTATCCGGACACATGATGTAGCGGGATTACAATACTTTGAATACGCCAACACATTCTGGCAGAATGGAGAGATCAATCCTTCATTTGATCCAACAGCAGAATCAAGTTACCGATGGACGACAGCCGATCAAAAAATTGATTCGATCGTTCTTCCCGGTTTCACTCCCTATTTCAGAATCGGAGTTAATTATGATGCAGCACATGGAGTTTACAGCGCCGCACCAAAAGATCCCGATGGTGTAAACTTCAGTAAAATTGCTGAAGTAAGTAAGCGAACGGTGATGCATTTCAATAAAGATTGGCCGACGGGCAAAGGGAAATCTCTGGGAATAAAATACTGGGAGATTTGGAATGAACCTGACGGCGGATTTTGGCGCGATTCGGTAAATACCTCAGCATCAAAACCGGGTGATTCGGTTGCTTTTGCACGTATGTACAAAGCAGTTTATGATTCAATGAAAAGTGTCGACACATCGATTAAAGTTGGCGGACCGGGAGTTCTGTCCGGTTCAGTCCTAACCAAACGAGCCTGGATCAAAACTTTTTTAGATGAGTGCAGCAAGAACAAGGCGAAGTTAGATTTTTTTTCGTGGCATTTATATGGAGCATTAAATCCTTATGCAATTGCAACTCAGGGAGAATATGTGCATACTCTTCTTCACACCTATGGATTTGATTCAACGGAAAGTCACGTTTCAGAACATAACATCCGTCTTGGAAGCGTTGATGCTGTAAATGCAAAACCTTTGATGAACACCGCTAAGCATGGGGCTTTTACCGCATCATCAATGATCTCAGCTCAATTTGGAAAGATCGACAAATTACTTTTTTACCGCGGCACATCTTATATGAATCTATTCGGAAAAGACACACTTGATGCTGCTAATCCAACTCTTTCCGGACAAGGATTCCAAGCGTTTACGGAGTTAACACGATCTGCACCACAACGTGTTGTTGCAGATTCTTCCGAGTTTATATCTTCAGAAGCTTCTTCGCAATTCGATACAACGAACATTATGATTCTCGCAGGAAGGTCCGATGATCAAAAATCTTGCTATGTTTTAATTTCAAACTACAACAGTAAATACACAACATGCAATTTAAAAATCAATAATCTTCCCTGGAATGCAAATGGAAGTGTGCAGTTGAAACAAACTTCTATGAACTCATCCGGTGCTATGTCGGAAACAACGTCATCCATCCAGGCCGGTGCAAGTATTACAACTTCAATTTCAAATTTTGCCACTCCCGCTTTTACATTGTTGCGTTTTACATATCAAGAACCGACAGAAATAAATGATAATAAATCGAGGCTTTCCATGTACAGTTTGAAACAGAATTATCCAAACCCGTTTAATCCCGTAACGACAATCGATTTTGCGATTCCGGAAGAAACCAGAGTAACGCTTACAATTTATAATCAGCTTGGTGAAAAAGTTGTGGTGTTGGTGAATGAGGAATTCAATGCGGGGGAACATGCGGTGAAATGGAATGCAGGAAATATTGCATCGGGAATTTATTTCTGTGAGCTCAAAACTGAACGGTTCACTACAGTGAACAAACTTCTTCTCTTAAAATAGCACTCCTCATCAGACCTCCGATAAAAGCCGTGGGCAATCTTGTCTGCGGCTTTTTATTTTTCATCTATTGAAAAACTTATACCAGAAACTTTCTTTTTTATGTTTTATCGTTTTCCAGTACTTGGTGTATTTTTCTTGAGTGGTAAATCCAATCGGACCGAGATAAATCCCGCCGTCTTTAAAACCATCGTAAACTCTTACAGCTATAATATTTTCTTCTCCCGGTTTTATTAATCCTTCAGGAATGAAGTAGCCTCTGAAAAGTTTATAGTCAGAGTCATTCGTTTGGGGGAACTGTCCAATCATTTTACCGGTTGATCCTACCAATACTCCGTTCAAATAAGTTTCATCCATATCGTCAATCTGTCCGAGCATCAGCACAAGTTTCTTCCCGTCTAGTTTTGATCCCGGATTGAATTTTTTACGATACCAGGCATAACCGTCATAATCGGCATAACCAAAATTATCCCAATATGCCGGAACTTGAATAAAATTCCATTTAGAATCGTTATAGTTTTTATCTTTATATTCTTCCTTGTCGCCTGTACGGAATTTCCAATCGTTCCCGTCAAGACTAAAATCAGGATAAAGAAATTTTCCCCTTCCAACAATAGAAACCGGACCACTTACTATTCCTCCGGCTAATTCTGCATCATAAACCCTAATAGCAATTTGATTTTTTCCATCAAAATTAATTAGTGAAGGTGCGATGATATATTCTCTAAATTGATTGTAGGCTGTTTCATATTCCGGAGGAAATTTGCCTTTACTACCAATTAATTTTCCGTTAAAATAAACTTCATCCACATCATCAATATTCCCGATTGAGAAATAGATATTCAAAGACTTGTACGAACGAGAAATCTCCACACTTTTTCGGTACCAGGCGTAACCGTTATAACCATGATACCCTTCGTTCTCCCACTCGGAGGGAACATCGATTAGATCCCAATCTTCATCATCATATGCGGGGTTAGCTCTGTTTTTGTCGTCTCCGATTGAAAATTTCCAATTTTCTCTTAAATAAGCAATAAGAATATTTTCTTGTCCGTACAAGTCCGCAGAGTTATTTACTAGTAATAATAGCAGCAGTAAGAGCTTTATTTTATTTGTCATTTTCATATGCTATTCATTAAAATTTAGTTATTCGTGTTGTTAAATTATTTACTTACTTGCCAATTCAGCCTCATTTATACTCTGCTCAACCACTGCGTTACAGATCCTTTTAACTTCATAATTCGTTTCATTTTTCGATAACTCCATCAACTTGATGATACAAGAATCGTTTCCCATCTGGTAAAGAGAAAGGGCAATCAAAATTTTGTTTTTACTGTTTTCTTTGGAAAAAGCCTCGAATAAAACAGGAATCGTTTTTTCAACTTTGTAATAACCTGCCAAATAGATACCACTTCTTTTAAGCCCATCGTTATCCGACGTGATAGCCATGACAAGATTCTTGAAACCTATCTCCGTAATATTCACCTTTTTCTGAGCTGTTAAACCGGTAAATAAAACCAGGCTCAACGCAACCGCCAAAACCGTTGTGTAATTTGTCTTTTTCATTTTAGAACTCCTTTGTTTGTTTATTATGAAATCTAATTTCCGTTGTAAACATAAAGGGTTCAAATGTCAAAGATGCCACAGAGTTGTATAGAGTTGTAATAAATTGTAACAAGGTTTACAATTCTGTGTTCATCACATCAATCACTTTTTTATTGGCTTTCGATCAGTTTGTATCCAATTCCATGAACCGTAATAATAAAATGGGGTCGTTCGGGATCTTTTTCAATTTTCTGCCGCAAACGAACAATGAAATTATCGACCGTTCTCGTTGTAGGACTTTCCTCATATCCCCAAATTTTATTAAGCAAATCATCACGAGTGACCACAGTATTTTTTTTATCCCATAGATAGTGAAGAAGTTCAAATTCTTTATGGGACATTTGCACCGGTTTGTTTTTACTAACAGCTATATACGTTGAAAAGTCAATCGTTAATAGACCAATTTGAATCTTAGAATTCTTTTTCTCCACTTGTGCATTATGTTCCGGAGCTCTTCTTAAAACGGCTTTAACTCTCGCTAAAAGTTCTCTGAGCGAAAATGGTTTGGTTATATAATCGTCGGCGCCTAATTCAAGTCCTCTCACTTTATCGATCTCTTCCCCTTTGGCGGTCAAGAGAATAACGGGAACTTTTATTCCATCTTTTCTAATTTGTTTACAGACTTCAAAGCCGGACATTTCAGGCATCATAACATCAAGCAATACAAGATCATAATTGTTTTTAGTAATTTTTTCATAACCTTCTTTTCCATTCTCAGCGGAATCAACTTCATATCCATCAAATTCGAGATTGTCTTTCAGTCCAAGCCTCATGTCGGGTTCATCTTCAACAATTAAAATTTTATACATTTTGTTTAGCTTCCTTTGTAATGAATTTTAAGGTGAATGTACTTCCCTGACCCGGAACACTTTCAACTTCTATTTTTCCATTATGTGCTTCTGCAATTTCTTTTACGATGGAAAGTCCTAGTCCGGTTCCTTTTGTTGTGTGAACATTTTTTGAACTTACCCGGAAAAATTTTTCAAAAATTTTCTTTTTGTCTTCAGCTGAAACGCCAATTCCTTTATCCGTTACCGACACGAATAAATATTTTCCATCTGTTCCGGTTTTAATAGTTAATTCTTTTCCCTCTTTGCTGTACTTAATTCCGTTATCGAGCAAATTAATTACTGCTTCTGATATTGCACCGTGGTCTGCAAAAATGAGAGGAACGTTCTCTTCCTTATTCAGTATGACTTCAAAACCTTTGTTCTTCAAATGAAATTTATAACTGTCATAAATTTTCGTTACGACCTCGTTAATATCTACTTCCTCGAAATTGTATTTTCTTTTACCCGATTCCATCTGCGAAAAATTTAATATCTTGTTCACAATTGCGCTAAGGCGTTCTGTTTCCCTACCGATTATCTCATAGTACTCTTGCTTCTTCTCTTCCGTTGTTACTCTCCCAAAACTCAATGTTTCGGCAAACATATTAATAAGTGCAAGCGGCGTTCTTAACTCATGTGAAACGTTGGAAACAAATTCCGATTTAATTTCCGAAAGTTTCATTTCTTTCCTGATATTTCTCAGCAGGAAAATTGCTCCTGCAGAAAGGAGCAGAGCAAGCACTCCCGCAATGATAAGATTTTCATCCTTCCGTTTTTGGGTGATGGCTTCAATAGTTGTATTGAGAGGCTTTATTGCCATTTCATATCCCGGTAGCAGCCAGAGCATTTTATCATTTCTCGCTTCACCGTTTTCTCCCGAAAAGTTTGAATAAACTTTTTCACCCGTCCTCTTATTGAAGATTGAAATCACCAATTTCTCTTGAGCGATCACTTGAAGCCGCGGTTTAAGCGCTTTGTTAATAAATTCTTTTGAGTCAATTCCGATTCCGGAAATAATTTTTTCTTGTTCGTTTGTTGAGGCATAAAGGATGTGGGTGATTTCAGAACTAAGCGCATCGTTTATCGGTTCGGCTTTTCTGTAACCCGATTTTAAGTAGCTGAATAATTTGTCAATCTTAGACGAATTATTCTTTAGAACGGAATTTATCAATGATACGGTTTCTTCAACCTTTCTTCCCTTTTCGTTGTAGAGCAGAGTTGTTTTATTATTTTCGGTATCGTAGGAATAGAGAAATTTTATCGATGGATTTTCATTGATAAATTCAGTTAATATTTTCTTATCACTTACAGCGCTTTCGCTTGAAAGCTTTAACTGCCATGTTGAAATGATATCTTCAGAATAAAGATTGATTGAAAAGAGAATGCTGTTTAATTGTGTTTCATAAACTTCTGCGACCAATTTTTCTTCTCTGGTGATCGAGCTGTATTCATACACGGCAAAAACCAGCACCGGAACGCTCACCAGTAACGCCAGAATAATTAATGCTTGTTTGTATTGTCTGTTCATAATCCTTGTTTCTCTTAAGTGAAAATTACAAAAAATATTTCTTGTTAAGTTGCCTCCTATCCAAATTTATTGCCGCGTGCATGCTTCACTCCGTCTTTGGGACGAGAAGATATTCTTTGTGTGTAAGTCAAGTCTTTTTATTTTTTTTTGTACCTTTACAGTCAAAAGCTGCAATTATAACAACGGAATGATTATGTCAAAGATATTTTTGTTCATTACTCTTTTCATCTTTACTTCTTACAACGCTTCCCCTTTAGGCATCAAAAACATCACTCAGCCAACAGAAAATAAGTTCGTGTTTACCGGTGTAAAGCTTCCCGGATTTGTTATCAGTCCTTATTTTGATGAGCAAATCTGCATGTTCAATTACGAACCCGAAATAAGAATTTTTATAAATGCACCGTCAGTTGAAACATTCGATCCGAATAAACGGACTGAGATTGCTCTCTTCGCTCTTCCAAACGGAAATTCAATCGAATGGACAATTGGGAAAAAATTAAATGATGGAGATGATTGGCATTACGATATTCAGCACATCGGGGCGCAAACCCGTTTTCTCCGCAACCAATCGAATGAAACTAATTTAGTAACGGTCTATTTGGAAACCGCCCAAAAAAGCTGGCCTTCGTGGAGAGCAAAATATCCGAACAACCCGGAGCTGATCAACAATCTTGTTACTTAGTTGAAAAATATTTTTTCAGCATACAATCCATTTTTTGTATTAACCGGACACAGCGGCGGCGGAAGTTTTACTTTCGGATTTATGAATAACGCAGCAGAAATTCCAAACAGTGTTGAACGCATCTCGTTTCTCGATAGCGATTATAATTATGATGACGGTTACGGATTGAAATTGTTAAACTGGATTAACGCATCACCCAATCATTTCTTAAGTGTGATTGCTTACAACGACAGCGTTGCTTTGTATAACGGAGAACCATTTGTTAGCGCTACCGGCGGAACCTGGTACAGAAGTAAAATGATGAGAAAGTATCTCGGTAATTATTTTCAATTTACTGATGAAGAGAATGATGAATTCATAAAATACACTGCTTTGAACGGAAGAATAAAATTTATCCTGAAACAAAATCCAACCAGAATAATTTTACATACGGTTCAAGTTGAATTAAATGGATTTATTCAAGGGATGCTTTCCGGCACTGATAAAGAAGGAGTTGAATACACGTATTACGGTTCGCGGGCATATACACAATACGTGCAGGATGGAACTCTTCTTCCAAAAATTTTAACAATTCCGCCAAGACCGGCAAATGCAATTTCCGGTTCGCAATTTATGCAGCAAGTGTTGAACATGACGTTTGATCAAAGAGAGATTGAAATTTACAAACAACTTTCAACCGGCAACATTCCGGACTTTATGCGAACATTAACAAAAATTTCCGGAAATTTTGTTGATGGGAATGGAACAAGTCATGCATGCTCTTACGAAGTGATGCCCGATTATCTTTCAATAGGTTCGAATGAGGATTATTGTAGAATCCCGATGGGTCCGATAACCGCACAAAAACTTGCTGATCTCTTTGGTGCTGTAATGCCAACCGCAAAACTTGTTGACGATATTTATTCAAACGCATTGGTAAAATTGGAGCCGGTGACCTACCCACCGGTTGGAGATGAAAGCACGCGCGTTCCAAAATTTGTTGAGCATAATACCGCAATTGAAAATCAACGTATTGCAGCTAATGGAACTCTTGGGCAACTTATTGGCGGGACAAAAAAAGATGTTGTACTCAGCAATAAAATTGTTGATCCCGCAAGACCGAATCATGTTGTAATTTACGGTTGGCATCAACTAAACGGTTCACCAATTCAACCGCTGACAAATATTCACATCAACAGTTATGTTGATTACAGTCACGGCATCCGTTTGCTCAACGCAGAAATGCTGGTTGATGGAGTTATCACAAACATAAAAACCATTCTTGCTGATCCGGTTCTTTATAAAATGTTGAGCAGCGAAACCGGAGTAATGACCCAACCGACTTACATAGCGGATGCAACTTTACCGGGCAAACCAAAATCTTTCGGAATAAAATCTGAGGGAGTTGATAAACTTAAAATCATTATCGGCAGCGGCAGTATTGTTGATAATTTTAATGTTTATGTAAGTAAAGACGGAAAAAATTTTCAAGCGCCGATTACTTTATCTACTGCGAATCTTATCATCGCTGGACTTCAAACAGATTCTATCTATTTTATAAAATTGGAAGCTGTAAATCTTTCGGGCAAATCTCCTCAATCTGAAGTGCTTTCGGGAATTCCCTCGGCAAACAGCAATCCTTCAATTCTAATTGTAAACGGATTTGACAGAAGTTCAACCGGCAACACTTATGATTTTATTCGTCAGCATGCGCAAGCAGTAAAAGCGAATGGAGACTTTTTCAACTCAGCGACGAACGATGCAGTTCTCGATGGAACTTTCAATTTAAGTGATTACCAAATTGCAGATTATATTTTAGGTGATGAAAGCACTGTTGATGAAACTTTCAGTTCGACCGAACAGCCAAAAATAAAATCTTTTTTAAACAACGGGGGAAATCTTTTCGTCTCCGGCAGCGAGATCGCTTGGGACCTTGATTATAAAGGCTCAACTACAGATAAAGATTTTGCGTGGAATTATTTGAAGATGAAATATCTTAACGATGCACCGTTTGGAGTCTCAGCAAAATATTACACCGTTTCCCCGTTTAGCAATTCAATTTGCACCGGGATGCCTTCTTTTTTTTTCGATAATGGAACGCACGGCACAATTGATGTAAAATGGCCCGATGTAATTAAATCAACAAACGGTGGAATGGGTTTTCTAAAATATTCTGATCTTGATACAACTTCGGGATACGCTGCGATTTTTTATTCCGGCAATTTTCCGCAAAGCGTTAAGCCGGGGAAAATGGCAATCATGGGATTTCCATTTGAGACCGTTTATCCCGAAGCAACAAGGAAAGAGCTGATGAATAAACTTCTTACATTTTTCAATACTCCGGTTTCTGCATCGGAAGAAAAAAATAATTTACCTACAAATTTTTCACTTTTGCAAAATTATCCAAATCCTTTCAATCCAAGCACAGTAATCAGTTGGCAGTTTGAGGTCGGCAGTCAAATCTCGTTAAAAGTATATGATGTTTTGGGAAATGAAGTTGCAACGTTAGTGAATGAAGAAAAACCGGCAGGGGAATATCAAGTAGAGTTTGACGGGTCAAAATTAGCGAGCGGGATATATTTTTACAAACTACAAACATCCAAATTTTCAGCAATCAAAAAGATGATACTGCTTAGATAAAAAAAATATTTGGATTAGATACGACAAGGGGTTAATTCGAGCCAGAACTCAAAAGAAATAATGAATAACGAACAAGCCTGCCATGGCGGATTTTTGCTACATAAATATAATCGGCGTAAATCTATTTTTCATTTTAGATTCAGATTCTTAATAAAAAACGAAGGAGTGACACCGGTATATTTCTTAAACGCCGAAATAAAAGTTATCCGGTTGTTAAACCCGACCTCTTTTGCAATTCCTTCAATCGAGAAACGTGCCGATTCTTTTTGTGAAATGATTCTAATTGAATCTTTTATGCGAAGATCATTTAGGTAAGAGATAAAATTTGTATTGTAAACCTGGTTAATCGCTTTTGATAAATATGTCCGGTTACTTTCTAACTTGGTTGCAATTTCGTCAAGTGATATTTCGGGATTTAAGTAGAGTTGTTCTTCGCTCATGAGTTTTTCTAATTGCGAAATCAATTGAACGAATTGGATATTTGGCGTTTTATCTTCAATTATCACGTTAATATTTTCTGTTTCAACATCACATGGGAATTGCTCATTGCTTCTATCTAAATTTTCTTCGTGAATGCCGGGATGAACATGGTACCGCCCTTCGATTTTCATTACTTCTATGTTTTTATTTATGAGCTTTTTATCGGCGTTTCTCAAACGGATTAAGATCATCAATATTACCGCAAAAGACATAGAGATAATAATCGCAATACCGAGCAAAAAATATTTTTCTCTTTGTAAGCTATTAATCTTATCCAAACTCGCTTCGTTATCCTTTTCCGCTTTTATCTGAAGATAAGCAGCGGCATTAATTCTATGCGAGATGGTATCATTAGACCTCTCAAACTTTTGCAGCCATAAAAATGCGTTTTTATAATCTTTCTTTTTTTCATAAACATCGGCGTATGCACGGTAGATTTCTGTTGAGGCATTCATCGAAATATTTTCCGTATCTAATGCTGAAGCTTTATCAAGATAATAGAGCGCCGAATCATATTTGGCTTTTGCATAGTAAAGATTCCCCTTTAATGTGTATAAACTAATTAAATATTCATTCAACTTAATTTTGTCGCATAACAACAGCGATTTTTCATAAAAAGATTCCGAGGAGGGGTAATCCTTCTGGAGATATTTTGTGATCGCCAATTGCAAACACGTATAAGCAATTCTAACCGAATCGTCCCTTAAAAATTTGCCCCCGGTATAAGTAAGGATATGATTAAGAGATTTTTGGAAATACTTTTCGGCTTTATTGAAATTATTTCTCTTATTCTCTATCTCCCCTAAATTATTATTTATAACAACATATCTGAAAGTCTTCCACGAAGCCGGGTCACCTTTAAGTTTTATAACTTCTTTATAACTCGCTTCAGCTTTATCAAAAAGATTAGCGTAGAAATAAAAATCCCCGATTCTGTGAATTATTGCAGCTTGTTCATATTTATCTTTAGCTTTCTCAATAAAGGTTCTTGCCTGGAGCAAATAAACCATTGCGGAATCATAATTGTTTTTTTCTTTGAATGCATCACTCATGTTTGCTTTTAAACTTCCCATAAGCAAATACAAGTCATACTCATCGGCTATCCGGTAAGCCTTTTTTAGAATTGCCAATTTCTTATCCGGTGTGCCGTTAAATGCCAAATAAAGAAGAGCATAACCTGCAACTTCCGCCCCATTGCGCGAGGTATAGTTTGAAGTTATTTGAACAACTTTTTCAAGTTCTTTTCTTTGAAAAGAGGTATCGCATTGAAGAAGGGGTGAAATTAATTTTGGGAAAAGCGCTTTTTGAGAATCCACTTCGGTTGCGGTAAACTCATCAATCCATTTATCCACCTTTGCCTCATTTTGAGCAAAAAGATGAAAAAACGTTAGGGAAAATATGATCGGTAATAACCTTAAAGTTTTCAACTATCTTTCCATGTTTGATCTAAAACTAACAACTGTTCATAAACGACACAATTGTTGCCCGAAAAATAACAAATAACATGTGAAATTTTTTTTACATCTGTTAAGATTCGTAAATTTTTACGTTTTTTAACAAAGTTGCATTTACATTTTGAATGAGAAATCCGCCTCTTTTACTCCAAATAAACATATAAAAGTTAAACTTTATAAATAAGATTTTCAGCTCGAAGAAATCTTGTTAAAATATATCAATCCTTACAACAGAAAACAGCATTTCATTTGGTCATATACTACTTTTGCCCTCACAAAAAGTTAACCTTTTTAAATTGTGGATTAAAAAAAATTAGCGGATTTGATTAACTACCGAAAATGAAGAGATTCTTAAACAAACTAATCGAGTATGGATTCTCTTATTTAGAAATAATTGTTGTCTGCTACCTCCTAATAACTATGGGCATAATATTTTTTTTGTTCAAGCTGCTTTTTGAATGATAAAAATTACTAATTATTTAGGAATGAAACTATGAAACACCGCCATATTGAAATACTCCTTATATTCGGCATATTAATGCTCTTCATCGTTTTAATAAAAGAAGTATCAAAATAAACGCTTTTCATTTAAGCAAGCTTACTTAAATGAATAAAACAATAAGTTGTAAGTACGAACATCAAAACCAAATATTAGAATTGGGAAACTAACAATGACATTAAAATTGAATTTGTTATCTCCCACTACAAAATTGGTTTCTCTTTTACTTGTAAAACACTCACAAAAGCAAGATTGATTTAAAAGCGATTAATCCCGCGTGGAAATTTTTCTCAAAACAATCCTCTTCGTATAAAAGAACTATTTACTTCTGGATTTTAAGCGCTAAACAAGAAACGACTCAACTATCAAGACTGAACAAAGTGATTAAAGAAAGCGAGCAAAAAACAAAGAACATATTTCGCTAACAGCAAGTAATTTTTAAAAACGACAAACTCAGATAGAAAATTACAAACAACTATTTTCAAATATCAAAAAGATGATTTTGCTTGATAAAAAAATAATCTAAGAGGCTTTTCATTTTTTATGGTGTCACTATACAAATATTGACTTTAAAGAAGATTATATGCAATATTACATTAGAAATTTTGCTAGAACCAATTATAAAAAATGACAAAATATGAAACAGCCCTTAGCAATTTTAATCGCAGCATTGACCGTGACGACAACTTTTGGGCAAATCACGACAACTAAAGTCGCTTCCAAAGTTGAACAAACTGACAATACTCCCTACGACAGCATCAAAAACTTCTTAGGAAAAGAGGTTTATAAATATGTTGGACAAGAACTCTACTTGAATGGAAAAGCAGAAAGTTTGAGAGAATATGGCTATGAAGGTTTTTCTCTCGACTATACCAAAAGCTCCTTGACAGACAAATCAAATGTTTACAAATGTTGTGACAGCTACAATTCAAAATATGATGAATTGGCAGGTAAATATTTTACTGTTTTGGAAGTCATCAAACACCCTAAATCAGCAGAAAGTGAATATTTATATTCTAAGAAATTTTATTTGAAATTACAAGAAAAAGAAAAAAAGGATATTGTCTATTATGAATATGACAGCCAATATGAATATTTATTTCCATTTATTGATGTCGGTTATTTTACTAAACTAAAACAAACCCAAATCGGAAAAGAATATGTTGTAAGAGGTAAGAATTGGTTAGCATCTGGACCTATGACGGATATGAAAACTGGAAAACACGTTGAAAATTTTGAAGCTGGAACCAAATGGAAGTGTGTAGATATTACTATTGAAGAGAAGTATTTTAGTTTATCTCTAGTTCTTGAAAACGAAAAAAGCGAACAAATACCTTTAAGTATTGACAACGCAAATAGAACAAATTGGGTTTTTGAAGCAACACAAGCAGAGTTATACAAGAAAAAATTTGGTGGCGAGAATTGGCGAAAAATTTTAGATGGTAAGGTTAAAATTGGTATGACCAAAGAAATGTGTGAACTTTCTTGGGGAAAACCACAAAGCGTGAATGAAACAATCACATCTGGAAAAAAAAACGAACAATGGGTGTATGCTGACAACTACTTATATTTTGACAATGGTGTTTTGACAGCAATACAATAGATAAATAACTGGTGTTAACAGCACCTACCCAAAAGTGGCGGTGATATGCAACTTTGAATGTTCGCGCATCTATCAAACTTTGGTACGTAACGACAGTCTAATGTTTCAAAATCATCGACTAACTTCATTTTGGTTGCCTTTATGCAATCCAAAAAATCTATTCAACTGCGAATGCTAGTGGAGTTAGATATAGTACAATAGATTTTTTTTCTTAACTTGCTTTAGAATAATTGCTGGCAGTAATTAAAACAAATGAATGATATCTGGCACTTCTTAAGAGAATTTGAAAGCAAAGAGCTTGTCAAAAGGTTTATCAAAAAGAAATTTGATTACAGTTTAAATTCTTCAAAGGCATTTGAAATTACTTCCGCTTTCACTCAAGGAAGGGAATATTTCACTTCATACGTTAAAGCAGATATTTCTGTAAAACCTCTTCTTCAATATTATGGTATTGTAGCATTGAGTAGAGGTTTGATTCTTATATTGAATAAGAGTGCTAGAGAAAATAATATTACACCATCTCACGGATTGAAAATTAAAAATTGGAATGATATTGTAAAGTTCGGAAAGCTTGAAGATGTAATTATGAAATCTTCGAAGGGGACGTTTACAGAACTAATAAATGTGACTAAAAATAAGTCATATTTTAGAGCTGGTTGCAGCGGCATTAATTGGCATGTTCAATACGATGTACCTTCGGAAGATATAGAATTTAACCTTAAAGAAATTTCTTTATGTTTTCCAGACCTAAATCAATCGGTAAAATCTTGGCTTAACGTAGAAGTTCCTTCAAGAGCATTGAACAAATTAAAACATCCTAACGAACATCAACTTGAACTAGAAATTCAGGGGAAATATGATGTGAATTTATTAAGTCAAATTTTTCCTTCTTCAATATTTCAAGGATTAGAAATTTCAGAAGCTGAAAATAATTGTATAGTTAGGTTTAATGAAAATCAAATGCCAAACCTTTCTCAAAAGTGGGTAAGTGCTTTCCAAGTAATTGGGGATCCATATGTTACTCCACCGTTTCAAAATGGTATATTTTTGAATGACATATCAAAAATGTATTCGGCTTCATTTGTTTTCGGAACAATATCTCGATATTATCCATCAACTTGGAGTAATATCAACAAAGGTATAGCTAATGACGGTGTTCTTCCGTTCGCTATTAATCTTATGGACTTTTTGCAAGATAAGTATCCAAAGATTGTAATGGATTTTATAAAATCGCCCTATGAATTTGAAAATAAATAACTACTGCTAACTTGATCTCACAGAAATTTTACAAACAGTTTTTCTAACACCCAAACCATTTAATTCTTACTTTTATTCTTCACAGCCAATGCAATTTTCTCCGCCGTAATCGGCATTGACTTAATCCTTATTCCAAGCGCGTCCTCAACGGCGTTTGCTATTATCGGTGCTGCGGGAATCATCGTGTGCTCGCCCATTCCACGCGCGCCGTAAGGTCCATCGGGTTGGGCAACTTCAATAATTATCGGAACAACTAAATCGGGAATATCCATTGCCGTCGGAATTTTATAATCGGAAAAATTCGCGTTAATAAGTTTTCCTTTATCATCAAAACGCATGTCTTCATATAAAACCGTTGCAATGCCTTGCAGAATTCCGCCGGTAATTTGTCCGTTCACCAAATCGGGATTAATCGCTTTGCCGCAATCAACCGCAAGCACAACTTTTGGAATTTTTACTTTCCCGGTCTGTTTATCAATTTCAATTTTTACCGCAGCCGCTCCAACCGTGTAATGCACGTTCGGATGACCGCCCTGGCTTGTTTCGGGATCGCTTAACGCGGAAGCAAATTCCGGCATGAACATTCCCCGTCCTATAATTGGTCCGCCTCTAAATGTTCCGTCTTCTTTTTGAATTCCCGAAATAATAAAATTCTTTAACGGCAAAGAAAAATCTTTTTCAACTTTTGATCTTACACATTCATCTTCTAAATAAAGTTCTTCCCTTTTTTTTCCGTTTGCTCTTTCAATTAAATCAAAGATTTGTTCGCGCGCATCTTCAGCGGCTTGTTTAACCGCGTTGCCGCAGCCCCACGTAACATGCGATGCAACCGTTTGCCATTCGTACGGATTGCGGTCTGTGTCGGGAGTTTCCACTCTAATTTTTTCTACCGGAACAGAAAGCACTTCCGCCGCTATTTGCGCAAGCACCGTCAAATAACCCTGCCCGATTTCCATTCCGGAAACAAGAATATTTAGACTTCCATCTTCATTAAATTTTAGAAACGCCGACGAAGAAGCATTCGGCGGCATAGCGGGAGCTTTCCAAAATAATGAAAACCCTTTCCCGATAACTTTATTCGGATCGGAAGAAGTTTCTTTCTTTCCCCATTCAATTTCTTTTGCAACTTTATCTATAGCTTCCATCAAACCGTTCGGATTCATCTTTGCGCCGTACGTAAGTCTGTCACCTTCGCGGATCGCATTCTTTTTTCTAAACTCAACCGGATCCATTTTTATTTTTTTTGCAAGTTCATTTATGTGAGATTCAAGTCCGAATAAAAATTCCGAATAACCGAAACCGCGATATGGTCCGCCGGGAGGTAAATTTGTATAAACGCAGTACGAATCAATTTTAATATTTGGAATTCGGTACGGACCGGTTGCAGAAAGTCCGGCAGCGTTTACAACGTTGGCGCCGTATTCAACATATGCGCCGGCATCCCAATAGAGTGTGTGTTCAAGCGCGGTGATCGTGCCGTCATTTTTAACACCGACTTTCAACCGCGCAACAACGCCTTGCCGTTGATATGTGTTGTAAAATTCTTGCGCACGAGACCAAAGTATTTTTACAGGATTTCCTTTTACTTTTGTAGCTAGAGCAGCGCCGAGAATTTCCATTGATACTCCTGCTTTGCCTCCAAAACCACCACCAACAAATGGAGTAATTACTCGCACATCTTTATGTTGAAATCCAAGCGGAGCCAAAGCCTCGGCAAATAAATGCCTCTGTGTATGCGGAGATTGCGAAGCCGTCCAAACAGTTAACCTGCCGGAATGATCAAGCAAACCAACAGCGCCGTGAACTTCCAAAGCGCAATGAGCATAACGGGGAACGGTGTAAACATCATCAAGAACAAAATCAGAATCGGCAAATGCCTCTTCAACATTTCCATTCCGCACTTTGCGAAGGTGTGCAACGTTGGAATCTGTTTGCGGAAAAAACCAGGGAACGTGATGATAATCTTTTAAATCAGGATGAATGAGAAACGGCGAATCACCCAACGCTTGTTGAACTGATAGAACCGGTGTTAATTCTGTGTAATCAACTTTAACAAGCTTAGCCGCGGCTATAGCGGTTACAGCGTCTCTTGCAATTACGGCGGCAACTTGCTCACCAACAAACCGTACCCGGTCTTGCGCAAAAATATATCTGTCGTGCATGTAGAGACCAAAGCGGAAAGGAAAATCTTTTCCGGTAACAATTTTTACAACTCCGGGTATTTTTTCTGCTTCAGTAGTATCGATCGAATTTATAATCGCGTGAGCAAATTTACTTTCTACAATTTCCGCAAAAAGTAAATTCGGTCCAAAATCCAGGTCATCAATAAATTGAGCGGTACCGGAAATTTTTACTTTCCCGTCAACACGCACCGAAGATTTTCCAACAAATTTGTATTCGTCCATAAAATTTCTCAACGTTATTTTACTAAATCAATCACTGCATCAATGATCGGTGAATAGCCGGTACATCGGCAAAGATTTCCCGCGATCGCTTCTTGAATTTCTTCTTTATTTGGATGAGGATTTTTTGCAAGCAGTTCTGTTGTAGAAAGAATTACTCCGGGAGTACAAAAACCGCATTGAAAGGAATTGTGTTTGAGAAACGATTCTTGCAGAGGAGTCAATCCGTTTTGCATAATTCCTTCAAGCGTTACCACTTCTTGATCTTCAACTTCGATTGCAAGAATAAGACAACTGCGTACCGTTTTTCCGTTGATCATAACAGAGCATGTACCGCAATCACCACGATCGCAGCCGCATTTGGGGCTGTTAAGACCGAGCCTGTCTCTTAAAACTTCAAGAAGAATTTCTGAAGAACTAACATCAATCGTTCTTCTTTCGCTATTTAATAAAAAACTTATTTCTTTTTTCATGAACATTTCTCCTAAAGGAAATCCGGAAAAATTAAATCACACTTTTTCCATACGCCGGACCGCCGCCGTTCAATCTTTCGATTGCAGCGGTTAAACCTCGTTCGAGCATCACTTTTGCCATGTGCATTCTATATTCTTTTGTTGCGCGAATATCGGTAATCGGTGCAATATCATCTTCAACTAATTGCTGAGCTTTTTCCACCAACTCGGGAACCAGTTTCATCCGGTTGATTAATCTTTCTATTCTCATTGCCCTAACCGGAGTTGGAGCAACCGCACCGAACGAGATGCGAAATGAATAATCATCAAAAGCGAGAATTGCGAGATTGACTTGTGCTAAATCTTCTCCGGCGTATCTGCGAAGTTTTACAAAACAACCGGAATGTTTTTTATCCGGTACGGGGATAGAAATTCCTTTCACAATTTCATTCTTAAACAACGCTGTTTTTCGATTACCGACAAACCATTGTTCAATAGGAATTTGTCTTTCACCAATTTGCCCGTCGGTTATAATACGCGCTTTATAAACGGATAAAACGGGACCGCTATCCATACATGGAACCGCAGAGCAAATGTTTCCGACCATCGTGGCGCGGTTTCGTATTCCAACAGAAGCAACGGTTTTGCTCATCTCCGCAATTATTGGAAAATGTTCGTTGATTATTTCCGAATCCATGAGTTCTGAAAAAGTTACTCCGGCGCCGATCCACAAAATGTTATTGCCAAGTCTAATATCTTTTAAAATATCAAGTCCTTTAATGTCAATAACAACATCAGGATGAACTGCACCGGTTTTTAATAACTCAACTAAATCAGTTCCTCCGGAAAGGATAACCGCATTTTTAAAACGCTGGAGAAGACCGACTACCTCATCGAGATTTTTAGCTTTTACATATTCAAATTGATTTTCAATTGCCACGACAAACTCCGCTGTTGAAAATTATTTTTCATCTTTTGGTAGAAATGCAACGATCCTGCACATCGCAGATTCAAGTTCAATTCCGCGAAGCGGGAAACAACCGATCCATGCACGTTTATTACTCAACTTGTTAATGTCTCCACCAAGATTTTCCGCGTGCACAATTTTTTTAGGAAACATTTTTATGTGCATCACTTGATAATATTCTTCTTGCGGAAACATTTCATCCCACGATTTAACTTTATATTTTTTGATCAACTTCTGCTCGGCTTCAACAAATCGTGCCGGATGCCATTGTCTGATGATCGTGTTCATCGGATGATCCGCGCTTCCGCAATCAACGCCGATCCATTTCAATTTCATTTCGAGCGCCCATTTGTGAAAGCCCGGTCCGGGTCCCGGATGTTTTACAAAATAGCGGACTTCATCAGATTGTTTTTGATCCCATGCATAGCGGTTATAACCGGTGTTGATAAGGAGGATATCGCCTTTTTTAATTTCAGCTTTGCTCATCAACATTTCAGGAGAGTAGAGATCGTAGTCGCCAACTTCTTTTGAAATATCAACAACAACACCTTGCCCGATCCATTCTTTCATCGGCACATTTCCAATCGATCTTCCGGAAGCATGAAAATGAATTTCACCATCCATGTGTGTTCCCACATGATTACTCGTGGTGATGATCTGTCCGTTTGCCCCTTGTCCCATATGAGCGCCGGCAATTCTTTTAAAGTATTGAATTCCCAAAGGCATATAACTCGGCCAGGGTGGAGTGTGAATGCTCAGTCGTTGAGTTAAATCATACACTTGAAGATTATCCATGAAATTTAGAAAATCGTTTGTCTTCATTTTTTTCTCCTAACTATTTTTTAGTTGATTTGTAAAACCGATGAATGCTTTTTTAAATGGATCGACGGGAGCTTCCAGAACTCCGGCGCCGATTTGTCCTATGCCCGCATTTTTATGAGCAACACCGGTATCGATAAAGGGCAGAATATTTTTTTCAATAACTTTTATCACATCAATTCCGGTTGGTGTTCCTCGAAAGTTTAAATAAGGAATTTTGTAGATATTATTTTCCGCTTCAGTTATTTCATACATTTTAAGCGTGTAATTCACGGCGTCGTTTGTGCTTCCACCGACGAACTGAACGATTGCCGGTGAGGCTGCAATTGCAAATCCGCCAAGTCCGTTTGTTTCTGTAATTGAACTATCACCAATGTCGGGATTCGCATCGTCTTTTGTATATCCCGTAAAATATAATGCTTCGGGAATCGGCGAAACACCGGTGAACCATTTATCACCCGTACCGGAAAGTTGAATTCCAAATTCAGTTCCGTTCCGCGCCATAACCACAACGATGCTGCTGTTCTCTATATTTCTAGCAGCATCCAAAGAAACTTTTGAAACGCCCATAGAAAGATTTAAAAAGAAATGATCGTTGCTGTTGATAAAATTCAAAACGCTTATCGCGTTTTCTTTTTCATTTTGATTAACAATTTCCGGCGCCAGTGTTCTGTATAGTAGTGAAGTTGCTGCACGGTTCCGATTGTGAACTTCATCTCCCATATGTAAAGCCTGCGCAATAATATTTTTGAGATCGATCTTTCCGATTTTATCAATTGCCTTTTTAAGCGATGGATAAAGGACGTTCTCCATCCATCGCAATCGCTCGATGACGCTTTCATCATACGCTCCATAGCGGAGAACTTTTCCAAGTCCTTCATTCATTGTACAAAAAGCTTTGTTGCCGAACTCTTCATTTTCTAAAATAAATACCGGCATTGATGGAGAGACTATTCCCGCCATTGGTCCAACCGTTGCATGTTCGTGACAAGGAGAAAATTCTATTTTGCCGGAAGAAGCAACTTTTTCCGCTTCTTCATAAGTTTTTGCAAAACCTTCATAGATCAACGCTCCGATTACTGCACCTTTCATCGGTCCACACATTTTATCCCAAGCTATCGGAGGTCCTGCGTGAAGCAAAAGATTTTTCTTCATCCCGGGAATTACGTCAATCGCTTTTCCCATTCCGATTAAAAACGGTTTGCTGTTTAAAATTCTTTTCACTGCTTCATTATTTGCGGTTTCAATTTTGTCTGAATTGTTTCTTATAACATCGAATAAAGATGAATCGGAAATTAAGGGCGGTTTCCAATCAACTTGAACTGATTGAACTTTTTGTTCATCGAGAGTTTCTTTAAATGATTTCAATCCGATGTTGATTACTTTTAGTTCACTTTCAAAAAGTTTATTCATTTTTCATCTCTTCTTTTCGATTAGAAACTTTGCCAGTTTGCTTGCCGCCGCGTTTGATTCCATAACGAGCACTCCCTCCGCTGCTAGAGCGGCTGCAACCGTTGTTCTGTTTTGCGGATCCTTCTCCGTTCCGGTCACGGAACAAACGATTGGTATATATGTTTGCTGTTGCGAAGTCATTTTTTTCACTTCCTTAATTACCGGAATAACTTCCGCAAGGGGATCCATGTTTGAACCATAACCCAAAACAATATCTAAAAGAATTACAGCTGTTTCGGGATCGTCCGCTTCGGCAAGAATTCTTTTATTCCTCGTTGAGTAATCGATCATCGGGTGTGGTTTTCCAATCGTAAATTCATCATCACCAAGATCAATGATCGTATGCTTCTCACTCTTCCATACATCTTTTAGTTTTTTCACTTTACCGACCGGCGTGTTTGAAAAAACTTCTTCAGACATATTTTGAAAAAACATTTGGGTTTCATCGCAGAAAGTTCCGCCACTAAACAACGCGCGTAAATACTTTTGCGTTTTATTTAGTTTAGCAGATTCTTTTTCAGCTCGAGTTTGCAATTTCGAAAATTGAGATTCTAAATCATTATAAACCGTTTCAATATTTTCCCCTCGCGAAAGAGCAACCGCCAACATAGAACCTTCTTCAAGTGTTTTTGCGACATTGATTTTGCTCTGTTTCAGTAAGGCGATTGAAGCATTTAGAAAAACACCAACGACAGGTTTTTCAATTTTATTAACGAGTTCGATAATTTTAATTATCACTTCATCTGCAGGCGGTTTTGAAACCAAAAGAATAACTTCAGTATTTTTATCTTCTGCAAGCGCTTTAATCCCTTCAAGAAACATTATTCCACCGACTTCTTTTTTTACATCGCGTCCGCCGGTGCCGATTGCTTGAGAAATTCCGCAACCGGAATTTGAAATAAGACAACTCACTTCTTGCAAACCAGTTCCCGACGCCGCAACAATCCCGATGTTTCCGCGGTTAACAACATTTGCAAAAGCAAGCGGTACACCGTTGATGATAGCGGTTCCGCAGTCTGGACCCATTACAAAAAGCCCTTTCTCCATCGCAAAATTTTTCAGTTCAATTTCTTTTTCGATTGAAACGTTATCGGAGAAGAGCATAACATTTAATCCGTTTTGCAAAGCTTTCATCGCTTCATCACCGGCGTATTTACCGGCTACGGAGATCATGGCAAGATTTGCATCGGGAAGAATTTTTAGTGCGGATTCGATACTTGAAGGGTTTAATGAGCCGGAAGATTTTGCTGTATCGCCGGATTTTTTTAGAAACTCGTTTATCTTTTGAGTAATTAAATCGGATTCATTTTGTGAACTGCATTTGTAGGCGATCATCAAATCCATGTCGCCGGCGTTTTGAAGTTCATCTGTAAGTAAACCGGAAGTTTGAAGCATAGATTTATTTTCCGGCGTTCCCATAACTGCCGCGGAGTCAAGTACGATATCAAGTTCGCTGATTTTTTTTGCGATAAGCATCAGCGAAACAGAATCAAAATATTCTCCCCTTTTCAAAATTCCTGTTACCATCATTAAAATTCCTTTTTATTCCGAACAAAAAACCAACACCTTGATCTGCACCGGAGGTTTCACCAAAAGAGAGCAAAGTACGGGTATTTTCAAGAATCTCATTTTGACCGGAGTACAAAATTGAGTGAATTAAATTTTTGAACTTATCGAACAAGGAACCATTTTTTGCAGCAAGTAGAAAAGCATTGGTAAATGCATTCTTTCCCTTTGCCGCTTCATAAATATGAGCAATTAAATTTGAATAATCAACCTTCTCAAGTTTTTGAATCACATTTAATGCGATTAAAAATCCCGCTATAAAGTCATCGCCGCTTGGCGTAAGCCCGAAACCGATGCCTTTAATCAGTTTTACTCCTTCTAAATAATTGGAAGAAGTAAAACATTCAATGGCAGAATCAAATCTTCTCACAAATTCAATTTCGTAAGAAAATTTGAAATTCTTTTTTCTACTTTCATCTAACAAAAAAGTTAAGCTTTTTGTGGATGAATTTTCAATGAGCGCTGTTTCAAAATGATCGAGATTCTGTAAAAATCTTTTTTCATTAAAATTGATGATTTCTATTTGCGAATCGTATTTCTTTGAAGTTTCAAAAAAAACTTTTGCACCATTCAATAGGAAATGATCTTCGGCGATAATCAGCTCTTGAAGTTCACTGAAATCAACATCGTCAACAACAATATTAAATGAACCACCACCGATAGAGTTGTTGACGATAAAAACAAAAGCATTTCCGGAATAAAAATTTATAACTTTATCGAAACGGGAATGAACGTTATAAATTCCTTTCTCTAAATGATCGCCAAAGCTCAACAGCTTTATCATGCTTTATAGAAGATCATTCCTAAATGCTTCTTATATAAATCTTTGCGAACGACTTCAACTTTCCCATTTACCTTCATTCCGATTTTTGGATTTTTAATGTCGAGCTGTCCGGTAATTCTATTTCCGTCTTCAAGTTCAACAATACCAAGCGCAAGTGTAACAACTTCATAATCAGATGGGAGTGTGTACAACGTTGTAAATGTTAATAACTTTCCATTTTTCGGAAGCGGCACAATGTCAAATTCGTTGTGATCATTTTCTCCGCACTTTTTACAAATGGTTTTGTAGGGATAATGGAGCTCGCCGCATCTCTTACATTTATAAGCATAGATATTTAATTCCATTTTCTTATTCCTTTATAAAAGTTAGACATACAACATTATTACCGAAGCCGCCAAAATTGCATGTGAAACCGACTTTGGCATTTTTCACTTGCCGCTTTCCGGCTTCGCCGCGTAATTGTAAAACGATCTCGTGCGCTTGACCTACGCCGGTAGCGCCGACCGGATGTCCTTTCGCTTTTAACCCGCCTGAAGGATTGATAGGAATTTTCCCGCCGATTTGTGTCTCTCCTCTTTCAAGCGCAAGATGTCCTTCTCCTTTTTTGAAGAAACCAACTTCTTCACTTTCGGCAATTTCAAGAATTGTGAATGCGTCATGCAGTTCAGCTACACTTACATCTGAAGGTTTTACTCCTGCCATTTTAAAGGATTGCTTAGCCGCTTCTCTTACTGCAAGAAGTTCTGTCGGATCTTTTCTTTCGTGTACGCAATGTGTATCTGTTGCTTGACCAATACCTGCAAGGCGGATCATCGGTTTGTTAATTTTTTTCATCACTTCGGCAGTTGTAAGAATTAAACATGCGCCGCCGTCGGAGACCGGACAAACATCATAAAATCTTAAAGGGTCAGCAACGTAAGGATTATTTGTTGATGCTTCGGGAGAATCGAGAATTCCTTCAATCGTAATATCTTCATGCAAATGAGCGTAAAAATTGTCCATCGCATTTTTATGATTCTTAACAGCAACCATCGCAAGATGTCGCGCCGTTACGCCATACTTCTCCATATAGAGTCTTGTGAACATTCCTGCAAGAGCGGGAAGCGTAACGCCGTAAATATATTCAGCTTGCGGATGAGTTAATGTCGCTACAAAATCAGTTGCTTCAAGGGGATTTGCTTCGCGCATTCTTTCCGCGCCGATAACCATAACTACATCATGCATGCCGGAAGCAATTGCCATATAACCTTGTTTAATTGCAGAAGCGCCCGAAGCAGGTCCGTTCTCAATTGTCTCAGCACCGGCGGGAGTAAGACTCATGTGGTCAACAACTGCGCTGGCGAGTCCGGTTTGTCCGTTAATTCTTCCGCCGCCCATGTTCGCAACATAAAGATGATCAACTTTTTTTAATCCGGCATCACGCAAAGCCATCAATCCGGGATAAGCGGCAATTTCAACTAACGGATATTCGAGTCGTGAAAAACTTGTAATGCCGATTCCGGCAACATAAACTTCTCTCATTTTATTTTTCCTCCCTGTTTTCTTCTCATTTCAATAAGTGAAGTAGCGGTTGAATCAAGCATTGAACGTGTTGCCGCTAATAAATCTTCGGGACCTTTCGGTGGATCTGACGGAGGTAAAATTCCTGCTTTCGCTTTTTCAAGAAGATGTTCTGGAACCGGTCTTCTTCCAACAACAAGTGTGTTTCTTGCTTTATCAAATAATTCTTTTGTTAATGACCAGGAAGGGCAACCGCCTAATTCATGCGGAATGTGAAAACGTTTTTCAAGATTATATTCTATCATCCATCTTCTAAAACCGATTCCCGATTCTGCAACAATTAAAACTTCTTTTTGTTTTAAAATATCGATATGATATTCCATCTTTGTTGCAAAAGCGTGAGCGCCAACTCTTAATCCGCGGCGCAAAGAAAATGTATGGTACGACATTCCAACATCAGGGCTGACGCTTCTCCCGTTTACAATAGCAGCGAGTTCACCGTCTATTTGCGCCACCAAAACGTATTCGTCTTGTACGCGGTAAGTATAATAAGCAAGTAGTTCGGAATATAAACGGGCGGCAACAATATTGTAGAAATCTCTTTCAACATGAATCAATGGTTCAACGTGCGGAAGGATATCGGGAATTTCATCTCGTTCAGCTTGGCGAACTACCATTTCTTGACCGTTGGCGAGTGTCATATACTTCGCCGGAAATTTTGGAAGCGGGGTATCTACGGGTCGTAGAATTTTTTCCAAATCAACAGACATAAGAGCCTCGTAATTAGTTGATGAAAAATACAAAGTACAAAATAAGGGGTTGTAAATTACTACAATTATCCTTCACCATCTAATAAAAAATTCATGAATGCGTTATTCAAACCGACTAACGATCGTCATGTTTTGATGATTGCAAATATCTTTAGCTTCAGAAGTAAACAAAAAATCGATTCGATCTTTATAGTACCCGGTGATTTTCCCACGCACCATTTTTAATGTACTGTTCATAAAATGATTTTGTTCCGTGAATCCTTCCCCTAAAATTGCAACCGCCGAAGGAAGCCATCGCGAGGGAAATGTTCCGGCAAATTTTCCACCTTCTTTAAATTGTGATATTTCTGATTCGAGTTTTTTCAATGCTGCTGTTTGCCCTTCTTTTGTATTGAAGTTGAGATGCAATTCTTTCAAATATCGATTGAGCGTTTCTTTATTTGGAACAACCAACGCTACAGTATAAGGAGATTGATTATTGTACAACATCATCTGTTCGATAAATGGAGAACTTTCCGTAACCGCTTCTTCAATTCCTTCCGGACTATATTTTTCACCATCGTTTGAAATAAGCAGACTTTTAAATCTGCCGAGAATGTAAAGAAATCCGTCTGCGTCAAGATAACCCAAATCACCGGTGTAAAGCCATCCATCTTTCAAGGTTTCCGCGGTAGCTTTTTCATTTTTCCAATAACCCGCCATCACGTTTTCGCCTTTAACAACAAGCTCGCCACTTTGTCCAACGGGGAGTTCATTTCCTTTATCATCACAAATTTTCACCTGGAGATTTTTTACAATTTTTCCCGATGATCCAAGTTTGTGACAAACCGGAACATTTGCTGAAATAACCGGCGCCGCTTCCGTCAATCCATATCCTTGAAACATTGGTGTGCCGATAGCATAAAAAAATCTTTGCAATTCAATATCGAGCAGGGCGCCGCCGCCGATAAAAAATTCAAGTTTGCCTCCGAAACCTTTTCTAATTTTACTAAAGATGAGTTTATCATAAAGTTTGTAAAGAGGAAGTTTTAATTTTTTAAATCCTTTACCGCGATCAATTCCAAATCCATTGTAATCGTAAGCTAATTTTAATGCCGCATTAAATAACTTCTCAACTTTTTCTCCTTTGTCATGTATTCCGTTTTCTATATTTTTTCTAAAATTTTTCGCGAGCGACGGAACGCTTAAAAGGAACGACGGTTTTATCTCCTTAATATTTAGCGGGATGTTGCGTAACGTTTCCATTAGAGTTTTGCCCGATTTTATTGCCGCCATACTTGCCCCATTTTTCATCAATGTGTAAATGCCGGCTGTGTGTGCAAAGCAATGATCCCAGGGAAGAATAAGTAACGAAACATATTCTTGTGGAATTGGAAGAAGAGCTGTGGCTTGTTCAACATTAGCAGTATAATTTCTATGAGTTAAAATAATTCCTTTCGGATCGGCGGTTGTGCCGGAAGTGTAACAAATGTTGGCATAGTCATTTTCTTTTACTTCCTGCCAACGTTTTTCGAATTCTTTTTTATGCGTCTTTAAATATTCTTCTCCTCTTTTCATCAAATCAATTTTGGTGATTTCATCTTTGTCCTGATCTGCTACTTCATCAAAGAGAATTATTTTTTCAAGTTCGGGTAGATCATTCTTGATTGATTTTATTTTTGCGCGCTGATTTTTTGAAACCATCACCATTTTGCATCCGGAATGCGCGAGACGGAATTTAAGTTCAGCAGGTTCATCAAGTTTTATTGAGATTGGAACATCGATTGCGCCCGAATAGAGAACACCAAGTTCAGCCATCACCCAATCGTTTCTCCCCTCAGAAATAAGAGCGACCCTATCGCCAACATTTAAACCTATCGCTTGTAATCCGGCTGCAAAATTATTAACGAGATTTTGCATTTGTCCATAAGTGGTACCGTCATACTTATCGGAAGTATTTTCCCACATGAGAACATTGTTTGAATATTTTTTAACGCTTTCTTCAAAGAGTTGCGGAAGAGTTCTTTCTAACATAGAGACTCCAAAATAATTTTAAGATTAATGCAGTTAACACGAAAAAATCAATTGTGAGTTTCACTTTACAACCTCACAACACAAAAAAAAATAATGAACGCCGAACAAAGAATGCAGAACATCGAAGGACAAAAACTTTATCATTCACTATTCCTTGATCATTATTCGATATTCAATTATCGTCAAGATGTTCCAAACAATAATTCTTAACAAACCTATAGATTTATTTTTGGTGAATGATTACTTAAATTGTATTTATTGTAATAAATGCTCTCTTTGCTTCTTCAACAAACTTCTTCACTTTGTCAAAATCTTTTCGTCCATCAAAGCCTTCAACACCGGTGTGTGTATCAACTCCGGCTGGTTTTACCGCTATCATCGCCTCATAAACATTTAAATGATTTATTCCTCCGGCAAGAATAACAGGTTTGCTTGAAAGCTGAACAAGTCTTTTGCTTAATTTCCAATCGTGCGTTTTGCCGGTAGCGCCGCTCGCTCCGGTTGAAGGATCAAATGTATCGGTAATAAAAGCATCCATATATTTTTGAGTTGAGGAAACGATATTTTCAAGCTCGCCAATATTTCCTCCTCTCATTACAAGGCTTTTTATTATGTTCAACTCCGGAGCGATGGATTTCAATTTTCGTAGTTCATCAATTGAAATATCACCATGAAGCTGGATGATCTCAACATTTAGTTTTTTACAAAATTCAATTATTTCATCGGCTTGATTAAGATAAGTTATGGCAACAGATTTTACGCGGTCTTTTGTTTGAGCAATTATCGATGCAGCTTCCTCTTCCGTACAATCTTCTTTATTTACCGGAAGACGAAGAGGAAAACCAAGAAAGTTTACTCCGCAGTTGATTAACATTTCGGCTTCGGCAAGATCAATAATGCCCGCTACTTGAATAAATTTGGAGAAATCTGTCATCATTTTAGTTTTACGAGTTATCTTTAAAAAATAGTTGGCGAAATTTAACGAAAAAAGTTTTGTCGTGAATGATTTTTTGTCTACTACAGAACAAAAACAAATTTGCAGTTTGATTAAACCATTTCTCCATGTCTCATGTCAAATTAATTCAGAAAAAGGTTCTATTTTAAAGACAATAAAATGAAGGAGAATGAAAATGTACAAAGCGATTTTATTATTTGCGTTAATTCTTTTTGTCAGTTCATCTGTAATTTCAGCACAAGGACGAATGACCCACGAGGAGAGAGTGCAACAACTAAAAGAAAGACTAAAACTTACCGACGACCAAACCAAAAAGATTGACGCCATTCTTATTAAATCCGAAAAAAAACGTGAAGAGATGAGGAATTCCGGCGATATGGGAAATATGAGAGAAACGATGATGAAAAACATGGAAGAAACAAATAACCAAGTCCTCAAAATTCTAAAACCGGCACAGAAAGAAGAATTCAAAAAAATGGTTGAAGAAAGAAAAAGCCGGATGCAGGGACAACGGCGTAACAGACCACAATAATATCCGTATATCTTAACCTCACATAGCATAAGAGATAAATCATGAAGAAAAAGGTTTTAATTATTTCTCCGATCGTAATTGCAGTTGCGTTATTAATCTATTTTTTCTTTTTTCAAGAAGATGAAAAAGAAACAAAATTTACTTTTACTGAAATTACTCGCGGCGATTTAAATGTAATCATAAGCAGTTCGGGCACTATTCAAGCCATCAAAACTGTTGATGTAGGAACTCAAGTGTCCGGCAAAATCGATCAACTGCTGGTTGATTTTAACAGCCAGGTAAGAAAAGGACAATTACTTGCAGTTCTTGATACCGTTGTTTTAGCGGCTTCGGTTAGAGATGCGCAATCAAGTCTAGATAGGGCAAAAGCTCAATATGATCAAGCAGTCGCTGTTCATGAAAGGAACAAACAACTTTACGAAAAGAATTTTATGAACGAAGTTGATTTTATAGCATCCAAGACAAACGTACAGGTCTTACTCGCTTCCCAAAAATCTGCTGTTACCGCTCTTGAAAGAGCAAAATTAAATTTAGGATATGCTTATCTCTATTCGCCAATTTCAGGAACGATAATCAATCGAAGCGTTGAGCAAGGACAAACCGTTGCGGCAAGTTTATCAGCGCCAACTATTTTTACAATTGCTGAAGACCTTTCCTCTATGCGCATTTTAACAAATGTGGATGAAAGCGACATCGGACAAATTAAAATGGGACAAAAAGTTCAGTTCACCGTTCAAGCTTTTTCCGATAAAAAATTTGATGGAGAAGTAACGCAGATCAGGTTAAACCCAAATGTTGTTTCCAACATTGTGAATTATGTGGTGGTCGTTAATGCTGAAAATAAGGATAAAGTTCTTTTACCGGGAATGACGGCAACCGTTGATTTCTACGTCGATTTCAGAGAAAATGTTTTGCTGATTCCAAATGTTGCTTTAAGATTTCAACCCACAGAAGAAATGACAGCCGAGCTCACAAAGAATAGAGAAAAAGAATTAGCAAATCTTCCCGATAGCGTTAAACAAAGGATGCAAAGTCAAGGCGGCAGCAGACAATCCGGCGGGGGAATGATGGGAGGCGGCAATAATCATGGGAAGAGAAAAGGCATTAACAGAGTCTGGTATTTCGATGAAAATAATAAACTGCAGATGAGTATGCTTTTTGCAGGATTAACAGACGGGAAAAACACGGAAATAGCGCGAGGACGAAATTTAAAAGAAGGAATGAAAATTATTTCCGGAATAATTGAAAACAATACTCCGGCTACAACAACGAATACAAATCCATTTAATCCACAGCCGCAAATGGGGAGCCGTGGACCTGGCGGAAGAGGATTTTAATAAGGAAAATATAACTTTGGAAAATATTTTAATTAAAACCGTTGATCTTACTAAAACATATATTGTCGGTGAGATCGAAGTGCATGCGTTGAAGTCTGTAAACATCTCGATCCAAAAAGGAGAATTCGTTGCAATCATGGGAGCTTCGGGCTCCGGCAAATCTACCTTGATGAATCTTTTGGGATGTCTGGATATGCCGAGTTCCGGTGATTACTTTCTCGATGGAATAAACACAAGCAGACTTCCACAAAACGAATACGCCCATATTCGAAATCAAAAAATCGGTTTTGTGTTTCAAGGTTTCAATTTACTTTCTCGTACAACTGCTCTTGAGAATGTAGAACTTCCTCTAATGTACGATAGGCTTGAAAAGGTTAAAAACCACCAAAAGCAGGCTGCCGAAGCTCTAAAAAGAGTTGGACTTGCAGACAGAATGCATCATATCCCCAGCCAACTTTCCGGCGGACAGCAGCAAAGGGTCGCACTTGCAAGAGCATTAGTTAACGAACCGGCATTGCTCTTAGCTGATGAACCAACCGGAAATCTTGACAGCGTTACTTCAGTTGAAGTGTTTAATCTTTTTCAGAAATTAAATGATGAAGGAATTACCATTGTAATGGTAACGCACGAAAGAGATTTTGCTGCGTTCGCAAAAAGAATTATTGAAATGCGCGACGGAAGAGTAATTAGAGATGCTCCAATCAAAGATCGTCTTAATGCAGAAGAAGAATTAAAAAAAGCTATCGCTGCTGCCGATATATCGGAATAAAAGGAAAAGACCATGAATGCTAAAATTATTTTAAAGGTCGCGACAAGAAGTATCATGAAATCGCGAATGAGGAGTCTACTCACTGCGTTGGGAATTATCATCGGAGTTGCTGCAGTAATTGTTATGGTTGCAATTGGCGATGGTGCCCAGAAAAAAGTTGAAGAACAAATTGCATCACTCGGCTCAAACTTAATCATCATAACACCGGGAGCTTCAAACTCAGGCGGTGTGAACAGAGGTTCTGGAACTTTTAACAGATTTACTTTTGAAGACATTGATAAAATTAAAAACGAAGCAACTCTAATTAAGGGAGTTTCGCCCATCGTTGGTTCAGGCGGACAAGTAATTGGTGGTGTCGGGAATTGGTTCACAAGAATAAACGGCGTTTCTCCCGATTACTTGGACATTCGTCAATGGCCCTTAGAAAGTGGTGAATTTTTTACCGAACGAGACGAGATGGCAAGAGCTAAAGTGTGCGTACTTGGTTCTGAAATTGTAAAAAATTTATTTCCAAATGATGATCCGATCGGGCAGCAAATTAGAATTCGCAGCGTTCCATTTAAAGTGATCGGGGTGCTTAAAGAGAAAGGGCAATCTGCCGTCGGAACAAGTCAGGACGATATTATTTTGGCTCCATCAAAAACCGTAGGCGACCGTCTTTCGGGTGATCACTTACACCTCAACTCAATTCAAGTAAGTGCGCTATCGAATAGTAAAATTCCCGCTACTATTGCAGAATTGAAAAGTATTATGAGAGAATCACATAAATTAAATCCCGGTGAAGATGATGATTTTACGATTCGCGATCAATCAGATCTTTCTGAAGCTGCAACAGCAACATCGCGTATCTTAACAATTCTTTTAGCCTCTGTTGCCGGTGTTTCGCTTGTTGTTGGCGGTATCGGCATTATGAATATCATGTTGGTTTCCGTAACTGAACGAACTCGTGAAATTGGCATTAGATTATCAGTCGGCGCGAGAGCTTCGGATATTTTAGTTCAATTTTTAACCGAAGCGACGGTGCTGAGTTTAACCGGCGGATTGATCGGCGTAGCGTTTTCTTTTTTGATGGTCTATGTTCTCAACCATTACACGGATCAAACGGCTTACATTAAACCGCAAATTATTATGATCGCATTTGGTTTTGCCGGAGCTATTGGAATATTTTTTGGTTTTTATCCGGCTCGAAAAGCAGCTTCATTAAATCCGATTGATGCTTTGAGATACGAATAAAATTAGGAATTGAGAATTACAGAGTTAGCAAAAATCCGCCGCGGCGGACTGCGCAGAATGGCGAGAATATAAAACGGCTAAAAAAGTATAAATGAATGGATGAATGAAAATGAATGGATGAATGTTTTTCATTCAGTCATGCGACCATTCAATCATTCATCCTAAAATATTTGGTTCTGGTTACCATGTTAAAAATTAAAATTTTAAACATTATTCTACAAAAAGAGATACACTGATGAAATTTTTCAAAATATTGATCTTGACTTTTATTATGACCGGCGTTTTCACCATCAACGCACAAGAAAAAATAACCTTACGGCAAGCTATAACAATAGCGCTGCATCAAAACACTTCTGTAATTAAAAGCGCTAATAATTTAGAAACTTCAAACGCTGCGGTAAAAAACGCTTACGGAAATTTTCTGCCGTCATTAAGCCTTGGCAGCAGCTGGAGCTGGCAGAGAGTGAGTAATAATAAAGTAACAAACCAACTTGATTATCTGGGTAATACACAAAATGTAAGTCAATCAGAAACCGATTCCAGAAGTTATGGTATATCTTTAGGCGGTAACGTTACACTGTTCGATGGACTTGCGAACATTTCATCTCTAAATCAAAAGAAGAACGACCTGCAATCAGCAAAATATGATCTTGATAAACTAAGACAGGATGTTTCGCTTCAAACCGTTAATCTTTTCATCACAATAACCAACAATGAAAAGATTCTTAAATTCCAGGAGGAAGATTTAAAGTACAACAAAGATATGCTGAACAAAGTTAAGGAGATGTTTGACTTGAGAATGAAGGCGAATGTTGATCTTTATGCGCAGGAATTTCAAACTTCCAACGCTCAACTCTCCTATCTTCAAGCAAAAAGTAATTATGAAAAGTCGAAGATTTCCTTGCTTAATTATTTATCAAAAGATATTTTACAAGATTATACGTTTGAGATGGATTCTACTTACTTGCCGGAAACGATTAAAAACATTGATGATATTAATGCACTTTATAAAACCGCGCTAACGAACAGAAACGATTATCAAAGTTCAAAACTAAAATTTGAAAATTCGGAATATCAATTAACTTCTGCACGCGGCGGTTATTTACCAAGTCTTAGTGGGAATTATGGTTTTTCAACCAGCGCAACACAACCAAAAGATTTATTAAGCAGAAAAGTTTATAGCTTCGGACTTTCGCTTAGTCTGCCCATTTTCTCCCGTTGGAGTACTGAGTTCGCAACACAATCAGCTCAAGTTCAAATTAAAAATACAAATGAAGACTTGAACGCTTTGGAAAGACAAATCAAAAGTGATTTGAAAAATGCTGTGCTTGATTTGCAGACAGCGGAATTGCAATTACAGGTAACAAAAGCAGCTTTGAAATCGGCATTAGAAACATGGCAGATCAAACGGGATTCGTACACGCTTGGCTCTGCTACGTTTATTGATCAACAGCAATCATACCGAGATTATGTGCAAGCGACTAACAACGCCATTGCCAGCGAATCAAATTATATCCTTAAACAATTTGGTTTGTTAAGTGCGCTTGGGCTTTTGAAAACCGAATAATTATTTTAGAAAAATTATAACCCGAACAAAAAGTTGGAGATGAATGTTTGAAAGATTGAATGAAAAACATCAATCAATCCTAAATTAAAATCATTCATCCATTCATCTTCTTAGCGCGGCGAAACCGCTAACCAAAACTTTTGATCTCAGAACAAGGATTAACGATTTTTGATTTTAGAAGTTAAAAAAAAAATCATAAATCGCTATTCGTTAATCCTTGTTCGTAAATCGTGTCCAAAAAATAAGAATTTAATCAAGGATACTTTTCATCTTCATTCATTCTGTTAAGTTTTTTTCCGCGCAAATATTCTTGCAATTTTACCTAAACTATCTTTACTAAATACATAAACACCTTTCTGTCCAAGGTCATCAAGAATACTATAAACAACAGGAACAATAAAAAGTGTTAGCAAAGTAGAGGTAATTAAACCTCCAATTACCGCTTGCCCCATCGGCGCTCTGAATTCCGAACCTTCTCCAAATCCAAAAGCTACCGGGATCATTCCAAAGATCATTGCGAACGTTGTCATCAAGATAGGACGAAGCCGTGTTGGTCCCGCTTTAATTAAAGCATCAAAGCGGTCAAGTCCTCGAGACCTTAACACGTTTGTATAATCTACAAGAAGGATTCCGTTCTTCGTTACTAATCCCATCAGCATAATTATTCCGATCATAGAAATTACCGACAAAGTACTCCCGAAGAAAATGAGGAACAATACTGCTCCAATTATTGACATCGGCAATGCAAGCATAATTGAAAACGGATGAACAAAACTTTCAAACTGCGCGGCAAGAACGATGTAAACAAAAATGATTGCCATTGCAAGCGAGAGTAAAATATTTGCGAACGATTCAGCTTGCTCTTCCCCTTGTCCTACAACGCTGATATTATAACCGGGAGGAACATTTATTTTTTTAATTTCTGCATCAGCATCTCCCAATATTTCGCCAAGCGTTCTGCCGTCAACATTTGCATCAACACGCACTTCACGCTGACGCGCGTATCTCATTATCTTTGATGGACCTATTCCTTCACTAACCGAGACAATACTTGCGAGATCGATTAAAATGTCTTTTCCATCAATAGTTTTTTTATTGCTCTTTACAGTCATAAATGGAATTGTATTAGCGGAAGTTCTATCTTTTTTCTGCAGCCTTACCCGTACATCATATTGTTCATCAGCATCTTGAAATTTTGATGCGATGTAGCCATCAACCAAAGAGCGCACTGTTGATGCTATTAAAAAAGGATTAACGGCTAAATCCGAAGCCTTTTCACGATCAATATTCAAACGGATTTCCGGTTTTGATGTTTCAAGATTATTCGATACATCAACCGTTCCGGCTGTTGATTTTACTATCTTTTCCACCTGATCCGCAAGTTTGCTTATTACTTTAATATCTTCACCGCGAATACTAAAGGTTACCGGTTTTTCATTTCCGCCGGGACCACCTTCAATCAAATAAGCTAATTTCGCTCCGGCAATTTTTTTGAATTCATTTCTTGATTCGGTAATTAATTGCCGAACACCTTTTTTTCGATCTTTCTTTTTAACAAGTTTTACAAGAATCGTTGCATCGGTAACCGGATTATTTGCCGATCCAATAGTGGTGAGTACTGTCGTTACTTCAGGTCTTTTAAGTAATGATTTTTCCATTTCCGCGCAGATGCTGCTCGTCTGTTCAAGCGAACTTCCCGGAGCGGCTTTCACATCAATTATAAATTGGTTCTGATCGATAAAAGGAAAGAACTCCGCGCCCAATAATCCCATAAGAACAAAACTTGAAAGAAATACGGCGATCGAAATAAAGATTACCGATTTACGGTGAAGCAGCGACCAATTTAAAGCGGTTTTATACTTCGCACTTAAGATTTCAAAAAAGTGATTAAAGTAATAAAGAATTTTGTGAAAAAAGTTTCCTTCTTTTGATAACTCTTCGTCATCTTTTCTAAGCCATTTAGATGATAGCATCGGCGTTAACGTGAAAGCGACAAAGAGAGAAACGAGAACCGCTGCCGAGATCGTTATTCCGAATTGATAAAAGAATTGTCCCACGATACCCGGCATAAATGCTACAGGAACAAACACTGCAACGATCGTAAATGTTGTAGCCATAACCGCAAGACCGATTTCCTGAGAAGCGTTCTTCGCTGCTTGAATGGCTCCTTCTCCTTGCTGCATGTGCCGGTAAATATTTTCGATAACAACTATCGCATCATCGATCAATAATCCAACGGCAAGAGACAAAGCTAAGAGGGACATCATATTCAACGTAAAGTTTAACGCGTACATTACAAGAAAACTTGCAATGATTGAAGATGGAAGTGCGAGTCCGCTTATAATTGTTGCTCTAAAGTTGGCGAGGAAAAGATAAATTACGATGATCGCCAACAAACCGCCGTAAACAATATCGAACAACACATCGTTTACCGAGTCTTCAATGTAAGTGCTGTTATCCTGTGCGAGTACAAGGTTCACATCGGCAGGAAGTTCTTTTTTCAATTTAGCAATCTGCTTATGAACCTCTTCAGCAACCTTAACGGTATTGCTTCCGGACTGTTTTATTAACTCCAATCCTACAGCGGAGACACCATTCATTCTTGTTAAACTTGTTTTTTCTTTCGTCCCGTCAACTACGTTAGCTACTTCCGAGAGATAGACATTCTTTCCCATCGGCGTGGCAACAATTACCCGTTTAAAATCTTCAACAGATTTATACTTTCCCATCGTGCGTAATAAAATCTGCCGCGGACCGTTGGTTATATTTCCACCGGGAATTTCAACATTTGAAGTTCCAACGTTTTGAATTACATCTTGAATGGAAATATTGTACGCTTTTAATTTTGATGCATCAACTTCAACTTGAATTTCTCTCTCCGCACCGCCGACAAGATTTATCGCACCAACGCCGGGGATGTTTTCCAACCGCTTTTTAATTACATTTTTTGTGTAGGTAGTTAAATCTTTTTCCGATCTGTTGCCGGAAACGGAAAGGTTCATAATCGGTAGACTTTGAAAATCAAATCTTTGAATTACAGGGTCTTCAATTTCAGCAGGAAGGTTAGCGCGGATCGCTGCAACTTTTTCCCGCACTTCTTGAGCAGCAGCTTTTCCATCAACTTCAAGTTTAAATGCGATAACGGCAATGGATACGCCCTCTTGCGAAGTTGATTGAATAAAATCAACACCTGCAATGGGGTTTACGGCTTCTTCAATTTTTTTTGTTACGTCCGATTCAATTTGTTCCGGTCCCGCACCGGGGAGTATTGTTGTAACAATTACAAAAGGAATATCTACGTTTGGATAAAGATCAATATTTAATTTTATGTACGAAAAAAATCCAAGCACAATTAGCGCCGCGATCATCATGGTCGCGAACACCGGGCGTTGGATAGATACATCAGCTAATTTCATAAAAGTCCCTTAAACATAATTTTGAGTTTTCTCAGCCAGAGGCTGATCCGCCTATAGCGGAAGTGGTCATTGATTAGAAGTTTTTACTACTGACCATTGACAAATGACTATTCTTTATCAACTAATAATGAACCGAACTTCCTTCTTTAAGATTATTCATTCCTACCGTCACGATCACTTCTCCTTCTTTCAAGCCGGATAAAACTTCTGTAAAAGTATCATTTGAAAGTCCTTGAGTTACCAACTTAAAATAGGCTCTGTTGTTTTCAATTGTAAAAACTCCGGAACCTTTTTCAGTAATAGTTATTGCTCTGCTTGGAACCGAGAGCGAACCTTTTTGCGATTTTAATTCTACATCAGCTTTGCAAAACATTCCCGGTTTAAACCATCTGTCGGAAGTGTTCGGGAAAATTCCTTTAACTTCAAATGTGCGGGATTCAACTTCCGCCGATCTTGCCGATTGTGAGATTTTCCCGTTCCGTACATTTCCCGCATTCAATTCAGAATAAATTTTTACCGGTTGACCGATAGAGAATTTCGGAAGATCAATTTCACTTACATTAAATATTATTTTCATTGAATTAATGTTAGCTACCGTTACTAACGGCATTCCAACCATAGCAAGATCGCCAACGTTTGCGTTTACAGCAGTAACTACTCCGCTTATCGGAGAAGTTAATTCTACCGAACTTTTTGCAGCTTCATAATTTGCTTTTGCAATGCTGAATCCCGTTTGCGTTCCATCTAAAAGCTGCTGAGAAACAGCTCCCTCTTTAAATAATGCTTCCATGCGGTGTAAATCTTTTTCCGCATTCTTAAATGCTGCTTCAGCTTGATAATATTGTGATGCCGCTCCGGCTTTATCAAGTTGAATTATCAACTGTCCCGCTTTAACCGCATCACCGACTTTCACCTTAACTGTGACAATTCGTTCGGGAAGTTTTGCAACAATATTTGCCTGGTCTTCTCCTTCAAGCGTACCGCTGAATGATTTTGTTAATACAATTTCTTTCAGCTCAACTTTTGCAATTTGCACCGGAATGATATCAAGATCGGTATTCTTTTTTGCAGCCGGTTCGGCTTCTTCTTTCTTCGCGCAGCTAACAAGTGATAAAAGCAACGCCCCGACAAATATATATTTTGTACAAATAACAGATAATCTTTTTAACATCGCTTAAAATTTCTCCTTGAATAAAATTGATATAATTTTTACCGGTTAAACTTATTCTCCAATACTGACCGCATATTCCCACTCGGCTTTCGCCATTAAATAATCATAGATTGCCTGGGCATAGTTAGTGTTCGCAAACGTTAAAGCGGCTTGCGTGTCGATCAACTCCAACTGCGTACCCACACCACTCTTAAAGCGTGTTTGCGAAATTTTTAACGCTTTGTCCGCCTGCTGTAAACTTTTTTGCTGTGCGTCAATTCTTTTTTTCGCTTCCTCCATCTTCATCATCGCTTGTTGAACCTGGATAGAAATACCTTCTTCTAATTTTCTTCTTGATAAACCGACTTTCTCTTTGTCGATCGTCGCTTGCTCAATTCTGGCACCGCGCCTGAAACCATCAAACAATGTGTAGTTAAGTTGCAAACCAACGAGCAGATTATTCGCCCAGTTATAATTTTTGAAACGAAAGGTGTTTTCTTGTGACTGCCATTGGTACTGACTGAACAAGGCTAACGTAGGATAATATTCAGATTTCTCGATAGTAATATTTTTATCAAGCAGCGATTCTTGAATTGAAAGTTGGTGGACCAACGGACTTTTTGCAACTGCGGTAAGTTCTGTCTCTTCCAAAATATTTCCGGGAATATCTTCAAAGATAAATTCTCCTTTTACTTCTATCGGTGTCTTAATGTTGATCCCAAGAAGATTTTTTAATGCGTTCTTTGTTAATTCCAGATTATTTTCCGTTTGAATTAACAACGGCTGCGTGTTTGCCATCTGCACTTCTGCCCGCAGATTATCATACTCGGATGCAACTCCTTGTTTGTATAAAGCCGAAACGTTTTCAGAGTTCGCTTTTGCAACTTCATAACTTTGTCTGCTTACTTTTACCATCTCTTTCATTAAAAGAACAGTGTAAAAAGTTTTTTTTACGTTCAAACTTATTTCTTGTTTGGTTGCCTTATTTCCCGCTTTTGACATCTGCGCGTATTCATCGGCAATTTTAATGGCGGTGTTTACTTTTTGGCTGTAAATAACCTGAGACAAAGTTATCCCGGCGCTGTAACTGTTTTTTGAACCTATCTCAAACGTTAACGTTTGGTCGGATGGATTGAATGCATTATTTGGCGGAATGAACATTACCGGAAGTTTTATATTCCTTGCGTAACTTGCTGTAAAATCAATTCGCGGATAAGCATTTGAGTATGCTTCATCGATCTGTTCTTCCGCTTTGAGCATATCTTTTTCGGAAATCTTTACATCCCAGTTTTTTTCGAGAGAGATTTTAAGGGCGTCTTTTAAGGTTAAAACGAGTGTGCTGTCTCTGTTTTGCGAAAAGGATTCTTTTTGAATAACAAAAAGAATGAGCAGTGTAAGAAAAATATTTAGAGAAATTCTATTGGTCATTAATTCGATCCTCTAATAGTTCGTTTTTGTGTTTGCGCAATTGAAGTATAAACCGGAGGGATTCCCCTTGTTGAAAGAATATAATTTAAACAGCAAAAGTTTCTCCGGCTTTTGTAGTAAAACTTTCAAAGTACCGGTACTAAAATAGAGAAGTGAACTGGAATATCGAAAAAAAATGGATTAGCGGTTATTAGATAATTTGAGCGGTGGGGTGTCCCCAAATATCCCCGAACGATATTAATATTTTAGAGTAATTGACTTAGTGTGTTGTACCTATCGCTATTGTAATTACCATTTCCGTCGAAAGCGGTTTTATTATATACTCTTGTTAACTTTTTATCCGAACCGATTTGCCTTAATATCTCTACATCGTTTGATATTAATTCTATTTCGGAAAACAAGTTCCATTCGGTTAGTTGGACTATATATTCCGGTTTGTCTCTTTTCGTGTTGTCATTTAACAATTTAAATTTATCTAAAAATGAAGTAGTAGAAATGACATTGATAATATCTAGTATTTCTTCCATCGTGTTTTGTTGACCCGATAGTAAGTCCCACAACTCACTTGCAACCAATGATTCATTTGAAGCAAAGTATTTGTTCATGTTAATTATGGAACCTAAAAATCGTGGTTTATTAAAACTTGTGATGGCTTCATCTGTTGGATTTACCGTCGGATCAAATGGAAACCCGATGTAAAAATTAATTTGCTTTCCGGGGAATAGTCTATATAAAGCCGCTTTCCCTTCAAGTATTTTTTGTTTCTCTCCTCTCATCTCACCGGAATTTGGTTTTACTGTTTTCAATTCAATTGCGGTTATTGCATTTGTATCTTCAAAGAAAACATCTGCTGAGAAATCTATTGAACTAACCAGTGAGGCATTAATATTTTGAAATAGTAAATTATTCTCGGAAGTTAAATCGGGTATGGTTGTTGAGTTACTGAGATTAGTAATAATCTTATTGATGTTGTCCTTTTGCGTCTGCGTTATTTCTAAATTACCCGATTTTTTTGAAGTATATTCTCTCTTTTCTCCATCACATAAATGATGCGCAACATTCTCAAAAAAGGTTTGGCCCAAAGTAGTGTTTAAACCTTGCAGCCAACTGCTTAAACTAATAAAGAAAGGAGTATCTGAAACTTTTCCGTTTAGTTTGTCCGAGAATGCTCTTAGAAAAGACTCATGAAAAGGAGCGTTTCTATTATTAGAAGCATCTTCGGGGAAACTTTCAAACCTGGTTACTAAAGTTTTTATAACCTCAATAGATATTTCTTCTTTTATATTATTGGCTAATTCCATTATCATTTAATATTGTTTGTCTTAATCAGTGTTAATATAATCATGTAAATTCTTCTTGAAATCCTGTGTTATCGGGTTTGAATAAGCTCCCTTAGGTCGATCATAATTACTCTTTTTGAATATTTCAATAACGATATCAATCTTCTCTTTAAAGACATTCTCATTTCGAAGAGCATTTAATAATTTGTCATAACTATTTTCTCTCCTCTGTTCAATCTTTATTGAATAATTCTTGGGATTTTTCAGATAACCTTCATGGAATTGTAAGTCCTCAACCAAGTATCTAAACCCCATAAATATATGATATCTGTATTTATTAAACTCCTTATAGACCTCATTTGTTTGCACTAACTTTTCCCATTTCGTAGAAATCAAACCTGACAAATAATATGGAACAAGAACGTGTTCTTTCTGAAAAAATCTATCTTTATAAAGTAGAACAACCTTACCAATGTTTCCGGCCACTAAATGTGGTAAATCATAAAACATAGCCATAAAACTTTTTAATTGTTCTTTAATTTCAATGATATTATTTCTGCTCAAAACCATGTTTGCATATTGATTTGTACGTCTTTCATAATATATTCCATCATGTCCCCTATTTGCGGAATAAAAGTCTTCGAGCGTTTTTTGAAATTGAGTTATTGCAAATAATTGTTCTTCGGTAAATTTTGATTGGCTGTTAGTAGTTAAAATTATCTCATCTCTCAAATTTTCATCTTTTGTAATAACAACTTTCAATGGAATTAATACATTGTCTATGTTTGGAATATCCTTGCATTCGAATAAAACGTTTGAAGTTTGGCATCCATTGACGATTTGGTAATTCTCTAATATTAATGTGTTACCTTTCCCAGAATTTAGATCTGCAATAACTGTTACACCATTATTTAAGAGAGAAAACTCGTTAAATTTTCCACTATCCAATGTTTTCTTTATACCTTGGTTTATTGGATTGTCAAATCCTAAAAAATCTCTAAGGTTATCATTGAACAAACTTTTTAGCTTAATTTGTCCAGAATCCATTATGAGGTTTCTGAACTCTGAAAAAGGTATGAACCCTATATATGCTTCATCAACATTTGTAATATTATTTAATGGAATCTTATTGTCGAATTTAAACGATGCAATTAATGGGCTGATAGCTTTCTTATGCTTTGAAATCAGAGTCGACTTGTCTACTAATTCTATATCGATTGTGGCAAACAGATTGTATTTCCTCAACTGTTCTATTTTCAATTCCCTAGTAGCGTCCATCGAAGTTTGTTTTTCTTGCTTTTGTCCAAGTGATATGTAGGAACAATGCAACTTTAATTCTCTAATAGTTCCCAATCGTAATAATAACTTCTTATAAATTTCTTTTGAATTTTCGAATTCGACTATATTGTACTTTGGGTTATCACAAAAGAAATCAATAACGACATCCAAAAAGTTACCCAGTTCTGTATCACTAAAGGCTTCACTTGTTTTTGATTGGAAAAAATAAACATCAACCAACAAACTTTGATTTTCAAAATTTTCTATTTCATCGCTGGTCAATATTAGTTTTTCATTTACACAAAAAGCAATAGCGTCAACCCCTTTGGCTTGACCAGTAGAAATATTTTCCAAATCACTTTTCAGTAGATTTCCATTTATTTCCTGACTAAGTATTGAGTAAGCCGCAAAAAATTCAAATTTGTCTGATTCCTTCAAATCTTGTTGGAATCCGAGTTTGTTAATAAAGTTGTCTAAATGAGATTTAGTTATACTATCCATAGTTCATCTTTTTTAAATGAAAAATTATTTCCGAATAAGCACCCTTATCCTTTTCAGTTCGGTTTAGTACGGGTCTTTTGTACTGATTTACGATTTGCATTCCTGCATTTTCTGCAATAGTGGGATACATGTTGTATTTGTCATTTGCAACTAGTAAAACATCATAGTCATCAACTAAATACTTTTTAGCATTATTGAGTACTTCACTTAACCCTTGAATATAACTTTGTTTTGCTTCTCGTCCTTGACCTTTGGATAAGGGACCAATTTCCAATTCATCTTTTCTCTCAAATCCAAAAAGGTCATACGCATAAGCATGTTGTTCGTGGTAATCAATTAAACCAACATAAGGGGGAGAAGAAAATATTCCTTTGATCTTTTGATTGCTTACTAACTTGGCAAACTCCGGATTTTCCTTTTTCAATTCATCTACAATGTCAATCGCTCTGCTATCTCCGGTTAAACAATTCTGAAATGGGGACTTTCTTAATTGATCAAAATCAGCTAATCGTTGCACAGTATCCTTTGAATAAGTTTCCCACCATTTTACAATTGAAAACAATGGCTTACACATTTTACCATGTTTCCCGCAATAATAGGTTGCAGTTATTGGTTCAACTAAGGTAGCAAGGTCGGCGTGAGTAGTTGCCCGGCATGAACGAATTGTTCTGCTGAGTATTACACTAATTATGTTTTTAGTCTCTTTATCTTTTATTTTTTGTATTTCTTCATGTACAAACTGTATTTCATCCCTAACATGCTGCGAATACCATTTGTCAAGGAATGAAACCCTTGATTCCTGGTGGAGTTTAATTCTGTAATCTTTTACAAGTTGATTGTATATGGTTAAAAATAATTTTTCTTTTTCTTCTCCATATTTTTTTTCGTCTATTTCTCTTCGCTTAACCTTGTATTTATACTCCGGGACTGGAAAATATTTATTATTAAATAAATAAAGTTCTCTTAGTAGCTTTTCTTCAAATTCAATAACATGGGAATCTAAAACAAATAATCGTAAAGCTTTTGTAATTCGTTCTATTTCAGTTTGCACTTCGGCTAAGTTGTATTTAGCTACTTTACAATTACCGATCAATGTGTTGAATGCTGAAACATCAATCCCTATTGAGTGAATCCCTAATTCACAGGCTTGTACCATTGTTGTTCCGCTGCCGGCGAAGGGGTCAAGTACGATGTCTCCCTTTTTAAAATAAGTTTCTTTCTTAAATTTGTCGGTGTGTCCATCTAAAAAATATTCAACAAGCTGGGGAATAAATTTCCCTTTGTATGGATGGAGGCGATGAACATGTTTTGTGGTCTCAGCTTCTTTATACTGATCAAAAGAAAGTGTCCAATTTAAATCTTCTCCTAATTGATCCTTCCAATTGTCCTGTCTGAACTTTTTATAGTCTTTGTAATACTCAATGAGTTCTTCTTTTATTATTTGAGTTGATCCATTTTCTCCAACTTTTTTTACTAATCCATATTGAATTAAATAGGCAATATTCGAGGTTGTAACATTTTTATCCAAATGCTCACTCGCCCATTGGCTTGCTTCTTTAATTGATAATAGTTCTGACACTGTATTCTTTTTCCTCTGCAATTACTTTTTAACCGTTTAATTATTATTTATTTCTCTGATTAACCGCATTGACAAACGATTTAATTATCTTATAAAATCTAACTATTTATTTTATAAAAATCTATTCTACTCATTCCCAACCTCCGAAGTTTTATCCATTCGCCTCTCAAACTTCGGAGGTTTTTTCGCTTTCCACTTTTAACTTTCTACTTTCAACTTACCGGAGGAGGTGGAGGCGTATCTTCATCACCGCCGTTATGTCCGCCGCCAAGATTCTTAATTACTCTTGCCGATTTATATGCTTTATAAAAATCGGGATACTTACCTTGCATCCGCAGCATCAAGTTATCAAGTTCATCTTTTAAGATAGCATCTCCTTCTTTAAACAATTCGGTTAGCGAATCCCGCGCGCCCGACTTTTCCGAATAGCTTGTTTTTGTTTCCGCTGTTGCGTTCTTAAAATTTGCAACGGTTTCATTAAATGCTGTTATTTCAGCCTCATCTACACCGTAGGTAACAAGCGCCGCTTTGTTCGCTTCAACAATTTCAAGAACGGTTTTAGCGGTGTTTTCCAAATCGGTGTTGCCCATAACCTTTAAACTCGATTTTGTAAATTTCACAAGAAGTGAAAGTTCGATGTTGTTGGTTTTCCGCGCATAAGAAGCCAACGCCCCTTTTAATGAAAGCAGTGCAGCGGTCAATGCTTTTTCAACTTTATCTTTGGAGGCAACCTTCCCCACCGTCACCGTCCCCAATGCTCTATCTGTTTCCGTGATGTTGTTGATGAGAGTGGTGAAAGCTTCCTGCGAGCCAACGAGTGCAGGCAGTGTAGCTACTGCCGTTTGATTTTTCGCCAAAACAGCTTGAACTGCTTTAAACATTCCCAATTTGTTCTCTTCGATCCGTTTCATACTGACTCCCGATAATTATTGATTATTATTTAATTAATTGAACCTTTTCATTATCCTTCTTAAGAACACACTCACAAGTTTCCCCAAATCACAAATTCATAATCTGATAAACCGGAACCAAATTGAATGAATGGATGCAAGATTGAATGACTGAATGAATAGCAGTCAACCATTCACTTTCATTCATCCATTCGATTATATTATTTAATCAACAAACCATTCTTACTCCTTTGCGCTGTCCGCCGCGGCGGATTTTTGCTTACTATCTCAAAGTCCAACGGTCTCAAAGTCTCATAGTCACAAAGTCCCAACTTCCTAAAGTCCAAACACTTCGTTTTTCGTTCATTTTCGCAGTTTTCTCAACTTTCACTTTATTTTCCACTAATCTCACTTCAGTTTATACCACCCGCACTTGACTTTCTGTCAGTCTCACTTGCAATTCTGTCACACTCGCTTGATTTTTTATCGTAAACACTTTCCATTCTATCGTTCTCACTTTCTTTTCCACCAGAATCACTTCGGTTTTCATCGTCCTCACTCAATTATCCGTTCATCTCACTCCACTTTCGACTGCACACACTTTGTTTTCCGCCATTTCCACTTTTGTTTCCGCGAGAATTACTTCGGTTTCTGCTGAACACAATCTTTAAACTTCAATTCTCATCCGGTTATCCGGAGTTACTCATTACGGAATTGAAAAAGAGATTTTCCTTATTATCAAATCCATTAGCTGATATTTGAAAATGTTTTTGGTTTATATAAATCGTACCGGGGTAAAAAGAAAGATGCGTATTTGAATTGTGAAACTTCCCACACATAAAAATGTATGCCCCGCTCATTAAATAATCCGTAACTACTAAAATTTTTATTGAAATGTGTTTTCCGGAAGAAGAGTATCAGCACTATTTCAATAATTATTATTGAGCTGATTTATAGAAGATGTAAAAAAGTAAGAACCTCCTTATTTTTTTGTTGATCAAAACTAAGATATGATATTTTAAAAAGCAAGTTAAATTTAAACGCCAACAAAAAGTTTTTGATTTTCAGATTTGAAGCCGTAACGGATTGAATTTTTTCTTAATCTTACTCTTAATCATAATCGTAATCCTCCTTAAAACGCAAAATGATCAAGATTACGAACATGATTATGATTAAGAAAATTCTTCTCTCATCTTATTTCTTGAATAATGTAAACTTATACCCTCTCTTCTTTAGAATTGGAATTAACTCATCAAGTTTATCATAAAATTTATCTACTCTCCGGCTGTCCGTTCCGATGTGTGTTAACAAGAGAAAACCGTTCAAGCCATCAGAATCTTTCTTTTCATAATTTAATATTCGCTGCATAATGGTATCGGCGCTCAAATAATTTTTCATATCGGGAGTTGTATAATCTGCATTTGAATAAGTCCCCGGCGAAAAGTTAATAAGCGTGTATCCAACTTCTTCACACCATTTGCTTATATCCGAATTGTACCACTCATACGCTGGAAGAAAGAGTTGATTGGAAGAATTATCTATTCCGAATTTTTTCATTTCAAGCACATTTGCTTTTAGATCATTTAAAAATTCTTCTCTCGTAACCAAAGTTGAATCCCTCTTTTCCCATGAGCAATAAAGAAGATGTTTATCGGAGTGAGCGCCCAAATAATGTCCCTCTTTCTTTAGTTGATTTATTAATCTGGCAAACTTAGGATTGCGATAGAAATTTCCCGTAAAGAAAAACATTCCTTTTACGTTATGTTTTTTCAACGTCCTTAAAATTGTTTCTCCACCGTCGGCAAATTCATCTCCCGTAAAGACCAAATGAATTTCTTTCTTCGCTTTATCACCCCGGATAATTCCGCCAAAACTTTTTTCAACATTCTCTTCAACCGTTACCGCGTTTCCTTCTTTCTGCAAAGAAGAAAAATAATAAGTAAGACTCGCGGTTCCGTCCATTGTAGGTTCGTTGGTTGAGTAATCGCCGTAATCATCGTGGTAAACAACGTAATCGGATTGAAACTCCGCGTATTCATCTTCGCTGTGTAAAGTTATTCCCAACAATCTTTTATAAATTGAACCGTACACCGATCCATCAACCAAACCGCCGTTTATTTTCATTTTATAAATCGCCGAAAAAGCCGAGTGAGGATCATTTGGATAATCTCCATTTTCCGGGAGTCCAACAATCATACTTGTTCCCCAGGGATTACAACCCAAAAGCCAATCACGCATCGCGGCTTCAAGTTTCGCATAACGTTTATCACCGGATACTTCTTCATACAATCGAATTTGCGTTAGCAATGCCGCAACCAAATTATTTGAACACCAGATAAAAGGAACTCCCATCAAAAACGGATTTGTTTTTCCCCTTTGATAAACTTTTTCAATTCCCTCGCGAAGATAGTTTGTGAACTCTTTCTTTGATAATTTTTCTTTTGCAAGAAGGTAATGTCCTAAGTTTATGAACGGATACCATTGATAATGGCGCGCCGTATCGCTTCCCATCCAGGGAGTGGTAGTTTCTTTTCTTCCATACTCAACCGCATCATCCAAATATTTTTTATTCTTTTCTTTTTTATAAAGTTGCATAGCGGCAAGTTCCATATCATCAACGTAATTATCCTCTTCATAAAAATAAGGCGATTTGCACGGCGCCGTTTGGCAGACTCCCGGATATTTTAATCCAAACTCATAAGCTTCTTTTGCTTTTACATTCAGCAGATCAGAAAACTGCGCATAATATTTTCTTAACAACTCCGAGCCAAGCGAAAACGCAGAAGCATATTTAGCCGCTGTAGAAGCGGCTCCGGTTGTTCTGTTTTTATATTTGAAAACTCCCTGCGGTTTACCGGTAACAAAATAAACCGGACGCTCTTTCCCCTTCCCCATTCCATAATCAACCGAATCGAGCGAGGGAAGTTTAAACCCGGCATGGTCTCTATCATCCGCAATTTGATTGAACATCATTTCGTTTCGCGGATTCATTTTTACTAACCAATCAAGTCCCCATTTCGCTTCATCTAAAATATCGGGGATTTCGTTTGCGCCACCATTTCCATCCTTATCATATTTATCTAAAAAAGATTTCGGATTTTGCTGATACGCAAACAGCATTTGATAAACTGCGTTCGCAGAGGTTGTAACATATTGCAGATAATCGGAAGCATCATGCCAGCCACCGATTACATTTATATAAGTGGAATCAAGCATTGGATGATAAATAATAAATCCGTCTCGAGTGTGGCAGGAATCTTTTATAAACGGATTATATCCGCAGCGTTGCTGCCTCATATAGTTTAAAAGCAAATCTGCCGTGCCGTTATAAATGTTACCGGCAATTTTAAAGACTGGGGATTTCACTTCTCCGCATTTTATAAAATAACTGCCGGCTTTTATGAATTTGGAAAAGTTTAATCGATAGGAAGAAGTGAACGGAGCGTAAGCTCCATACGCTTTTACTTCCTTAGAACGGAAAACAACTTCGCCCGTAAGCGCTTCACATATTTCAAATCCGTTGAAATGAATATCTTCTTTACTTACAAGTACCGCAACTTTAGTTGCCCCGGAGAGATAACCGAGTTGGTTTATTCTTATCCAGCTTTTTTGTTGACCGGAAACAGAAACTGAGAACAACAGACAGAGCAGTAGTTGAAAAAGTTTTTTCATTTTTACTTCTCGTTCACTTATTGATAAAATGCTTTCAAAAATTAGCTCATTAACTTCAGTAAGACAAATGATGAATTTTACTTTGCGCATCTTAATCATACATGTCAACCTTTGACTGCATCTTTTTCCTAATCTTAATCGGATTTTCATTTGGATAGAGATTATGATTATGATTCAGCCAAAGGCTGACAAGTACGATTATGAATATGACTATGGCATCACATTGTTCAGTTACGTACAACATTAGTCGGCAAATAATCTTATTTTTGTATTGAATCTATTAACTGTATAAATCATAAAGACATGACTAAATTTTTCCGATCACTCTTGCTTGCTTGCATTCTTACAACTTTAATTGGAAGTAATTCTTTCGCTCAATTCAAAGCGGATGAGAGTTGGAAAGTCTTTGACGATTCAACCGTAGCCCGAATTGAGATTACGGTAAGCCAACAGGCGATTGATTACATGTACAAAAATGTTCAAAGTGATTCACTCCATTATTGCACGGTTCGTTTTCGTAATCGTTTGATTGATGAAACACTTGATTCCGTTGGTATAACGTTACGCGGAAACACGTCACGCAATTCACAAAAAAAATCTTTTAAACTCGCATTTAATGCTTTTCTTCCCAGAAGAGATTTTTATAATCTCGACAAAATGAATCTAAACGGAGAGCATAACGATCCTTCAATTATACGAAGTAAACTTTGTTGGGATTTGTTCAACGATGTTGGCATGCCACACAGCCGCGCCGCGCATGCAGATGTTTACATCAATGAGGAGTATTACGGACTTTATATAAACGTTGAACATGTTGATGATAAATTCTTGAAGAAAAATTTCAGCGATGCAACTGGAAATTTGTGGAAATGTCTTTATCCCGCCGATTTAGTTTATTTAGGTGAGGATCAAAATCTCTACAAGAAAATGAACGGCGGAATAAAAACGTATGATCTAAAAACAAACGAAACAGCCGACGACTACAGCAAACTCGCTCATCTGATTTCAATTGTAAATAAAACATCTATTTCTTTATTACCCGATTCTCTCGAAAAAATTATTGACATCAGCAGTGTTTTCAAATTGTTTGCTTTCAACACACTCGTAGCAAGCTGGGATGACTACCGCTCACTAAACAATAATTATTATCTTTATCACGCACCGTCGAGAGATAAATTCACCATTCTCCCCTACGATTACGATAACACCTTCGCAGTTGATTGGTTTAATACAGATTGGGCAACCGCCGATCCTTACAACTATCCAAAAGCCGTGAAAGGAAGCAGGCCACTCTGGGATCGACTCATAACAATTAAGCAGTACAAAAACTTATACACACATTTCCTTGATTTTTATAACAACAAAGCATTCAAACTTTCTCTCTGGGAGAACCGGTTGGAGAACTTGAGAATTAAAATTACAAATAGTGCGTTAGCAGATTCCTTCCGTACACTTGATTATAACTTTACATTCAGCGATTTCTTGAACTCATATTCTTCAGCTCACTATGAGAATCAGCATGTGAAAAGAGGATTACGTGAATATGTGAATCTTAGAAGCACTTCACTTGCTTCAAAGTTAAGTTATGTTTCAGGTGAAAAACCAATTGTGTATGAGTACGACTGGTATCCGAAAAATCCGGGACCGAATGATTCAATCATTGTTACTGCTTCGACATTTAGTCAAGCTGGTTTAACTTCCGTTGAGGTTGAATATAAAGATGATTCCAATTCTTCAATTCTCATTTTCCCAATGATCTATTCTCCAACTTCAAATACAAAAAAAGTTGAAGAAGCTGACAGATGGAAAGCTACGATTCCGCCGTTGGGTGAAAGTAGTTCCGGGAAATTCCGCATTACAGCAAAAGACATAAATCAATTGCAGATGTCGTTTCCGCGTGGCGGATGGATAGCAATAAAAACTCCCCCGGCAGAAACTCCTCACGTAGTTATCAACGAATTTCTTGCGAAGAATAATTCTACCAACAGAGACAGCGCCGGACAATTTGAAGATTGGATAGAATTGTATAACCCGACAAATCAAATTGTTTCTTTAACCGGATATTACCTTACGGATAATAAAGATAGTTTAATGCAGTGGAAGTTTCCCGATGGAACTTCAATTGCTCCTTTAGATTATCTGCTCGTCTGGTGTGATAATGATTTGGATCAAACGGGTTTACACACAAACTTTAAACTAAATGCAGATGGAGAATTCATTGCATTAACTTTACCAGATGGAGTAACGATTCTTGATTCTGTTTCGTTCGGGGCACAATATGCGGATACATCATTCGGACGGATTCCCGATGGTGAGTCCACTTGGAATTTTCTAACTCCAACCCCCGATAAAAAAAATCTTCTTACTTCAATTGAAAACGAACCATTGATTCCTGAAGCATTTTCTGTTGCGGCATTTCCAAATCCCTTTAATTCAACTTCAACAATTAGGTTTACCCTTCCATTAGCCGGAAGAGTAAAAATTGTTTTGTATAATCTTCTCGGCGAGAAGTTTTATACATTTGAAAAAGAATATGATTCTTCAGGTATGCACGATTATAAATGGAATGGAAAAGATAATTTTGGGAATGATGTTTGCTCTGGAATTTATCTCTGCACTGTCGAAGCCGGAAAGAATTTCAAATCGCTAAAATTGGTTTTGATGAAATAGGAAAGTTTTTCATACATGATTTAGTTTTCTATAATTTCGTTTTAACCAGCTAAAAATTAAAACGCTTTCAAATATCCACAAAAGAATTTCTACATAATACGCCCACCAATACCACCCTCCGCCGGGTTGGTGAATAAAATAATCTTCAGCGATGTGCAAATTCCAGAATGGAATAAGATAACAATACCATGTTGAGTGCGCCCATTGGTAGAACAAAGTCCAGTCATCAGGATTCCGCTGAAACAATCTCCCTGCATCAGGAATAATTGTTAGAATTATTGCTGGGACGATGATATACCATTTCCGCAGCTTTGGAATTAAGAGACAGATTAGTCCCGATTGTACAACGTGCTGCGGAAGTGTCATGATGTTTTTTTTATTTTTTCCAGTTATCTGTTCTAAAAGATGAGGCCGGCAAATTCTTTTTGTTGAAAAGAGTTCCTTCGGGAGTATTACTCCATGCATATCTTGCTGCGATGGGTTTAGAAATTTTCGGATTACTGAGTACAAGTTTTTTTCCATCAACTTTTACATTAGCAATTTTGAAGACGCTGTCTTCGCCGGCGATCATAAAATTGGCGCCGCTTTTATCTTCTTTTATAACTAACCCGCCGTCAGCATTATCAAATGATATAATGATTCTATCGGTTGCAACTTTGTATGATTTATAAATTGGTCCGGAATAAAAGATTTTTTTCTTGTAATCTTTTGCCAATGCCCAAAGTGCAAGTCTGTTCCCAACATCTTTTTTATTTCCCGGATGAACATTTTCTGGAGTGCCAATATCCAACGTTACTGCCATTCCCGTGTTGGGGACAGAAAGTGTAAATAGTTGTTGCTCTCGCAATCTTTGTGATTCTATTTTACCGCCATAGTTAAATGGAGCGATCTGAGCAAAATAAAAAGGGAAATTTCCTACTTGCCAATCTTCCCGCCAACCTTCGATCATTTTTGTAAAAAGTGTTTGGTACAAATCCGGTTTCCACGCGTTCGATTCCCCCTGATACCATATTGCACCTTTGATAGAATAAGGAATCAGCGGCGCGATCATCGCGTTATATAAAGCGGTCGGTGTATCTGCCGAAAGATCAAAAGCAATTGGCGGACGTGAATTATATGCGTCTCCTTGTGAACCAAAAGCATAGAATATTCCTTTTCTGTATTCGGCGACAAGTAAATATTTCCATTCACCGGAAAGTGAAATTTTTTCACTCCCTTCTTTTAAATGAATGTTGATTTTTTCTCTATCTCCGTAAAGTCCTCCGCCGCCTTGATTATCAACCACTCGAATTGCAAACGTAAGGATCGTATCATCCACTATTTCTTTCGGAACAGTATATACTCTTTCTTTATCCCATGAGTCTCCTTTTTCATGAGCACCAATGAGCTTGCCATTTATAAATGTCTGATCCATATCATCAATTGGTCCTAATTCAACAACTAATTCTTTGTTCAACCAGCTTTTCGAGATTTCAATATTTTTTCTGAACCAGATCGTTCCATCAAAATTCCGAACTTCAGATTCTTCCCAAAGACCGGGTAAGTCCATTTTCTTCCATTGGCTATCATCAAATGTTTGATTTGCACAATCAGCGTCATTAAAATTCAAACCTTCCCAATTATTCGCATTGTCTTTTGTGTTCATATCGATTATGGGAAAACGTTCGAGCCAATCATACAATTTTTTTCTTTCCGCTCCACTGTTTTCAATTTTATTTACTAATTCTTTGTACTCATCAACATAACCGAGATATTTTTTATTCATCCAAGATTCTACTGCGGTTCCACCCCAGCTTGATTGTATTAATCCAATGGGAATATTTAATTCATCAGCTAATTTTTTTCCAAAGAAAAATCCGGTTGCACTAAACTTTGCTACTGCCTCAGGTGACGAAACCATCCATTTGCCAACGCATGTGAAATCCGGTTTATCTGCATACGCTCTTTCAACATTAAAAAAACGAATGTTATAACGGTTCCCACCGGCTATTTCTTTTGGCGCACCGAAAATTGTATCTCGTGGCGGCCAACCTTCCATTGGCATTTCCATGTTAGATTGCCCCGAACAAAGCCAAACTTCACCGATCAGTACATTGCTAAAAGTAAAACTTGAATCGCCGATTTTAATTTTAATTTGATAAGGTCCACCAGCTTTTGGAGTTTGTATTTTAGTAAACCAGAGACTGTCTTCTTGCACAATTGTTTTTGCGGTTTTTCCCCACCCGGCTTGAATTACAATCGAACTACCTGGAAGAGCTTTACCCCAAAACGGCGCATTCATTTTTTGTTGAAGCACCATGTTGTTTGAAAAGATCGCCGGCATTTCGAAATAAGGTTTTTGCGCAAAACCGGAGAAAGAGTAAAATAAGAATATCACATAAAGAAGCGCTGCTTTTTTCATTTTCTTTCCTTCTGATTTAAAATAATTTCTCCCGGAAGTCTTCACGGGAATGCATCGTTAATATTATAAATTGCTTTTGAATCTTGCATCTAAGAAGATCAAATTAAGATGAGGTAAAAATAATTAACTATGGGTTATTTATAATACAGAGAAGGAGGGTATAAATGAGGTATTTTGGAGTCGGAAAAAAGACTTCGGATTGGGAAACGGCGTTTCTACTTAAAATGAAAAAGGCGCATCAATCTGATGCACCTTTAAAAACTTCCGGAAAGAAAAATCGAGTATCGTGAGCGGTTTTATTCTGCGGCTATCTCTTTCAAAATAGAAGAGGCAACTTGGTCCACAACATCTTCTTTATCATAAAACTTATTCTCAAGCCTTTCACGGATCGCGTTAAGCTTTTTCGCATCGAGCGATGAAGTTTGCAATAGTTTGGCTTCATTGGAAATCACAAATTTGTCTTTGTTTTTTTCTTCTGAAACTCCATCAGACTTTTTCCCTTTAATTTCTTTTGGAAAGTAGAGAGAATTTGTAATTGCTTTAATGTCCATTTTGGTTACCTGTAATAATTAGCTATTTTTTTCTGGTTTTGCAGATGATTAATTTCTTCAGCAACCGCCGCCAGTTTTAATTTTTTTAGTGTAACAATATCATCGAACTTAATTTTAATTAGTTTAGCCGAGTTGAGCAATTTTTCCTCGAATTTGCTATACTCTTCCTGCCCGAACTGTTCTTTTAATTCACGTTTGATCTTGCTCACATATTCCATCCCAATTTTTGCCTTGGGAAAGATCAACTCAAAGTTTTCGTCGCTAAGAATTTCAAGGTAATCCAGCACTGCTGTATACGTGTTTTCAATTATTTCAATTTTTTCTTCCACTGTGATGCTCTCCTATAACACGTTCGCGTTAATTCCGAATAACGAAGCATTCATATTCAAAGAAACAAGCTGACTTTGAAGTCCTTCATACTGTTTTCTCATCATTTCCGCTCGTTTATCTATCCGTTTTTTCATCGCGGTTATTTTTGTTTCCATGTAAGAAACGTTATCATCTAAAGATTTTTTTGATGTAGCAAGATAGCCGGCTGCACCCAAATAAGGATTTACTTTATTATAAAGAATATTTGCAATTCCGCTGGTTGAGTTAAAAACGGTCTCAACCTGAGATATTTTATCGGTCAAATTATTATCGAACAATGTGCTGTTCGAAATAGATAAACCTGTTGTGGAGTTGAAGGTTATTCCAATTTGAGATAGATAGGCTAAATCTCCGTCAGAAATCCCGGTAATTTTTGAACTTAAATTTGTAGTAAACGTTTCTAATATGGACGAAACATTAGAGTCACCGGTAAAAACGCCTTTATCTCCAAAATTCCTTTTCCTCTTTTCATCCATAAAAACGTAAACATCATTAAATTTACTTATAAAGCTCTCTACCTTAGTTTTGATATTTGCGTTATCAGTTGCAACAGCCACATTTACGGTTGTATCCGATGCCTGCATTACTGATTTGAGATTAAAAGTAACCCCATTAACAAGATCTGAAACCGAGTTTGTATTGCGTTGGAAATTTAATCCGTTAAACTGAATTTTAGCATTTAACAGGTTAGCGTTTTGTGTTACATCTGCATAAACAAAACCCGCTGTATCGGGTGCAGTGGATTGATCGAAAACAGGTCTGCTAACGCCCAAATTCAAACCGATGGTTGCCAAAGCGGTTGACGCTCCTGTATCCAAGATACTTTTTATCCTATTATCTAATCCCGATGTTTTTGCGGTAAGAGAAAATTGAGAGTTTACAGAATCTGGTGCGAATACTGATGCAGAGACAATTGCTGAAGAAGCTTTTTCTTTTGTTACACCGATATTTAAATCTGTTACAACATCAAACCCGCTTACATGAGAGATTGAAATATATTTTGAAGAATCGGAAACAGTTAATTTTAGTTTTACGTCTCCGGGAGTGGGTGAATCGACAACTTTCTCTGCAGCAATTCCACCAAGACTTGCATTAGCAGTAATTTGTGTGATGGCTTCATCAACCAACTGACCATATGTTCCGCCGCCCGTAAGTGAAATTGTTTGTTCCGATCCATTTAAGTTAATTTTAAACGAACTCGAACCGCCTGCATAGGCAGTTGCCGCAACCTTTGCATTTGAAGTCACGATTGCCTTATCAAAATTTATAGCATCGCGGATATTCTCCATAACGGTTTTATTCGTTTCTGAAGCCGTAAAATCAACATCAATATTGCTTGTATATTCGCCAGTGGTCCCGTCACCGGTTTTAATTGTAAAAGAATGAGTTCCTGTTATAGCATTGGTTGTTGCAGAAACAGCTTCGGGAGAAACAGCAATATCACTTTTAGCAAGTTGATCGATCCGGAGATCGAAACTACTTGTTGAGGCTGAACTTGTTGCAGTAGCGGTTACAAATTTTGTGTCAGATGAAGTGGCTGCACGAGTAGCAAAAACAGAATCTGAACCTGTTTGCTTAAGCGCTACTAATTCTGTTTTTAGAGCATCTAACTTTTTGGATAGGTCGGTGTAACCGGAAGAAATGTCTTTACTGCGCGTCTGTTTTTTTGTAACCGGAGTTACTAATTTTTCAGTCTCATTGGTAGAATACGCATCAACTAATTTTGTTATTGCAGAATATGAAGAAATATCAAGTGCCATTATAGGACCTATAGTTTCCTAAAAGCTTCCACCCAGGTAGCTCTTAATTCTACGAGGATAGTATTTACGATATCATATTTTTTTAATCTCATTTGTTCCTGGCAGAACAAATAAAGCCTTAACAATCCGGTTGAAATTTCTCTAACGGGTTCAGTATCAAAATTTAATGAGTTAATAAGTTCCTGAATGGCGTTATTCGTTTTTACCATATTATGTTTGTTACAGTTTGCGATTGCAAAATCATAAACTTTAATAAGGAGCTGTTGCGGAGTTGCTTCCATGATCTCCTTAACTAAGTATTGGTTCATCCTGTGTGAATGGTTATTTGCTAAAGCTGAATGCTGCATCATTAAAATTCCTTATCGTCAAGTATAAAAAATCCCTCCCGGTTTTGCCAGGAGGGAGAATGAATGAACGAAATCTTATCTGAACAAGGAAAGAATTGAACTTGGAGCTTGATTCATTTGAGAAAGCATCGAAGTTGAAATCTGTCCGCCAACTTGGCTCTTTGTAGAGTTAAGTTGTTCCATCGCCATATCGGTATCAAAAATACGGCTAACAGAGGCACTTGCGTTTGAAATAGCAGCAGTTAAGTACTCTTCTTTTACGTCAAGTCTTTGGTTGTAATTACCAATAGCACCCAAAGCACTCTTAATATCAGCAGAAAGAGTGTCAACTTGAGTAGTTGTCGGAGCAAAGTCAGCTGAACTAGCGCCGGTTATTGACCCAAGGGCAGCACTTGTGAAATCGGTTAATTGAATACCGAGTGTATCAGTTGAAGATTCACCAGTTCTGAACGTGAAAAGACCGCTTCCAGTGCTACCACTTAATAAAGCAGTATCATTGAATTTGGTGTTAGTGAGGATAGAACTTATTTCATTTCCTAAAGCTGAAATGTCATCTGCAAGTGATGTTGCGTTCTTTGTAGGATCGCTGGCATCTGCAACTTTTCCTTTAATGGCAATAAGCAGATCATTAATGCTTGAAAGAGCAGATTCGGCTGTGGACAATAAGTTTTTAGCTGAACCAATGTTTCCTTGAGCACCTTTCATAACAGCAATTTTGCCCTGGAGTTCTTTACCAACTTGATAACCTGACGTATCGTCGGAAACCGAGTTGATTCTTTTTTGGGAAGCTAAACGTAACTGAGCACTTTGGGTAGATCCTGTTACTTTTGCTAAAGCATTGTAAGCAGATACCGCACCGAGATTTGAATTAATTGAGAACGACATAATATACCTCCATGTATATTTTGGTTGTTTTTTATCAGGCGTCCTTGCCTGATTTGTTATTAAATAAGATTTTCATCTCAACTTTATTATCGCAGAAGCAAAATGAAAGTTTAGAGTCTTTCTGAAAAAATATTAAAAAAATATTTGGGGGAGTTTTTCTCTTAGTAAAGTAAGTCGTGAGAGTACTTGTTCTTGATTAGCGAATTTCTGTTCTGCAGAATAAACAACTGCCGGTATTTTTGCCGGTTCTCCATTTTGAAGATACGCCGACACTAAATAAAAAACTGTCGAGGGATCATCGTTATTGATAATAATAGATTGCTCAAAAGTATTTGCCGCTTCGGCATATTTTTGAGATTCCATCAATAACATTCCCAACTTATTATAGAATGTCGAATTTTCTGAAAATTTTTCTTTACTAAGTTGAAGCAACGTTAACTTTACAAATTTGTCGTTGTAACGATCAAATAAAGCTAATACTAATGCGATGTTCGAAGTGGTGATATGTTTTGCATAATTCTGTAACCTATCCGGTGGTATCGGTTGGTTGTTCAATAATTTTTCAAACAATTCCAATTCAATTGAACCTGAAGTCTTATTTAATAAAGAATACTCTTTGTAGAAAAAATTGAATAATTCCGTATTGTTGGACAACAAAGCAATTTCTAACCCGTAATAGCATAGCTGCAGTTCATCAATTAAAATATTTTGGTTGGAAGTTTTCTCTCCTCTTAAATATTTTCTATTTACCTCAAAAGCTTTTCGGCTATATTTTTCAGCTACGTTCGCATCTCCTAGTTTTAAATAGATATTTGCGGCGGCGAACAACGCCAAAGGTTGCTCGTTATCGCATTGAAGACTTTTGTCGATTAACTCCGAAGCAGCTTTGTAATTTTGTTGCCCGGCATTATCTATTGCAAGATACCTATATGCAAGCGATCTAGATTCTTTTTCGAGCTTCGGGTCCAACAATGAAGTGGTAAAATATTTTACCGCGTTTTCTTTTTCATTTAATACCGCGTATGTCTGTCCTAAGTGGAACGCATAATACGAAGACTTGATCTCATCAAATTGTTTAAGTAAGATAGATAAATTTCTCTTTGCCTTATTTCGTAAATCATCTTTTGTAAGATTGTATCCGTAATGATCAATTTCAATTCTAGAATTTTTTATTACATAATTATTTTTACGCAATGAATTTTCAATTTGTTCGTGCACTTTTCCTTCAAAACGGACACGTTTATCATTCGGAAATAGTCTTGTATACGTCATAACAGAAGGACGTGAATTAATCTCATCAATATTGTTGATGATACATTTAAAAGCTTCCCGCTTTTTATTTTTTGTTAACTTTTGTAGTTCATAAACAGACTTTTGTGAAAGACACTCATCTGCATCAAGATACAAAATCCAGTCACCGAAAGATTTTTCAAGCGCAAAATTCCGTGCGGCAGCAAAATCGTTGATCCATTCAAAGTGAAATATTTTAGCGGAGTATTTTTTTGCAATCTCAAGAGTATTATCGGTGGAACCGGTATCAACAAGAACAATTTCATCCACTACCTTCTTAACCGATTCAAGACAATTTGCAAGATGCTTTTCTTCGTTTTTAACTATCATACTTAAAGTGATCATTTGCAACTCATCGTCATCTTGGTCTTGCTAAAATCGATATATTGATTTTAGCAAATTATCAGCCGTTGATTCCCACGTATATTGTTTTAAATGCGCCGCCGCATTGGCCCCAATCCTTTTAATCTCGTCTCTATTGAAATAGGCGTATTCAATTTGAGAAATTATTTCATCGATGTCGGCTTCTTCCCAATTGGCAATAAGTTCTTTCTTCTCATTAAAAACTTTAAGCTCTTTCATCTTTGTTAGCTGCAAAGAATTTTGATCAGTAAGAATATCTTTATGCCCGGTAGCAAATGAAGCGATCACCGGTTTACCACATGCCATATACTCCATCAATACAAGGTTAGTTCCACCTTCAGCACGATTTGGGAATAATCCTATGTCTGTGTACATGTAAATCTCACGGGATTTATTATTGGAAACAAGCGGCAGCGTAAGAATTCTGCTCGCGTCAATTGCATTCATTTTATAAAGATTAAGCATGTATTCTTCCCAATTATTTCCAATGAGTTCATACTTAATATACTCGGACTTGCTCATCAAAGACATTGTTGCTGGCCAGAAGTTGTACCAAGCGTTTACTAAAACAATATCTGGGTATTTTTGTTGTAGAATTTTTACAGCTTTTAATACTAAATCCTGTCCCTTTCGAAGTTCAAACTTACCACCGGAAAATATTTTGAAGAACTTTTTATCGGTATCTGATTCGGAAGGATAAAAGATTTCAGGATCGATTCCCTGGATCAACACTTCGACATTATTAATCCCGGCTTGTTCAAGCTTGTTCTTATTCCACGTTGAACCAACTAAAACCAGATCATACTTTTTCAAGTTTTGAAGAGATAAAGGAGTAAGTTCGTACTCGAAAAAAGCGTAGCCAACGTTTTTACTTCCACGAACTTTATAAAGACTATTCATGTCGATATCGATGAGCGCGTGCAAAACTGTTCCATCAATCGTCGTACTATTTTGGAGATTTTCATTCTCATCAATGCTCATCAGATTGATTTTTTTTGAGAGCTCTCTTTTTAAGTAGCTGCTGCAAACACCCCATCCAAAGTTATTTCCTTTCGCTAAGCCAGTATAAAGAGTATTCTTTTCTCGGTTAGCAAATGGATGGCTCTCTTCTTTCTTTGCATTAGTTTTTTTTTGCTGAACAAACTCTCTTAATTCTTTTTCAACATCCTCAAGTACACTTTTCCAGTTTAAAGGAGTTGGTTGTCTGAATAATTTCATTGATGGATACCAGGGAGTTGTTGAACTCTCCTGACTCCAACGCCAATCTGGATAATAATAGATTAAATTCCACACAGGTTTCCCCATCGCTCCGGCGAGATGCGCAACGGAAGTATCGACTGAAATTACTAAATCTAAATTTTCAATTATCGCAGCGGTATCAGCAAAAGTATCTATTTCTAGTTTTGTTATTCCATTAAAATCAATCGGCTGCAATTGGCCGTCAGTATTACTATATTTTTGCAAAGAAAAATATTCCACATCTTCCAATGATAGCAGCGATGCAAATTCCGAAAAGTTTATTGATCTTTGTTTATCTCTTGAGTGGTATGGATTCCCTGCCCAGACTAACCCAACTTTAACTTTTTTACTATCACCAATAACGTTTCTCCATTTGTTCGTTAACTCTTTATCGGCTGCTATATAAGAAATGTCAGCGGGGATAGTTTGATATGTAGTTTTAAAATAGAGCGGAAGACTTAAAAGTGAAATATGATAATCGTATTCGATTCCCGGTTCTTGACTGTTCGATCTTTCTATTATTTGATCAATTGCTTTAAACCTGCTAAACAATCCCCAAAGTTTATTATCACATTCAAAAACAATAACAGCGCCTAACTCTTTCAACTTAATTAAATATCTTGAGAACTGGATAGTATCACCTAATCCCTGGTCATCGTAAACTAAGATAGTTTTTCCGTTTACAATTTGGTTCATCAGTTCGGGTTTGGAGAAATATCTTTGCGGGTATTCCTTCCTTTTTTTTCTCCATTCATATTCCCTATAACCTTCCTCATAATTTTGAAGGAGTAATAATATTACAGATCGGTTCCACCGTGCGCTAACGTGATTTTTATCGTGCAACAATGCGGCATTATAATATTGCATTGCATTTTCATAATCAAACTGTTGCTCTTTTATTACCCCGAGATTGTAATACGCATCGGCAAAATCATTTTTAATTTGAAGCGACTGTAAATAGTACTTCTCCGCTTCGCCAAATATTTCCATTTCGCGATAAGCGTTCCCAAGGTTGTAATAAGCAAGATACAAAGCACTGTTCAGCTCAACTGCTTTTTTGTAAAAAGGGACGGCTTGTTCAACCTTTTTGTTTTTATGATATAAAACTCCAAGATTATAATAGGCTTCAAAAAAATTGGGATCAACTTGAATTGCCTTTAAGTAACTTTGTTCCGCATCAGAAAATTTTCCGAGTTCCTTACACACTATACCGAGCAGAGAAAATATTCCGGCTATATCTGGTTTTACTTGAACGGTTTTCAGTAAATAGACTTCAGCAAGCGCAAATTCTTTTTTCAAATAATAGAGTTTTGAAATTAGAAAAAGTGTCGAGAACATTTCCGGATTTAACTCTAAGGCTTGTTTAAGATAGTTTTCTGTCAGTCCATACTGATTCGTTTCGAAATACTGACTTGCAGCAGCTAACAGTCGTTCTATCTTCTCATCTTTCCGTAACTTTTCCACTTCCTTAACCACTAAACTTGTTCCATAACTGAAGTTAATTTTTCTTTTATGAAATTCATATTTCCCAACGCGATTTCATCTTCCTGATTTATTGCAAGAACTTTAGAGATTAATTTAATCGCTTCTTCATAATGCTCGTTCATGATTTCGATGACCGAAAGATTATTTAATGCAATAATATTTGTTGGTTCGCTTACCAGCACTTCCTGTAAAAGTTTTTCTGCTTCTTCATTTCTGTCTTTGTCAATGAGTTCTTCCGCTAAGTCCAACTTATTTTCAATTGTGCGAAGCGGATTGATGTTTTTTATAACAAGTGAATTATGATTTTGCGAAAACCCAAGTCTCTGATTTACCTTTGCAAGAGAACTCACTGCGGTTTGATTCTCCGGATTATTCTTGACTGCCCACTCGAACATAGTTTTTGCTTCTGTATCCATAGCAAAGGTGGCGTAGATTTCGCCGAGTCCCGCACAAGCGGAGGATGAACTCGGATTAATATTCAACGCTCGTTCAAATGATTCGCGTGCATTGTCGATATCGTTTAATCCGAGATAATTATATCCGGAAAGATTAATGATGGAAACTAAAGTGTCGGGATGAATTTCTTCGCCGCTAGTCGTAACAAATCTTTCTAATTCGAGAAGCACTGCAAGCGCTTCCTTGTATAATTTCTTTTCGTATAGCGAATACGTTTCCGAAAATAATGCTTCTAGTTGTTCATCAACATTTGGAGAAGCATTCAGTGAATTGTGATTGCGTTCCATTCCTAACACCTCATTGATTTTATTAAGTCCGTTCACTGCCATTTGATTTGTTGGATCATTCTTTACAGCCCACTCATACATGGTTTTGGCTGCTTCATCTTTTCCTTCGAGGTAGAAAATCTCACCGAGCCCTGCACATGCAGTTGAAGAATCGGGAAGAATATTTAACGATTTTTCAAATGATTTTCTCGCCATATCATTTTCCCTTAACGCCAAATAATTAAACCCGGATAAATTGAAAACCGAAACTGCTGTTTCTGGTTTGACTTCTTCCGGACGAGAATCGAGGAATTTTTCCAATTCAATCAATACGATAAGTGAGTCCTTAAATAATTTTTTTTCATATAGTGAATATGTCTCTGCGAATAATTCTTCAATCTGTTCGTCAACACTTTTTTGTCTGTTAAGAGAATTATCGTCTGCAGGAAATCCAAGTTCTTGATTGACTTTTTCTAAAGAACTTCGTGCGGATTGATTATTCGGATCGTTTTTTACTGACCATTCAAGCATTGTCTTTGCCTCATTATACTTTTCTTGTGTTAAAAATATTTCCGCTAATCCCGCACAAGCACGAGATGATGTCGGATTTGCATTTAATTCTTTCTCAAAAAGTTCAGTTGCTTTTTGATAGTCACCTGTCATCAGAGCTGCATTGGCTGCAAGATTAAGCAGATCAGTGAAGCCGATGTGTTTAAAATCATTTACTGAATATTCTTCATAACTTTCAATAGCTTCATTTAAATAATTAAAAGCAGATTGATGATCCTTATCCTCAAGATAAATCATCGCACGTTTAATGTTTGCGTTAAATGGATTTTTATCGATTGGGAAAGCAGTATTTCTTTTAGTAAATGATTTTCCATGCAACCAAATTTCCTCCGGATCAGCTCCCCATTTATCAATGAATACTTTTTTGTTGTGTTCAAGCCGTTTTGCATAGGCTTCAACACCATCTGCTTTGAAACTTTTTGAACCGTAATGATGAATAAACACGTCTTGAGCAATTACAGTTTTGTAACCTGCAACTTGCGCACGCAAACAAAAATCATCATCCTCAAAATTTCCCGGAGAAAATCTTTCATCGAGTCCGCCAATTTCTTCAATTACGTTTTTCTTGATTAACGTACAAAGAAATGCTACACGGGGAAACTCAATCACCCTTTCGTGATTTTTCTTTTGAATCTGTTTGGCGTATTTGTGCATTTGTACAATTGAATCATATTTTGCTCCTTTATCGAGCTGAACACCACTCACAGCATTGCTGATAGGTCCTACCAAACCGATTTCATTTTTAGACTCTGCAATTTCGATCATTCGCTCTAACCAGCCTTTTGTAACCACGATATCATTGTTTGCAATGAGAACATATTTCCCGGAAGCAAGATTAAGTCCTTGATTTACACCTTTCGGAAATCCGAGGTTGGTTGCATTGAAAATGGTCTTGATCCGTTTGTCTGTTGCGGAAAGTGAATTAAGAAAACCTACCGTTTCATTATTACTCGCATTATCAACAAGTATTAGTTCAAATGGAACGTTTGTATGTTTAATTACAGATTCAACAAATGACTTTGTGTATTCAAGTTGGTTGTAAGAAAGTACAATGATCGAGACTAGAGGTAATCCGACGGCAAAATCATTTCCCCAGATAGCATTAAACGCAGTTATTATTTCTTTTAAATTTGGAATACTTTTTATTTCAGTCTCATATTTCTGGTTAATCAGCTTTCGAGTTTCTTCAAATTCTTTTCCTTTGGAAGAAGTCATCGTTGATCCATCATTGTACCAGTTTACCTGCACGGTATTTTCTTTAACATGTTTGAATTCGGTAACAGATGAAAGTCTTAGCCAGAAATCCCAATCCTCAAGCACCGGAAGACTTTCATCAAATAAACCAACTTTTAGTGCCAAAGATTTTTCAAACACAAAACAGTTTACCGGCGCAATGTTGCCGATTATAAGTTTGTTGCGATTGTAATCAATAGAATATGGAACAGATTGAGCTTGCAGTGTGAATACTTTCCCGACTTTTACATAAGAATTTCTGATTGCATCGGTATAAACCACTTTATTCTGAGCACTTAAATTGTTCAAAGCTATTAGCAAATGATTTGAATAGAAGATATCATCGTCATCAAGTAGAGCAATATATTCTCCCTTAGCCGTTTCGATTCCAATATTTCTAGATGCGGAAAGTCCTTTGTTAGTTTCTTGGTTGATGAGATTGACTCGCACATCGTTGAATTGCTTAATAACATCGGTAACATCCTTGCCGGCATCGTTAACAACAACAACTTCAATGTTTTTGTAGCTTTGTGATAGAGCACTTGCGATAGCATCTTTTAATTTATCGTGACGATTGAATGTAGGTATTATCACTGAAATCAGAGGTTGCCTTTCACTTGCAAATATTAGGAACGTCGATTTATATTTCGTGTAATCCAACTTCTTTAACTGAGCCTTTTGTCCATAATGCAATCGAACTTTTATTGTCTCATTTCGCATTTCATCGGTGTAGCGGTGTTCTACGCTATCATCGGAGAGCAAATATAGTCCAAGCTTTTCAGGTATATGTTTAAACTTGACTTCCTCCGAAATTCTAAGCCACCAATCGTAATCACCGGCTACTTTAAGTGATTCATCAAAGTAACCGAATTTTTCATGCAAAGACTTTCTCCACATCGGTTGAGGTCCAATGCAAGCACAATGGATTAATTGCGTCCGGTCGAATTCCAACCATTCGAAATAACCGACTGCGTCATGGGTATCAAGTGTTTGGTTTTCTTTCTTTGTTACAAATTGATCAGCATAAACCAATCCAATTTGGTTATTTGTGTCCAATTCCTTTGCAAAAATTTCAAAAGCATCTTTTCTATGCCGGTCATCAGTATTAGCATTGGTTATATATTTTCCTGCGGCAATTTTGATTCCTCTATTCCATGCTTGGTAAACGGTTTCCCTTTCCGTTTTCGTGTACTTGATATTTGCGAACTGATTCTGATATTCCTTTACGATCTCTTCTTCATTTTGGGTTGAACCTGAATTAACTACAACAATCTCTAGTTCACCTTTTTCGTATAAGGTTTGGTTGATAAGATCATCTAAACAGCCGCGTAGAAATTTTTCCGAATTATATGTTGAAACAATTGCGGTAACTTTGAATTCCTTCATCTCAATCGTTTCACCTTTTTTGACTTCGGAAATTCTTTTCAAAGTATTTTTATGATCGGGGTAGATACTTCTTATCTTTTCAAGCATTACAAACGCATCATCCAATTTGTTAAAATGTATTAATAAATCTGCAAGATGCGATCCAATAATCCAGTGGTTCAGTCCGTATGAAAGAGCTAATGAAAATGCTTCAAGCGATTTATGATGATCGTTTCTATTTAAATAACTCAAAGCCAAAACATAATAATAGTAAGGATACACATGTACTTTAGCTTGATTTACACTTTGCGGCAGTAAATATTTTTCGACATCGATCGAGCCGACAATTTTCTCTGTTTGCTCAATTAATTCTTCATCTGCTTCAAAACCTTTTTTCAATTGTGAAAGAAGTTCGTCATAGGTTTTACAGAATAGTTTATCGGTTTTAATTTTATAAAATAAGTTATCAACCGATCCAAGTTTGGGTTCCGGTTTTTTAGGCTGTGGGTTACACGATTCCCCATAACTTCTTATTCTTTTATCAAGTAGTTCACCACTCAAAGTCCAGGAAAACTTTTTGGCATTTTCAAAACCCGCTTTTATATATTTTTCTCGAACTCCAGGTTTTTCTACTTTTAGCAGAGCGTTTTTCAAATCCTCTACATCATCTTCTTTAACAAATATTGCAGCTTCACCGGCTACTTCCTTTAATGAAGAATTTTTACAAGTAATCACGGGGCAACCTGATTTCATAGCTTCAATTACCGGAAGTCCAAAACCTTCATATTTTGAAGGATACACCAATGCAATCGCTCCCGAATATGCATTTGAAAGCTCTTCAATAGTAAGATAGACTATTTGATATTTCGCTTTACATAAAAGTTTTTTGATATCCGGTTCTAGTTCTGGACTCCCGCCGGTAAATAGAATTTCAAATTCATGTTTGTTTTTTAATTTAGAAAATGCTGCAGCAAACAGAATTACGTTTTTGTATAAATTGCGGTTACCTGAAATAATAAAATATGGTTTTTCAATCTTATACTTTTGCTTGAATGCCGCTATCTCCTTTTCGCTCTTTGGTGAAAATTCTTCTGACACGGCATTATAAATAATACTAACATCTTTATTTTTGCTTTCAGGGTAGAATTTCTTTAGATCCTTTGCTGTGGATTCAGATACCGATAAATATGCGAAAGCTTTTTTGATAGCTTCTTCTTTTGCACTCCACTCTAATCCTTTCCATTTAAATAATTCGGGAATAAAATCATGCAGCATAAGAAGAGATGGGGTGTGTTCAGTATATGTATAGTAAGTTGAAATGAAAAGCGCCGCATTATTTTCAAAACAAATCTCATCTAGGTAACAAACTTCCGAAGGCATTACTTCATAATCATAAAATAAGGGAATTGAAATTGTTTCAATCCCCGGTATTGCTGGAGCTGTGTTCCCTCTATCGAGAAGTAAAATATTATTTTCTTTTTTACCAAGTTCGGTAAGCAATGAAGTCCAAACTCTGCTTATACCTAACGGTTGATTACGTTGTAATTGAAAGATTACTCCGTCTAAAACAATTTTTTTCTTTGATAAATTTGAAGAGTCCTCATTATGTTGCAGCAATTCATAATTCTCGGATACATGTTTTTGATTTTTTCCTATTCCGTTTATCTTATTTAAGATCTCCGATAAATGTTTATCAAGCGTAAATTTCTCTCTCACATACTCACTCCCATTTTTTGAGATTTTGGTCAAGAGATCGTTATTTGAAGACAACAATTCAATTGCTTCTTTTAAACTTTTTTCATCCTGATAGTAGATTAAATGTTCTCTATCTTTAAACAGACCATCAACAATTAGATTATTCGTCCTGTTTGTAATCAAAGCATTGCCACAGGCTAATGCTTCGTAAACTCTTGTGGGGTGATTTGAAAATATCGAAGGCAGGTTAATTGCCATTTTATATTTATTAAAATCTGCAGCAATTTCCTCTGCCGTTACCGGTTTATCTTGGTAGGGAATGAGATCTGCTAAATTATTATCTAACAAAAACTTTAACAGTCTTCTTCGTTCATCATACGTTTCATTTGTATAAAAGGGTTTGTATTTTCCTCTGAAAAAGGGTCTATGAATTCTTTTATTGAATTCGATTTGAGAAAAAAAGATCGACTCATCAACTCCAAATGGCTGCCATAAGGATGGAACTGAAAGACTTTCAATAAAATCTTTATCCATAATATCTGTGTAAACAACAAAATCTGAAATTGCTGCTGCTGACAAAAGGGCCTTTTTCATTTCTTCAGTTTTGAATAATCTACAATTATTAATTATAGATTCCTGGACATACAATATCTTTTTTGCAATCGATTTCTGAAATAATTCTCTCCACCTGGGGTTTTTATGAAATACCTGTGAATGCCAATCAAATCCGGTTAGAAATAAAATATCTGAATTTTCGGACTTAAGATAATTCTCCAATCCATCATCAAAATATACATCCCGATCACCCCAATCAGCTCGCGGTGCAAAAGTTTTATTATAAACACCTAATTTTTTAGCGGCGTTCTCCCATCCTCTTCCTACACCCCAAGCATGTTCACCGGTTGCCTGAAGAACAATATCAACCTTTGGCGTTGAGTCAATAGACTTAACAATATTCACTGTTTTTGTTTGCTGTAACTCAGATTGGTTTTTCTTTTTTTCAGTCAGAGAAAATATTTCACCGTTTCCATTTTTAGGAATGCATTCATTTGTATTGAGCAGCTGCTGCATCACCTGATAAAATTGCAATCTTACATTTTGCGAAAATTCCGATACGTTTACTCCAAGATGATCACTCACCTCTTTTTCTTGAAGAACATTAAAAAACTCGACCAGCAATCCCGGGGTCAATTGCAACTTTGAATAGGAATTGATAATGTGCCATTGTTCGACCCATCGTTTTAATCCCCCATTTTTGGTTTTGATATCATCATACCACCGGTATGCAGAAAGTTCTTCATTGATAGTCATTACCGAAAATTTACCTGCAACTCGAATCCAGTATTCCAGGTCCATCGCATAGTGGAGAGTTTCATCCAAATATCCAACCTCAGCCAGAGCTTTAGCATTAATAAAAGTTGAGGGCTGGAGGATATAATTTGATCCTTTCAGAAGTGTTTCATAATCGAAAATTATATCATGAGAATATCTTCTCATTTTCTTTCCACTTCTATCAGCCACAGCACCGTTTCCAATATACAAACCGGCATGCGGATTTGACACATACATTTCAGCAATTAGATTTAGTGCCCCGGGGAAATAAAAATCATCCGAGTTGAGCCATGCAATAATTTCACCGGTAGCTCTTTTAAATCCTTTGTTTATTGCTTCGGTTTGCCCTTTATCTTTCTCACTTACCCAATACGAAAGATACTGTTCATACTTCTTTATTATTTCAACACTGTTATCGGTTGAGCCGCCGTCAATAATGATGTACTCTAAATTTGGATAATGTTGATCAAGTACGCTTTTAATCGTGGTTTCAAGAAACTCCCCCTGATTATACGATGGAGTGATTATACTAATTTTCGGAATATTAGTGGAACTCGATCCGATTTCTTGTTCCGCTAATAGAGTATTTAAATAACTCATATTGTCTACAGCAACATCATCTAACGGATTTAATTCAATTAATTTAGATAAAAGATTTTTTGCTTCACTCCACTGTTTATTTAATATATATATAACGGCGAGATTATTCAATGCATCCAAATTCGAAGGTTCAAGAAGTAAAACATTTTTAATCAGTTCAAAAGCAGGTTCTAATTGTTCATCTGCAATCGCTTTCTCAGACAAAGAGATCACGTGTTGACTGAGCGACAGAACTCTATCATTTTTCCCCTCTACAATTTCAATGCGATCAACAGCTATAAAATTTGAAAGCATATTTTGAAGATTGTTAAAAGCTTCTTTGTTAGTTGATGGATTTAGAAATATTCTTGGCTTTTCTGATTTCTGTTCCAATGTATTTTCAACCGCTTCGAGAACTAAGTTATAATCAATCGCTTTTACACAATAAGAGGTACCGAATTTGCATTGCCAATTACAACCGTAACAAGATAATGGAAGAACAACGAGAGTTGTCAACTTTGAGTAAGGCATGAATCTCCCAAAATGTCCACCACCCATGACAACAACATTCGGGGTTCCAACAGCACATGCAAGATGAACACCACTGGAATCCGAACCAATTAACAACTTTGATCTTTCAATTATGGCTGCGGTTTGGAGTAAGGTTGTTTCACCAACTAAGTTAAACACCTTGTCAGGAGCTATCGAAGAAAGAAGTTCAGATTTTTCTAAATTTTCAAAACCACCAAGAATTATAAAATTGTATGAGTCTAAAAATGGAGATGAGATAATATTGTCAAACCGTTCATAATCTTTAATTACCCATTGAGAAAAGGGGAACAACACAATTGTTTTCTTCGGGTCAAGTTTTCTTTCTTCAAAATACTTTCTAGCAAAGTCTTTATCGTTTGAGGATAAATTTATTGCTGGAGTTAAGTCATCACTCTGAATACCAAACCGATTCAGAAAGATTTTATATTTATCAATCTCACTTTTTTGTTCTGAAGGAACATCGATTAAGTAATTATATACTAAATTATTTTTATCAATCTCCTCCGGGGTGATGTTAGAATAATTTCCTCTGAATCCGACTTTTATTTTTGCATCAATACGTTTTGCGATTTCAAATGAGAGCGGTTCAGGCGAAAAAACCGGATTTAGTAAAAGGTCAGCTTTTATCGATACAAGGTTTTGTTCAAGCTTGGTGTCCAATCCATTGCTTGAATAAGCTGCATTTTTATTAAATGTGATAATTTTATTCACGAATGGAATGTTCGCATAGATTTCTTTTATATGACTTTGGCAAATTATTGTAATTTTTGCTTGTGGATATCTCTCATGAATTTTTGCTATCATCGATAATGAGAGAATGTTATCCCCAATCGAATCCGTTCTTAGAAAAACAATCTCATGATACTCTCCTTCAGATAAAGAGTTTGAATTAAATGCTCCCTCATTTTTATCGAATGAAAGCAGCGGAGTAATATTAAGTTTTTCAACTCTATCAACTACAGCATCATCGTTCACCCACTCAAAATAATTCTTAAGCAATTTGGGAAACTGACTTTCCCTCTGCAGATTCGACCATTGGGTTAGAGCATTTTTATACCCGTAGTATTTTTCCTTAAATTTTAATTGTTCAGGTATTACATAAGCAAAATGTTGAAAAATCAATTGATGATATTGAGTAACTGCATGAATAAAAGGATCAATTTTTGCGAGATCACTCCATTCTCCATTATTATTTTTCCTGCTCAACACCGGAGGTTCGTGTGTGAGCCATTTATCTCCCGGTTTGTACTTCCATGTGCGCAGCCATTCAAAATCAGTATAATTGCCATATGTATCTTTGCTTGTAATTACTAATTTTTCTCCTACAAAAAAGTTACAAAGATAGTACGAGGCGGTTTTTTGAGGATTTAAAATATAAATTTCTCTTCCTTTCGTAAGTTGTTCAGTTGTCCATAATTCATCAACATCAACTTCCCAAAGGATACACTCTTCATCAATATTTACAAATGGAGCATTCACCATTTCCAATTTACCATTCCAAAATTGCCCGTCTCCTTTCCTGTAAAGGGTAATATTATCCGGATATTTATTTTTCAACTCGTCTAAATAGTCAGTTGTGCCATCGTTACTTAAACCATCGGAATGAAGTTCGTCAGAAATGCGACCGCCATGTGCAAGACTCCAAGCGGTATCATTTTTCAAATCCGCAACGCCTTCAATAATATGCCAGTGCCATTTGAAGGATAACTTACTGAATACTTCAATATGGTATTTAATGAAAGGTATTCCATTCAAAACAATAGTGAAAAAATGAACGGGGATATTTCTTTCATTTTCCGATTCTTCATATACGCTTTCCACTTGTTGCGAAATTTTACTCTGATGAATTGCTACAGATGAAGAAACACTATTTTGTTTGAAGGTGATTGACTTTTTTGCAGAAGAATTATTCACTAATCCGAATGGTTCTTTTAGTATTTCAACATATTGGTTTATAAGATTTTGTTTAAATAATTTTGCCTCTTCTGCAATTGCTTTTAAATTTTTTAATTTGAGTTTAGTAAACTCAGTGTGAAATTTCTCTTTTGAATTAGCCCAGACCGAATGAGGAAAACCTTCCAGACAATGGGTGTGCCGGTCTGTATCATTTAAAATGATCCCCGGTATCCCAAAACCATTTGCAAACAAACTTGCATGAAGTCTGGTAGTGATCATTGCATCGTATCTTTTATAAAGCTGAAATAAATCTTGATAATACGAAGAGAAAATCACCGGAATATTTAGGTTATATTTTTTAAACAAGTTAAGAAAATGAAAATATTCCGACTTATGGTGAGCAATAAGTTCGAATTCATATTTATTATACAATTCACCAATCAATTCGATTGACAATAAGTACATCGCTTGTGCACAAGTGTGATTAGAAATTCCAATTTCATGGGGGAGTTGAATGGAAAATGCTATGCGCTCAATTTTTTTATTAGAGGAGACATCCTTTACCGCCGGAACCGACAATATTGCCGGACAATTTATGTGATAAAAGGGCAGATTCAATTCTTTAATAATTGTTGGAGCCTTTTTGGTTCTGCTTGTAATAATTTTTGCATTCTTAAATATTGTTAATTCAGGTTCCTCATAGATATGTGTATCGACATACTTGTTCTCGTAACCTGCTCCGATCAAATAAACTCTATCTAATAGATTATTATCGATTACCCAATTGTACAAATCTTTAATCTCAGTTCCTGCCGAAAGCCCGGCAATGACTACAAAATCTATAAAATCTTTATACTGTTCCAGATCCCCTTTTGCCGCCATATTGTGTATTCCACTGAACTTATTCTGCGGAAAAAAATCCTGATTGAAATTGTAAAAGAGGAAATTCAGTTGGTCGTTAGGGAATAATTCATGTAAAATTCTAATTACACCGTCTCTTACAAAATCATCACCGGGATTCCAGAAATTTGTTCCGGATATAACAATATTTTTTGTACTCATAATTTGTAACCTGAATTAATTAAAATTTATTCGCAATGAAACAATCCGACAGTTGAACAAGAATGGATATGATTCGTTAATATTTTTTTTAGACACGACTATTTTCTTGACTGAAATAATTGAAAACACTCATCGGTTGTATCTATTCCATTGTATTTAGGGAGAAATGTTTTCATTTTTTCTTTTGAAAAATTACCCATGTTACCCAAGGGAAATTTTCATCATTTTTCTTACCCAAAGTTTCAACAAACCTTCGACCTCCAAGCTGTCCAAATCCATCGTCAATTGCTAAATTGTATAGAATTGCTTCCTTACTTCCCCAACCATCTTTTACCCAAATATTAACATCGTCAAAAAGTTCTGCAAGACCATCAGGCAAAAATCTGTAGTAGTCCTTAAATGCCGGATAACCATGACGCGGGTTGTAAGCACAAGATGTGTGGATGCCCACTCCACCACATTTCAAAACACGATTCATTTCTTTTGCTGCAATCCAGGGTTTAGGAATATGTTCCAAAACTTGGTGAGAGAAAACTACATCAAAGGTTTCGTCTTTGAATGAGGAAAGATTCTGTGCATCAATTTCAGGATATTTAGCAACCTTTATATCAAGATTTGTCCATCTACTTAGTAAAATTTCATTAAGTGTTGGATTTACATCAATGCTAAGAGCATTAACTGCAACTCCTTCAATACTCTGTACAATATCATTAATTGAACGCAGCATCATGGTTTGTGGAGTCCAGTATCCGTTATCAGTAAAAGTTTTTTCATTCTGAAGGGTGGTTGTTGGACTTTCTAAAAGCTCATCAATTGACTTTTGTTCCCGAGGAATTGCAAGATAATTTTCATAAAAAGAATTAGACCCGGTTACAATATTTCCCAACGTTCCATTGTCTAAAATTTCAAAGCAGTCATAGTCCAATTTATTTAAAAATTCAAAAACGTAATCAGCTTTTGAATGAAGTCCGTCTAACATATTCTTTGAAATCTCAAATTGAAGGTATTTGATGGCTTTTCTAAGTAATAATTCTTTCATGCCGAAGAGAGCAAATATTTCAGCTCCTTCAACATCTAATTTCACGTAATCGATCTTGATTATTCCTGATTCCTCACAAAATTTATCGATAGCTACAGCCTCAACTTCAATTGATTTTACATGCGGAACAAATTTTTGATGATCTTCCGGATTCTCCATTATTGGATTCCCCAAACCATTCCATGAAGAATATTTTTGTGGAAATTGATTGAACTTCAATGTAGAATTTTCAGAATATACCGCCTTATTGATAAGAAAAACATTTTTCAAATTTAGAACAGTAGTCTCTTTTTCTAATTCGTTAAAGGACTCTGGCGTCGGTTCAAATGCATATACTTTCCCTTCGTTTTCAGTTAACAGACTAAATAACTTTGTATATTTCCCAAGATGAGCCCCAAGATCAAAAACGGTCATCCCTGGTTTAACTAACCTTCTAACTAATAATTGTTCTTTTATTTCTGAATTAAAAGTATAATCAACAGGGATTTTTTGTAATATTTTTGAATCCATTTTAATCCTTCTTTTGAAAAGTAAGTCGATCGAATTATGCTTAACTATTCAGTTTTACCAAATAGTGTTCCATAAAAAACATCGAAAATTGCCTTAATTTTGATATGATTGGAATGATTTTGTTGAACTATGGCATGATGGCTAATTTTAGCCATACCCTCGAGGGATTATACTGTTATCATTGCTATTAGCGGTGCTGATTCTTTTTTTAACTCTTCATCCATTTGAGCTTTGGTTTCGTTTTCTATGATGGTTCGATCTTTTAATAAGTCTTCAATCGATTTTTTCAGATCCTCGATCCTTTCATCAAAGTTCTCTTTTAAGAGTTTATCTTTTGCTTCAAACTCTTTTTTTGCACCGCTTATTTCCAGTTCTTTTTGATTTTTCAACCAGTTGATCTTCTGCAACAACTTTTGCTTATACGCAGATCGACTGATAAATGTTGAAACCGCAACGATGAGTGCCAATAAAAATCCAACGAGAAAAGTGCCCAATCCCCATTTAATACCCGCCAGCATTAATTGTCCGAACACTTCTTTAAACTCCATTCCCCCTCTAAAATATTGCGTTGAATAACCCGAACAGCCGCCGATAAAAAAGAGAAGCGAAGAAACGATAATATTATAGGTCATCATATTTCTGAATGAGTAAACCGGATCGTGTTTTGTTTCCATAGGGATTGCATTGATCTTCGATTCGATCAGCAAAATGTATTCTTCTATTTTTTTCTCGATCTCTTTTAATGTAGCGGCAAGTTTCTCTTTTTGTTTCATCTTCAAAGATTCAAAATCATTCGTAAGGAGAGTAATCGCATATCTTTTTTCCTCCACTTGATCGTCAAACATCTTCAACTTATTTTTTATTTCAGATGCATATTTCAGTTTTATTGCTTCAAAAATAGCTTTTGCGGATTCGTTGAATTTGTCCTGCAAAAACCGGTAAGAGCTTATAACTAAAATGTTTTTACTCTCAAAATAATGATCAGTAAGTTTCTCTAAGAAAGTTAAGATTTTCTTCGTTTCATCCGAATAATAATCATCCATTTCCAAATCTTTTAACTTTGAAAGATTTGATTTTAACTTCAAAATAATTGAAGGATCGGGCGTGAAGACTGTCTGCAGATCACTTTCGATCTCATCAACAATTACTGCGAAATCTCTCTGGTAAAACAAATTATAAACAACCGAGTTGTTCACAAAATACCGGAACATCACAGGATTGGTTTTACCGACGGAATACTCGATCCGTTTAAAATCATACTCACAAAGTTCTTTAAGAATGTGCACAGCCGTTTCATTTTGCGAAAGTTGAACTTCAGTGAGAGCAAGATAAAATTTTGCGGTTATTCCGTGAGGTTTAGTGCTCAATGCACTTCTGAAAGTATCTCCCGCTGCTGCACTTTCTTTCTGCTTTAAATAGGCGAACCCCATAAAAACTTTAATCAAGTATTGAAGTTCATCTTTGTAATTATCACTCACTTTGGTGGAATTAAGAACTTCCAAACTTTTATTGAAAAGACTTATGGCTGTTGCAGTATTTGCTAACGATTTCTCAAACGTATAGAGAACCGCTTTTAATATCAGATAAAAAAAGTTGTGCTTGGATGACGATTTGTCGATGTAATTCAGCGCTGAGTTGGCAAAATATCTTTTTTCGTTCTCGGATTTTATTACTATCCATTTTGTGTAACATTCTTTTATCGTTTTGTAATGATCGAGATCGTTGCTTTTACCAAAATAGATTTTTAAAATATCTTCCAGATACTGAACGATCGGAGAATCATAAATCCAAAAAAGCGGCGCTTCTTCATATCTAACAAAAACCTCATTAAGCTGCGAAGGAACATCTAAATTGAAAAACTTAACACTTTCCTTGATGCTGGTTAAATACTCAATAGAAGATTTCGCTTCAAACTGAAAAAATTCTCTCGCTATCTGCTTGAACTTTCCCGTTGCAGCTTCAAGTAGATTTTCCGGAATTGGTGGCGATTCGTTATTTATTGTGTTACTTATAACCATTTAGCTTATTTTTACAACTGTTGATGAGTACATTCCACTGATTTCAATTTATTATCGAACAGAATTGAAATTAATTAACCTTCTGAACTAAATTAAACCTCTCCACAGATTACGATTTTCGTTTAATCTTTTTTATTTAAATTGAAAATATTGTTGCATAAACGTAGATTATTTGCAAATTAATGTCCGATTGATTAAAATTAATCGCATAAAGTTTTACTTTTCATCAGCTACTAAATAAATTGAAACTGTTCAGGTCTTATAAGGTATGACATGTCTGAGAATTTAATATTCGAAAACCGATTACATATTTTGGGGAAGATTACAGCTACCTTACTCCATGAAATACGCAATCCTCTTTCGGTTGTTAAATTAAGTTTGGACTACCTGAACATGCACAGAGATGAACTTTCGGAGGATTTGATCGGAACAATTGAGAACTCATCTCAAGCGCTTTTTAGAATTCAATCTTTGGTAGATAATTTGCTCTTTTTTTCACGCCCGAACACCCGTGATGAAAAACTCTGCTCACTTGAACAAATTTCCGATTATGCTTTCGATATCGTTGGAGTTGAGGCTTCTCGTAAAAATATTTTTATGAAAAAAGAGTATGGTTCTAATATCCCGCATATTAAATGTGATGCGAATAAACTACTTCAAATTTATCTTAATTTAATGACCAATGCTGTGGATGCTTGCAATGAAAAGGATAAAATAACCATCAGAGTTTTTGCCGATAAGGCAAATAATATCTGTTGGGAGGTGGAAGACACCGGAGTCGGGATAAGTGATGAAGATAAGCAAGTTATTTTTAACGACTTTTTCACAAAGAAATTAAAAGGAACCGGGCTGGGATTGAGCATTTGCAAATCCTTAGCTAAGGATCTCAACGCCGATATTAGCTTTGAAAGTCATTTGGGCAAGGGAACAAAATTCATGTTACTATTTAATCCAAATTCTGCGGAAAACGAAAATGAAATTTAAAATTCTTATTATCGACGACGACAATCTTGTTGGACTTTCGCTGAATAAAGTTCTGACAAAACTTGGTTACGATGTTCAAGTCTGTATGCAGGCTGAAGAAGCGCTGGAAAAAGTTGAAGAATTTGATCCTGATGTTATCCTACTCGATATTTATCTTACTTCACATAACGGACTCGAACTACAGAAAATCTTTCATAAAAAATATTGTCACATTCCGGTGATAATGATTACCGGTTATGCTGATGTGAACATTGCCGTTTCCGCAATGAAATCTGGCGCATTCGATTTTATGCTAAAACCCATTGACCTGGAACAACTTAAACTTGTTCTCAATAAAGCATTGGAGAATGTGACCCTTAAAGCTGAAGTAGTAAAATTACATAGTCTGTTAAAAGAAAATGAACTATCAAAAGAATTTTTCGGTAGAAACACAAAAATATTACGGGTGCTGAATTCTGCTGAAAAATTGGCAAAAAGTCCCGACACTACAATATTAATCGAAGGAGAAAGCGGAACCGGGAAAGAAGTATTTGCAAAGTTTATTCATCAAAGTAGTTTAAGAAAAGATGCTGTTTTCATTCAGATCAACTGCGCAACTATTCCCAAAGAGTTGGCGGAAAGTGAACTGTTCGGGCATGAAAAAGGAGCGTTTACCGGCGCATCTCTTAAAACTAAACTTGGCAAATTTGAACTTGCCAACGGCGGAACTATTCTTTTGGATGAGATTGGCGAATTATCTTTGGACCTCCAGGCAAAATTGCTCCGTGTATTACAGGAAAAGAAATTTTACCGACTCGGCGCTGAAAAGGAAACTTCTGTGGATGTTCGAATTCTTGCTGCAACAAATAAAAATCTTGAAGAAGAAGTAAAGATCGGAACCTTCCGCGAAGATTTGTTTTACCGGTTAAACGTTGCCAAAATTACCATTCCCCCGTTACGCGAAAGAAAAGATGATATTCCGATTTTAGCCTATTCGTTCTTAAAAGAATTCTGCGTAAAGTTCAATAAAAAAATAGAACTTATTTCGCCCGATGTAATTTCGATGTTCCAGAAATATGCGTGGAAAGGAAATATACGCGAGTTAAGAAACGTGATGGAAAGAGTTATCCTTTTGACCGATGACGAGGAACTTAAAGAATCTCATTTCGGATTTATATTTGAAAATGAATCGGGTAAACTAACGGAAGACGACAAGTTCATATTAAAAATTCCGGCAAAAGGAATTAAAATTGATTTGGTATTAAAAGACCTCATCCAAAAAACTCTTAAAATTACAAACGGAAACCAGGTTAAAGCGGCAAAAGTTCTTGGACTTTCGCGCTCAAAACTGCGTTACCGTATGGAGCAACTCGGTATTGAGGTTACGAAAAGCGTACAATAATTACTCTTCCAAACCAGATTTTAATTCTAACTTGTAAGGAAGATTCTGAAATTACTTCTAACGCTGTTCTGTCTCAAATCAGCTGTCACCACTCCTTTTTCTCTCAAATAAATATATTTTTCTTCGATAGTAACGTATAGAAAAACTATTCAATTACTATAGTACAATCCCTTTTCAATGAATAAAAAGCCGAACATTCTTGTATTGGAGCAAAATTCAGAGAATGCCGATCTGCTTACTAAATTTTTAAAAGAAAGTAAGATCGACTGCAAGACAACACACGTTTTTGACAAAGACTCGTTCCTGAGCGCTTTGGAATCAAATCATTGCCAGTTGATCCTTTCGGAATATCATCTTCCAAAGGTTGGCGGATTAACTGCATTACAACTCGCCAAAGAAAAACGGCCGGAAACCCCATTCATTTTTGTGTCAAAAAAAGTTTCAAAAAAACTGATGCTCGAATCGCTTGCAAAAGGCGCAACGGACTTTGTGTCAAAAGATGATTTGCCTAAACTGCTTTCAGTAATTGAAAAGTCATCCACGGAATGTAATAAAAAAGAGAGGATCAATGAGTCTGATGATCTTTTAATGAATCAACTCACTTTTCTTCAAGTATTGATCAACGCGATTCCAAATCCCGTTTTCTATAAAGATATTCATGGTTTTTATTTGGGAGTGAACACTGTTTTTGAAAAAAATATCGGGTTGCCTGAACCATTAGCAAAATCGACCAACATTATTGAGTTCGCTTCAAAGGAAGCGGAAGAAAGATATGCCTTAATTACCGATTCGCTTTATCACGATCCCGGGCACAACACTTTTGAAGCGCGAATAAAATATAAAGACGGAACGTTGCACGATGTGATTTTTAATCTCGCCACTTTTATGAGGTATGATAATCATCCCGGCGGAGTGGTTGGAATTATTAACGACATCACCGAGCGGAAAGAAACCGAGAATCAACTAGCTTATGAAAAAAATCTTCTTCATAGTTTGTTGAGCAACATTCCCGACATTATTTATTTTAAAGACAATCACAGCCGTTTCATTCGTATCAACCAGGCGCAGGCAAAACTTTTGGAACTGCAATCGCCAAAAGATGCAATTGGTAAAACCGATTCGGATTTCTTTCCGAAAGAATTTGCGGAAACTACTTTGCGCGATGAACAGAAGATGATGGAGTCGGGAATTCCGTTGATCGACAAAGTTGAAAAGATGGTGAAAAGCGACGGAAGTGAAAAATGGATCTCTGCAACGAAAGTCCCGATCTTTGATAGAAAAGGAAAGATCACCGGAATTGTAGGTATCTCGCGAGATGTAACCGAACGGATAAACGCCGAAGAAGCGCTGAAAGACAAAATCACAAAACTTCAATTGCTAAAAGCTTTGAACGAAACTTTTCAATCCACTATGGATTTGAACAAAGTTTTTTCAAGAGTGTATGAGGTTATTCCCCAATATTTAGGCGACCGCGGTGTGCATCGTGCAAGTCTCTTTTTACACGATCCGAAATTAGATATTCTTGTTGATGCAAATCAGTTGGATGATGTTTCCGCTTCAACAACTATGGCTTCAAAGTTTAACGAAATTTGTTTTAAAGAAGAGCGTCCGATAATAATTAACGACTGCACAAAAACTAAACTTCTGCCGGTTGAATATATTGAACGGTTGGAAATTAAATCTACCGTTGCTGTGCCGATCAAAAGTAGACAAAAAGTTGTCGGTGTTTTACGGTTAGACAACACAGTCTCCAGCAACAGTTTTACAAATTCCGATACCGAACTCTTCACGATGATCGGTGAACAATTGGCGATCGTGCTGGAAAATGCTCTCCTGTTTAAAGAGCAGTTAAAAATGGAAGAGGCTCTAAATAGAAGAATTAGACTCGAAAAAATGGTCACTACTATTTCTTCAAACTTTATTCATTACGCTTCGGAAGAAATTGACAACGGAATAAACGACACGATAAGAAGTATCGGAGTTTTTCTTAATGTTCAGCGCAGCTATCTCTTCTTGTTTTCGGCTGACGGAATTTTTGTTGATAAAACTTTTGAGTGGACGGAACAAATTATTGATTTTAAATCTGGTGGATTTAGGAACGTTCCCGTCTCACTTTTTTTCTGGGTGACCGAAAAACTTTCAAACTTTGAGGTGCTGCATCTTCCTCATTTTGAATTAAAAAACTTAGATGAGATTTCCGATGAACAGAAACATTTGTTTGAAGGAACCAAATCTCTTATTCTTGTTCCGATGGTTTATGGTTCACGACTCAAAGGATTTATGGGTTACGAACGGCTGCAGACCGAAAATAAATGGAACGAGGAAGATTTGGATCAGCTGCCAACCATCGCTGATATTATAATTAATGCGGTAGAAAGAAAAAGAGCGGAAGAAGCGCTGCAATCGGAAAAAGAAGAATTAAGCGTAACGTTAAGAAGCATCACCGACGGCGTTATTACCACCGATCTTGAGGATAAAATTAATTTGGTGAACAACGCCGCTGAAGACATTATCGGGGTAGAACAAAAATGGCTCCTTGGCAAATCTGTTTTTTCCGTCCTTGAATTTCACAAGAATGAACAGACGCCGAAAGAGACTGAACATTCTCCAAACAGTTACAACAACCACACTCAAGAAGAACATATTAACGATTATTTAACGCTCCTTTCACGAAGCGGAAAGAAACTTACCATATCAATCAACTCAAATGTTCTGCGTGATCAAAAAGGAAAAGTGCGCGGATTTGTTTACATTATTCGTGATATGACCGAGCGTTTGAAAATTGAAAAGCAGCTTTCACTTTCACAAAAGATGGAATCGATCGGGCGGTTGGCTGCCGGAATCGCGCATGAGATCAACACGCCGATGCAATACATTAGCGACAACACGAATTTCCTTAAAGACGCTTTCCAGTCTTTTACTACGCTGCTTACTTCAATTAACGAATCTGTAAAAGATTCCGCAGCGTTCAAAGATTTTGTTGAAATAATTAAAGCGATAAGAAAAATCCAGGAAGATTTCGACATCCCTTATTTCATCAGCGAAATTCCTTCTGCAATTGAGCAGACGCAAGTTGGCATTGAGCGCGTTAGTAAAATTATTTCCGCGATGAAAGATTTCGCTCATCCGGAACAGAGAGAAAAAACGTTTTCCGATTTGAATCATGGAATTCAAGTTACGGCGGCAATCTCCAAAAACGAATGGAAATATGTTGCCGATCTCGAAATGAAACTTGATCCGAATCTTCCCCACATTTCATGCATCCCCGATGAAATTAACCAGGTGATCCTTAACTTAATTATCAACGCGGTGCATGCTATTCAACTTTCTATTGAAAAGGATTCCGGCATAAAAGGAAAGATCATCATCGAGACAAAATCCAATTCATCCGGAGTTGAATTGAGAATCAGCGACACCGGAACGGGCATTAAGCAAGAAAATTTAAGCAGAATTTTTGATCCTTTCTTCACGACAAAAGAAGTCGGGAAAGGAACCGGACAAGGACTTTCAATCGCACACGATATTATTGTTAATAAACACAAAGGCAGCATCACCGTAGAATCGGTTTACGGAAATGGCGCCTCTTTCATTATTCAATTACCAATTTCTTGAACACATCAATGAACATAATTTTTGTTGACGACGAAATAAATATCATTCAAGGATTACAGCGGATGCTTTATCCTTTCCGAAAAGATTGGAACATGTCTTTTTGCAACAGCGGTGAAGAAGCATTGCAATTATTGGCTACGAATAAATTTGATGTAGTTGTCTCCGACATGCGCATGCCTAAAATAGACGGACTTCATCTCTTCACAAAGATAAAAGAACTTTACCCGAATATTGTAAGGATCATTCTATCAGGCTACACGGAAAAAGAGTCGATACTTAATCTTCCGAACGTTGCTCATCAGTTTTTATCTAAGCCTTGCGATGCCGCAACATTAAAAGAATCGATCGAACGAATAAGCAGACTCCGCGATTTTGTGAACAACGAAAAAATGTTGAAGCTTATTTCCGGTATTTCAAACATTCCAACGCTGCCGGACATTTATGTTAAACTTCAAAAAGAGATAAGCTCTTCTGCAGCTTCGATTAAAGGAGTCGGAGAGATCATTTCAAAAGATGTTGCGATGACTACAAAAATTTTGCAGTTAGTTAACTCGGCTTTTTTCGGCGTTTCACAAAAAATTACCGATCCCGTTTACGCCGTAAGTTTTTTGGGATTTGAAACGATTAAATCATTAGCGCTTTATGTAAAAATATTTTCTTCACTGAGCTTTAACGATTATAATAAGTTTTTTGCCGAGAGAGTTTTTCAGCACAGCTACCGGGTGGGCGAACTGGCAAGGAAGATCATTCGTTCCGAGATCTATGACAAAAGTGTTTTGGACACTACTTTTTTAGGCGGACTTATTCATGACATCGGCAAATTAGTTCTGCTGCAAACTCCCGACTACACAGAAAAGATTCACAAGCAGATGGCGGACTACAAACTCTCTTTTGTTGAAGCAGAGTACAAACTTTTTGAAACTTCTCACTCTGAAGTTGGCGCTTATTTACTCGGACTGTGGGGTTTGCCCGTTCCTATTTTAGAAATCGCTGCGTTCCATGATGTTCCGTTAAAGCAAGAAGACATCGAAGCTTCTCCCATGTCTGCGGTACATCTGGCGAACATGCTTGTTAATCAAGAAAAATTTGATCCTTACCCTTTGCGTGATCTTTACCCGGAGAACAAGCTTGTAAAAAATATTTGTAAAAATTTTGAAAACGGAGACTTCAGCAATGAACAATAAAATTCTTTTAGTTGATGACGATGAAAATATTCTTTCAAGTTATAAACGAACGCTTCGTATAAAATTTAATATTACCACCAGCAGCGATCCCGTTGAGGCGATAAAATTATTTGCAAAGCAGGATTCATTTGCCGTTGTCTTATCCGATTTCAAAATGCCCGGCATAGACGGAAATACTTTTCTCTCCGAAGTAAAAAAATATTCTCCAAACACCGTTAGACTAATGCTCACCGGTTATGCCGACACCAACACCGCAATTACGGCTGTAAATAAAGGAAGCATCTTTCGATTGTTAACAAAACCCTGCCCGAACGATGTTCTTGTTGATGCATTAAATGACGCATTAAATCAATATGCACTGATAACCGCAGAAAAAGAACTTCTCCAAAAAACTTTAAAGGGAAGCATAAAACTTTTGATGGATATCTTATCCGTTTTTAATCCGAAAGCATTTAGCCAGGCAAGCCGGTTAACAACATTAACAAAGAATATTGCTGCTCGTTTCGGACTGAACAACATGTGGGAAATTGAAACAATGGTACTCCTCGCAAAGATTGGTTGTGTGGCAATCCCATCCGACATTTTAGAGAAAAGATTGAACGGCGAAACGCTTACTACCGAAGAAGAAACTCTCTATTTATCTCATCCGCAGATCGGGAAATCTCTTCTTGCAAACATTCCAAGGCTGGAAAACATTTCCAACATTATTTCCTATCAGTTATTACCGTATGGCGAGCAATCGAAAAGTAACGGTAGACCACACGCTGATGATATTCCGATTGAGTCGCGCATTTTAAAAGTACTTGATGATTATGATTTTTATCTCCGTACCGGGTTAGATGAAAAAACCGCGATCCAAAAGATGAAAGAAAAATCGGGTGAGTACGATACAAACATTTTAGTTGCTCTTGATGCTGAAATTGCCGGAATATATACCGGACTCCGCATCGTAACGATCGATATAGAAAACATCGAAGCCGGAATGGTTATTGCCGAAGCTATAAAAGATAAATTCGGACACACGTTAATTTCAAAAGGTTCGGAAATTTCTCTTGTTTTAAAAGCCCGGTTGGAAGGTTATATGAAAATGAACAACGTGGAAAAAAAGGTGAAGATATTCCGCGCTTGGAATGGGTGATTTAAAACATAATACTTGTTACACAAGATTTGGCTTCAGCAACATGGGTAAAGTAATTTTTAGGTTATGGGAAAATCATCTTGAAACAAGTTCCTTCACTCTTCATTGAGGTCACTTCAATTGAAATAGAGTTCATTTCGCATAATCTTTTAACTAAAGCTAATCCAAGACCGTTCCCATCATATGTCCTTGTTAAACCTTGTTGTTCTTGCGAAAAGGGAGTAAAGAGTTTCGGCAAATACGCTTCTGAGATTCCTATACCGGTATCCTTTATCGCAACAACTAAATTCTGCATAGTGTTGTTTTCAATTTCAACAGTAATACTTCCTTTGTTAGTAAATTTAATTGCATTATCAAGAAGGTGAGATAATATTTGGGTCACAGAGTAAGGATCAACATAAGAAAATGGGGTGTCGCTTTTGCTGATTACATTAAATTCCAAATTCTTTTCACTCGCCACCTGGCGATATTTATTACTTAATGGTTTTAGAATTTCATCGTAAATATTCGTTTTTCTTGGATTGTTCTCATAGCTGCCTGTTTGTATTTGAGACATGAGTAAGATTAATTCTACCGTTCTAATGATTCTTGCCCCGGACTCTTTCACCTCATTAAAATTCTCATTTATATCGTCCGTCAATTGATCTCTCTCTTTAAGATCATCATGAATATAATCCGAGAAATTAAGGAGGGCATTAAGGGGAGTGCGTATCTCGTGCGACATTTGATTTAGAAACTCTGATTTTAATCGATCTGCGACTTCGGCTTTTTCTTTAGCTTCAATCAGATCGGCAACCATTTTTTCCCGTTTAGTTATATCACGGATAATCCCAGTTGCGTAGAGTTGATCGTCCATCAAGACGCTGGAAAAAGATAACTCCGCCGGAAATTCTTCGCCATTTTTCCGTAATGCATTAATTTTTATTGTTGTCCCTAAGCTTGTATCAGATCCGTTTTTCAAAAATGCTGCTACCTTTTCCTTTGCTGTACTTCTATCTCGTTCCGGTACAATTAACATGAACACGCTATTGCCTAAAGCTTCATCTTTAGAAAATCCGAAAATCCTTGAAGCGGCATCGTTCCAAACAATTATTTTACCACTTGAATCAACTTCCAAAATAGCATCGGTAGCTGTTTGTGTTAACGATGCAATAAGTTTTTCAGACTTTCGTACCTCCTTTTCCAGCAACTGTTTGTTCTTCCATTCGAGTACAAGTTGATTGAAATTATTGACCAATTCTTGCAATTCATCTTGAGTCTTTATTTCAAGTTTATAATTTAAGTTCCCGCTTCTTATAATTTGTGTTCCTAAGATTAATTGCTTAATCGGCCTGAGAAATCTTCTCGCAGTCCAAAAACCGATGATTAGAGAAAGTGCTCCTACAAAAATTATTACAACGGTGAACAGTTCCTTCAATCTCTGAATGGAAGGCAGCACTTCTGCCGCCGACAAATCTTCAATAATAAAGTATCTATTTGTCGCAGCCTGATTCCCCGAAAAAATGGGAGAGTATTGTATGATTCTGCCCGGCTGTTTAAGGGTTGTCTCTGTCTTACCGGCAAGAATATTTTGCGCTATTTCTTGATTATAATCATGGAAAATATTTTCATCAAACTTTCTGGTGAAAAGACTGTTCCAATTATTTTTTCTTTCGGAATGGAATATATAAAATCCTTCCCCGTTAACAATTAAGATCTGCTTTGAAGTTGTACCGTGTGAAGGAACCAGCAATTCAAATAATTTTTCTGCATGTATGTTTACTGTTAGAATAGCGGCTAACTTATTATTTTGATTATAGACGGGTAAAATAAAATCGATTATCGGTATAAATTTGTTGCTGGTTGGATTTTTTATTTCCGATGGAGACAAATTAATTTCTCCCGATTTCATTTCGTTGGCAATACTAACGTAAAACATTTTTGGTGTTTTAGATAGATACCTTTGTTCAACGACGTACGGTTTTTTCTGATCTTGAAATACAGAAATAATTTCTTTTCCCCTCTTATTTAATAAATTTATTTTAAGATAATAATCATTGTCGGTAAGAATATTAACGAATTCTTTTTCAACCTTTTCTTTTGTTTGTTTCTGAATCATTTCATTATGGTCAAGATCATCAAGAATTTTTTTAGTCTCGGTCGATTTCATTACAAGCATTATTTCACTCTCAATTCTTGTTAGAAATACAACCGTCCTTTCGCTTAACCCCTTCACATCCGTTTTGATATCTCGAATATTTTCTTCTTGTTTATATTTGATCTCCTGATTTACAGTGAAGATACTGACCAAGGTGATCGGAAGAGTTGATAACAGAATAATTATAAGTGTTAATTTACCTTGAATACCGAGTACCGAAAATATTTTTTTTAAGAAGTTTTTCACAATTGCGTTCTGCTCTTATTCTAAACTAATATTCTTAGTAACTGTTCCGTGTTCGGGGATTACAATATCTTGTGATTTTATCTCTGTCTCTTCATGCCAAAAAGTGAGATGATATTTCCCCGGAGGGATATTGTGAATTGTGTATTCGCCTGATTGATTTGTCTTGGCAAAATAAGGGGTTTCCAATACAACAATGTAAGCAGACATATCATGATGAATGTAGCAAAGGACGGTGAGAATTCCCGCTTCATCACAAATTATTGATTTTTCTGCACCGGGAGGATATGTACCAAAATCAAATTTTTTAATTTTGCTTCTCGAAAACACACTATGCCGGGTCTGATCGCTATTAGGAAAGACTACTTTTGTACCAATTAATACCGGAAGAACATGGGGGACGAATGCTAAATTTTTTTGATCCATTAGTGCTGTTTCTTTAGGCGCCGGGAAGTTCTTTTTTTCTATCGGCGCTAAGGAAACAACCACGTCGCTAAGTCCTTCTCCTTCGGCTTTTATTTTTCCTTTTAAATCCCCGGCAGAAGTTATAGGTAACGAGAGTAGAATTATTACTGAAGCGAGAATAACGTTTTTTTTCATGATCTAAATCTCATTTTTAAACTGATATTTTTATTAAAACGCAATGGAAGCATTTAATGCCGTTGCTTGCACCGGATACTCATTATTTGCAGGAACGGTAATTCCTTTTAAGTTTCTGTCTTGGTTAATCTTTATTGAACTTTCTATTGAAAATCTAATATTCGCACGATACAAAATGGTAACGTTTGGTACGATGTTATAAAATTTATCTATTTCGTTATTGGTTTTCCATGCGCTTGCATGTTCTAATCGAAGTACTCCGATCAACCATGGATAAAAACTATAATTGCCTTCTACAAAATATGCTAAGTTTTTTAATGTGCTTAATTCATTGTTTGGATTTTCATCTCTCCCGTAAATTATTCCGCTCAAGAGCTCCAGATTATTATCATGCCATGTTAGATCTAATCCGAACCTGCTGAATTTATTGTTATATAAAGTATTATTTAGCGGTATCTTATTTCTACTCCCCCAATAGGTATATGCCCCGATCATGAACGAGTTGTTTAGATTGTTTAAATTAACCAATCCGGAATCCAGAGTCTCTCCGTCAAACCCATATTTCTCAAAGTTATAGGCGAGTCGCAAATATCCATCTTTTTGATCTGTAGGATCTCCTATGGTTTTTGCTTCTCCATTTACAATTCCTGCTGCATAATAGACGTTATGTTTTACAATTCCGTTTACTTCTATTCCTGATTGAAAATCTCTGGGGCGCCAACCTCCCTGTCCGGTTGAAAGGCTTGTAGCATTGTAGTCAAATGTAATAGGATAGGATAAAGTTAATCTTTGTGTGCTCGTATATCCATCGGAAATACCCGGTTCAAACCTGCCGACTCTGATATTTACCAAATTCCTGCCTCCGGCAATACTATTGAACTGGAAAAACAATCTTTGCAACCCTGCTGCATTTTGCCCTGCTGCGTAAGCTGACCAGCCGCCAAAAAAGGAAACATCTTGACCAAACGCGCCGCCGAAAACAAAGTTAAACATCATAGGCATTTGAAAATCAAGAGTATTTTCTTTATCTGTTTTATTGGGGTTATACTTAACCCGCATTATTGAAACAGCGGCCGCAGGAAAGGATTCAGGCAATGATCCCGGCCATATTGCTTCCGGCCATAGATCTTTCCATGCTTCCACCCCTAAAGAAACCGGTTTTTCCTTTATCAATTGTGCGTCGTTCAAAGGCATTACATAACCATTTCTTCTGAACGCTTCACCGAATAAATTCCTTTTGGAAAACGCGACATGACACGTTGAGCAGCTTGTTTTATATTTTCGTGCGAAAGCAGGAATGGCGGAAGTTTGTGATTGAAAAAAAATGACTACAAGAAAAATCATCGATAGCAATGAAATTCCCGTAAGATTAGATTTACGAATCATATTTTTCTCTCTTGTTTTACGTTTATCAATTTGTAAATAAGAAATAGAATTTAGCACTAACATCATTAATAAGATAAATAAAATAAGATATTATTACAATTTGATGGATGTAGAAAGCGTACGTTTTCAATGATAAATTTATTTTACATCTTCCAAGCCCTCTTCCCTCCGGTGATTTAATAACACCGGAGGGTTTTTCATGTCTTTTATTTATTGCACAGGCGGAGTTGGCGGATCTGTTGGCGGAGGAGTTTCATCCTCATCATTATTCCTTTTTCCTCCAAGGTCTTTTGTTACCCTTGCCGCTTGATACTCAATATAGAAATCAGGATAATTTTTCTTCATCCTTAACATCAGGTTATCAAGATCAACCTTTAGTACTTCATCTGCGATATCGAATAACTCGGTAAGCGAAACGCGGGCGCCTACTTTACCCGTAAAGCCGGTTTTGTTATTTGCCGTAGCGTTATTAAAGGCTGCTGCTTTTTCCTTCAGACCATTTATTTCGGCATCATTTACGTTGTAATTGGCAAGAGTTGTTTTATTCGCTTCGACAATTTCCAGAATGGTTGATACCTTGTTTTTTAAGTCGGTATCACCAAGTCTTTGTAGATCGGTCTTAGTGAACTTTACCAAAAGTGCAAGTTCTGTGTTTTTTGTTTTTCTTGCTAAAGAGGCAAGCGCTCCTTTTAAGGGAAGTAACACATCGATAAGTTCATTCTCAACAGAATTTTTTACAGCAACCTTCCCTACAGTTGCGGTTCCATATTCCTTATCTGTTTTAATAATGTCGGCAATTAAATCTGCAAACTCAGTCTGTGCCTCCACTAATGCCGGTAGTGTATCAACCGCCGTTTTGTTTTTGTTTAAAACAGCTTTCACTGATTCAAACATTTCCAATTTATTTTCTTCGATTCGTTGCATGGTAACACCTTTCAATTAATGATTATTAGTTAGATTTATTTTACTTTGCCGCCTTGTGAGCGGCTTAGCTAAATTCCCTCGATCTGTTTTCTTTAATATTAACTGTACGCCCGTTATTGCTCTTCTCCTATTCCTTAAAATAAATTGCGGAATAATTGAGCAATTCACTTTGTGCAGTGATCAATCGATAAATTAATTTGAACTTAGTTAATTCCTCCAAAACCTCCGGGGGTTTTTAGGAACCTTTATATAATTATACTCTTATCTAACTCACGTTACGCAAAAGAGTGAATTGGTTTCTTAATCATAATCATAATCATAATCTTAATCTTTTTCATAATCTGCATTAATTACAAAAAAACGAGTAGGATTAAGAAAACGATTATGATTAAGAATTCTTTCGTCTTATAACTGCGTAGGGTAACTTATCTAATATTGTTTAGTGATACTCCTTCGCCTCTTTCCGGTGTCGGCAACATCGGTCATTCGCATTTTGCCATCAGACGCCTGCATTTTCAAACCGTGACAGTTCGTCACGGTTTCATTTCCTTCTTCTTTTAGTCGTTGTTTCAACTTTCGCCAATAAGCATTTGGGTCAACACTTTCTGTTAATATGGTAATAACATCAACAATTGATATGAACCATTTTTCTTGTTCGCTATCCCACAAGGAACGAACTTTTTTGTCTTCAAATATTTTTATCTCGTTTTTCTTTTCCATTGTTTTTCTTTTTTAAATGGTTGCAATTTGTAACCGTTTCTTTGTTTACCTTATGGCAGCCTCTACCAATCTCTCATCCCTCCGCGATGGAGTACATTAATTCAAAAATGTTTTCTGTTCTAACAAATATCTCTTCTCCTAATCACAAATCCCGTTAGGGATAATGTATTCATTCGTTTTTAATGTTACTGAATTCAGTAACATTAAAATCATGATTGTTCAGCTTGATTCTTCACCTTCATTTAAGAGATTAATAAAGTCTTGTTTATCCGGCAAAATGGTTTTGTATTGGCTGGCAAAGATGCTGTCGTTATCTTCGGGTAATGTAATTTCAACAAGGGTTTTGCTTTTATCTTTGCAAAGGATAATGCCAATGGTTTTGTTTTCATCGGGCAGTTTTACAAAGCGGTCGTGGTAGTTTACATACATCTGCATTTGCCCGATATCCTGATGAGTGAGTTCGCCAATTTTTAAATCAATTACTACAAAACATTTGAGCAGTCGGTTGTAAAAAACCAGGTCAGCTTTAAAATGCTTTTCGTCGATGGTAATACGAACTTGCCTGCCGACAAAGGTAAATCCCTTGCCAAGCTCCAACAGAAAGTGTTCTAATTTATCAATGATGGCTGTTTCCAAATCGCTTTCGGAATAGTGATGTTGTTCGGGTAAATCTAAAAACTCTAAAATATATGGGTCTTTAAGAAAATCAATCGGTTTTTCAATTATCTGCCCTCTTTCCGAAAGTTGTTTTACACCTTCTTTATCACGGCTTAAAGCGAGGCGTTCGTATAATGCGGTATCAAACTGGCGTTTAAGTTCTCTAACACTCCAGTTGTTATTCAGCGATTCAATTTCGTAAAAACTGCGCTCCTCCTTTTTTTCAATTCGGATTAAAACCAAATAATGAGTCCAGCTCAACATTGCGTTATGCTTTTCAGAAATCCTAATCGGTGATTGGGATTTTTCGGCAGGGGCATAGAGCAGGTAAAACTTCCTCATGTTTTCAAGATTCTGAACTGAAAATCCTTTTCCGAACCCGACAGTAAGCCGCTTAGAAAGTTCTTTCAGTATTTGTTTTCCATACTCAGCTCTTTCTTTTCCTTGCTGTTCATCTTCCACAATCATCCGCCCGATTTCAAAGTAAGTGTAAACCATTGTTTGGTTTACAGTACGAACAACTGTATTTCTTGCTGCTTTTAAAATTTCAGCAATTTTGGAGTAGAGGTTATTGTTGGCTGTTAATTCACTCATGCTTTGATGCCAATATTTTTAAGTAAATACGTTTTATAAAGAATGTTTAATGGCTCCTTCCAGCCGGTCATTTTCCACTTATACCCTGTTAATTATTTTTTACCGGTTTAATTAACATGTTCTTATTTCATCCCCGAATGCTTTCGGGGATGAAATATAAAATTTCAAACCGTTCAATATGTTTTTGTTTAAACATAATAATTGTTTTTATATACCATGCCTACGGCATTCTGGTTTTTGTTTTATTCTGTTTCTACCAATCTCTCATCCCTCCGGGATGAAGAACCATAAATCCCGATAGGGATTTAATATTGGTAGAAAATTAACAAACCAACCAATTAAAATCCCCGAAAGCTTTCGGGGATGACATATGTTCATGTCAATAATTTTATTTCTGTAAAACGAACAGTTTGATTATGTCATGCCTTCGGCATTTAATTCTATTCTTTCTTAGCATTGTTTTAGTAATTCCATCCATTCTGGTTTTGTATTTCTCAATCCCGAAGGGATAACATGATTATAAAAAACAAACAAAGAAACAATAAAAAACCCGTTAGGGATGAGAGATAAAATCTTAATCTTTTTCTAAAATCAAAACAATTGTCCCGAACTGAAATACTAAAGTTTGCTTAACCATAAAACTATCAAACAGGCACTGTACCCCCTACTCTTGTATTTTGTGCCGTTGTTACAAACGTGCACTATCTTATTATTTCAACATCTGAATATTTGTGTTTGATCATGGGAATAATCTTTTCAAATTTTGTTAGACAACAATGAGGTCCTTTCTTTACTTTAAGTAATTTGAATTTTGCGTATTCACTATCAAATGGCAAAATTATATATGAAATATCATTAAGAAAAGTAATAGGATTAAGTTGCCATGCATTATAACTGTCTGAATCCCTCTTAATTAAAAATCTGAATTCTTTCTCATTTTCAAAATTTCCTTTTATATAGAAAGCACCTATCTTCGACATATACGTAAAGTTAAATGGATACTTGAATTTATCTTTAATTTGATAAAACAAGTCTTTTAATAGAGGTATAGGTTGAGGGTTTTGCATGTTTGAATAATAGACTTCGCGAAAGTCGGGGATTTTACTTACTATTTCAAAAGTTAATTTCATTCCCGTTCCATTATCTGCAAAAGAATTCCATAAAGTTGGTGATTTATTTTCTTCTGTTGTTAAGCAAAGAGCAAATATTTCAGACATAAGTGGTCTATAACCAGTCCATATTCCAAATGTTTCCCTGTTTTCCTCATAACCATCTAGACCGTGTTCTCTGTAAAATAGTCGAAATTCTTCAGCAACAAAGTTCTGAAGTAAATTAAAAAGCCAAAATTCCCCTTTGTCAATAATGCTAACACCATTATCGAATCTCGTGTAATGTGAGAATATTTTCTTTTTTGGTGTTGGGTAAATATGTTCCAATATTATTTGTGATAATTTTTTATCATCAATCCGAGTTATATTACCAATATAGTCAGCATTAAATCTGATATGGTTTTTATTAATTGCTTCCATGATGCCATGTTTTGCCAAGACTTGGTTTACTAAAATCACAAGGTTGTCAATTTCATCTATATTCTTATGATTGGCAATTTTTAACCTGTCATCATAAGCATCCATTTTCACCATTTTCTCAGCGATTAGCTTCATGTATTCATCGTAGTTTTTCATATTTCCAAGTGTTTAATTATCTAATCAATTACTTAATACGATAATTCAATTGATTTTTTAATAATGTTGAGTATCCTTATGTCAATCTCATTGAGATTGTCCATATTCAGAGCGACTCTTGTCGCAAGGTCAACTTTTTTAATATCATTAAAAGTAAAAAATGTTCCAGCACCTTTCGACTTATATTGTTGAAGATATTTGCGGAACTCGGTGTCCACTTGCTCTTTCGTAAGGGTCTCGTTGCTCAATGTTTTCCTTATTGCATCAAGTGGGTAGAAAAACTCAATCGCTTCTTTGTCTAGAAGCACAAATCTGTCTTGATTATTGTCGCCTACAAAGGTGCGAATGTCGTCAACAAGTTTTTTGTTTTGGCTTGGTTTGTCAAATAGTCCACAAATCTTGCTTTGGTAAATAGGCATATAACCTTGTGTTTTTAGCATCTGTGTAACCGCTTCAACCGCTATATCTGCTTTGTCGTAACCACCACAAAAATGAAATGCTATTTTCTTTTTTTCAACTTGTCCACTTGCAACGAGAAGTTCGTAAATTCTCTTGAGAAAAATTTCATCACTTTTACCTTCAACAGTAATTATATTTGATGGGAAAAATAGGTCGGACGGGTCATTCCCTAATAAACTAAAAACATAATTTTGTAATTCAATACTGTCAGTAATTGCGCCAAATTTTACTTCCCCATTTTCTTTTACAACTTTAAAGTTGTTTCGAAAATCATCTTTGTCAACAAAAATATGTGAGTGGGTGGCAATAACTATTTTTTTCTTTGGTAGTTCGTTTTCCCCTCGAGCAATTTTTTTTATTAAATCAAAAAGTCGCTTTTGTGTTTTTGGTTCTATCCCAAGTTCTGGTTCATCAATACAAAGTATTTTGATTTTTGGATTTAATAGTTTTATCAAAATAGGGAGTATTGCCCTTGATCCAGTGCCTTGCTGACTTGGTAATATTTCATCTATCGTAACTTTTGGCGGAGAAAAATAATTGTCGGGTTTAAGTTTTTCAATTTTGAGTTTTCCAAAATAATCATTGTGCCACCTTATTATATATTCCCTTTCATTGTCGTTTAGTGTAAAAATTTCTCTAATTGGATCCGGTGCGTTTAACTCACATACACTGTTATTATCCCCCTTTCTTTCATTTTGCTGTTGTATCATTTCTGCGTCATATTGTTTCGTCACAACAACATCATTTGAAACATTAAATCGACTAGGAGAAATATAATCAGCAGTATCGCCATAGGTTGAGTTAACACTATACAAGATTGAACTTTTCCCACAGTTGTTCTGACCAAAGAATATTACCAAATCTCTATCAGGTAGTTCAACATTCCCCTTGAATGCTTTTTTGGGTTGAAGTATCATATTAATATTTTTGCCGCTTTCGTCTACTAAATATTTTTATTGATAATGCAATTGGTTGAAATATATTATAATCGTTCATGAATTCATAAGGTTTATGTTTTGCATAATATTTTATAATCGGAGCTAAACAACTCCCGTAGGTGTTATCTTTTGCGAGGATTCTTTTTATATCGGTGGTATTTCTTAAACAGTTCTCCAAGTAACTTATCCCTTACTTCTTTTAATTTGTTTAATAGGCGGGTTAAAACTAAAACTATTTATCTTTTTACGCAAGGGAAAAAACAAAATTTTATTCCTTCGTACAACCTCTGTTAAAAGCAAAGTGTTTTTTCAGCAACCAATTTTTAATACCCTTAGCTCTGAAAGAGCGGCATATCCTAACACAGGGCAAAGCCCTGTGAATAAAATGAACAGAGAAATATTCAAGCCCTGCAAGGGCGGAATAAATTTCAGACCCCAAACTTATTTCGCCCCTTCAGGGCTCCACTGTTAATTACCGTTTAATCTTCATAGGGCTTCGCCCTATGTTGATGTATATCGCCCTTTCAGGGCTAACTCATAATTTTCCTCAACTCTCATGTTCCCTGTTATTTACTACCGCCTATTATAGAACTATCGTTTTTTTTGCTCGATAACTAATTCATAATCTGGCAAAGCCAGAATCAAAAAAAATAATGAATAATGAACAAGGAATGTAGAATATCGAAAGGCAAAACTTCATCATTCGTTATTCCTTGTTCGATGTTCGGTATTTGATTTCAACCAAATATTCTTATCATTTTGCATAGAATATTTTTACTAACTGTTTAATACCCTTAGCTCTGAAAGAGCGTAATATCCTAACACAGGGCAAAGCCCTGTGAACAAAATTAACAGAGAAATATTCAAGCCCTGCAAGGGCGGAATAAATTTCAGATCCCAAACTTATTTCGCCCCTTCAGGGCTTGATTATATAATTTCACTTTTCAGCATAGGGCTTCGCCCTATGTTGATGTATATCGCCCTTTCAGGGCTAACTCAAAATTTTCCTCAACTCTCATGTTCCCTGTTATTGATTACCGCCTATTATAAAACTATCGTTTTGCTTATCCGACAACCAATTTTTAATACCCTTAGCTCTGAAAGAGCGGGATATAGTAACACAGGGCAAAGCCCTGTGAAAAAATGAACAGAGAAATATTAAAGCCCTGCAAGGGCGGAATATATTTCAGATGACCAATTTATTTCGCCCCTTCAGGGCTTAATCATATCATATCACTTTTTATCATAGGGCTTCGCCCTGTGTTGATGTATATCGCCCTTTCAGGGCTTAACTATCTCGGTTCGATTTTCAAGCATAGGGCTGTGCCATGTGTTGATGTTTTCATTCATCCTTAGCGCGGCGAAGCCGACAACCAATACTTTTTTGATCTCAGTCCGCCGCGGCGGAAAGGATTAACGATTTTTGATTTTAGAAGTTAAAAAAAATCAAAAATCGCTATTCGTTAATCCTTGTTCTTAAATCGTGTTCCAAAAAACAAGAATTTAATCGAGGATACCACACTTCTCTCCACAATTGTTACCCAGTCTTCTTACTTTTGACCATTGACCTTTGACTTATTCCTCCCCATCAACCCTCACCCATCATCCATCAACCATCTTTTCTCATTTTCAGCATATTTTCCCGCTATGTTTGATTCTTATGTGAGTTTGCTCAAATCTTGTCATGCTATGTTTAAACCTTACGTGATTTTGCTCAATTCTTATCTCTCTATGTTTAAATCATATGTGTCTATGCTCAAATCTTACCGCACCATGTTTTAATCTTGTGTGATTTTGTTCAAACTTCACCTCTCTATGTTTAAATCTTACGCGGCTTTGCTCGGTTCTTATCCGGCTATGTTTTACTCTTACTTGCTTTTGGGGAGTTCTTGAATGGCTATGTTCGGTTTTGATTTGACTTTGATCGATTCTTAGATGGCTTTGCGAAACTTCTACCCGGCATTGTTTGATACTTTTTCCCCGATCACTACTTTCCCCGTTTCTATGTTTAACCGTTACCCACCCTTGCTAAATCCTTACTCTTTCTTTACGCAACTTCAGCAAAAATTTTTCCTTTCGGTAAGGTAAAATAGAATGACGTTCCCGTTCCTTTGCTGCTTTCAACCCATATTTTACCGCCATGGCGCGTAACTAAATCTTTTGTTATCACCAATCCTAAACCGGAGCCGACTTCGTTCTCTGTTCCGTTGTGAGTGATGTGTTTATTCAATTTGAATATCTTTTCTAAAACATTTTCTCCCATTCCAACTCCGTCATCCATCACGGCAAGTTCAACAAATCCATCAAGCTCTTGCGCATGCACTATCACCGATCCTCCGGCGTTTGTAAATTTAATTGCGTTTGTAACCAGGTTGTTAATTATGGAGTTGATCATGTTCAGATCGCCTAAAAGATTTGTTCCCAGGGGAATATTATTTACTAATTTTACCCCTTTAGACATCGCCGTAATATTCAGCAGTGAAAAAATATTATCAACGACTGTTCGCACATCCAACGTTACCGGGTTAACATTTACAATTCCGTTTTGCAGTTTAGACCATTCGAGCAGATCGTTAAAAAATTTGTAAAGTATTTTTGCGCTGATGTTAATTGCCTGCGCGAACTCGCCGATTTCTATCCGTTCCATATCGTCTGTTTCGGTAGCAAGAAACTCCGACATGTTAAGCAACGCTCCGAAGGGATTTTTTAAGTCGTGTGAGATGATTGAAAGCAATCCGTTCTTGCTGCGGTTAAGTTCAACAAGTTCTTCATTTTCTTTTTGTGATTGTAGTAGGTTTTTTTTGAGAAGGATATTTTCTTTTAGGAGATCGATTTGATTTAGCGTTAGCAGATCGTGCAGTTCTTCAAAGATATTTTCGGAAGAGACCGGCATCTTCATATTCTCCGCCGCGCGTGCATGAAAGTTTTCTTCATCTTCAGGAATAACATCGCACACCGATGACCAGAACATGAACATTTCGCTTTTTGCGCTTGCATCAAATGAAGAAACGCGGGAGATATTATTTATTTGTTTGGCGCCAGAATCAAACCATTCGTACACATTACAAGATTCCGAATTGAGAGTAAACGATTTGCTTTCCGCCGATAGGTTGTCACTTTCGGAAATAGAAACAGATTGAAAATCATTTTGCCCGAAGAATCCGGCGATACTAATTCCTTCGGTTTGTAGTAAAGGGTGGCTGCCGGGATTTTCCATTAGATCATTTGCACGGGATTGATTCCCGGTTGTTCCCTCCAAAATTTTATGCTGAAAGAAAATTTTGTTTTTACTATCCATTTACAACCAATATTTATAAATTGTTTTGTTTTTCAGTTCACATGTTCATAAAAATTCATGCCAGATAATCGAAGCGGAAACAAGTAAAAATCCAACTCAATTTATGCTTCTCACTAAGTCCATCTGCTTATTTCCACCAACTGTTTAATATTGTTCAATAACTTTGCACAAAAGGTCTCGAACGGTAAGAAATTCATCGGCATATAATTTGAATCAATTCCAAGTAAAGCTTTTACAATTAAACAATGAACTGAAAAGATGATATTAGTAAGCGTGTATATAAAAGAAGAAAAACTTTTTATCGAGGTAAAACACAAAATTATTTACCAGGTTGAGAAAGAGTTTCAGAACAAACGAAATCAAAGTTATAGAAATATTCTTCTGTTCACTCATCTCTTTGTTTCTGTTATCAAACTTGGATTCAAAGAACTGCAAGAATTTATTAAGAACGAAAAGCGTACGCCAAAAATTTCCGATATTCCGGTTAATTATATTGAGGGAAAATAAGTAAGACCTTCGTTCCCGTTTCTTTCGAACTCTCGAATTCCATCTCACCGCCTAATAATTTTGTTAATCCGTAAGCGATAGTTAAACCAAGTCCGGCTCCTTCAAAGTTGCGGGAGTAGCCTTCTTCTTCTTGAGTGAACGGTTCGATCAGCCGGCTCAACAACGAAATATCCATTCCTTTGCCGGTATCGGAAACTGAAATAATTATTTTACCATCGTGAGAACTTGCGCCGATAACCACACTTCCGGTTTCCGTATATTTAATTGCGTTATCAACAATAGAGAAAATTATTTTTTCAAATTTTATCCAATCGGTAGAAAGCAAAACTTCATTCTGCTCTACTTCTAATTTGAATTCCAATCCTTTTGCTTTTGCCGCTAAAGTTTTTTTGTTGTAAACCGATTTTAATATTTCGTGACAGTTAATTACCACTTTATCAACCTGCACATCACCCGATTCTATCTGAGATACTTCAACAATGTTGGTGAACAAGTTCAATACACGGTCCAGTACTTCTTTAACAAAGTTTGATATTTCTTTTATCGTATCGAACTCACCAACTTGAAGACAATCATCTATAATTTCAGAGTAACCGAGAATTGCATTATACGGAGTTCTGATCTCATGCGACATGTTTTCCAAAAATGCCGTCTTCAATTTGTTCAAGTGAATTTCCTTTTCATAAGCTTTCTTTAAGATAAGTTCATACAGCAGTTGGTCGGTAATATCTTTTAAACTGATGATAAATATTTCTTCCGTCTCGGAAACAATTCCGGTTACTTTTCCGCTATATTTTCTCTTGTTGGAATGATCGTAAAAGAATTCTGCGTACTTAAGAGTAAGGTTTTTCAATTTAGTAACGGCGGAGAATATCTCTTTTAAAAAAACCGGATCAAAGACCGAATCAAGCTTGGCATTAAGACAATCGTTCTTAATTAATAAAAACGTTTGATAAAAATTTTCGTTGGCGTTGTTGAAAGTCCATTCGTTGTTTTCTTTTTTTACGATTAAGAGCAGGTCGGAAATGTTGTTGATAATCGCAAGTAAACTTTCGGCAGATTTTTTTGTTATCTGATTTTTAAGAATGTGGCTGGTAATATCATGAGCCGTAAGAATGAAGTTTAAAAGATTCGTTCCGTCTCTGTAAACTGGATTTAAATTCAACTCAAGAAAGATATATCCCTTCACTTCATCATAATAAGAGATCTCTTTCGTCCATCTTTTTGTATGATGGATCGCCTCGTTGATCTCATTATAATCTGCATCAATAATATTATTGGAAAGCACCAGGGCAATCGGTTGATAAAAGATCTCTTCAATCGAATTCTTGAGAATTTTCTCGAACATCCGGGTAGCATAACTAATGTTTCCGTTCTCATCGGTGATGATGACGGGAATCCTTCCGTATTCAAGCGCATCATGCAGATCGTTAATACGCGATTCTAATTTCTGTTTTTCGTTTGATGTTTGAAAAGTTAAGAAAAAATATTCCCGGCTCTCGATAAATATTCTGTCAACTTCCACATAGTAATGATTGATCTCTAATTTTTCATCGGGGAAAAGAAATAAGTCGAAATGAAATCCGTTAAAGTTACTCTGCGAAAATACAGTTAAAAGATTTTCAAGGTTGGGTTCGGATTTTAAGTCTTCAAAACTTCTCCCCTCCTGGATCTGAAATGATTTACGGAAAGAATTATTCGCGTAGAGTATCTCACTGTTTTTGCCAACAACCACAAGCGGTTTTGAATCCGGCAGCTCCTGGAACGCATCGATGTTCGGTGTAGGCAAAAGGTCTTTCTTTTCCATAATTATTTGCAGTTAATAGACGTCCACATTTAACAGTTTAATTTTATTTGATAAATCTTTCTCAATAAATACAGTAGGCGTCATGTTTCCCGGAATTTTTATCTTCAGCATTTTTTCTACAAAAGTAAAAAGACAGCTGTTTATATAATCAAATTCCTTGCCGATCGTTTTAAGTATCCCGTCAAAGAGATCGAAAAGAATATCGTTCTTAATATTAAGTTCTTCTTTTAAGTTCATTGAACTTAATCTATAAAATAAAGTTTTTATTCCATGAAGTTCCGTAAGTACATCATTCGGTTCTTGCAACGGATGATTCACCATAACCGAAAGAGACGCCGCTATAACTTTTGCTTTTGCCTCATTATCTTCCTCGTTAGCAACATGGTAAACGAGTGTGTTAAGTTTTGCCAAATTTGATAGATCAAGAGTTGTTTGAAATTCAAATCCCGAAAAGTAAAATGCGACAGATATTTTTTCAGAAGATATCTTCGTCATTTCTTTTAAACGCCAATCAATTTGAGAAAGAAAACGGTATGCCGGAGACAAGTTTACCGAATCGTGTAAATCGTTTCTCAGCAGTCCGCTTTTGAACGAATTTTTGTACGCCACCGCAGCTTTTTTTCCGTTAAAAAACTCTGACTTTAAATTAATATTTGTAATTTTTTCTAACATACAGATTCCTTCAACCTATTATCGAAAAAATCCGTACGAATTAAAGAGAGAAAAAAATTATTTTAAGTCGATCATTTTGCTGCCGGAAGAATAATCGATCAGCGTTGGCTTTTCCAGATTTGTTAAGCTTTCCGTAAGAGTTTTAATTCTATCAATTGACTGCTGGATAATGCTTAAATCTTCAGAAAATTTCGTTTGATCCAATTCTAATAACTCGGCTTCCATATTTTTAACGGAGATCAATAAACTACTAAGCGGATTATTGATTTTATGCCCGATCGTACAAGCCATTTCAATGATCGCTTTATTATGTTCAAGATTTTTTAATTCACTTTGCAAATTAAAAATCCGCACACCGGATCTTATTCTTGCAAGGAGTTCCTGGTTTTCGATCGGTTTAACAAGAAAGTCATCCGCGCCAACATCTAAACCGGTTACCCGGTCTTTTAATGAAGCACGGGCAGTGAGCACTATAAAATAAATGGTTTTATACCGTTCATCTTGTTTAAGAATTTTGCAAAGCTCAAGTCCATCCATAACGGGCATGGTCCAATCTGCCAGAATAGCTTTCGGCAGATACGTTTCCAAAAGTTTTAACGCTTCCGAACCATCTTTTGCCGAAAGGACTTCATAATTGTTTTTGGTGAGAAGTCTTTCAAGAATAAATCTCGTATCCTTTTCATCTTCAACAAGAAGTATTTTATCTTTTTCCATTAATTCAATAACAAGTTTTTAATTTTAACGATAAGCTGATTGTAATCAATAATAGGTTTAACAATATAATCGTCAGCCAGGCTTTCTGCAAAAAACGAATCTCCGTTTGTACTGATAGAATAAGCAGTAACCAGTAAAATGGGAATGTTTTTATGCTTCTCGGTTTCTTTAATTATTCTTGAAAACTTTACACCGTTTATTCTATCACCGTTTAGAGAAGTGTTCTTCAGATTAATATCCATAATAATGATCCCGACTTCTCCTTTAGCAAGTTCGAGAAGAATTTGATCTCCATCTTCCATGATAAGGGATTTAAGTCCGGCTTTTCTAAAGATGAAATTGTAAAAATCCTGTGAGAACGGATCGTCTTCTATAATTAAAATTGTTTTGTTCACTTCTGTTCCAAATATTTTACAATGATACTGATTCGTCTATTAACAAGACTGTAAGGATTCTCGGGGTCTCTTAAATGTCTATCTGCGTATCCGCGGATTTCAACGATTTGAGTTTCTTTAAGTTGACTTTCAGTTAAAGCGCTTCTTGCTGCATTTGCACGATCCGAACTTAGTTCAAAGTTAGTGTAACCTGCTTTACCATTATTGAAGGGACGCGAATCGGTATGTCCTTCCAACACAATATTGTTCGGCAGTTTTGCCAACTGATTTCCGATCTTAATTATTATATCTTTTGCTTTGTTGTTTAACACTGCCGTTCCGACCTGGAAAAAAACATCTCCCGTACTTTCTACCATTTCAATTCTTAATCCTTCTTTGGTAATTTCAACTTTAATTTTATCCAGCATAAAACTAAAAGAAGAATCCGAAGCAAGTTCTGCGATGATCTTATCCCCCATCGATTTCAATTTTTCAATTTCCAACTCTTGAAATACTTGAGGGTTGGTTGCCACCGGTTTATCGGGACTTTGTGTGTTTCCCGGCATCAATCCTTTTCCCTTATCGGAAATTCCAAGCGGATCTTTAAAATAATGGGCAACCGCTTCCTTGGTACTTTCATCTTGACCGAGCACCCAAAGAACAATAAATAACGCCATCATAGCAGTTACAAAGTCAGCGTAAGCAACCTTCCAGGCTCCGCCGTGATGTCCATCGTGCTTCTTTATTTTCTTTATAATAATTGGAGAATCGCTCATAAAATCCCCTACGATTTTCCTCTTACAAAAGCTTCCAACTCGCTGAAAGAAGGACGTTCATCTGAGAAAATAGTTCTTCGTGCAATTTCAACTGCAATGATCGGCGGATTGCCACGGGCAAATGCAATGATACATGCTTTTATTGTTTGTAAAAGACGCACGCGTCCTTCAATGCTGTGTTCAATATTTGATGCGATGGGATTAACAAAACCGTACGCAACCAAGACACCTACAAAAGTTCCGACTAATGCTGCCGCAACGTGTTCGCCTACAACCTGCGCTCCTTTATCAATTGAGCTCATCGTAATGATAATTCCCAATACCGCGGCGACAATTCCTAAACCGGGTAAAGAATCACCAACTTTTGCAACTGCACCGGGAACAGGTTTCGATTCAATTTCATACGTTTCAATTTCCGTATCGATCAAATTTTCTAATTCATGCGGAGGAACTCCACCGGAGAGCATAACTTTCATTGTATCGGCAAAAAAGTTTCTGGCAATATCATTCTCCACAAACTTTTTGCTCATTGATAAAATATCGCTGTCTCTGGGATTCTCTACATGCTTTTCTATTGCGAGAAGTCCGTCACGCTGCGCTAATAGAAACAGATCGTTAAACGATTTTAGTAATTCCAAATATTCTTGTTTAGAAAATCCGTGCCCTTTGAACATCGCCGGAATTTCTGCAATGATCTTTTTAATTAATGAGAGTGGAGAAGCAATTAAAATGCTTCCAACGGCTGCGCCGATGATTACAATAAATTCCGGTATCTGGATAAGTAAGATCGGATTTCCACCGGCGATCATAAATCCTACAAGCACTGAAAGTGTAACAACTGCAATACCAATAATTACAAACATATTATTGTACTACCTCCCTGTTAACATTATTAATATCATGGATGATTGAGAATATCTGATCACATTTTTGTTGAATGAAAGTCCAATCAAAACTGATTGTGTTCAACGCTTTTTCAACGCTATCGCTGATGTATGACAATTGCGGATACCCGATCGTTCCGCCGTTTCCTTTAAGTTCATGCATTACAGCGCGGAGTGTGTCTCTATCTTTCTGATCAATTGCTGTTAAAATAGCAGCTTTTTTTACTTCAAAACTATTGAGGAAAGTCTGGATTAAATGCCGCTTAATATCTTCTGTGTCGGAATCCGAAAATTCAGTAGTTCTTGCAGCATTAGCTAAAAATTCAGGTCCGCAAACTTCATTAATATTCTTTATAATTATTTCTTTACGAAGCGGTTTTGAAATAATTCTATCAGCGCCGATTTCAAGAACCGAGAGGACGTTTCTTCTATCGGTATTAGCGCTTATAACAATGACCGGAACAGACTTCAATGTTTCAATTCCTTTAATTGCCTGGAGCATTCTAAGACCGTCAACTTTCGGCATCATCAGATCGAGAAAAATTAATTTTGGATTATACTCAGTGGCTTTTTGAATTCCGTCTAATCCGTCCGAGCAGGTAATTACCTGGCAGTTATAACTCTCGAAGAAATTTTTAAGCGAATGCCTAACGACATCGGAATCGTCCACGATAAGAATAGTGGTTTTATTTTCGTCAGGATTTCTCATTCTTCTTTTTCATCTTATTGATCTTGAGAGAAGGCAGCGGAGTTGTGCTGTTTTTAATTTGGACGACGGCTTCTTTAGTTGACTGTACAACCTTGTCATAGATTTCCCCGCGTAAAATCTCTACGTTCGGCGGAGCGGTAATTCCGAGCTTAATATTGTTTTCAGAAATAGAAATAACTTTAATTTTGATATCGGAATTAATAATTATTTCTTCATCAATTTTTCTGGTTAAGATTAACATAAAACCTTCAATGGTTACTCAACAAAAAGGTGATAGTTAACGGGATAACTCTCTTTGTCGATTATTTTTTGGAATCCTAATTTTTCATTTTGATTAATATAAACGGGAGCCTTCAAATTAATTGTAATTTGCATGGGATCTCCATTCAAAGTAACAATCCCGAATGCTTCTCCATCTTTTTCGGTGGGATAATTCTCATCAATCACGCCTATTCCAAAAAGAGGGAATGCTATTTCCGGCTGTTCTATAGAATTCAACCAATAAAATAGTTCTTCGCCAATTTTAATCAAAACGAATTTTTTCAATTGTTCGAATCCAAAAAGACCCGACGGAAAGTCTAATATTAAGTCTTCTCCAAAATCCAGTTCACCAAATTGATGTGTTTGTATTTTCATTTTCTTTACTTCTTAATTATTACAATATCTACTCTTCTGTTCGAGGCTCTTCCTTCAGGAGTTTCGTTGGAAGCAATCGGTTTATATTCCGAATTACCGACGATTGAAACTTTTTCAGGCGGAAGATGTTCGTTATTCACTAAATAATATGCCGTGTTCAATGCTCTTGCAACCGACAAATGCCAATTTGAAGGAAACATACTTGAATGAATCGGAACGTCATCCGAATGCCCTTCAACACGGAAATCATTTGGCAATTCTTTTAAAATGATCGCAAGCCTGCTTAACATTAATCTTGAGTCATCGCTTAAATCTGCATTTCCCGATTGAAAAAGAATATCATCTAGAATGTGGATCGTAATGCCTCGTTCATTTTCTTCCAGCGTAATATGTCCGGAATAATCATATTCTTTTACGAGCCTGTTCAAGTTTTCTTTCAAACCGGCAGGCGCAGTTGGTACGCTGCTGCTAAACTTTCCGCCTTTATCTATGACTTGTCCGCTTCTTCCGAAAGTATTTCCAATAGCGGTTACCATTTTTGCGTACTTGCCCGAATCAACTTTTGAAATTGCGTAGAGAATAATAAAAAGACCGAGCAACAAAGTGATAAGATCAGCATACGTAATTAAGTAGCGATCTTTATCGGAATCTTCAGCAGAAAATGGCTCTTCCTGATCCGGCGTTAAATTATTTTTGCTTGATCCTTTGGAGGGATAAGACTTACCAGCCGCGCCTTTACCATCGAAGGAATTTCTCCAGCCTGCAGAGCGAGAACTCCTTCTATTGATATTTCCATCATCTGTTTCTCTTCTAAATGACATAGTTTTAACTTATCGCTAATTGGGAACCAAAAAATATTTGCACTAAATACGCCCCATAATGTTGCTATAAACGCCGTCGCAATATTTCTGATCAATCCGTTAGGATCATCGCCAACATTTGCGAGCGTCATGATCAAGCCCATTACGGTTCCAAGAATTCCCATGGTAGGCGCGTATCCGCCCATCTTTGTAAAAATTAAGATATTTAAGTTGTGCCGTGCCTGCATCGCTCTAATTTCTAATGAAGCAAGATTGGTTAGCGAGTCGGCATCATTTCCATCAAGTACATATTTGATCATCTTTTGCGGAAAGGGATAAGCAAGTCTCTCCAAATCCTTTTCCACCGCAAGAAATCCGTTCTTCCTTATTATTATCGAAATATCTATGAAAATATTAATGAGCTCTTCCAAATTATATGACTTCGGGAAGTAAGCGATTTTAATCAGATGAAAAATGTTTAAGAACTTGTCCATTCCAAAACCGATGATTATAGCCGCAAAGGTCCCGCCGAATACGATAATTAAAGGCGATGCAAGGAATAAGGCATGATACGAACCGCCTTCTAATAAAAAGGCTCCGAAGATCGAAAAAACTCCAATAAAGAGACCAATTAACGAAACAGATCTTATTTTCATAGATAATTCAAAATAGATTGCGGCAACATCATTGCCGACATTTTATATGACATTTGCAAGGTATTATCTTCAGCTTGCATTTCCATAATTGCTTTTGCTACATCAACATCTTTCTCTTTGGAAACTAATTCAAGAAGGATCATTTTCTGCTGCCCAATTTGATCTTGAACATCTGTAAATTGATTCGAGACGTTTCCTGCTTCAGAAATTTTTGCTAAAAGATGTTTGTTAAAATTTTCAAGTGTAGTCCGCTGCTCGGCAGTCGGTTTTATCCCAAGTTTTAAATTCTCTTTTATTGTGAGCAGTGTGTTAAAAATATCTGTTTTTTGATTTGCGGAAAGAGTCATAGCAGTAGCTCCGCTCTTTTCAGCAACAGAAGAAAGATTGAACATGAAATCAATCTTTTTATCTGCTGCTTTAATGTTGACCTGCTGTGTTGTACTTCCATCAATCGATTTTATTCGAGTTGTGGTTGGATCATAAACTAATTCTTTTGCAGCGGGAGCGGAGGCATAAATAGAAGTACTACTTCCGTCAAGAATATCATAATTCAAAGAATAAGTATTCGCAGCGGTTTTTGTAAATGTCAGGTCAAGCGTATATTCATTTCCGAGTGCATCGTAAACTTTTGTTTGCTTATTAGTCACGTCGCCAACAGCCGCGTCTTTATTGAGGTTTCCCGACCCTTTTACAATTGTTGAAAAAATTTCCGTACCGCTCATGTTTAATTTTTGAGTGATGTTGGAAGCGATCTTTATTTCATGTTTACCGGAAATATCATTTGCTTTCACTTCAATCGCTTTATCATCGGCAGTCATTCCGAATGGTTCGGTAGAATAGTCCGTACCGCCGAAAATATATTTTCCATCGTATTGAGAATTTGCAGAATCCATTATTGCTTTTAACGAAAGATCGATCGCATCAGCGTAAGAAGTAAAATCGCCGCCATTGGTAGCATTTTCAAGTTCAGTAAGTTTGGTAATGTTTTGCGAAGTTTCTGATTGCATCCGCTCCATTGCCATGATTGAATTATCTATAAACGATAAACCGTTTTGAATATTGTTGCTGTAAGTTTCCGATTGACTTATCTGACTACTCAATCTGTTTATCTTTATCGTTCCGCCGGGAGAATCTGACGGTTTTTGGATTTTGGATTGCGTCGCAATTTGCACGCTCAACTTGTCGATCCGTGATTTTGTTTGATTTAACGAATTGATGAAATTATTGCTCATCATTGAATCGGTAATTCTCATCTTACGCCACCATATTTAAAATAGTTTGTAGCATTTCATCGGCAATTTTGATCATCTTTGCCGAAGCCTGGTACGAGCGTTGAAATTTAATCACGTTCGTCATCTCTTCATCAATCGACACACCGGAAACAGAAGCCTTTTGCTGATCGAGTTGTTGAAGGATCAATTGGTTTGACTGCGCCATTTGATCTGAAGATTGTTTTTGACTTCCGATCTCGCTGATCAAAGAACCATAATTATCTGCGATCGTTGCGCCATTTAATAATTTAGAATTACTTAACTCGGCTATTTTCGTTGCAATTTCTGCATTGCCAACCGTGCCATCTTTTGAAAATGCAATTTTATTCGGGTCTTGAAGGATGTCCTGATTTATTGTCAGCTCACCATCTTTATAACTTTCAAAGAAATTCAATCCGGTTTCCACCGGACTGGAAATTGTATGTCCCGACGCATGTAATTGATTAACAGAATCGGAGAGAGTGGTAACCATCGAATCAAGTTGTTCAACATACGATGGAATTTTTTGCGAATAAATATCTGTGACTGCGAAAAGTTCTCCGCTTGTAATGTTTAACGGAAATCCATCCGAGCCGGAAGATATTGTAAGTTTTCCATTCTCTTCAGAGAGTTGAAATTCCTTTGCAACAGTTTTATCCACGGCAAATATTCCCCCTACAGAAACAATAGCGCTGTTTGAAGAATCGACTGCGACATTGATATTTATAAGTTTGCTCAGTTTGTCAATTACAAGATCGCGTTGATCCAACAAGTCATTCGGCTGTTGATTCTTTAAATTAACTTCAAATATTTGTTTGTTTAAACTTTGTATTTCCTGAAGATAATTATTGATGCTTGTAACAACAGTCTTTGCATCAGACATCAAACTTGATTTAACATCGTTCAATCCATCGTAAATATCTTTTACTTTGTTAGAAAGATTTTCTGCAGAACGGAGAACATTGAATCTTAATGAAGAAGAATTCGGACTGACCGACGCTTCACTCCACGAATTAAAGAACGAAGTTATGGTGTTCGATAATCCAAGATCAGAAGGTTCGCCAAAGAGTTGTTCAACCTGACCAAGAATATCAGAACGTTTGCTGTTATCTGAATATTTTTGATTATTCGTTCGGATTTGCGAGTCGATCAGACTATCTCTCTGCCGTTGAATGAGATCAAGTTTAACGCCTGTTCCAAAAACAAGTGACCCGGTGTTCTCACTTTTTTCAGGAGTTAAAAGCGCTTTCTGCCTTGAATAATCGGGGTTTGAAGCATTCGCAATATTGTGCGAAGTTATATCGAGCGCTTGTTGATAAGCGGCTAAGCTTCTCTGCGAAATATCGAATATTCTACTGATGCCCATTATACTCTTCTGTTTAAAATAGGATCGTTGTTTACGCCTGCAAGAGAAGTAAAAGTTTGTTTGATAAAACTTCTTGCGTTCTCTATGAGCAGACTGTTTTGTGAATTAATTGTTTGAATCTTCGTAAGTAATCCTCTGAGTGATTTCTGGATCTGTAAAAGACTCACATAATCGTTTGTATTTATTTTTTTAACGGCTTTAGTAAAATCCAAAAGTTTTGTTGAAGTTATTCCCAGTGAATATTGCTCTGATAATTGATTCATCGTTTTAACAATTTCTCTATCCATTCCGTTTATGTCTTTAAGAAGTTTGCCTTCAAGAAGAATAACTTCATCCATTACCGTAGTATTGTGATCGATCAATGCTCGCTGGTGTTTTAGAAGAGAATCCAAAAATTTCTGGAGATTTGATTCTTGTTCTTTTAATGATTTCACTAAATGTTTTGTTTCCATGCTAAATTTCCTTTAGATGATTTAAATAACCGAGTACACGGGTGATATAGGTCTTGGTTTCTTCAAAAGGAGGGACTCCATTGTACTTATCAACATTCGCCGGACCCGCATTATAACCGGCTAAAGCAAGCTTCACGTCTCCTTTATATTGTCGAAGCATTTCCGATAAATATTTAGTTCCGCCCATAATATTTTCGCGCGGATCCCAAACATTTCGCACACCCATACTTGTTGCGGTTGAATCGATGAGCTGCATTAGTCCTTTTGCTTTTGCTGAGGAAACCGCTTTAACATTTCCGGCGGACTCAGCAATAATTACCGATTTTATCAAACCTTTGTCAACTCCAAAACGTTTTGATGCCTCGTCAATATGTTCTTCAAATTGTTCGAGCCTTTCCAAAGATTGTTTTGACGGCGAAATTCCGTGAGAATCTTTATCAAAATTTTTAAGCTCAACTTTGCTTTTTACTCTTAATGATTCGATACTGTTTTTAAAAGAATTAACATCAAGCTCTTCGCCGGTAATTTTCTTATAAAGTTCGGAAGCCATCCCCAGACCATTTCCGCTGGAAATATGTTTCGCCATTTCATTTTCAAAAAGTGTTTCAAAATAGTCGCCACCGTAACTTTCATCACCGAACAAACCTTCTTCTTTGGTTTTGTTCATGCTTTTCAACATCATAGCGGTAAGCAGACTCTCAAAGTCTTTGGAAGTCTTTGCGATTTTTGCCTTCTGCTCATCGGAATACTTTTGATTGATTTCCGGCGTGCGAGAGAAATGCTTTAAGTCGTTCGATATTTTTAAATTTAGTTCGCTCATTTTAGATGATCACTAATTCAGCAATTAATGCTCCTGCTTCTTTTAGTGCCTGGAATATTGCAATTATATCCTTCGGAGAAACTTTTAACGAATTTAATGCTGCAGCCACTTCCTGCACATTTGAAGCGCCCTGGATAGCTATCGTGCTGGAAGAATCCTGCGAAGCATAAGGAACAAGATTATTAAACACAGCGGTCGTTCCGTTTGAAAAAGCTCCGGGTTGAGAAATAACCGGATAAGATTTTATCGAGAGATTAAGCCCGCCGTGAGAAATAGTTACCGATTGAATCTTAACATTGCTGCCGGAAACTACGGTACCGGTTCTTTCGTTTAAAACTACTTTTGCTGCATAATCAATCTCAACCGTTAAACCTTCAAGCTCGGCTAAAAACCCAACCATGTTTGCTTGTTTATCTGCGGAAACTTTCACTTTAATTTCTGCGGCATCACTTGCTAATGCAGTACTTGCACCAAACTTTGCGTTGATAGCATTCGAAATATTATTTGCGGTGGTCATGTCAGGATCTTTTAAGTACACGCTTATTTCTTCCGCTTGCAAAACATGAGAAGAAACTTCCATCTGTAACAATCCGCCGCGCGGAATTCTTCCCGCCAAAGTAGAATTTTTTGCTACTCTTCCGCCTGTTGGTGTGCTGATATCAAATCCGCCGACAGAAATTGAACCTTGCGCATAACCGTAAACATTTCCATCACTGCCGGAAAGAGGCGTCATCAACAGCGTTCCGCCGAGAAGACTTGTGGCATCTCCGAGCGAAGAAACATTTACATCAAACTTGGCTCCCGATTTTAAATAAGCGTTTAATGTAGCGGTTACCATTACTGCTGCAACATTTTTCGTTTTCAGATCAGCTTGAGGAACGGTTATGCCGAATCTTTTTAACATGCTTGTAATTGATTGAATTGTAAAAACGGAACGATGACTGTCTCCCGTTCCGCTAAGTCCAACAATCAATCCATAACCTAAAATTTGTTCGGAGTTTTCACCGCCTAAATAGGCGATGTCTTTAATTCTCTGGCTATAGATTTCGAATGAGATTGAAAGAAGCAGCAACGATATTAAAAATATTTTTTTCATAAAAAACCTAAAAAAGCATGTGGAAAATTTTGGTTAACCAACCGGGATTTTGTGAACGTTCGATTAAACCGCTTCCGGAGAATTCTATCTCCGCTTCGGAAATATTATAAGAGAGAACTGAATTATCTGCGGCTATATCAGATGATCTAACAATCCCTTTAATTTTTACAATTTGTTCTTCGCCGTTAATTTTAATTTTTCTGCTTCCGCGAACGAGAAGATTTCCATTCTTTAAAACCGAATCGATTGTTGCGCTGATTTTGGTACGTATCATTCCCGTTGTTTTTGTTGAACCCGAACCGGAAAAATCATTGTTCGATCCTAACCCAAGATCAACTGACGGCAATGTGGTTTTTCCAGCTTGACCTTTACCGCTAAGACTTAATGAACTCGATCTCCCCGCTTGAGTTTCGGCATTGTTAGATGCTTGTGAAGATTCAACAACAAGAATAGTGATCGCATCTCCGATCTTATTTGCTTTCTCATCCGAGAAGAGAGATTTAAATGCATTCTGTCTCATTTCCTGCGGATAAATAAAAGCTGAAAGGACAAGCACAAAACTGATGATTAAAATATTTTTCATAACTCTACTCAAGGATATTTACATTTGATGAATCAATTACTTTTGCTTTATATTGTTTTTTATTCTGCGTAACCACTCTAATAATTTCGCCCGGAGCGCCTTCCTGCCGTGCATTTGCTTCGATCGTTACGGTTACATTTCCATTTGTTAAACTTGCTTTTACAAGATCACCGCTTTGTATAACCGGTTTCGCTTCAAGAACTTCGCGAACTAAAATTGTTCCCGGATTCAACGCAATTTTTGTCCGGAACGAAGAAATCTCTTCCAAAGAAGAAAAAGGAATTCCTTTTAAAAGAGACACATCAAGTGACTTTACTTCAAAATCAGAATCATTCAGATCACTTCTACTTCTTATTTTATTTCGAACGGTAACAACATTTTTAAAAAGATGAAGTTTAATCTTTATGAACGATTCACTTTTCTTATTCTCTTTAATCACCAAAACCGGAACTGAAACAATGTTTCTGTTCACGGTTAATGCTGTTCCGTTTACGATCGATAAAGAAGAATAATCTTTTGGCATTTCCACAATTTCGTAATCGAAACTATCGTACATGGAGAGCTGTTTTGTTAAATAATCTTTTAACGATTCGTGGAAGTCATTTCCGTTCAACGAAAAAAGGATGATAATATTTAAGAGATACAGCATCGTGTTAGTTTATCATGTTTTTAAGTTGTTTGCCATTGTCATCATTTCTTCAACTGTTTTCACCGTTTTGGAATTGATCTCATACGCTCTCTGCGCGGTGATCATCGCTACCATTTCCTCAACAATATCAACGTTGGACGACTCAAGAAAACCTTGATTGATTTCTCCAAAACCTTTTGAACCGGCAGTTCCTAAAATTGGTGCGCCTGATGATTCAGTCTCAGCGTACAAATTATTTCCAAGCGCCATTAAACCGGAAGGATTCATAAATTTTGCAAGCTCGATTGTGCCAAGCGTTGTAGTTCTTCCATCGTTTTCCAAAACATCAACGGTGCCGTCTCTGCCAATCGAAAGACTCTGCACATTATCTGTTAATCCAATTTCAGGTTCAAGAAGATAACCGCCGGAAGTAACTAACTTACCTTCCGAATTTACTTTGAAGGAACCATCTCTTGTATAAACGATTGTTCCGTCCGACTTGCGAACTTGAAAAAGTCCGTCGCCTTGAATAGCCATATCCAACTGATTGCCGGAAGCAACAACATCTCCCTGCTTAAAAATTTTCTGCGTGGATGATGATTGAACACCATTACCAACTTGGATCTTTGCGGATGGCGCAGCTTGCGCTAACGCGTCCGAAGCTTGAGTTGGATTGATCTGAACTTCTTGATACATCAAGTCTTGAAATTCGGCTTTGTTCTTTTTGAATCCGGTTGTGTTTACGTTGGCAATATTGTTTGAGATAACTTCAACATTTAATTGCTGTGCGTATAAACCGGATGCTGCTGTTCTTAAAGCTCTTGTAGGCATAAATAATTCCTTTTAATAAACTCTTCCAATTTGATTTGATTTTTCCATCGTTTGATCTAAGTAACGCATTATCTTATAAGCTGATTCATAATCTTTGTTCGTTTCAATCATCGTTTGCATTTCAAGAATGGGATTTACGTTTGATTCTTCAAGATACCCTTGAACGATCTCATAATTTTGTGGTGAAGCAACCGAATAATTGTCATCCGCAACGGCAAAATTTGAACTGGAAGTTCTTATTGCTTCTTGTGGATTTTCTAATTTTGCGATCACCAGCGAATCAACATTAGTTTCTCCGATCTTGATCTCACCGGTCTTTGAAATACTTATCGAAGGATTATCTGCGTCCATCAAATCGCCAAAACTGATCTCACCATTATTCCCGAGAACTTTATCTCCATTACCATTGACCATAAATCCGTCTTCAGAAATATGAAACTTTCCATTCCTCGTCAGTTCAGTTCCATTCTCTGTTTTTACAAGAAAATATCCATCACCGGAAATAGCCAGATCAAGTGGATTTGCAGAAAGAATAACTTCACCCTGTCCGTAATCGGTAGTCTGCTTAACTGCAATTTCTCCGTTTTTATCTAAATATTCTTGAAACGGAACTTGCTTCTTGAATCCGGTTGAATTAATGTTTGCAAGATTATTCGCAAGTACATCAATGCTTTTAACTTTTGTGTTTAGACTTCGTGCAACATTATAAATTCCATTTACCATAAGAACTCCTAATTATCTATCGTTTGAACAGATGGATAATTCGTATGATTTAATTTTTGCCGCTAACATAATTTCACCTTTAGCGATTTTCAATTCTTTTGCTTTTTGAGCTAACGAACCTTCCGCACTATTCAAATTAATAGAACTCTTCAACAAATTTTCGCGGATGCTTTTAAGTTTTGTTTCTTTTTTCACGATTGATTTTTCAAGTCTGAGCGACTGTATATTTGATCGCAAATTATTCGATTTGCTTTTGTATTTAAGAACCAATCTTCTTGTAACAACAGAGCCAAAAACGAACATCGATGAAAGCAGAACGATCCCGATCCTGGTTACCATTTCCGGACCTAACTTAAACTGTGTTGAAATAGATGCAAACCAATCATTATTCGTTTTGCTCTTTATTGATACGGGTGCAACTGCTTTTTGCTTAACGGGTTCTTGACGATTCGCCCATTGTTTGGCTTGTGCAAGAGCTATTTGTTTTTCAACCAAGCCGGCGACACTTAACTCTTCTGTATTGCTGAGCTGAGAGGAAGTATCGGGGACAGCAGCCTTTCCACTTTGTGCGGATGCAAAAGAGAAAAAGGATATAAAAAGAAATATGATAATCTGTAAGTATCTCATCTTATTTTCTTCTTTAATGGAAAAGTTAAAACAATTGATGATCCGGTCAACTCGTTCGCGTCAAAGTCAACGCTTCCTTGATGTTTCTGCATCAAGTGAGTGATCATTTTTACATTGAGATCGTCGTTATTATTTTTTGAATTTTTGGTCAAGTTTTGAACGAATGCAGTTGTAACAACTCTAACGATCACAAAACCGTTATTATATTTTGTTTGAATCAAAATACCGCCGCCGTCTTGAGCTGAAGTTTTTATCATTCCGAATATTGTTGTTAAAAGATGCGTTAAATAATCCGGGTGGCTGAGCACCGACGGAACGTTTTCATCGAGATTCAAAATGCATTCTATGTTTGCGGCTTGCAGCGATGAGCTGATGAAGTTGTGGTAATCTTTAATAACTTCATCCAGGCGGCAAGGCTTTATTTCAAGCCGGTCGTCGTTCATGTCGGCAAATTTAACAAGACGGTTAACTACGGTTTCAACTCTTCTAACTTGTTGTTTAATAACATTTAGATTTTTATTCCCGACAGTTTCTTCATCGGTTTGCAAATAATCTGCTGTGCTTAAAATTACTTGAAGCGGCGATAAAATATCTTCTGCCAATCCTGAGGTTAATTCTCCAATAGCCGAAAGTCTAAAATCATTTGATAACTTCGACTGATAAACATGAAGTTCGTGATAGGTTGATTTAAGTTCTTCATCTTTTTTGATCAATTCAATTTTGGGAACGGCTATGTTCAGCACAAGTTGAATGAGTTGAACTTCAAGACTATCTTCGTACTTATGCATTGGTTTTGTTAAAAGTGCGAAAACTCCTTTCGGTTCTCTTCCTTCTCCAATAGGAAACAATAGATAATTCGATTTGGAACCCGTACTGCTTAATTCTCTTAGATCCGGAATGACCTGAGGTTTATTTTCTTTCAAAACCCAATCCAAAATTCCTTCGCTAAAAACACGGTTAATAAATTCTGTGGTTTTAAGATTTGAAGGTTCAACAACAGAAACAAGCTTCAAACGGAAATCATCGAAGAAGAATAAATCTGCTTCTTTAAATTCAATTATCCCGTTCAAGAATTCATTTACTTTAAGAATGATCTGTTTCGCATCAAGACTGTTTTTAATAACCTTTTCGAAAACCGAAATCTTTCTGAGCATGGCGGGAAGATTTTCAAACGGTTCAATCTGCTTTGCAGACGTAACTTGCACAAACCTTGGCTTTACAGTTCCCACTGCTTTTGTAAATGATGGAAGTGAGCTTGAAAAAGATTCACAACGAATTCTATTGTTCTTAATAACTCTCAACTTAAATACCTTACAGCTTCAGATTGTTCTTTAAGAAACTCTTCATAACCGGAGATGAGTGTTGCCAATTCTTCTTCAGAATGGATTCTCATATTCTTCAAGGCTTCCCAGTCAAGCTCTAACTTTTTGTCAATTTCAAAATGACCGATCTTAAAATGATTTGTTGTGTAATCGGCAAGATGAATAATTGAAGCAAGAAGGAAATTGCTTAATGAATCATTCGGTGTGTGATGATTTCTAATAACATCACATAATGATGGAGGGAAATTCCAATTTTCAGCAAGGAAGGCTCCGATTTCCGCGTGGTTCATGCCTAATACTTCGGTCTCTGCTTCCATCAAACTTAAGCCGGAGTTTTCTTGCAACTCTGAAATGGTAACAAAGTTAGAATGGAAGAAGCGATGAATAACAGCAACACCCATATCGTGTAAAAATCCTGCGAGGAAAGCTTCACCTTTTACCTGGAAGCCGACATCTTCAGCAATTTTTTCTGAAATACTTCCGGTAAGAAATGAGTGGAGCCAAAATTCTTTTTGATCGAGATATTTGTCGGTTTTGTTTTTAAATGTTTCTATTACCGAAAGAGCAGAAATAATTTTTTTCAGTTCGCTGAAACCGAGAACTAAAATGGCAAAATCCATTGAAGTAACTTTTCTCTGCAAACCGAACAATGGAGAGTTGGCGATGCTCAAAACTTTTGTTACAAGACTTTGATCCTTTGAAATAACATCAACAAGTAATTTTGATTTGGGAGCTTTCGATTCCAATATTTTTGACGCTTCTAAAAGCACTTTTGGAATTGGTGGAAGCTTAAAAATGTTTGCTAACACCATTTCGGTTTTTGTTCTGCGCTGAGTTTGAGTTGTGATAATTTCCATAAGAGTTAAATTTTTAATGATTCTATTTGATGTTTAAATAAAGTTTCGTAGCTGTCAATAAATCTGTTCAGATAATCTAGGTTGCCGAGTCTTAAGATCGGGATGATACCTTCATCCAACGCATAATTTTCATCCCAGCTAAAACTTCCGATCCCGAATTTTTGGGTCATAAAATCAGCGAGATGAACAATGGCTGAAAGAACATTATCGCCTGTGTTCTTCGATGGTTCGTGATGATTGAGCATTGAGTCGCTTAATATTTTTGGAAGATTCCATTTTTCAGCAAGGAAAGAACCGATCTCTTGATGAGTGATACCAAGGATTTGCGCTTCGGCATTTACGTATCGCATTTGCTGATTTTCCACCAGATCGCAAATGGCTGTAAATTCATCTTTGAAATAACGTTGAATAACGGAGATGCCTAAATCGTGAAGCAATCCCGCTGTAAAAGCTTCACCCGATTTTGGATAACCGATATCATCCGCAATTCTTTTTGCGGCTGCAGCGGTGACTAAAGAATGAACCCAGAACGCTTTTTTGTTCCAGGACTTTTCTGTTAAATTCTTGAACGCTTCTATCATGGAGAGAGCGATAACAATATTTTTAATGTGATCAAACCCAAGAATAACAATGGCAAATTCAATTGTTGATACTCTTCTCGGCAACCCGTAAAGTGGAGAATTAGCAACGGTTAAAATTTTTGCAACAAGTCCTTGATCTCTGCTGATCACCAATCCTAATTCCGATGCGCTGGTTTTCGGGTTATCCAATAATTTTGTTACCTCGATCATCAAGTACGGGACCGAAGGTAAATTTTGAACGTTGCGAAGAAAGTTCTTATAATAGTTTGATCGTGTTTCTACTTCTATCATAGTCTTATACAGTCGTAAATGCCAATTTAGATTTTAAAGATTCGATGATCCGGGTATGAACTTGTGATACTCTTGATACGGTTATGTTAAGCACTTGAGCAATTTCTTTGTAACCAAGATTTTCGTAATAGTAAAGACTGATGATCTGCCGGTCGCGTTCAGGTAGTTTGTTGATGGCGGCGATAAGGAATTCTTTCATTTCTTGTTTTTCTAATGATTCATCCGGTAAGATGGAATCATTTGGAATAATTTCTTCCAGCGAATATCCTTCTTCATCATCCGTTGTGTGGCTAAGAGGAATGTTGGTATAAATAACTTCATCATTTGCGCTGTTAAAAACTCTTGGTTTTTTCTGGAGTTTTCTCAGTTCGTCAATAATTTTTCCGCGAATTCTTTTAATTGCGTAAGTCTCGAACTTCGTTCCGTATTCGGGATCAAAACGGTCAATCGCCTCACTTAGTCCTTCAATTCCATATTGAAGATAATCGCGTTCATCAAGGATATTGATGTTGATAAATTTAGAGTGGTGAATCACATAGTAAACCAATTTTATGTAACTCAGAACAATCTTCTTTTTAATTGCGTCTGTTGGAGCGGTTTTGTATTCCGTCCATAAATTTGAGTCTGCCATTTTGATATACTTTCTTCTATTAATTTAAATTTGTCGGTTTATTCTTTTCAAAAGAAACCTTGTTAATTGACTTCATGAACATGAGAACGATCAACCCTGTTAATAATGTAAAGGCTAAAAAAATGATGATTGAACGAAGTAGGATATCTTCCAAAGGAATGTTTCTACTGCTATAATAAATAATAGAAATAGAGAAGATGAGAAGACCGATTTGTAATACTATTTTGTTCATTTTTTCAACTCTTTTTTTGATTCAGAAGAACCAAATACTATACCACTTCGCAATCGGCTTAAAAGAATGGGAAAAGGCTTTTTGGTGGAGAATTAAGAAGAAAAGTTTTAGCCGGATTTATCAGGCTTGTTGAATATTAGCCACATGGATGTTTTTGACAAGATTGACAGCTAATTCATGGATTTGAAAAGTTATGGTGGAATCCGGTGCATGTTTTACCAGAGGAGTTTGAGCCATAATTGATCGGCTGACGGAAGCATCGTTGTTGAGAAAACCTAAAAACTTTATTTCGATCTTTAAGAAGTGATCGACTGCTGTTTTCAAATTCAGAAAGGTTATATCCGCTGTATTTTTGTCTTCCGATTTATTAACGATAATATTTTTTCTTCCGGTAAAACCGATCCCGTTCAGAAGTTTCAACACCGCGTAAGCATCCATCACCGATGTTGGTTCCGGGGATGTAATTAGGATACATTGATCGGCATGAGAAAGGATTTCCAGCGTTTCTTTATTGCTGCCTGATGCGGTATCGACGAAAATAAAATCATATAAATGCTCGATCCTTCTCAACTGCTCAAAAAAATTATCGATCGCTCCATCGGTTAGTTTTGGAAAATCTTGCAAACCGGAATCACCAAAAATGCAAGAAAAGTTTGGTTCAACTTCTGTAATAAGATGAGGAAGTAACTCTTTGTTCAGGAAAAATAGGGATAGTGTTTTTTCAGGTATCACATCAACTAAAATATGAACGTTGGAAAGATTGTAATCAAAATCAACCAGCAGAACTTTCTTTCCCTTCATTGCAAGCGATGTTGCAACGTTTACAGCAAGAAAAGATTTACCGGTTCCTCCTTTACCGGAGCTGAACGCAAAGATTTTTCCGTTTTGTGGAGAATTAACCTTTGCTCTTTTCTTTTCTAATCGCTGGAGTTCAAAGATCCTCCCGGCTTGCCCGTTCATTTGTGCATCTTTCCGGTGTACACAATTTTTGCAATATACTCTTTATCGGCAGCGATAATGTCATCCGGAATAACCTGTCCGTTCGATAAAAAAGTTACCGGCGTATTGAAATTAACTGCGACATTCAAAATATTTCCATACACCACGGCTTCATCCAACTTTGTAAAGATCAAAGCGTTGTAGTCGAATATTTTAAATTTCTCGGCAGTGTCATAGAGATTTTTAGAATTCCCGGTTGAGCTTAAAACCAAATAAGTTTCATCAACTTTCACCGCGTCTAAAAATTCTTTTGTCTTTTTCAGTTGATCTAAACTCTTTTGACTTCTCCCGGCGGTATCAATAAAGATCACATCTTTTTTCTTGAAACTCTCGATCAACTTCGGCATATCTTCCGGTTCATAGGCAACAAGCATATCAATGTTGCTTATTTCAGAAAATATTTTTAGCTGATCGATTGCACCGAGCCGGTAGGTATCGCTTGAGATCAAGCCAACATCAAGATTGTGCAATATTTTTGAGATGACCGCTAATTTTGCGATGCACGTAGTTTTTCCAACTCCCGTTGGACCTACCAAAGAAATGACGGTTGGTTTTCCTTTTTTCCGAAGTTCAAAATTTTTAACGGGAATCATTGAAGCAATACTTTGAAGAACGTAACTATCAATTGTAGATGGATGAAGAAAACTCTTCTGTTTTTCCAATTGACCGAGAATTGAAGTTATGATCGGCTTATGTACTTCACGGTAAATTAGCGTGTCCACTATCTCTTTCAATTCTTTTCCAAGAACCGTTTCCTGCGCCGGTTTTGTTTTTGCTTTTTGTGCAACAGGACGCTCACCGGTTGGCTGTTTCGATGAAGCATCACCTTTTGGATAAACTTTTTCAGAAATACTTTTCAACTCATCGTACAAACTTTTTTTAGCGTCGCTCACCTTAGTTGAAGTGGGAGTTCTTTTCTGCGGTACGGCAACCTTCTCGATTCCAACAGTTAACTCAAACATTTTTTTTCTGTTTTGTTTTAAGTCAGCCTCAATAATTCTTGTACTTAAAATTATAGCTTCAACGCCAAGTTCTTGTTTCATTTTTGCGGTTGCTTCTTTTAAAGTTGGAGCAGTATATTTTTTAATTTGCATAAGTTACCTCTACCCTGTCTACAAATTCTATTTCTATATTTGGCGGAAGTTCGGAATAAGAAAGAACGGCAACTTCCGGAAAACTTGAATTTATTAAACGATAAAAATATGGACGAATTGTTGCTGAAGTAAGAACGATCGGGCTGTAACCTACCAGCTTAAATTTATCGAGTCCTGTTTGAATATCTGAATTTATTTCTTTTAAGAAAATTGGACTAAGCCCTAAAGATTGTACCGCTTCTTTTTGATTCTGCAATGACTTCGTGATCAACGTTTCTAATTGATCTCCCAATGCCATCGCACGGATGATGTTGTTGTTGTCTTTGTACAAATTCGCGATTGTATCGCCGATCGTATGACGCACATATTCGGTAAGTACATCAACGTTCTTGGTCACTTTGGAGTAATCAACAAGCGCTTCTAAAATCTGCACTAAATCTTTGATCGGAATAAATTCTCTTAGAAGATTTTGCAATACTTTTTGAATCGTTCCAAGTGTCAGTACGTCTTGATTAATATCTTCAATTACTGCCGGATATTCTTTTTTCAAATTTTCGAGAAGCTGTTTTACCGCTTGTCTGGTTAAAATTTTGTCGAAATTTTTCTTCAATGTTTCTTGAAGATGTGTTGAAAGAACCGAAATGCTGTCAACAACCGTAAATTCTAAAAGTTCGGCTTTATCTTTTTCTTCTTCAGTTATCCAATAGCTTTGCAGATTGAATGCCGGGTCGCGGGTTGGAATGCCGTTCAATTCATCTTGAACATTCCCTGGATTCATCGCAAGGTATCGATCCGTATAAATTTCAAAAGAAGCAACAACATTGCCTTTTATTTTGATGATGTACTCGTTCGGATCGAGTTGCAGATTATCGCGCACTCTAACCGGAGGAATTAAAATTCCATATTCCAAAGCAATAAATTTTCTTGTGGAAGAAATTTTTTGGAAAAGATTTCCACCCTGCTTTTCATCTACTAAACTTATTAAACCGTAACCAATTTCAATTTCAATCGGATCAACCTGCAAGTATTGTTCAACTTTTTCTTCGGTTGGTTCAGGACTAATTTCTTCTTCGGAAGGAAGAGTTTTTATTTCTTTAATTCTCTTTTTTGTAACGTAAGAACCCACTCCGAGTGTTGTTCCCAAAATTAGAAATGGGAAAAAAGGCATTCCCGGAACCAAAGCAAAAAGCATTACTGCTCCGGCAACTGTTCCCAAAACTCTCGGATTGGCAAGCAGTTGCGTCTTCATTTGTATATCTAGCGCACTGCCGGAAGCGCTTCTTGTAACTACTAAACCGGCGGCTGTTGCAATAATAAGAGCGGGAATTTGAGAAACTAGACCATCACCGATTGTTAATATCGTATAATTATGGAGCGCGTCAGTAAAGGTCATTCCTTTTTCTGCAACGCCAATGACGAATCCGGCTAAAATATTTATTCCGTTAATTAAAAGTCCGGCAACCGCATCCCCTTTAACGAATTTGCTGGCTCCATCCATCGCTCCGTAAAATTCAGCTTCGCGACTAATATTTTCTCTTCTTGTTCTTGCTTCTTTATCATTGATCAACCCGGTATTAAGATCGGCGTCGATCGCCATTTGTTTTCCCGGCATTGCGTCCAAAGTAAAACGTGCGGCAACTTCTGAAATTCTTCCCGAACCTTTTATAATTACGATGAACTGAATGATCACCAAAATAATGAAAATGATAAATCCGACGACATAATTTCCGCTAACAACAAACTGTCCGAATGTCTCAATCACTTTTCCGGCGTAACCTTCAATAAGGATCAACCGTGTTGAACTGATGTTAAGCGCAAGTCTGAAAAGTGTTAAGACTAATAACAATCCTGGAAAAATTGAAATATCGAGTGGAGATTGGATATAAAGCGATACTACAAGAATTAACACAGCCGCGGTGATATTTATAGCAAGTAGAAAATCCAAGATTCCTGCGGGGAGAGGAATTAACATCAAACCAAGGATTAAGATTAACCCGATGGCTAAAAAGATGTCGCTATTTTTGCCGAAATTTTTCACGTTATACTATTGTCTTTTTCCGATAGTTCTTTAATTGGAAAATATACGCCAATATTTGTGCCACAGCTTTGAATAACGACTGTGGTATCTGATCGCCGACGTCGCAAAGTTTGTACAACGCTCTCGCCAATTGTCTGTCTTCATGCAAAGGAACATTATTCTTAACAGCAACTTCTTTAATTCTTTGCGCTAACGAATCAACTCCTTTTGCTAAAACTCTCGGAGCGGAATCTTTATCCAAATCATATTTTATTGCGATGGCATAGTGGGTCGGGTTTGTGATTACAACATCTGCCTTGGGAACATCTCCCATCATACGACTTCTGGCAGCCTGTAGCTGCATTCTTTTAATACGCGATTTGATAAGTGGATCGCCTTCGCTCTGCTTATTTTCTTCTTTTACCTCTTGTTTTGTCATCATCATATCTTGTTTGAACTTATAACGCTGAAAAAGAAAATCAACTGCGGCGATAACTGCGAAGACCATCGAGATTTTCCAAAGAAGCGTGTAAGCTGACTCAAGCATGAAATTCGCTATTTCCGTCATCGAAAGTTCAACCAATGCGGTGGATTTTGTTATCAAATCGGCAAGAACAAAATAGGTGAACAATCCGATTATAATGAGTTTGAGAAGTGATTTTGAAACCTCAACAAATGAGCGGGAGGAAAAGAACATTTCTTTTATCTTTTTGAACGGATTAAATTTTCCGGCAGTCGGCATTAACGCTTTAGCGCTGAATTTGAATCCGACCTGCGCAACATTAACCACAAATGCAATAACAACCAATCCGCCTAAAATTGGTGCAAGAGTGGTAAGTAAAAAATAAGCATCTTCAAGAAGCATCTCTTGAACTGAATTTCTGTTTATCGTAAGAGTGTCGAGCGTATTAAATGTTTTAATGGTGAGCGAAGAAATCCTTCCACTTAAAAATTGCTGCGATAAAAAGATGAGCATCATTCCCGCACCGAATAACGCCAGAGAATTTACTTCCTGACTTTTAGCCACCTGACCTTTTTCTCTGGCATCCGAAAGTTTCTTCCCGGACGCCTGTTCAGATTTTTCTTGACCTTCGGATTCAGCCATTGTTAGGAGCCCATCGCTTTAATTAAGGTGAACAGGTTGTCTTCAAATCCTTTCAACAACCCTTTGATTGCATAAACGTAAATCGGAATGAGCGTTGAAAGAAAGAGAAGTCCGATCCCGATCCTTAATGGTTGAGTAACGAAAAATATTTGCATCTGCGGAATTACTCTTGCAATAATTCCTTCTGCAATGGTAATAAGAAAAAACGATACTAAGATCGGTGAGGCAATTTTGATCGCGATGATGAAAACCAACCCCGAATATTTGATCAGCAATTGAAACACAGATGCGGTAATTGTGAATTTTCCAATCGGAATAACGGTAAAAGAATAAACCAATCCTCTAATTAAATAATGATGCCCATCGATTAAAAAGAAGAGAAGAATTGTTGCAAAGTAGATCACTTCGCCGATTACATTGCCTTGTGTTTCTGCCATCGGATTAAAAGTTTCTGCCATGGATAAACCCAAATCAAATCCGATCAATGAACCGGCAAAAGAGATTCCATGAAAAACGATGTGAAGCATAAATCCCATTAACAAACCGGAAAGAATTTCTTTTATCGCATTTGCAGTAAGGAACCACAAACTGACTTCAATTTTTATAACCGATCTATCAATCGATAAAAAAACCATGTACGAAAGTATCATCCCGATAAATATTTTCGAGAGCGTTGGAATTGAAGTATGCCCCATAACGGGAGCCGCAAAAAACGTGGTTGCGATGCGCACAAAAATTAAGAGAAGTAAAATAAAATCGGTGACTAAAATGTCCGTCATCTAATTACCATAGAGAACATAGAAAAGAGTTTATGAGTAATTGCGATCATTTTATCCAATATCCATGGGAACATAAAGATGATCACAACCGAAGTAACTAAAATCTTTGGAACAAAAGTTAACGTCATCTCCTGGATTGAAGTTGCCGCTTGAAAAATTGAGATCGCGATTCCAACGATAAGTGAAACTCCAAGAATCGGAAGCAATATTAAAAAAGTTGTGTAGAAGACTTCCTTTAAAACTTCAATTACTAATTCTTCGGTCATCTATGCAAAACTCCTTACTAAAGACCCTACAATTAAACTCCATCCGTCAACAAGAACAAAAAGCAAAATTTTAAAAGGTAAAGAGATAAGCATCGGCGGAAGCATCATCATTCCCATAGACATTAGGATACTCGCCACGATCATATCAACCATTAAAAAGGGAATGAACATAAAAAAGCCAATCACAAATCCGGCGCGTAGTTCGCTGAGGGCAAACGCCGGAACCACAATGTACGTTGGAAGTTCACTCCTGTTGTGAGGGCGCTTCATGTTCGATAACCCGATAAATAATTCAAGGTCGGCTTCTCTTACATTTCTGAACATAAATTCTCTGATCGGTTCGATGCCTTTATCGTAAGCGTCGTTCACACTCATTTTGCCGTCCATCAAAGGTTTTAATGCAATGTCGTTCACTTTGCTCCAGGTTGGTGCCATTACAAAAAAAGTGATGAACAGAGCGATACCGGCTAACAATTGTCCGGGAGGCATTTGCTGCGTACCAAGTGCACTTTTCAAAAAATGAAAAACAATAATAATGCGCAAATAAGAAGTGGTCATGATCATCAATGAAGGAGCCAAAGAAAGTACCGTCATAAGAAGGAGTAACTGCAATGTAACGGAAACATCTTGCGGAGAATCTGAGGCTCCAACATCAATTCCTATTTTGGGCAAAGGTAAAGTTGTTTTTGCCTGGGGAATGATCTCTTGTGCAAAAGTTAAACTTAAAAGAATGACGAGAGCTAAAAATTTTAATTTCATCTCATCCCCAAATTCTTTTTCAAGAGATCAAGAAAATTGTTTTGGGGGGAATCCATATCGGTCAATTCATTAAGCTGATTTTCATCAACATCTAATTCTTTTAATAAATTTATTGAATGTTCACTGACTCCAAGAACTAAATACTTATTCTCAACTCTTACAACCGATATATATTTCTTCGGCATGATCGATTGCGTACTTATCACATCAATAGTAAAAATTTTTGATCTTTTCCCGGTAACGGTGATCCCTTTTCTTTTAATAAAAATAAGGACTGCATAAAGCAGTCCGATAACCAACACAAGCGGGAGAAGCGCTTTCAACACATCGAAGAAATCCATTATGCCAGTCCCTTCAGTCCTTTGCTCTGCTCATTCAGGTTCGTAATTCTAATCCCAAAATGTTTATCGATAACTACAACTTCACCTTCGGCAATTTTTTTGTTGTTAACAAAAATGTCAACCGGCTCGCTCGCAAGTTTATCGAGTTCAATAACGTAACCGCGTTCAAGCTCAAGCACATCTTTCACAAGCATTTGCGTTCTGCCCAATTCAATGTAAACATTAAGGTGAAGGTCTCTGAGCATATCCAATTTGTTATTTGCGTTATTTTTTTGATTCACCGTTTCGTCAAAATCATCAAAATCAAGAACGTCCACTTCCTTTGCGGAAGTATCATTCTTTTGTCTTCCGGAAAAGACATCATCTCCATTGTTTGAACCTGCAGCGATTTGGTCATCATCGTTGTTCAAAAAGTTATCGGTATTAAAATTATCTGCCATCTTTACACCTTATTATGATTTTCATTATGTAAAATATTTTGTACTATTTTTATTGCTTTGTGCTTATTCACGATGCCGGGTCTGCCGGAAAACCAGGCTTTATCTGCTACATGAACTACAAGATCATCACCGATCCTCGTCTGTAGTTTTATAACATCGCCTTCTTCCAGATTCATCAACTCATCAACTGAAATTTTGGCGGCGCCGAATTCAACTCTTACCGGTAAATAAGTTTTTAACAAATGATTTGAAATGATTGTGTGCGCTTTTACACCGTTATAATTTCCGGGACGAATAGTCGTCAACTTTTTCGAGGTCATTTTGGATAGAATGGTATCAAAAGCGAAGGTTGCAAAACAGATATTCATCATAAATGATTGTTCACCGACGAGCACTTCAAAAGAAATTAAAAGAACCGATTCGCTGTGTGAAGTTATTTGAGCAAAATCGATATCGGCTTCAAATCTTTCCGTAACAAACTCAAAATTATCAACAACCTGCCAGGCTTTTCTCATATCCATCATTACACGGTCAACGATAACGTTAAGCACTTTTTGTTCTATCGCGGTAATGATCTTTGATTGTTTTGTTCCGAGCCCGTTGCCGCCTAACAATCTATCAACCAGGCACAAAGCAAAATCTGGACTCAACTCCAAAATGCCTTTTATGTCCGTTCCTCTTATATCAAAAGTGTACAAACAAGCCGGGTTAGAAACCGAAAGAATATATTCCGAATAATAAATTTGATCTACCGAAGTAACGGTTACCGAAACCATCGACTGTAGTTTTGCAAGCAGGAACGAACTTAAACTTTCCGAAAAGTTTTCAAAAATATTCTTAATTGTCCTGAGCTGATTTTTTGAAATTCTATTCGGCAAGCGAAAATCAAACGGAAGCGCCTGATGTTCCTGCGTTTCGGGAGCTGTGGTTTCTTCTCCTCCTTTAACTTGATTTAAGAGGAGATCGATCTCTTGTTGTGATAATACTTCTGCCATGGTTATTGTAAAATATATTTACTGAAATAAACTTGATGTAGATGAACTTTGGGGAAAATCTTCTTTATTCTTCCCGTCAATTCAACTTTTAAAGTGTCTTTGTAACCGCTGCTGTTCAACTGAAATAGATTCTTACTGGAAATTGTGGAGATGATCGCATCTTTAATTAAAATATCTTTGGCTTGCATCTCTACCTTATCTTCTTCTGATTTTACCGTTATGCCAAGCGAAAGAAGCAATAATCTTTTCCCGTCCGTTTCAGCCGGATTAACAACGATATCTTCGATGGTATAAATAAAATTTGCGTTCTGCGATTCATCGGTTTTTTCCGTTTTATCGGAAGGGTTTTGTTTTGTTTTTGCTGATTCAACTGCCGGGTGCTCTTGAATTTTATTCGTGAGCATGTATCCCATGATAAAATAAACGACTATCAACTGAATGATGAAAGCGGGTATTCCGATAATAAAGACTTTACTGTTCAATCCCTTCCCTTTTTCTTTTACAGGAGGAACGATGTCGTCTTTTAGAATTTCTTCAAGTTTTTCTTCTTTAGCCATGATTCTTTCATTTTTTTATTTAATCAGAATCAATTGTAGTGCCACGGCAAAACTTAAAATTTTCCGGTTTATCAATATTTTTTGTTAATGGATGTGGCTATTATTGTGCAACTGCTGAAAAGTTGAAGATGGTTGATGGGTGATTTTTGATGAGTGTGGGGTGATGAATCGAAATTAAAAATTCTAAAACATTCCTTAATAAAAAAGAAGAGATGTCTTAAAAGGCAAAATCCAATCATCGTTTACGATGATTTTTTCGTTCAGCTATATCCTTCAGGATATAGCTGATTACCTTTCTTTTAAATTAATACTCCTCTATTTATCGGGAAACCCTACGGCCAAGTTTCAAATTATTTTTATATACTTCGGTGTAGAAAAAAAACCGTACCTGTAAAAAACAAAAACTAAATTAGAACATACATGAGACCATATAAACCCATTTTCCTTTTTCCTTCTTCCTTCTTTCCTCTGGTTGTTGCATTGTTAATGTTTCTTAACCTTGGCTGCAAAAAATCCCCGACGGAAGTTGATAAACCGCCGATAGTTATTACACCCCCTTCTCTCGAGCTGAGCGTTGATGGCGTTTCTTGTATCGAAGCATGGATAAAAGTTAAGAAGCTGAACGATACTACTTTTCTTCCTATCTCTTTGAATATAAATGAAAAAGAATACTTCCGCGGTTTTCTTGCGGAGACGGATACGGTTTTATTCGTTGATGGTCTTGCACCAAGTACAACTTACACGGTAAAAGGGATTATTCTTGATACACTGCAAACCGCAAAAGAACTAAAAGTAACAACCTTACCAACTACCAGCCACAACTTTACATGGCAAACTTTTGAGTTTGGAGACTATAATCCCAGCGCATTAATGGATGTTACCATTATAGATGAAAACAATATTTGGGCAGTGGGGAAAATATATTTGAACGACTCGCTCGGTAATCCTGACCCGCAAGTTTACAACGCAGTACATTGGAATGGAAGTAAGTGGGAGTTGAAGAGAATACCTTTCTATTATAATAGTTCGGTTTTATATCTTTCACTTTATTCAGTATTCGCTATTGACGAACATGATGTTTGGTTTGAAGCGGGAATACACTGGGATGGGACAAGTTTCAAACAGATAACTGTAAATATTGACTTCCCTTCAAATGTATACGGCCTCTGGGGTAGCAATAATAATATTTATGCGGTAGGTGGCAAGGGAAATATGGCATTTTACAACGGAAAGAGCTGGCAGAAGTTAGAAAGTGGCACTGATTTTACTTTGACAGACATTTGTGGTTCTTCTAACGGGAATATCTATTCAGCAGGTTCAAAATTCGCAGAAGCAAAAGGAATTGTTTTAAGAAGAAATAAGAGTGGACAATTTGAAACGATGGTTGAAGGGGATATCGTGAGTAAAGAAGAATTATTTCATCCTAAACTTTACGGCTCGCTAAGTTCTATTTGGGTTGATGAAAACAATGTTCTCTATACTGGTGGCAACTTATTCTATCAATTTAAAAATAACAACTGGGAGTATGTTAAATCTTTACCCGAGAATTATATCGGTGGTAATCCAGGTACATATTATCGCGGTTATATCGGTTCTATTAGAGGGAATGCCTCAAACGATATGATAATTGCCGGAGATAGAAATACGCTCAAACATTTTAATGGAGTTGATTGGCAGCAGTTAGGTCTGCCTTATAGCGCTTCGAGTGATATCTCCTGGGGGAGGGTTGCTATAAAAGGTAATATCGCCGTGGCAGTTGGAAATGAAGGTTATAAAGCAAAAATAATAATCTTAAAAAGATAAATAATATAGTGCCAAAAAAAATTGCGAGAGAGGGAAACAGGGAGAGGTAAAAAAGCCCCGCCAATGGCAGGGCTTTATTAAGGAGTACTATTTTGAGCTAAGACTATCTGATAAGATTTGTTATTTCTTGTAACAAACTATCGGCTGTAGTGATTACTCTCGCGTTAGCCTGGAAACCTCTTTGCGAAACGATCATCTTTGTGAATTCTTCGGAAAGATCTACGTTTGATTGTTCCAAAGCGCCGGACTGAACCGTTGTTCCGGTTTCTTCACCAAGACTTCCGATCCTTGGAGTGCCTGAGTTTGCGTAAGCAGTAAACAAGTTATCGCCTTTGCTTATCAAACCATTCAAGTTTGTAAAGGTTGCAACCATTACCTGCGCTAACGTTCTGGAATTTCCGTTTGAAAAGATTCCAACGATATTTCCGTATTGATCAATATTCATGTTTGATAATGACGCTGATGCGGAACCGTTCTGGCTTAAAGCCGAAACAACCGAGCTTGCAGAAGTTTGTGTAACTCCGCCGAAAGCTTGTCCGAAATCGAGATCGAGAACTACCGGATTTGCTTTTCCGATCGGGTTAAAAGTTAATTGAGGATTATTCGGAGAAATATTTGCCGGGTCTAATGTTCCATCTGCGTTAAAGGTTAACGTACCGGTAGCTGATACTGCTTTACCATCATCAGTACTGCTGCTTGGAACGCCTGCTGTCCAGGTCCATTGGTTATTTCCCAATTTTGTAAATGTTAAAGTAACTTGATGTGAATTTCCTAAAGAATCGAAGATAGAAACTGCGCCGCTTACAACATTTGATACACGGTTACCATCGGCAGAGATCGATAAGGTTGCGCTCGCAGAATTTTGCGAAACATCGGTTGCATCAAAGGTAAAATCAATATTGTTTGCCGCTATTTGCACACGGTTGTTAACTCCGTCAAATAATGCTATTGATGCGGCATCCATTCCGTAATCGCCTTTTCCGTCATCAACAAAAGTAACTGGAGTGCCAAGTGAACCGGATTGTACGGAAACCGGAGGAGTTGCGGTATCCAATACTTCCCAGGTAACATCGTATTCATCAGGATTAGCGGTTTTAGTAAATGTTTGTTTGTAAGTGTATTTCGTTCCGTAATCATTGTAAATAGTTGTTTCGGTAGTGAACGGACCAGGCAATGCAGAGTTGATATTACCGCGTTGAACGACACTTTCCGATCTTGTTAGGTTGGAACTGCTTTTTAGATTTCCGCCCCATTTAATTAAGTTGGTAGCAACTGCCGGAAGTTTCAAATTTGTATCGATCATGATATCTTGCAAATTATTTCCGGGAGGAATAACGCCGTCTTCACTTGCAACTTTACCTTGAACAATTGCGCCGTTCTGCGGACTAACTAATTTACCGTCGGCGTCAAATACAAATCCGCCAGCACGTGAGTAGAAATTTTCACCGTTGCTTTTTAATACGAAGAGTCCGCTTCCTTGAAGAGCTAAATCTGTGGTGATACCAGTTCTTTCAAAAGTACCCTGGCTCCAGTTTCTGTCAATCGAGTTGATCTTCATTCCTAAACCAACTTGATAGGTGTTTGTTCCGCCTGAAGTATCGGTAGGATTTGTACCGGCTTTAATGAATTGATTAAATGTATCGCTGAACGTAACGCGCGAACCTTTGAATCCGATTGTGTTAACGTTAGCTATGTTGTTTCCGATAACATCCATCATTGATTGATGATTACGTAATCCGGAAACGCCTGCGAAAAGAGAATTAAGTAGTGCCATAAAACCTCCTAAGGTTTATTTAAGTTAAGTTTGATTCAGCATCAGTCAGTCAGCCGAATCATGAGCGTCCTTAAAAGGTCCCGCTCGGTTTATTATGAATTAATTATACGAAAACTACACTGTCTATATTTGTAAAGATATTCTCATAGGAAGAACCAACAGCCATTGCCGTTACAACCGTTCTGTTCGGAATGTTCACGATGAACGCCGTATCTTCCATCATCACCAAAGAATCTTTTGAGCCTTTTAACTCAGCGCGATCTACGGCGCTTTGTATTTTGTTGATATCTGCTTCACCAAGTTGAATGTTTCTGTTCTCTAATCTTTTTAATGCGTGATTTGAAAATTTTATCTTTTCAAGTTCTTGCTGAAAAACAGAATCAAAACTGCTCGATGGAGAATGCTGATTAATGCCTGCCTGATTCCCGACCTGCTCGATCGGAATAAAAGGAACTCTTATACCATTCATCTCAATCATTTTATTAAAACTTCTTTCTTATTCAGGGTTTACAATTTCTAAAATATCCGATAATAAATATTCGGAGTTATTTACCAAAAGTTTAGTGCCGTCGGTAGTAAATTTTACGCCGTCAATTTTGCCGTAAAGAAAATGTGTTACATCCATCTGATTACCATTTGCGCCTTCTGCTTCAACACTAAATGTATAATTACCATCAGGTAAATTGTTACCATCATTATCGGTAAAATCCCAGGAAAGTTTATTATCGCCTTTATCAGTCGACGCATCTTCAATAGTTTTAACGAGCATGCCTGATTCATTGTAAATAGAAATTTTAACCGACACCGCGTCACCCGGCAGCGTATAGCCAATGTTTGCTTCGTCCTGTCCGTTTTTTTGTATTGTAGTGCTGTTGAGTTTTACTTCTTTGCCTATCAACGTTGCGGACATGGTGTTATTAACCGATTCAGCAAGCATCAGGTTAGCGTTAATACTCTGTGTTAATGATGTGTTGATGTTCGTTAGTTGTTCCAAAGAACTGAATTGTGCAAGCTGTGCGGAGAAAGCCGTTCCGTCCATCGGGTTCATCGGGTCTTGATATTTCATCTGCGCCATCATCAGTTTTAAAAAATCATCTTTACCGAGCGCTGATTTTCCTTTTGTTGCTGTTGTATTTTGATTTCCTATTGCTGCGCCTATTCCATCTACCATAATAAACTCCTATGCCAAATACTCGTATGTGTTATAGCCTAATGTTCGTGTCGCTTCGGGAAGAATTTGTTTCTCTATTTTCGATTTGCTTGTAAAAGTGTTCGACCGTTTTTTCTGTCCATGCGCTTTCTGATGTTTTTCATCCGAACCGGCAAGAGAAACATTGAACGATGCAAGCTGCAAACCGTTTTGAGAAAGCGTTTGTTTAAGCGTTTCGGTGTTGGTTTGAATGATCTGTTTTACTGATTCATTTTCAACTTCAGCTTTAGCATGAATTACTTCTCCGCCAACTTCAAGCGTAAGTTTAACTTTACCGAGAGCTTCGGGAAGAAGCCGCAACACAACTTTTTGAGAGGTTCCACTCTCGATGATCTTTGAGATCTCTTTGCTCAACTCAAACGATTTGATCGTTTTTTCTGTTTCCGGCAATTGAAAATTACTTGTTGATATTTTTTCTTTCGGCAAAGAATTTTTTATTTCGTTCGCTTGATGATTAGTTGAAACATTATTCTGAACTTCTGCCGGCTTTGTTTCTTCAACTTCCGGAGAGGTTTTTGCTGTCTCATGTTTTACATCTTTAAATCCGGTTTGAGCTGATTGATGCTGATGAATATCTGCGCCTGTTTCTTTATCAGTAAGCAAAGTTTTAACAACCGGTTTTTCACTTTCACTTTTTACGGAAACTTTTTGAATCTCAGGAGAATTCTTTTTTGCATCGCTTTCCGTTTTGCTTTTCACGATCAACGGTTCATTCAATACCGGTGCTTCATTCAAGACTTTTGTCTCTTGTTTACTATCGATCTGCACCGGGTGATTTTGAACATGCGGTTCTGTCTGTCTGATTTCACTTATCACTTTATGATCGGCATTTCCGGTGGATTTTAGTGATGATATTCCTTTCCCAACTTCCGCTGTGAGAGTTTTTTTCACGAATGTATTTTCATCATTCGTACCGATCAACTCATTAGCAAATCTGCTTTCGTTCTTATCAAGCGTTGTTTGATTTTTTTCTTCTGCAAAATGTTTTAGTGGTGAGGTTGAAGATTTTACAGACAGATCAGCAACCGGTTTAACGTCCGCTTCAGTTTTTGATACAGAAATAAGTTTGGAATTCGTTTGTGCAAGACGATCTAATAAATTAAGATCGGAAGTCTCTACTTTATTTTGATCAGTCGGGATATTTACCTTTTTATTTTCGAAACCATTAACGGACTTCGCTGCTGATTCATTTTTAAGTACTTGCTTAATTGAATCGAGTATTGTCTTCACCGAGTAAGTATTTGCTGGTTTATCTGGAGTCACATTCTTCTCCTCTTCAGTAAAAACAGAATTCGAGATATTTGAAGTTGGTTTTATATTAACAACATCAACGTTTTTTTCAGAAGTCGAAAGTTTTACTTCTTTCTCACCAACCTGCATTACTATTTTGTAACCATTCAAATTCTTCGGTGCAGCCACAGCGCCGGCTTCAACTTCAAGCGCATGTATTACACGTTCTGAATTTAAGTTCAGTTGACTATTTAGAACTTTATTTATTTGCGTATCTATTTCTACATGTTCACTTTCAGCATGCAAATTCTGTGAATCGGCTTTTAAATAATTCTTCACTGATGTCTGCGTGGTTTCACTTGGCTTTGCTTCTGATTGATTCAGTTTGCCGTAGTTTTTGTCTGTCTGCACTTCAACTTTGCCGGATTGAACTTTATTTTTATCCGGTTGCACTTCGATTTTGTTCGATTGCATTTCAGTTTTGTTCGATTGCACTTCCATTTTGCCCGGTTGCATTTCGGTTTTGTTCGGCTGCACTTCGGTTTTGTTCGGTTGCACTTCAGTTTTGTTCGATTGCACTTCCATTTTGCCCGGTTGCATTTCGGTTTTGTTCGGTTGCATTTCGGTTTTGTTCGGCTGCACTTCGGTTTTGTTCGGTTGCACTTCAGTTTTGTTCGATTGCACTTCCATTTTGCCCGGTTGCATTTCGGTTTTGTTCGGCTGCACTTCGGTTTTGTTCGATTGCATTTCAGTTTTGTTCGGTTGCACTTCAGTTTTGTTCGATTGCACTTCGGTTTTGTTCGATTGCATTTCAGTTTTGTTCGGTTGCACTTCAGTTTTGTTCGATTGCACTTCAGTTTTGTTCGATTGCACTTCGGTTTTGTTCGGTCGCACTTCGGTTTTGTTCGGTTGCACTTCGGTTTTGTTCAACTGCACTTCGGTTTTGTTCAACTGCACTTCCGTTTTATCCGGTTGAACTTCAGTTGCACTTGCTGGAATCTTAGTCTCCGGAGATTTTAATTCCGATGTGACTTCGGTTTGTTCAATGGTTGCAGAGTTCAGATTGTTCAATTTAGGAACAGGCTGTTCTGTTGGGACATTATCCACCTCAACATCTGCGCCTGACTCGATCGCTTGTGAAATGAGTTTATCGAGTTCCAAATCAATATTACGCGATTGTATAACCGGCTTGGTCGGGGTGTTTTTAATTCCTTCATGATTTAATTTGTTCGCACTTGAATTGGAAACAACATTACTCGAAATATTTTGTTTCCCGGTTTTCATCATTATGCCGACTTCATTCGGAATTTCTTTGACAACTTCTTTTAAAGAAGATTGATCCGGTTTGTCCGCACTCGCAATTACATTATTAATTGGATTAACAACATCGGTAATGGATGCGGTCGTTGGAAGTTGAACGGCTGTTGCAGCAGGTGTATCGCTATTTCCGTTCTTCGTTTCATCAATTTTGGAGATCTTAAATTGGATATTCTTCCCGGCGTTTTCAAGTTGAATTGTAGCCTCACCATCGGTTTCCAACTTTTTCATTAAACCAGAAATTAAAATCTCAAGGTTATTTTTTTTGCTTGGAAGTGAATCGACAGTGTTCACTGTTTTAGTTGAAACAGCATCGGCTATCTGACTCGCTGATAAAAGTTGAGCAAGCAATTGCGGAAGAATTTCGGATTGTACAACAAATTCTTTTGTTCCTGATAAAGAGACTGGTTTAATTTCTGAATTTATTTCCGGTAAATCCGTTAACTCACTTATTTTTTTAAGAGATTCAATAGGAGCTGCATTCGCCACAAGGATTGAACTCAAAAGCTCCAATATATTTTGATCTTGAGTTTCTTCCGCAATCTTTGGGATTTCAAAATTTACTTTTGCACTAATATCTGAAGGTTGGAAAGAAAATATTTCCGGCGTAGAACTAACTGTTGTACTTTCCGGTAAAACAGCACCAGGTAAAGTAGGATCAGATTCATTAAATACTTTAATGATGTCCGAAAATAAATATTTAGCATTGCCAAGTTTGTTTGATGCGGAAGAAGTTTGAGCTCCTGCATCAGAACCGGATTGCAAGAAAAGTGGATTAAAAAACATCATTGTGCCTTCGTAAATCTATTCGCAGTTTCTGGATTTAATTGAGCCAATATTTCCGCAGCTTTCTTTTTTTTCATGGTATACAAAATGTCTCTGGCAACATTATCGGAGAAATTCTGAATTATTTTAGCGGCTTTCTTCGGCTCCATCATTTCATACAACGAGGCTGTTTGTTTTTTCCACTCAAAGTAAGCGCTGTCACGCTTAACTGCTTCAACAACTTCTGCAACGTTGGCTTCGGTTTTTGCGATTTCTTTTGTTCCCTTCTTAACTTCTTTATCCTGTTTGGGATTTTTCTTTGCTTCTTTTACGATCTGTGCAATAAATTTATTCAAACTATCAATTACCAATGAATCCTTAACAAATTTTCCGACAAGCGGTTCAAGGTTATTCCGCTTATTAATCGATTCCAATGTATCGATCAAAGCAGTTTTCATTTCTTTAATCACTACACTATCAAGTGGAGAAAGAGTTGTAAGCGGCACTTCGGATTTCTTTGGAAGATCACTCACCAAAGCAAGATTGAAATGGAAAATGTCCACGAAGTAGGAATTCAAAAAGATGAAAGCGCCGGTGATGAGAATGAATGCCTGGATAAAAGTTACGGTGTAAATAATTATGTTTTTCATTTCTTCTCCCTCACAAAACGTTGTGTAGCGGTTTCGTTAACTTGGACCATTTCAAGTCTTTTTTCTTCTTCATTAAATTGATCGCGATAAACATCTTCGAGCGAATCGAAGATTTTATGTTCTTTACTTTTCTGAATGAGTTCGTTTATCTTCTTTTCGCGCTGTAAATAAAGGGCGCTGATTTGTAATTGAATGTTTTCCATTTTCTTCTTCAAAGAAACGAGATAAGCTCTTCGTTCTTTCAACTCAACTATTTTTATATTCTTTGAAAATTTTTCACTCTGTTCTTTTTCTTCATCCGACAATTTTTGAAGCTCGAGTTTGTATTTATCTATTAACAAATCAATTTCCGCAACTTCCTTCTGTACTTTTTTTTCAAGCGATTCTTTTACTTTGCGGATCGCATCAAATTTGTAAGTGAATTTTGACATTTATTTATAATGGTTTTTCGATAATGTTATTCAACCGATCTACGGTTTCGCCATAGAACGCTTTTTCATTCATATCTTGTTTAAGAAAACTTCTCAGCAAATTTATTTTTGATAACGCATGATCGATCTGCGGATTGCTTCCGCGAACATAGGCGCCAATGTTGATCAAATCTTCCGCTTCTTTGTATGTCGCTAAAATTTCATTGAATGAAGTTGCTCGTTCCCGGTGATCTTGTGTAACAATATCAGGCATAACACGAGAAACACTTTGCAGCGGATCAACCGCCGGGTACTGTCCGCGATTTGCCAGTTTGCGGGAAAGAACAATATGTCCATCCAAAATTGAACGAACTGCATCAACAATTGGTTCGTTCATATCATCGCCATCGACAAGAACCGTATAGAGTCCGGTGATGGAACCATTATCCGTAGTTCCGGCGCGTTCAAGAAGTTTTGGAAGTATCGCAAATACCGATGGAGTGTATCCTTTGGTGGTTGGCGGTTCACCAACTGCAAGACCGATCTCTCTTTGCGCCATTGCAAATCGGGTAACAGAGTCCATCATAAGCACAACATCTTTTCCTTTTTCACGGAAATATTCTGCGATCGTTGTTCCGATGAAAGCTCCCTTCATACGAACAAGAGCGGATTTATCACTTGTTGCAACAATTACAACCGATCTTTTTAAACCTTCTTCGCCTAAATCTTTTTCAATAAATTCTCTTACTTCTCTTCCGCGTTCGCCGATAAGTGCGATCACGTTTATATCGGCGTTCGTATTCCGCGCGATCATTCCAAGTGTAACACTTTTGCCAACACCGGAGCCTGCAAAAATTCCAACGCGCTGTCCTTTTCCGATGGTCAATAATCCATCGATTGAACGAACTCCGGTTTGCAACGGTGTCACGATTCTTTTTCTTGTAAGGGGATTTGGCGGTTCTCTGTATATACTAAATTCTGTTTCATAAAAAAGTTCACCTTTTCCATCAATCGGATTTCCAAGTCCGTCAATCACGCGGCCTAATAATTGGTCTCCGACTCCAATCGTAAAATTTTTACCGGAGGCGATGATCTCGCATGATGGTGAAATTCTGTGCACTTCGCCCAAAGCAATTGAAAGAACTTTTCCGTCTTTAAAACCAACAACTTCCGATTTACAAACTTCATTTCCATCAGTATCAACGATGTAACAGACTTCACCGAGAGAGACGTTTGGTCCAACAGAAATTATTATCAAACCAACAACATCGGTTACTTTGCCGTTGACTTTTACAAGCTCGGCTTCATCAATAATTCTTTTACATTTCTTTATGAAAACTGTTTCTATACTCATGGGTTGTCTGAATTAAAAAGATGCAATTCGAGTAATTTTTTTAGTTCTGCTAGTTGAGTGTTGATCCGGGATTCAACATTTCCAATCTCGGTTTCTACCAGACATCCACCAGCTTCGATGCGCTCATCAGATTCAAAAGTGATCCTTGAGAAAATATCGTCATTAAAAATTCCTTCTGCATTACTCTTCAAATGCTCAAGGTCTTTTTGATTAAGTTTTATAATAACTTTATTTGCGCCGAGAACTTTTTTAAGAGCGAATTTTAATGTTTCATCGATAGTTGATTTAATTTCAATTTCACGCTTTATAATTTTTTCCGAAACAAGAAAAGCAAGATTGAGCACTATCGTTTCAAACTGCCGGTCATATTCAACAAGTTTCTCGTCAACAGATGTTATCACTTCCTGCAACATTTTCTTTTGCTCTAAAAGTTTGTGCTGATAGTTCTGCTCCAACTCTTTTTTCATCTGCTCACGTCCGTCGGCAAAACCTAACTCATACTTCTGCATCAGTTGTTTATCGTGCGTCTCCTCGAGACTCGGAATTTCCAACATTTGTTCCATCGAAGCATTTTTTATTCTGAAGTTTAACTTCTTCGGTTTTACCGTTAGTTGAAGCACGTTAGACATAAACTTCTTCCTTGTTCCCGCGGAGATTGAGTGAAATTTCTCCTTCTTCTTCAAGCAGTTTTACTGCGTCGATTATTTTAGCCTGTGCTGCTTCAACTTCTTTCAATTTTACCATTCCCATGTACTGCAATTCTTCTTTTAAAAGATCGGAAGCGCGTTCCGACATGTTCAGGAAGAATTTGTTCTTAAGTTTTTCATCAACAATTTTAAGAGAAAGTGCGAGGTCTTTTCTATCAACAACTCTAAGAATTTTCTGAATGTCTTTATCCTGGATGTTGACGATATCATCAAAGAGGAACATCAATCTTTTAACTTCAAGCGCTACGTCGGGATCTTTTTCTTCCAGCTTTTGCATAATATCTTTACTAAGACTAACCGTGGTTCTGTTTAAGACTGACGCAAGATTTTTTGTTCCTCCAATTTTGCTGAGCGATTGCCCCATCGAAAGTCCCGCCATTTCATCCACAACTTTTTCGATTTGTTTTAATGTCTGTGGAGAAATTTTTCCGAGCGTTGCGATTCTGAACACTACATCGTGTCGAAGGTTTTCAGGTAATTCTTGTAAGGCTTTTGCGGTGTGTTCGGGATTAAGATGCGCAAGTATCAGCGCGATAGTTTGCGGATGCTCTTTACTTAAAAAATTTACAAGCTGTGAAGAATCGGCTTTTTTCAATACATCAAAACCTTTTAGCGTTGTAAGATTCTTTACTTTTTCGATGATCTCCATCGCTTTGCTTATGCCGAAGGATTTTTCCAACACGGCGCGTGCAAATTCAATTCCACCTTCCAATACATACTCGCGGGCAACTACCATGTTGTAGTATTCTTCCATCACCATTTCAACAATTTGAGATGGGATATTCCGCACTTTTGATATTTCTGTTGAGATCAATTCGATGTCCGAAGGATCAAGATGTTTTATCACCTCCGAAGCCGTATCAACGTTAAACGCTATCATTAACAGCGCGGCTTTTTGCACACCGGTAATATTTTTAGCTGACCGGTTTTCTTTTGCCGGTAATTTTTCTTTAGAGCTCATCTTCGTGTAACCATGCATTTATTAATTTGGCGGCATCAATAGGATTTTTAGAAACGTAGTTCGTTATTTTTTCTTGTTGCGATTTTTTGCTAAGCGCGTCATCTGAAATATCATCCTCAATATCACCTACCGGAAGGATTCTTTTTTTGTTTGACTGTATCGATTTTGGTTCTTCTTTACTAAAAAGAGATTGAGTGTTTACACCGGTTTCGAACGCTAGGTTATCGCGATTGATCGTACCGATTATAATTTTTTCGTTTTTCAATCTTTGCATTAATCCTTTTAAGATGAAAAGTGAAGCGATTATTCCACCTAAAACAAAGAGAACGTTGATCCACTTTTCAGGATTATCAAAGAAAGAACTTTTTTCTACCTGTATATCATCAAAGGTTTTAGGTTGGAAATTGATATTCACAACGGAGAGTTGATCCAGTCTATTTGGATCATAGCCGATAGCATTTTTGATGATCTCTTCAAGTTTTTTCATCTGCGCCGGAGTCTGGGGTTCGTTAACGATTTTAACCGTTTCTCCTTTCTTAACTTCTTTCTGTACATCATTGATAACAGCGGCAACACTCATTCGTTTAATATTTCCAGATCCTTCAATAACTCTTTGAATGGTCTTACTGATTTCGTAATTGGTTGTGCTGTTCTGATTAGTTGCGGCGGAAGAATCGCTCATGTTTCTTCCATTGTTTTCGGTTTTAATCGTTTGCTCGCTTACGGCTACTTGAGATTCAGGATCGTACGTCTCCATGGTTTTTTCAACTTGATCAAAATTTATTTCAGCATTCACCTGAACCATCGCGTTGCCATAACCTAAAACGTTGTCGAGCATTCCCTGAGCTTTTTGAACAAGGTAATTTTCCACTTGTTGTTTTATTTCATACTGTTTACTGCTTGAAACAGCGAGAGGATTTTCATCAGTTTCTTTTGAAAGTAATCTGCCGCGCGTGTCTAACAAAGTAATTTTGTTTGGAAGAAGTCCTTCAACACTGCTTGAAACTAAATTTACAACCGCGGCTATATTAGTTTTAGACAAAGTAAAATTGTTTTTTAATTTCAATACAACCGAAGCCGTTGGAAGCTTTTCTTCATCTTTAAAAATAGATTTTGGCGGAAGTACGATGAGTACTTTGGCAGCTTCAACACCATCCTGTCCCATGATCGTTTTAGCAAGTTCACCTTCAAGCGCGCGTTTGTAATTTAGCTTTTGCATAAACTCAGACATGCCCATTGTGTTTTTATCAAATATTTCATATCCGATAATTCCGGAATTTGGAATTCCTTTTCCGGCGAGCGTTAATCTGGTTTCGTAAACTTTTTCTTTCGGAACTTTGATCGCTTTGCCGTTATCTTCAATAACATAAGGAATTTTTTGAGCGGTTAATTCAGCGATAACTTTTGATGCATCTTCTTCAGCGAGATTTGTATAGAGTGTTGTATAAACAGGTTCGTTCAGGAAGAAGATCAAAACAATTATTAGGGCAAACGTTCCAACAGTAGCTCCGCCGATGATAAGACGCTGCTGAATTGTCAGCTTGTTGAAGACCCCCATTATTTGATCGAGAAAATTATTATTCATAGTAGTTATGCAGACATTCTGGATAATTCTTTATACATATCAATTGCTTTATTTCTGATTTCCATTAACAACTCAAAACTGGTTTTTGCTTTTTCACCTGCGATCATCACTTCATGCAGCTCAACCCCTTTTCCGCCGAGAAAATCTTCCGTTAGTTTATTTGCATCAAGCTGGGTTTTATTAACGCTTCCGATGAAATCAGAAAAAACGTTTTCAAACTCCACTCCGGTTTTCTTTTCTGCTATTGCAGGTTTTAGAAGATTTGGTAATACATTACCGATAGATTCAATTTGCATATTAACCTCTTTTATCAAACATAGAACCGATTTTTACACCGGACATCTGCCCGTTTTTTTGATAGAAATGATAATCCATGATCTCTGTTTTTTCCTGCGGATACAGAGCCGCAAAAAATTCTTTTTCAACCGTCGTCAGTTCAGCGTTTCCGTTTGTTACTTGCGGACGAAAGCTGACCGGCGTACTATTTTCTGCAGGCTTTTGTTCTTGCACAGGTTTTCGTGCGTAAACAGGAGAATAATTACCGATTGCATTTGCTGAAATTTTCATACTATATCTCCAATGTATCTTTCGCCATTTGCTTTGAAGAATTGAACGCCGTTAAATTTGCTTCGTAACTTCTTGTCGCCACGATCATATCAGTCATTTCCGTAATAATGTTCACGTTCGAAAGTTGAACATATCCTTCTTTATCAGCGTTGGGACTTTCCGGCATGTAAACTTTATCACCGGGAGTTTCATCTACAATTTCTTTTTCCATTTGATTTGATCCGCTAACCGGATTACTAAAACTTGCTGTATTTGTTCCGCCGATATGATTTCCGTTTGAAGTGAACATTGGAATTGTTCTAACTTGTTCTGCAGGTACAGTTGCAAATGCGCCTTGCGATTGTTTTACTTCTAAGGATTTTCTTTTGTATGGTTGATTATCCTCAGCGCTTATAGTATTTGCATTTGCAATGTTTTCCGAAATAAGATTCATCTTTTTTCTTTGAATGCTTAAGCCTTTAGCGCTTATGTCAAATCCTGGGAAATTGCTGCCTATTTTCATCTGCTTCCTTTAATAACTTCTTGAATATTCTTGTAATAGTCCCCAAGCTTTTTCGAAACAAATTTGAATCTGAGAGTATTCTCCGCCAGTTCAGCCATTTCAACATCAACATCTACATTGTTCGCGCCTGAAATATTTTCGTTGCTGGTGTCCAGGACTCTTTCAAAATTTTGCGAGTGATCGGTGGAAACTTGAGCTCCGAAATGCTTACTTTCCGTTCCTTTAAGAGAAGCGGTCATACTTTCAGAAAGAACATTTTTAAAAACAACATCTTCACGTCGATAGTCTGCCGTTCCGGCGTTCGCAATGTTTTTGCTTATCGCTTTATTCTTCTCAACGCAGAAGTCGGCGAAAGTTTCAAGTTGTTTAATTACAGATACTGGCATTTTGTTCTCTTTATTTTTGTAATCAGTTAAACAAAATAAATGCCATGAAAATAGATTGGTTTTTGAGATGATAATCCCTTATTTCTAATTTGGTCTGGCTAATTATAACCAATAGTAAGTTATTGGACACAAGCGGAAAGGGAGAATGGAAGGAATAAAAAAAGGAAAATTAACAGTTGAGGGAAGAGAAAAATGGAAGAAGATACTTCTCCCGGAAAGTAATAATGATTTTCTACACTAGGAGGATCGAGCCCAAATGCATGGTTGAATAATTTCAATTCATGCAACCATTTAACCATTCACAAATTCCCCCGGTTATGGATTACTCTGAATAATCGAGCACGATAGTTTTTGTCTGTCCGCAAGAACAAACAAATTTAATTTCTTTTATTGTATCCGCCTGATCTTTTTTTAAGATCACTTTAACACTATCGCGTCCATCTTCTTCAACGGAAATTTTGGTTTTTCCGGTAACATGAGTATTAGAAGCCTTTATCAAATTCCCGGTAGAAACTCCCGGATCAATACTAACTTCTCTAAAAACGGGTTCTTTAAAATTTTCTTTCATCTTATCATAACCTTATTTATTTCATCAGCAATTTTTTCAAGCGGAGAAATTACATCTGCAAAGCCGCAATCTACAATAGCTTTAGGCATGCCGTAAACAATGCAACTTTCCTCATTCTGTGCAATACTGTAGCCGCCCAAACTCTTTATTAATCTAATTCCCTCCAGACCATCTTTTCCCATTCCGGTCATAATAACACCGAGCGTATATTTTCCATAAACGTTTATCACCGATTCCATCATCACATCAACCGATGGACGATGCAACGTAGTGTTCGGCTGTTCGGAAACATCAACCGTGACTTGCCCAAAACTTCCTTTATGCAGTTTCAGATGAAATCCGCCGGGAGCAATATAAACAACATTGTTTCTAACCGGTTCGTTCGCTTCAGCTTCTTTTACTTCAAGTTCGCTCATTCCATTTAAACGATCAGCCAAAGATTTGGTAAACTTTGGCGGCATATGCTGAACAAGGAATATCGGAACATTTATCTTTTTTGAAATTTTCGGAATAACTTTTTGCAGTGATAACGGTCCGCCGGTAGAAACTCCAAGTACGATAGCTCTAAATCCGATCTTGGGAATCTCTTTATTTATTGTTACAACTGATGCAGCATGGAGCGAACCATCATTTTTAATTCTTCTTAAACGAGTGAGACCATCTCTCAACTGTTTATGCCGGACGATCTCTTTGATTTTTCTAATTAAGTCCTCTTTTACTTTAATGATGTTCACATTAATGTAAGAGAGTTCTTTTGGAATAAAATCAACGGCGCCGTATTCTAAAGCTTTTAGTGTAGCGTCGGCTCCTTCACTTGTTAAAGAACTTACCATTAAAACGGAAGTTGGACAGTCCTTCATGATTTTTTTGAGTGCCGTAAGTCCATCCATTTTCGGCATTTCAATATCAAGCGTGATGATATCCGGTCTTAACGACTTGGCTAAATTATAACCTTCTTCACCATCTCTTGCGGTCGCAATCACTTCTATATCTTTATCGCTTTCAACCATTATAGAAATGGATTTGCGCATAAAAGCAGAGTCATCAACAATGAGCACTTTAATTTTAGACATCTACTAAGCCGGCGTGTTTATTGATCAGTTCGTTGATGTCGAGGATCATAACAATTGTTCCGTCTCCCATAATTGTTGAACCTGCGATTCCTTCGATGGTTCCAAGGTAACTTCCCAACGATTTGATCACCACTTCTTTTTGTCCGACCAATCCGTCAACTTTAAGTCCAAATCTTTTTTCCGCAACACCCACAACTACGATGTACTGCCAATTGTCGTCTTTAGTTCTTCCGTTACAATGGAATACCAGTTCGTTCACATCGATAAGTGAAATTACGCTGTCGCGGATTCTGATAACTTCGTTCTGATTAATCGTATCAATATCTTTTACATTAACTCGTACAACTTCAATGACTGAACTAAGCGGAACAACCAGTTGATCGTTATGAACTTTAACGATCATTCCCTGGATAATCGCCAGTGTAAGCGGAAGTTTAATTGTAATTTTTGTTCCCTTGCCAACGGTCGATTCAATATTAATAATTCCGCGTAGTTTTGCTACGTTTGTTTTTACTACATCCATTCCAACTCCGCGGCCGGAGATGTTGGTAACTTTTTCTGCAGTCGAAAAACCGGGAAGAAAAATGAGATTGAATATTTCTTGTCTGGAAAGTTCTTTAGCTTTTTCTTTTGAGAGAAGTCCTTTGCTGATTGCCTTCTCTTTAATTACTTCGGGATCGATTCCCTTTCCATCATCTTCAATGGAAATAATAATATTGTTACCGTCTTGTTCAGCGGATAAGTTTATACATCCCGTTTCGCTTTTACCGGCTGCTTTTCTTACTTCGGGGAGTTCTATTCCGTGATCAACGGAATTGCGGATAAGATGAATTAACGGATCGTTAATCTCTTCGATGAGTGTTTTATCAAGTTCGGTATCTTCACCAAACATGTTCAAGTTGATTGATTTTTTTGCTTCTTTAGAGAGATCGCGTACGACGCGCGGATAACGGTTAAAGACTTTACCGATCTTAACCATTCTGGTTTTCATTACAACAAGCTGAAGTTCATTGGTCATTATATCGATAAGCTTCACCGCTTCCGAAAGATCGCGGGAAAGTTTTGTTCCGCTGTATTCTAATAACGCCTCAGAGTTTACTTGAGTTAAACGGTTTCTTCCCAAAACCAATTCAGAAACAATATTAAGAAGTTCATCAAGCCGTTTAATATCAACCCGGATTGAGTCTTCGCTTTTTTTAGTTAAAGCATTCGCAATTGTATTTTGAACGGATTGATTCGGCGATTTAACTTCCGGGTCACTATTTTTATTTGGCGAGACGGATTCAATGTTTGTTTGGGTGAGAGCAGATTCATCCGATATTTCCGTCGTTCCTTCTTCATGCTGATCTTCGTCTTCATTCTCAAGTTCAGCGATCAGTTTAAGTTCTTCCTCCGAAAATTCATAACTGTTTTCTTCATTTTCCTCGACAATCGGCGCAACCTCAGCTTTTTCTTTTTCCATCTCTTGAAGAATTTGCACCAAAATTCCAATGGTTTCTTCAATGGGAACATCAGCCTTTTGTTCTCCGGCAATATCAGCAACAAGCGCTTTAATATTGTCAAACGCCATCAGGATCGCATCCATTATCCTCGCGTTTAATTTAACTTCTCCTTTGCGGAGTTTGTTAAGAATATCTTCACACTTGTGAGTAACTTTTGTAAGATTATCAAGCCCTAAAAATCCCGAAGTCCCTTTTATGGTATGGAACGAACGGAAGACCTGGTTGAGAAGTTCAGCATCGTCAGCTCTTTTTTCAAGCTGCATCAGATCAGTGTCAAGATTTTCGAGAATTTCTTTCGTCTCAATGATGAAACTCTCAACGATCTCCTTCATTTCGGGATCGTTGAGCATCGAATAATTTGATTGATTGTCCATATTATGAAAACAGTTTATCTATTTCGTCCTGTGAAGTTCTGCACTGATGGTCTTTTACTAAAGCATCGGCGGTATCTTGTTGATCCAACGACTTAGAATATCTTGCGTTAGGGTCAAACGTAGTATTTAACGGAACTTGAATTGCTGTGGAGTCCAGCACGCTTACATTTGTAACTTCGAAATCAATTACCAGCGAAGATAATTTTTCCTGGACTGATTCTATCAAATGATTTACTGCTGCAAGCTGCTGTGCGGTTATGTCTTGAACCTGAAGCGACAAAGTAATGTTGTAAACATTATTTCTTATCTTTTCAAACAATTCAGTTAACGGAGAAAGCACCGGATTTACTTTGTTGATCCTTGCATAGCGTTCAAACAATGCTGCAACTTCTAAATTATCTTCAGTTAAGTTTTTTATTTCCAAAAGAATTTCTTCTTTCTCTTTCTCAATTCTTATTAGCGAACTTATCGCTTCTTCGGCAGTAGATATGTCGTTAGAAATCACATCAATAATATCGAGGATTTCAGTTGTTGCCAACTCGGTTGCACTCGTGATATTATGAATTTGATTTGTTGCTTTAGGAATTTTGCTGGTGCTTTCAGAGATAGAACTATTGATGTTCTCTAAAAGCGGAACTGTGTCCCTCATAAAATCAACCAAACCTTGGATCACCGGAATAAGTTTTTCGCCGTAACGGAAAACACTTTTTAAGTCATCCAATTTTTCGAAGAGTTCTGATAAGTTAGTAGCTTTTTTCACTTTTCTCCTCCTTTCTAAGAAGCGATCGCTAAAATTTGTTCAATTTTTTCTTTTAAGATATGAGGAGTAAAAGGCTTAACGATATAGTTATTCACTTTTGCTTTCAAGGCTTCAATAATATCTTCTTTTATTCCGCGGGTTGTAACCATGAGCACCGGAATATGCGCAACTTTCGGATCGGAACGAATTGCTTTGATCAGTTCGAGTCCCGAAACAACCGGCATATTCCAATCGGTGATAATAAAATTTATCGCACTATCAACAGCTAATTTATCTAAGGCTTCTTTTCCGTCTCCGGCTTCAACAAAATTACCGTAACCGAGATTCCGGAGTGAATTAATCACAATTCTTCTCATTGTCATCGAATCATCTACAATTAAAAACTTTAAATCCATACAAACTCCTTAGTTTAAATATTTTGATACTTCATAGAGAATTCTCTTTGGATCAAACGGTTTGACCAAATAAGAATTTGCTCCGATTTTCATTCCCTTTTCCACTTCATCATTGCCCGCCAGCGAGGTTAGAATAATAATGGGAATATCTTTCAACTCATCGTTGTTGCGAACTGCTTTGATCAATTCAAACCCATCAACATTCGGCATGTTGAGATCGGTAATAAGCAGTTGTATTTTTTTTGTCGGCAGTTTTTCCAAAGCTTCCATCCCGTCGCATACCGGAAGGATCTCAAATCCTTTTAGCGTTAAAGCGAAAGAGACAAATTTTCTTATAGATGGAGAATCGTCTGCAACCATAATCACTTTCTTCATCGATCCTACTCCTTTTGATAACCGATAGTTTTAGGATAACTAACCAGTTTAAATGCTTTTGAAATGTTGTGCAGCGTTTCGGAATACCCAATAAACAAAAATCCCCCTTTGTTAAGCGAATTATAGAGGTTGGAGACAACTTTGATTTTAGATTGGGTATCGAAATAAATGAGCACGTTAGCGCAAAAGATCACGTCGAAATTGAGCATCGCTTTCATACTAAGGTCGTCATATAAATTCATCACCTTAAAGGAGACGAACTTTTTTATTGCCGGATCAATTTCCATTCCGGTATCGGCCTTTTTGAAATATTTTTTAAGATAATATCCTGAAGTATTACGCGTTGAATATTCTTTATAAATTCCTTTTTTTGCAGTCTCAACTACGGCGGTACTAATATCTGTTCCCACGATCTCAATTTCTAAGCTTGGAAATTTCGGCTTCAACAAATCGATAATCGAAATAGCAACCGAATAGGCTTCTTCACCGGAAGAAGATGCTGCACTCCAAATTCTGATCTTGTTCTTTCCGAACTTGCCTTTTGCTTGAATGATCGGAGGTAAAATTGTAGTCACTAATGCATCAAGCTGAGGTTGATTTCTGAAAAAGAATGTTTCATTAATAGTGATTGCTTCATAAAGATATTTTTTTTCTTCTCTACCTGAAGTAGCAAAACGCAGATGATCGAAATATTCATCGAAAGAGGAAAATCCGAGATGCGTAACTCTTTTTTGCAGCCTGCTTTCAAGAAGATATTTTTTGTTTTCTTGAAACAGAATACCGCAGTTGTCATAAATATATCTCCGCCAATCTTCAAACGATTTACTCGTAAGCGGCTGAATGGCGTTTGCCGGTTTTATCAACCGTGCAGTAGACGGAATGTTAGCATTCGGGTAAGGGGTCATATTCAGCATTGCTTAATCCGTTTTCTGAAAATAATTTTGAGAGAGAATTTCATTTGCCCTTTCACTTACCATCTCTTCCTGGTCCTCTGCCAATTTTGTGATCAGCTCTTCAGCTTTTGGATGAACCACGATCTCTAAAAAGTCAAGTAAGCGTAATCTGTTCCACATGTTATCATCTTCCAGAATCGCATCGGAGAATAATAGTGCGGTTTCAACATCAAAAGAAAAGAGGAGTTCGATTGAAAGCATTCTGATCTCTTCATCCGGATTTTCAAGACACCGTGTGAAAGAATCGGAAAGATTGCGCGATTCAATTTCCGAAAGAATTTTACCGCCTGTACCGTTGTACATCTCAAAAAGTTCTTTAACTAAACCAACAAGATTTTTTAGATTTTCCGGTTTTTGATTCAGCAGTTGTGGGATATGTTGAAAAATTACTACCGGTGAGAGGAAAAATTTCTCTCTTAAAATTTCGTCAATCTCAAAATCTTCACCGTAAATTTTTAAGCACGCCAGGAGAATTTCTTTGTCATCGAAAACTGAAATTAAATGTGCGGCAACTTTTTTGTATTCGGAATCGGCTTCGTTCAATGTATTCAAAATTGAATTTCTCATTTTTTCATCGAAAGGAATATCAAAATTGTATTTAACCTTGAGCAGATAAATTGATTTGAGTAAAGGCCAAACCAGGGGAGTTCCGGTTTCAGCAACTTCCGAAAGTAAAAAGAAAAAAGTCTCTTCATCGCCAATATTTCCAAGGCTTTCGATGATCGAGAATTTTAAAAATTCATTTTCTTCATTGTACTTCGACATCACAAAATGCAATGATTCAGGAGTTTCTATTTTGCCGAGCGCTTCTATAATTGTCGGCTGGAATAATTCATTTTTCTCGAAGATTTCCATGAGCGCGTTCAAAGATTCGACTGATTTAGTATTCCCCAAAGCTTCGATGCAAGCAAGAAGCACATTTTCATTCTCGTTCGTTTGCATCAATTCCAAAATTGCAGGAGAGGATTCGGAACTCCCGATTAAACCAAGAATATCAACCGCAAATTTTTTGTCGTCATCATCTCCAACCGGGATATAATCAATCAGCGCTTTAGCCGCATCCGTTCCAATTCTTAATAATATTTCTCCAGCAAGATTTCGTGTTTCAATTTCTTTTGAAGAAATGTACGTAGCAATTTTAACCGGAATTCGTGCATCGGTACATTGGGTTAAAAAATTAACTGCCGCGTTTTTAACACCTTTATCAGGATCAGTAATAGCACGACAGACTGCATCAATCACTTCGTCTGAAAGTTTAAGACATGACAACGATTCGAGAGTCTCAATTCTTACTTCAGCTTCTTCAGATTTAAGAAGCTCGATAACTTTTGCACCCGGAGACTTTGTTCCACTCATTTAGTAAACCTGTTCTCATTTAGTTTTAATAAAAATTTTTTCACAACCATTTGGAAAGCCTGCAATTGAATTTGTAACACTTAGTGAACTCAAAATCAATGCCGAACAAAACAAAGCCCCCTTTGAGTAAAAAAAACACACCCGATCGATCCTAAGTTGAACAATAGTAACCACATGTTAATTAATGGTCAGGGTGTTAAGGTATAAATACTTCAATTTATGACTGAATAACTAACCAAAGTACATTACGTAAAAAACACAATTTAAGTCTTAATCTTGTTCTTAATCTTTATTTGTTATCGTAAAACGAATATGAGTAAGATGATTTTCCATTAGCAAATGCGAACATGAGTTACAAATTTGTTAATGATACCCATTTCCGTTACCATTTCCATTTCCACCAGGCTTTGAGAAATGAGCAAGGTTTTGATCTTCAAAACTGTGTGATCCGCTTTTTGAACTATGTTGATTGATTTTGAATTCGCCGACGAGTTCTTCAATTACCGATGTTAAATTATTCAGATCTTCTGCAGCTCGTGCAATTTGCTGAATTCCCGAAGTGCTTTCTTTTGTTACGGTATTAATAGCCTCAATACTCTTGCTGATCTCTTCACTCGTAGCGGATTGCTCTTCGCTTGCTGCGGCAACCTGGGTGATGATGTCAACAACTTTATCAGCTCCCAAAATGATATTTCGTAATGACTCGCCGGCTTTGTCTGCCATAGTTTTGCCAAGGTCGGCTTCTTCTTTTCCTTTTTTCATTGCCACAACAGCTTCGGTTGTATCTTTCTGAATTTGTTTGATCATTACGGCAATTTCTTTTGTAGCTTTTGTTGTTCTCTCAGCCAATTTTCTTACCTCATCGGCAACAACGGCAAATCCTCTTCCCTGTTCGCCTGCGCGTGCTGCTTCGATAGCGGCATTAAGTGCCAGTAAGTTCGTTTGATCGGCAATATCATTAATTACTTGAACGATTTCACCGATCTGATCACTGCTTTTACCTAAAGCCTGGACTGTTTCGGATGATTGTTGTACAACCGCCGCTATTCTAACCATTCCTTTAATAGTTTCTTCAACTACTTTTCCACCTTCTTTGGCGATATTTCCGGCATCATTTGAAGCTTCTGAGGCGAGCGAAGAATTCCTGCTCGTTTCCATAATTGTCTTCGTCATTTCTTCAACTGCGCTTGCAACTTCAGTTATTTGCGAACTTTGTTCTTGGGCACCGGCAGCCATTTCTTCTGTAGAGGAGGAAATTTGTCCTGATGCTTCCGCTAAATTTTCGGTGCTTTGTGCAAGTTTACTGATCAAAGCATTAAGTGAATCAACTACCTTGTTCACATTATTTTTGATCAGTTCATAATCACCGTTGTAGTTACCGGTAACGCGTTTTGTAAAATCAGCTTTCGCCATATCTTCCAGAACCGCTGAGGCTTCTTCAATCGGAGCGCGAATAGCGTTAAGAATAGAATTGACTCCTTCAAGTAATTTTCTCCAACCACCGGAGAATTGTGCAACATTTCCACGCTGACTTAAATTACCTTCGCGGTTGGCTTCAACCAGCATGTCCGCTTCCGCAAGAAGATTTTCAATCGTTTCAACTTCTTTGTTGAATGCAATAGCAAGAGCATCTTTTTCAGATGCAAGTTTTACTCTGTGAATATTTCCGGCAGAGATTTGTTCCGCTGCATAAATCTTTTCTTTTTGAGCTACCTGAAGTTCAGCTAATAAACCGGCAAGTTCTCCAACTTCATCTTTCGATTTGTTTTCTATATCGACTTCATAATTACCAAGGGAGAATTCTTTTACAATTTCCTTTAATTTATTGATAGGTTTTGTAACAGTTGGGGCGAGATAAAACATATTAAAGAAATAGAATATTGTTCCGAGGATACCACCCAGAATGGTTACTAATCCTGCTGTTGAAACTGTCTCTTTAACGTTGGCATTAAGCTCTTCTGATTTTTTTGTTAGCCCTTCATTAATTCTGTCGAATTTTGCAACAAGTTTTTGCCCAACCTCTTCTCCCGATGAAGTAGCGATGTCGGCGGCCATTTCGTAGCTCTGAGAAGCAGAAGCGCTCAAGATTCCGTCTGCGACTACGGTTTTGTATTCGTTCCAAATTGTTTTTACTTCAACTAACTCAGTTTTTATTGTTCCTTCAAAATTGGAATTGAGTAGTGAATCGAGAGTTTTTTCTATTTTTTGTTTACGAAGATTGAACTCTTTTATGTTTTCACCGAACTTCGATCCAAATGCCGGCATTGAAGTTTGCAGAAGTACAAATTGTATTTTCTGAAAAGATGAGTAAAGGTTTGACACCTGTTGCTGGGGAACAACATATTCTTTCAACAACTGATCTTTAACGTCGGATATTTTTTGAAGATAGACATACCCGACAATGGCAATGATTGTTGAAATGCCCGCTAAGAAAGTGTATCCACCTTGTATTTTTCTTACAAACTTTAGGTCTTTAAGCCAATTCATTTTCGCTCCGAGATAAATTAAATTAATATTGAACGATCTTATTCCAATTGCCGGACAATTGAAATAGCATCATTGAGCCAATTAAACTTTGTTGAAAGGAGGTGCCATTCTGAAATCGAATGATTCTCCCGGCCGACTGTTCTTGAATATACTCTCTTCCACTTATCATCTCATCTTGAAGGTGATTGGTAAGGAGAGTTTTACTTTTACAGGCACATCACTGTTTTTGCCGGGTGAGAATTTTGATTCCTTTACGGCTTTAATAGCAGCTTCATCGCAACCACCACCAAGCCCCTTAATGACTTTAACGTCATCGACTTTTCCTTTTTCATCAACATATATTAAAAGATAGAGTTTTCCGGAGAGACCTGCTTTTTTTGCAATTTCCGGATAAACAATTTTTTTGATAATAGCTTCAAGTCCTCCAACAGGCTCAGGCATAACTTCTGCAAATGCAGCGTAAGGATCTTCCTGCGGTTCTTCCATCACTCTTGTATTGGATATGGCAAACTGAGAAATGATACTAACCATAACAAAAATGAAAGGTATCAGTACTGTGGATTTAGTTTTCATCACATTTGTTTCTTTTTTGTTTTACAATTGATTTTTTGAACTACGATTTAACTATTCCGCTTCGTTCAGGAAATGAAGCGGCATTTAGTTAAGAATTTAATTAATTCTATTATCGAAGGTTTTTTCCGATTCTTTATAATTCTTAATAATATTTGGTTGGAATTTGATCCAACATTAAAAAAAATAGCATGGGGAGAATGCAAATTTTATATTATCTGAAATCCATTTGGGTTGCTCTTGCATCCAGTCTTCCATGCTATCAAAAATATATTCTCATTTTTCTGATCAGATCCATTAATGGTGAACTAAAACACCGTTCGATCTAACTGCTAATCTTCCCTTATTACTTACAGGTTTTGGTTTTTCATTACTGCTGTGTAATTTGAAATGAGCAGTCAGTTCCTGTAGATTTACGGTCAATCGGCTTAAGTCTTCAGCCGAGCGGGCAATTTGTTGAACACCTGCAGCACTTTCGTGCGTTACATTACTTATCGCTTCTATGTTTTTGCTTATCTGTTCTGCGGCGCTTGATTGTTCTTCACTTGCCGCGGCTACCTGCATTGACATATCAACTACCTGTTCAACACCAACAATTATTTCTTTTAGCGATTTTCCCGCTTGATCCGCCAATGCTTTTCCCTTTTCAACTTCTTCTGTTCCGCGGTTCATTGATTCAACAGCGCCACCGGTATCTTTTTGTATCTGTTTGATCATCACGGCGATTTCTTTTGTGGCTTTGGTTGTTCGTTCAGCTAACTTTCTTACTTCATCCGCAACAACGGCAAAGCCTCTGCCTTGTTCTCCTGCTCTTGCAGCTTCTATCGCGGCATTCAGCGCGAGAAGATTTGTCTGATCGGCAATATCATTTATCACTTGTACGATCTCTCCAATTTGATCGCTTCCTTTGCCTAAAGCGTGAACGGTTTCTGCTGATTTTTTTACAACTTCGGCTATCCGGTTCATTCCTTGAATAGTTTGATCTACAACTTTGCCTCCCTCTTTTGCTATTGAACCTGCGCTTTTCGCCGCTTCAGCAGACCGGGATGAGTTCTGTGAGGTTTCAAGAATTGTCTTAGTCATTTCTTCAACCGCGCTTGCGATTTCTGTCGTTTGACTACTCTGTTCTTGTGCACCTGCTGCCATTTCTTCTGCGCTCGAAGAGATTTGCGTTCCCGCGCTGGCAGTTGCCTCAACAGCTTCGCTAACATTTTCAACAATCGTTTTTATGTTTTGTACCGATCTATTAAATCCGTTAAATAATCTTCCGATCGCGTCATCTTCTTTTTCGGGAACTACTTTTACGGTTAAGTCACCTTCAGCAAATTTGCTCATTTCTTCGAGCAGTACATTGGTAGTTCTCGCTAAATAATTTTGCGTTTCTTTTGATTCGGAGATATCAGCAACAAACTCCAACGCGCCGATAAGTTCACCTGCCCGGTTTAATACCGGCGAACCTGTGTACATAATGTGAACATCTTTCCCTTGCGGTCTTGCAATGGTTTCTCCAGCTCTGGTAACCCTTTGTGCCATCGCCTGATTCAAACGGCATTCAGGGGTATTGCAATGTTCAGTTTTGAAAAGATTATAACATTTCTGTGCGGAACATCCGTCTTGAGTTTTACCTACAACTTCAGCGCCTTTACGGTTCATGTAGGTTACATTATATTCTTTGTCAATAATCATTACCGGGGTGGGGAGATTGTCTAAGTACTTTATTTGCATTTCTATTTTTTCTGCCATAGCATTAAATGTAGTAGCAAGAGTTCCGAACTCATCTTTCGAGGTAATGTTTAACTGGGTCGAATAGTCTCCTTCAGCTATTTTATTTGCTGCTTCAGTAAGGTGGTTCAATGAGGTTGAGATTATTTTAGAAATGTAGTACGCTACATAAAAGCTAAAAATGAGTGCAATAATCAAGCTGAACATTTTCAGTTTCGAAGCAGTTGCTGCGGCTGCCTGGCTATCTGCTAACATTGATGCGATAGCCGGTTCAATTTTATGTACTTCCGATCTTAATGTTCCAATTTCTTTATTGATATCAAGTATAGCTTTGGTAGCATTTTTGAAATTTTCTTGATAGTTATTTATCAACGCATCTGCTTCTGCTATTGAGGATTCAGGTAAGGAAGAACTTTGGACGCTTGAGCGTAAAGAAGAAACTGCTTCATCATTCAGATCGACATATTTCTCTTCACCTCTCAAAAAGAAATCTTTTTCGTGTCTTCGGCAAAGAAGCATATCTGCCAATACGGATTTATCATTTCCACTTTTGATCATAGATTCAAGTGCATGCACACTTTCGCGAAGTTTTCCTTCGGCACCCGATTTTTCATTAAGTCCACGGGTTTGCATGAGTGCAACAATTTCTCCGAAAGTTTTACCGTATTCATTCATGATATTGAAAATTTCTTTCCCTTTTTCATCTTCTTTATAAGGTTCAATTAGAAGATTTAATTTGGAAACAGCTTCATTTACTTTTTCAGCATACGTCATGTCTTTTCTGCTGAGAAAATCTTTTTCACTTTTTCTTGCTTCAAGCATTGCAATATTAATGTCGCGCATGTCGTCGCTCTCATGCAGAGAGGATAATTCATTCATCTGGAAAATCATGAACAGCGCGAAGAATCCGAATACGGAACCCACCAGCGCGAGTATTTTTCCTTTTACCGACAAATTGTCGATGAATTGAATTTTCATTGTTGTTTTAGCCTTATCTTAATTAGTTATTCTACTTCAACTGCAGTTTGCAGTTCAACACTTTCTTCTTTTGAGAGGATTTTTTCCAGGTCAATCAGGATCAATAATCTATCCTCAAGTTTGCCAACAGCTTTAATATATTCCGAATTCAATCCCACCGCCAATTCCGGAGGAGCTTCTGTTACATCTTTTGGAATTCGTAAAACTTCGTTAACGGAATCGACAATAAATCCAACGGTCTTACCGGTAACTTCCATAACGATGATGCGTGTGTTTTTATCCGGTTCTTTTTTAGGCATTCCCAAACGTAAACGAAGATCGATAACGGGAATTACTCTTCCTCTAAGATTAATAACTCCGTCAACAAAATCGGGGGAATTTGGAACTTTAGTTACTTGCGACATTCTATTTATCTCTTGCACAAATAGAATATCAACACCAAACTCTTCGTTCCCTATAAAAAAACTTACAAGCTGCAGCAATTCCGAAGTCTCCTTTTTCTGCTCGTCAAAACTTGTCATCTCAAATCTCCTGTAATGATTTAATTTACTTTTTGTAAGAATATATTGTTGTGCAAGTTCATTATCGGACAAATTTTTGATTTCTTTAATTTTATTTTGATTGGTATTTGAGACATGAGGGTTGGGATAAAGTAAAACTATTGGGCGATAAAGAAAATCGTCCAATAGTTTCCCTACGTTTTTATATGAGTTTTACCACTACTTTTTCTAATCGATTTCGATGGTACTTTCAATACGTTTTAGTATAACTTCACCACATTAATTAATTGCGGACTATTACTCCATTGGCACGAACAGCTAATTCGCTCTTCCTATTTCGGTTCGACCCGTCTATTTTAAATTGAGCGGTTAATTCTTGCAGATTAACGGTTAATCTGCTAAGGTCTTCCGCTGAGCGGGCTATTTGTTGAACACCTGCCGCACTTTCATGTGTTACATTACTTATCGCTTCTATGTTCTTACTGATCTGCTCAGCTGCACTTGATTGTTCTTCACTTGCAGCTGCCACTTGCATCGACATATCAACTACCTGTTCAACTCCAAGTATTATTTCTTTCAGCGACTTCCCGGCTTCTTCTGCTAACAATTTCCCTTTTTCAACTTCTTCCGTCCCTTTGTTCATCGAGTCAACCGCGCCACCCGTATCATTCTGTATCTGTTTGATCATCACTGCGATTTCTTTTGTAGCTTTGGTGGTTCTTTCGGCTAACTTTCTTACTTCATCAGCTACAACTGCAAAGCCTCTGCCTTGTTCGCCTGCACGTGCAGCTTCTATTGCAGCATTCAATGCCAATAAATTTGTTTGATCTGCGATGTCATTTATCACTTGAACAATTTCTCCTATTTGATCACTACCTCTGCCGAGTGCATTGACGGTTTCAGCAGATTTTTTTACAACCTCTGCTATCCGGTTCATTCCTTCAATTGTCTGGTGCACTACTTTGCCACCTTCTTTAGCTGTTGCTCCGGCACTTTTTGCAGCCTCAGCTGATTTGGAGGAATTTTGTGAGGTCTCAAGAATGGTTTTTGTCATCTCTTCAACAGCGCTTGCTATCTCGGTGGTTTGACTGCTTTGTTCCTGGGCTCCCGCCGCCATCTCTTCTGCGCTTGAAGATATCTCTGTACTTGCGCTGGCGGTGGCTTCTACGGCTGAGACTACATCAGAAAGTGCGTTGTGGAATGATGATGCCAAGCCGTTTACACTTTCTTTTATTTGTGTGAAATCTCCTTGATATTCACCATCCATACGGGCTGTTAGATCTCCCTGGGCAAGTTTTTCTAATACTTTACTCGATTCATTAATTGGTTGAATTACCGCATCTATTGTTGCGTTTATACCTTCAACTATCTCTCTGTACCCGCCATTAAATTTCGACGCATTGCCTCTTGTTGATAACTTTCCTTGTATGGCTGCATTGCTTAACATTAAGGTTTCGGAAACTAAACCCCGGACAGTTTCAACTACTTTTATCATGCTTTTTGAAAGGACATCCTGGGCAGATTTGGCTTTAATTTCTACTGCAGTATCTCCATTGGCAACCTTTTCAGCTGCAAATGCCTGCCCTTTAATATTCTCTATCATTAGAGCGAAGGAGCGTTCAAGGTCTCCGAGTTCATCCTTTGTTTTTGCGTCAACCGTAACGTTGATGTCACCAACTGCAAGTTTATCTGCAATGATAGAAAGTCTTTTTACCGGAACAATGATGCTTTTTGCCGTAACATAACTAATAAAAGAAATAAAAATGATGACGGCGGTTATTAGAATTATCATTAATAAAAGTCTTGCATCAATGACCTCTTGGGTGTCTTTTTCCAACACTGAATTTGAGACCCCGGCTAATTCAACCACTTTATCAATTGCTTCTCTATGTTTTTCATACTTCTCTTTTAATTGTGTATTTAGTAATTGATTAGCTAATTCCAAATTACCGCTTCTGATTGCCGGAATGAATTGGTCGTTTTTTACTTTAAAAAATTCGACGGCAGAATTATAAGAATCTTCGATCAGAATCTTTTTCATATTACTTTGTTCTAAATCTGAAACCCAAAAACTGTGGCGGGAATAATACTCCTCTTCCCGTTTTTCACTATTTTTGATCAACGCATTAATCTGAGCCTCATCATTCGTAAAAGTAAGTTGGTGCAAGATTAAGTAAGACTCAATGATATACTCCGGTGGTGGAAGGATATCTGCGATTAAATCCTTACCCTGCACAATATTTTTGTACAATGGTCCGTTCACTTTTATTTTATTGATCGTTATATAAGTGTAAACACTAAAAACCATTAAACTTGCAGTTACAACAAGTGTTAATAGCCAAAATTTTTGTGATACTTTCAAGTTCGTTAATAGTTTCACGACTATTCTCCTTAATTACAATTAGTATTTTTAGTTAAAAAATAATGCTCACCCCAGCGGCTGAGTATGTTTTATCAAGGTTTGGAATACTAAACTAAATAGTTTTAATATTTGCAATGCAATATTAAAATTGTAGTCCAATTTTATCTTCAGATAGTAACCACCGGGGAAATGTGTAAGGTAAGTCTTTGTTTGGTAGACGATCTGGCTACATTATCGAGTGAACTAATTAATACTTTAGGATAAATCCCGGTTTATTAATCAAGGACCAGTTGATCAGCATCCTTAAAACCATTATTGCCGAATTAATAATTCCCTTTTATTCTCTTACCGGAAAAGCGGATTTTTTTTATTAATTTTAACTACAATACATGTTCCATTGTTTATATTAGAAACGTTCATTATTATTTCAAAAGCCATTTTGGATTATTTATTTTCCCTTAGAGGCATAGACGCTTTAATAATTTATAAGAAATAAAACAATGAGAAAATGGTAATATCTTGTTACATAAAAAACGGAAGAGACCTTCCTTATAGGAAAAAAGAATGGGACTTTATAGCAGAAATAAACCTTCAACTAAGTCTATCTTGTTCATAAGACTTTTTAGTTTTTTGACTTTGGGAACAGGGATTGTGGGGATGCTTGGCTGGACGTTAGGTTTTATGATATTAACCAGTTTTATTAACGGATTAATACCAATGGCGCCGAGTACTGCATTTTTATTTATCACTTTTGGAACATCCGTTCTTCTATACTCAAGCACACCTAAGGAAAGCAAATTTTTTAATGTTGGAATTTATCTCTCTACTGCAAGTACAATAATTGCTTTTTTGTTGTTCATCCTTTCTTTCTTTGGAATACACCTTCCGGTAGAACATCTCGGTTTTAATATAAAGGGTTCAATTGCCGGTGTACAGTTGGGATACATTTCCCCATTAACAGCATTCTGCTTTGTCCTTTCCGGTTTATCGTTTCTCGGCTCGTTATTTTCGAAACGAAAAAGACTGATCTTTCCGGCTTTTATTTTTGCCAATATCGTTTTCTTGATTTCAATTGTTCTACTTCTGGCTCATCTGTTGGGAACACCGCTTTTGTATGCTACCCATTATATCCCACCGGCTCTATCAACCTCTTTGGCTTTCTTTTTTCTGGGATTAACCTTGATACTGTTGGTTATTCCGAAAGTATGGAAAGATAAAAACGACTCGGATGCTGATTTATCAAAATCTACATTTTTTCTCATCTTGATTTTTCTCTTTTTTTCTGCCGGGATTATTCTGGCTGCATCTTATTATTACCATCATTATGAATTGAAATTTAGGTTAGAAAAAGAACAAGAGATCTCTTCGATAGCTGATTTGAAAATAGCCGAGCTCACTCACATAAGAAAAGACTGGATTGAAGACGCTTCGTTATTCTATGAGAACCCGGTATTTTCCAACCTTGTTGATCGTTTTCTTCAAAACCAAAAAGATGCTTCCACGTATCAGCAGCTTAGAACCTGGTTGGATCATTTCAGGAAGATAAACAACTACAATAGATTGACTTTATATGACGTTAAGGGAATCGAAAGATTAACACTTCCCGAACAATCCGGGCCAAACGAAATCGAGATCAAAGAGAAAATAAAGAGGGCATTAAAGTCGGAAGAGATAACCATCATCGATTTTTATCGAGAGCAATTCGATAAGCGCATCTACTTGAATATTTTTATCCCGATACACAATCCTAAAAATAAGAGAGCAATAAACGGTTTGGTATCATTGAGGATTGATCCGGAATTATACATCTATCCTTATATAAAAAGTTGGCCTACATCAAGTAAAACCTCTGAAACAATACTCCTGAGAAGAGAAGGCAATAATGCAATCTATTTAAATGAATTAAGATTAAAACAAAATACCGCTCTTTCATTCTACTCCACAATTAACAATAGCCACTTGCTTGCAATTAAAGCGGTTTCAGGTACCGATGGAATTGTTGAAGGATATGATTATCGGAACATTCATGTACTCGCAGATATTCATCATATACCGGATTCTCCATGGTACATAATTGCAAAAGTTGATTTTGCTGAAATCTACGCTCCGTTGAATGAGAGATTCTGGCTGATGATTTTTCTCGTAGCCGCTCTTCTCCTAAGTGCAGGAACAGCTGTGGGTATAATCTGGCGACGCCAGCGAATCCGTTTTTACGAAGAAGGTTTTGAAACCAGTGAAAAGCTAAAAGAAAGTTATGAATTACTAGAGCGGATCTTTGACAACACCCACATCATGTTAGCTTATCTTGATCCTCAATTTAATTTTATCCGGGTGAATCAAGCATATGCAGAAGCAGACGAACATCAACCGGATTTTTATCCCGGTAAAAACCATTTTGCTCTTTTTCCAAATAAAGAAAATGAAGCTATTTTCCATACAGTGCTTACAACAGGTCAGCCCTACATAACATCGGCTAAACCTTTTGAGTACACAGAACATCCGGAACGGGGTGTTTCCTATTGGGATTGGAGTCTTCAGCCGGTAAAAGCAAGCGATGGTTCCATAACTGCTTTTATTCTAAGTTTGATCAATGTAACTGATAGAATTCTGGCGCAGAAAAATGTTCATAAGTTGAACCGCGTATATGCTTTGCTCAGCAATATTAATCAAACAATTATTCGTTGCCATGACCGGGAACAATTGTTTAATGAGATATGCCGCATCTCTATTGAAGACGGGAAACTCCGGATGGTATGGATCGGAATCATCGATCCGCAAACTAAAAAAGTTGAGATCGCCGCTTCTGCCGGAGTGACCGGGAATTATTTAAATAACCTGAAAATTGATACCGGTGAGAATTTAAAATTGGAAGGTCCCTGCATAACAACTCTTACAACCGGCAATAATACTATTTCAAATGATATTGCTTCGGACGAGGATATGCTAACCTTTCGCAACGACGCGCTTAGTCTCGGGTACAGATCATTAGCTTCTTTTCCAATAAAAGTTTTAGGAACCATCCACGGAATGATCAACCTTTATTCCGACGAAGTAGATTTTTTCACCGGAGAAGAGATCGTACTTCTTGATGAGATGGCGATGGATGTTTCCTTTGCGCTTGAATTTATTGAACATGAGAAGAAGCGGAAGAATTTCTTTTGAAGTTTAGAATGGGAATTGAGCGGTCAGGGGATGCAGTTTTTTTAACCGATCCAAACGGAAATATTGTTTACGTCAATCCGGCATTTGAAAAAATATTTGGTTATACAAAAGAAGAAGTGCTCGGCAAAACTCCCCGCATTTTAAAATCAGGAACTTTAAGTCAGGAATATTATTCAAACTTCTGGAGAGACCTTCTTACCAAGAAAGCCGTAACACACGAAATAATAAACAAAACGAAAGACGACAGGTTATTAAGTTTTGAAGCCTCTGTTAATCCGATAATAAGCGAGCAGGGAGAAATAATCGGCTACCTTGCTATCGAGCGCGATATCACCGAAAGAAAACTAATTGAAAAAGCAATGCGGGAACATGCCGAACAATTCGGGGCGATGATATCCACCACGTTATTCGGTTTCTGGCTGCTGGATGAGAACGGAAAAATTCTGAATGTGAATGATACGTATTGCCAAATGTCCGGGTACACGCGAGAAGAATTATTAACTTTTACTATTGCCGATCTTGAAGTCGTCGAAACCACAGACGACATTAAAAGGCATATCAATAAGATCATCGAAACCGGCGTAGATCAATTTGAAACCAAACATAAAGCTAAAGACGGGCGGGTATTTGATATTGAAATCAGCACCGGTTATTTGTACTCGCAAAAACAATTTATTGTTTTTATTAAAGAGATCACCGACCGTATTCGAGCAGAGGAAGAGATTATTTCTCAAAAAAATAAATTTGCCCAGTTGTTTGATAATTCCCCGATAGCAATTGTTTTACTTAACGGTTACGATGAAATTGTTATTGCAAATGAATCCTTTTCATGTTTATTCGGCTATAGTTTAGAAGATTTAAAAGGGAGGTTCTTGAATGATTTAATTGTTCCCCGTGAACTACATGACGAAGCAACCAGCTACTCTGAATTAACTCAAAAAGGAAATGGAATAAACAAAGAAAGCTTCCGGAGAAAACAAGATGGAACGCTTATAAATGTTCAAATTATCGGTGTTCCTATATCGGTGGATGACACAACTGTGGGCATCTACGGGATGTATGTTGATTTGACACAGCAAAAGAAAGCCGAAAAGGATCTCATCGCGGCAAAAGAAAAAGCCGAAGAAATGAATCGTTTAAAATCAAATTTCCTCGCCAACATGAGTCATGAACTGCGGACTCCGCTTAATGGAATCCTTGGATATGCGGACATTCTCACAACTCAATTCATCGAACCCGAATTCATTGAAATGTCAAAGGGGATATATCAATCCGGGAAAAGACTGAGTGAAACATTAAACTTAATTCTCGATTTATCAGAAGCCGAAACCGGTAATATAAAAATGACCGCAAAAGATATATCGGTAATCCCTTGTGTAGAAGTCTGTCTCCAGTCAATTTCAACAAGAGCTGTCGATAAAAATCTTAAGCTAACGACAGTTTTGAAAGAAGAAAAGATCATTGCCCACTTAGATGAACAACTTTTTGCAAGGATTTTGAATAATCTTTTAGATAATGCTTTGAAGTTTACCGACACCGGAGAAATACGAATAGAAGTTGGTAAAGAAATTATGCGTGGGAAACTTTCACTCAATTCTGAAGAATGGGTTTATATTAAAATTCAGGATTCCGGTATAGGTATTCCCGCTGATAAAATAGATATTATCTGGCAAGAATTCAGACAGGTGAGCGAAGGTATTAGCCGCAATTATGAAGGTCCCGGTCTCGGTTTAACAATTTCTAAAAAAGCCGTTGAACTAATGGGAGGGGAAATAACAGTTGAAAGCGCTCTTGGTGTTGGTTCAACTTTTACTATAAAATTTCCGACCGTAGAACCGCAAGTGGAAAAAGAAGAAACCGGAAAAATATTTTCTTCATCACAAAACGAACAAGAAGGTTTTGGATCGAAAGATTTGCCGTTAGTTCTCTATGTAGAAGACGATTTAACAAACAGGCACATTGTACAAATATTTTTAGGGAACGAATATCGTGTGGAAACGGCTGAAAACGGAAAAGTCGCTTTAGAAATGGTTGCGAAAAAGAATTACGATTTTATTTTAATGGATATAAATCTTGGTCAAGGAATGAACGGGATGGAAGTAGTAAAGGAAATTATAAAGATGCCGCAATATTCAAGCACTCCAATTGTAGCAGTTACTGCCTACGCAACCGGAGATGATAGAGATGAATTCATGCGGGGCGGCTGCACTCACTATATTTCCAAACCTTTTGAGAAGCGCCAGCTTCTTGAGCTGCTCGCAAGTATAAAAATAAAATAAAACCGGGAAATAAAAGATTTGTTAAACTGAATCCTGATTTTTTTTGACTAACCTCTGCGAGCTAGGTGTTTCGGCAGTCGTAGATTGAATCGTTTTAATTGACAGGGGTAATTTAAGTATCGCATCTGCACACAGTCAAAATTCGTCTAAATATGTGCTGTGATTTTTTTATTACTCCATTGATAATATTTGAAAATTTTATAATTTAATGTTGCTTGTGTTCAGTTGTTTTAGGTTTCACAGTTCTTGTTACAAAAATAATTGATAAACATGTTCTAACAAGGTTTACAATTTTTATGATCTCACTGCTTCAAAGCGTACAATATTCGTTATGTGATACTAGATCAAGTAAACTTCACGGTTGCGATAGACGTAACCACTTCTTTTACTTTCAAGTTCTCTGCTTTAAACATCCGGTTAATTTTAGTTCTATATTTCAACGAAATAACAAAGAGATTTAATGCTTTAGCATTTCAAAATCATATGGTTTAACTCATTTCCTTTTTGAAAACTTTGGTTGTATGGGAACTGCTCTTTTCTCAAATCATTATTGTCAAAATAATCCGGCGGTTCGGAATGAAGGAAAAATTATGAAAACAAATATGAAGAATAAAAAAGGAGATTTGAGGTGTTTACAAGTAAATATTCCACAACGTAACTGCATCATTCCGGCAGTAATGAGAATTCATATTGTATGGTTACCCTTCTCCCTTTTCCTATTGTTTTCATTTTTTATTTTTACTTCACCAGGTAAGGCTGCATCTAAAGAGTCGGATCGTATCTATAAAGTTGCTATTGATAAAGAGTTCGCACCGTATGAATTTCTAAACGATAAAAACACTGCCGACGGTTTTACTCCCTCCCTTTTGCATGAAATTGGAAAATCTGCCGGAGTGACTTTTGAATTTGTTCCTTTAACCTGGCCATCAGCTATTAAAGCGCTCGAAAACGGAGAGGTTGATATCATAAATATGATTCGTACCCAAGAGCGGGCTTCGATTTACTATTTTTCCGGGAGTCACAGTAAAATAACCCAGGCGCTCTTCCGCAATAGTAAAGTTAAGGGAATTGAAAATATTGCTTCGCTATCAGAACATGTTGTCGGATTTCAAGGAAACGATATTTCACTCATTGAGTTGGCTGACCGGAATGATTTCAAACTTCGGATTTATGATTCCAAGGTGGACGGATTGCTGGATTTAAACATCGGAAAGATCGATGCTTTTTTATGTTCGGAACAAGTTGGGATACGCTTGATCTCAAAGTATAATTTTACAAATACAAAATTAGTTGAAGGAGGATTGTTCTCTCAAGATTTTGCTTTTGCAACACGAAAAGAAAATCGCCAACTGATAGAATTACTCAACACTTCACTTGCATCTTTGAAAAAATCCGGGAAACTAAAAACCATAAAAGATGAATGGCTTTCGGGACGTTTGATTACGCCGGGTTGGTTTGAAGAAAATCAGTTTTATCTATTATTGTTAGGAGGAGTACTAAGTCTTTCACTAATCTTTCTTCTTTTTTTGAACCGCGCTTTGCAACACAAAGTTTCTGAAAAAACAAAAGTTATAAGAGCAAGTGAAGAAAGATTCAGACAGCTTGCAGAAAATATCGATGAAGTTTTCTGGATGACCACACCGGAAAAAAATCAGATGCTCTATGTTAGTCCAAGCTATGAAAAAATCTGGGGAAGATCGTGTCAAAGTCTTTATAACGAAGCCAAAAGTTGGACTGAAGCAATTCACCCCGAAGACCGGAACCATATTTTAAAAGCGGCAATAACCAGACAGGCAAATGCTTCTTATGATGAAACATTCAGAATTGTAAAACCTGACGGAAGCGTTAGATGGATACGCGATAGAGCTTTTCCTGTTGAGGATGCCTCAGGGAAGGTGTATCGAATCGCCGGTATTGCACAAGACATAACCGACCAGAGAAATTTTGAGGATGAGTTAAATGATAGGAAAAATAAAATTCAATCTCTACTTAGAATTTCGAGAGGTTTAGAAAAGACCTCCTCTTACGCAGAATTACTCGATATCATTTATAATGAAATTGTTGAAACCACCGGGATCCCATCAGTTTGGATTTATTTATTCGATGAACCGCTTGAAACTGCAACCTTTATTGGCGCAAAAGGAAACATCGCTTCGATACTGAATAATGGCGCTCCGATTCTTCACATAAAAGGAGATCCATTCCTTGAAGAAATTGCGACTGCAACACATACTGTAATCGTTGAAGATGCGACCACCGATCCTCGAACGGATAAAAAAATTGTAGGGTTTTTGGGAAACCGGACAATCATAAATGTTCCAATTATCTTAGTTGAACATCATATAGGATCTGTTGGAATGGGGACTTTTGGAGAAGAAGGATTTAGATCATTAACTACTGCTGAAGCGGATTATCTTACTTCTATCGGAAGCCACGTTGCTTCCGCAATCGACAGAATTCAATTTATTAGCGAACTAAAAAATATTCAGGAAGAACTGATTGAGAAGGAAGAAAAATATCGTGGTTTGAGTGAAGCCGCATTTGAAAGCATCTTTATTTCCGAAAATGGAATTTGCATAGAGCAAAACCAGATGGCTGAGAAAATGTTTGGCTATTCGTGTGAAGAAGCTGTTGGACGACAGCGGGTAGAATGGTTTGTTCCCGAAGAGAGAGAACGCGTAATGAAATATATTATGGAACTATACCAAGAACCATACGAGGCGGTTGCTCTAAAGAAAGATGGTTCAACTTTTCCATGTATGGTTTGCGGAAAAATGATGCATTACAAAGGAAAGAATGTCCGCGTTACTTCTGTAACCGATATTACAGAAAGAAAACTTGCAGAAGAAAAAATCTTTCAACAACTTGCAGAGCTTCAACGCTGGCAAAGTGTTACTTTAGAAAGAGAAGATCGAATGATCGAATTGAAGCAGGAAGTAAATAGTGTTTTAGAGCAACTAGGAAAACCGAAAAAATATTTATCAACTTAGCGCGCATTTAGCCGGAATCATCTTTATATTCAAAGCGCAATTACTGTTACAGGAATAGGTATGGAACAAAACAATATTTTGGAAGAATCTGAACGCTCAAGAAGGGCGTTGTTAAGCCTTCTGGAAGATCAACGATTGGTTCAAGAAGATTTACGAACCAGCGAAAAAAAATATAAAGATCTCTACAAACATATTCCGGTGATGTATATTACCGTAAATTCCTCCGGGAAAATTATTTCAGCAAATCCTTTTGTAACAGAGGAATTGGGTTATACCGGAGAAGAACTTGAAAACCAGCCAATTACAAATTTCATCTTTGAAGAAGATAAACCGTTAGTATCAAAACAAATTGAAGAGTGTTTTAATAATAACGAGACGATTTTGCAATGGGAGATGAGAAAAGTTCATAAGAATGGCGGGATCATTTGGGTGCATGAAACTGCCCGCATAATGGAGGAACAGGGGCAGCCTGTTCTCTTGATTGCCTGTCAGAATATCTCCCCTCAGAAAAAAATGCAGAACACGGTTCGGCAGCAGTTACATTTTGCCAATGCATTAAATGAAATAGCAAATCTTATCATCGCCACAGAGAACAGTTCGATCGTATTAGAAAAAACAACCGATCTCATCGGTGCAACCTTAAATGTGGATCGTTGTCTGATTTATGATATCTCGTTTTCTACTCGTACGGTAACCGGTTTGTGCGAATGGTTAAATCCTGCACAAAACGATTTACTCCCCACAAAAGCAACCTATCCGTTGGAGATATTTATCGGCGGCGCTACAACCATGATGGGAAGTAAGAGATGGCTGGAGAGTCATTATGACAAAATAAATCCGAGTTTATCCGCAGACGGATCGGGAGAAATACTTCACCAAAAGATGGACATTAAAAGTCTTCTCTGGTATCCCTTTTCTTTTCGTACCGATGGATTCTATTTAATCGTGCTCAATACAACATCGGCAAGTAGAGTATGGGCAGCGGAAGAACTTGATTTCCTAAATTCAATAAGCAAACTCGTAAACATCGCATTAGAAAAGATCCGCCTGCTTGATGAAAAAAGCCGCGCAATAAGTGCCTTGTGTGAAAGTGAAGAGAACTATCGTTTTTTAGCTGATAATACCGCGGACATTTTAGCGCTTTTGGATCTTGATTTTAAATATACCTACATTAGTCCATCGGTATTTAGACAACGCGGATATACAGTTGAAGAAGCGATGGCACAAAGTTTACGCGACAATCTTACACTTGAAAGTTTTGAAAGAGCACAAACACTGTTAGCTGAAGAACTTCAGAACGAAGCTTCCGGAAATGCTGATCCGGAGAGAACCCGATCTATTGAATTAGAGCAATATTGTAAAGACGGAAGCACACTTTGGATTGATGCTTCACTTTCTTTTATTAGAGATAACACCGGAAAAGCAACCGGAATTTTTGCTGTCTCAAGGGATATAACTAAGCGTAAAAAATTACAGTTGGAGAAAGAAAGAAACAACCAGATACAGGAAGCGCTAAATAAAATTCTCAATATTTCGGTTGAAGATATTCCGCTGGAAAAAAGTCTGCAAAAAATTTTAGAGGCAATAACTTCTCTTCATTTCTTCAGTGTTGAAAAAAAGGGAGTAATTTTTCTTGCGGACGAAAAACAAACTCAGTTAATTCTTAAAGCCTATCATAACTTAGAGACGGAATTACAATCAATTTGTTTGCAAGTTCCTTTCGGGCAGTGTTTATGCGGTAAAGCTGCGGAAACCCGTCATGCTCAATTTTCTGATTGTATCAATGAAAATCACGAAATAAGATATTTGGGAATTAAACCTCACGGGCATTATAACGTGCCTATCCTTTCCCCCGATAAAGTTCTTGGGGTAATTACCCTTTATTTAGAAGAGCATCACAAAAAAGAAGATTATGAAAAAGAATTCCTCTCTTCGGTTGTTGATATTCTATCCGGATTAATCCAACGCAAAAAAACTGAAAGTTCATTGTACGAAAGCGAAATGCGGTATCGCCAGTTGTTTGAAAACTCCCCGATTGGAATTTACCGGACAACACCGGACGGGAGCATTTTAGCTGCCAACACTGCTTTACTTAAAATGTTGAACTATCATTCTTTTGAAGAATTACAAGAATTGAATTTAGAGCAGAAGGCTTGTACTTCATACTCCCGGACATCTTTCAAAGAACGGTTAGAACGAGAAGGAAGAATCGTTGGTCTTGAAGCGGACTGGAAAAAATCGGATGATACTTTAATTACCATACGGGAAAATGTTACTACCTTTAGAGATGATGAGGGAAAGATCATTTATTACGACGGCACAGTTGAAGATATAACGGAACATAAACTTGCTGAAGAGGCATTGAGGAAGAGTGAACAAAAATTCCGCATGTTAGCAGAAAATATTCCCGACCATATTGTCCGGTACGATTTAAATTGTCGCGCTGTTTATCTAAACCACGAGCAAGAGCAAATGCGATTTTTTAGTTCAACGATAGTTGGAAAACTCCCGACGGAAAATCAATTAGATGGGAATTATTTACTCGAAGAATATCAATCTAAACTGAAGAAAGTGATTGAGACCGGGGAAGAAGAAATATTGGAAATTACTCTTCCGGAACTTGATGGAAGAGTACACATTTACGAAGTCCATTTTGTTGCTGAACGTAACATCGAAGATAAAATCATCGGGGCAATGTCTCTCGGGCACGAGATTACTGAACGAAAGCAAACCGAACAGGAGTTGATTAATGCTAAAAAAATGGTTGAAGAAAGTGAAAGGAAATTTAAAGCAATTGCAAATCAAGCTACAGAGGGAATTGCATTAGCAGATAATGATGGACAATATATTTTTGTTAATCCGGCTTTTTGTACGATGCTCGGTTATTCGCAAGAAGAATTATTAAAAATGACCGTATTCGATCTGCGGGCAGAAATTCAACCTCCGGGTTCTTTTAATGAAAGCAAAAGTTCAAAATTGGGAGTTCCAATCCGGGTTAATTTGCGGCGAAAAGACGGAAGTGAATTCATTTCTGAAATTATCGGCAGTGTTGTAAATATTGAAGGGAAAGGACTTATACTCGGTACAGTACGCGACATTACCGAGCGACAAAAGATGGAAGAAGCTCTGCGTGAAAGTGAAGAGAAGTATCGTTTAATTGCAGAAAATACTGCTGATACAATCGCCGTTTTCGATCTGCAATTGAATTATCAATACCTTAGTCCATCTGTTTTTAATCTCCTTGGATATACTCCTGAAGAGATGATGACTTTAACCCTTGAAAAAATAATGAGTCCGGCATCATGGCAAATGGTGCAGCAAACATACATTGACGAAATGCGAGAGGAACAGTTAGGCTATGCAGATCCGAACCGAAGCAGAGTATTTGTTACCGAACAATACCGAAAAGACGGATCAATAATCTGGGTTGAAGGAACAACTTCTTTTGTGCGGGATCCATCGGGAAAACCAATAAATATTTTAGCAATATCAAGAAACATCAGCGATAGAAAAGTTGCTGTTGATGCATTAAAAGAGTCTGAAATCCGTTTCCGTTCACTCGTTGAACAATCACCATTCAGTACACAGATTTTTGATCCTGAAGGAAATACGCTTATTGCAAACAATGCGTTCAGCAAATTGTGGAATGTCTCCCCGGAAGATATGGAGTTGATCCTTAATCATTATAATATTTTAAAAGACGAACAGCATGAAGCAAACGGGACGATGGCTTATATAAAACGTGGTTTCGGCGGAGAGTACATACAAATACCGACAATTTATTACGATCCCAAGAAAACTTCATTGGTTAGTAAAACTGAATTAATCCCTAAATGGGTGAAAGGGTATATCTGGCCTGTATTGGACGAAGAAGGAAAAGTCCGGCAGGTTGTACTTATGCATGAAGATATTACGGAGCGAAAACATTCGGAAGAAGAGGTACACAAATTATCTCACGCAATACAGCAAAGCCCGGTAGCGGTTGTAATAACAAATCTAGATGGAGAAATTGAGTATGCAAATCCAAAAGCTAAGGAATTATCCGGTTACTCATTAGAGGAATTAATCGGGAAAAATCCTCGCATATTAAGCTCCGGAACAAAACCTAATAAAGAATACACGGAACTATGGGATGTGATAACATCGGGCAAAGAATGGCGCGGAGAATTTCAGAATAAAAAGAAAAATGGTGATCTCTATTGGGTTTCAGCATTAATCTCTCCAATTTTTTCAGAGACGGGAGAGATTGTTCGTTATCTTGCGGTACAGGAAGACATTACCGAGAAGAAAAAAATGATCAACGAGCTTATAGCTGCCAAAGAAAAGGCTGAGGAGATGAGCAGGTTAAAATCAAATTTCCTCGCCAACATGAGTCATGAGTTAAGAACTCCGTTAAACGGAATCCTGGGATACGCATCAATACTAACATCATCGCTTGAGGATAATGAGTTTGCTGAAATGTCTCAAACAATTTATACATCGGGAAAACGTTTGAGCGAAACGCTTAACTTGATTTTGGATTTATCAAAAGCAGAAACTGAAAAACTAGAAGTTGTCGGTAAAAACGTAGACATTCAATCCACAATCAACTCAATTGTAAATTCATTTAAGTCTGATGCAGATAAAAAGAATTTGCTTCTTGAATCAATTACCGTTGCCGAAGACGTTTATGCATTGCTCGATGATAATCTTTTTGAAAGAGCGATAAGTAATCTCATTAGAAATGCAATCAAATTTACCGAGACAGGAAAAATTACGGTTGAAGTTGGGAAAGAACTTTCAGAGCACCGGGAATGGATTTATATAAAAGTAACGGATACCGGTATCGGGATCCCGGAAGATAAAATCAATCTTATCTGGGAAGAATTCCGCCAGGCAAGCGAAGGAATGGCGCGTAACTATGAGGGAACCGGATTAGGGCTAACCATTTCAAAAAGAATAATTGAAATGATGAATGGAAAAGTTACTGTTGAAAGTAAAGTGGGTGTTGGATCTATTTTCACAGTTTTGTTCCCCTCCCTGGATTACACATTAAAATTAGATGAAGTAGTAAAGCAGAAACTTCCATCCGTTGAAAAATCTGTTGAAAGAAAAGTTGAAATGCTAGAACCAAAAGTTATCCTTTATGTTGAAGATGATTTTATCAATCAAAATGTTGTACAATTATATTTAAAAGAAATCTGCAAAGTTGAAACCGCACGGGACGGAAAACAAGCGCTTCAATTAGCAGCCGAAAAAAATTATGACCTTATTCTTATGGATATTAATCTTGGCTTTGGCATGGATGGACTAGCAGTTACAAAAGAACTTAGGAAGATGAAGCAGTACACTCAAAAGCCAATTGTTGCTGTTACTGCTTATGCAATGGAGAGTGATAAAAAAGAATTTCTCGCCGGCGGATGTACACATTATCTTTCGAAACCGTTCGACAAGAAAGAACTTCTGGATGTTGTAACGAACATAGTAAAACCGAAGAAATAGCAGCAATGGAATCTCTCAAAAATAAAATTCCGGCAATTTATTTAAACCCGGCAAGCATAGCGGTATCGATTTTAATCTATCTCCTTTGGGGTAAACTTTTTTTTAATGTATTTAATGAAACGACTTTCTTTTTTGCGCTGGCTCCGATTATTTTTGCCGGATGGATCTCCGGTGAAAGAACCGGAGTTCTAACCGCATTTTTACTTCTCATTCTTAATCATCTCTTTTTCCCCTTTCCGGTGGATGGAAACACCGGTAAATTCATCTCACTACTTCCTTTTAGTGTTGCAGCAATTGGGGCTGGATGGATTTCCGGGAAATTTGGAGAACGTTACAAACGAAGTCAAGCCGATTTGAATGAACTTAATAATGAACACGCCGATTTAAAAAATCAAATGTTTGAGCAGACTTTAAAAGAAGAAGAATTAAAAAGAAATTCGGAACGCGGCAACTTAATGATGGAAAATATCAGCGAAGTAATTTTTCAAATTGATTCCGATAACGAACTTACTTATTTAAATCCTGCCTGGAAGAAGTTAACCGGCTTTTCTATACCAGAAAGTTTGGGAAATCCTCTTGGTAATTATTTTCATCCGGAGGAAAGTGAAAAAGTCAGGCAATTCTTTTCACATATAAAAAATAAAGATCAAAAAGAAACAAAACTGATTGTCCGCTTTTTAACACAACAAAATATTTACAAGTGGGTTGAGATCAACTGCAAAAAGATGCTTGATCCGCAAGAGAGAACTATCGGCGTTTTCGGAACATTGAAAGATTATTCCGAAATAAAACAGACCGAAGAAAATCTTAAATCCAACGCAAGATTCGAAAAACTCATCGCAACCATTTCAACAGCATTTATAAACATTCCTCTTTCAAAAATTGACCAGGGAATAACCGCTGCATTAAAAGTTATCGGAATGTTTTTTAACGTTGATAGAAGTTATCTTTTTTTATGTTCGGAAACGGAACACACCTATGTTAAAACGCATGAGTGGATCGGGAATGGTGTAAACCGTTCAATAATCAAATCTCAAAAGATGGGCTCACAATCATTAAGTTATTTTGAAGAAAAACTCACCTCGTTTGAAACCATTTATATTCATGATGTCGCCCAACTATCGGCTGAAACAGCGTTATTAAAAAAAATTCTTCAACGGTCTCAGATCAAATCAATCGTAATTCTCCCTTTGATCTATTCAAATGAACTTATCGGTTTTCTTGGTTTCGATGCAATTCAAAACACAAGAGAATTCTCAAAAGAAAGCTTGCAGTTATTAAAAGTGATCGCCGATATTTTTGCCAATGCTTATCAAAACAAAAAACGTGAAGAAAAAATTGTTTCGCTCAATCAAGAACTTGAAAGCCGCGTTACACAACGTACTATTCAACTCGAAAGAGCAAACGAAGAATTAACGAGCGAGATCATTGAAAAAACAAAAGTTCAATCAGCGCTGGAAGAAAGCGAAATACGGTACCGAACTTTGTTTGAAAGCAATCCTTATCCAATGTGGGTTTACGACTGCGAGACTTTCCACTTTTTAACGGTCAATGATATGGCGATTAAAAATTATGGTTATTCACTCGATGAATTTTTAAATAAGACGATCCAAGAAATTCATCCGGAAGAGGAAATTCCCTCTACATTGGAATATTTATCTACGCCGCTTCCAACCATTCACCGTGCGGGCACCTGGCGGCATGTTAAAAAAGACGGAACCGTGATCGATGTGGAGATAATTTCTCATTCGATAACTTTTGGAGAAAAAGAAGCGCGCCTTGTTCTTGCTCTTGATGTTACGGAAAGAACCAAAGCTGAGAAACAACTTCAAGATTCTCTTGCCGAAAAAGAGATTATGATCAAAGAAATCCATCACCGGGTAAAAAATAATCTTCAAATAATTTCCAGTTTGCTCACTTTGCAAGCCGAATATATTAAAGATGAATCGGCAAGAGGATATTTTAACGATAGTCAGAACCGTGTTAAATCAATGGCAATCATCCATGAAAAACTTTATCAGACACGTGACTTTGCCAAAATTGATATAAAAGATTACGTAAGTAATTTAACACTCTCACTTTTTAAAGCGTATAACATCAACACCAATTTGGTAGATATTGATGTTGATATTAGTAACATTTCACTTGATGTTGACACAGCCATACCGTGCGGATTAATTATCAACGAGTTGGTTTCCAATTCATTAAAATATGCTTTCTCCGACGGACGCAAGGGGAAAATGGTGATAAAACTTCTTCCCGTTGGAGAGGATAAACTACAATTGACAGTTAGCGATAATGGACTTGGACTCCCTGTAGATTTAGAGACAAAGGAAGCGAAGTCGCTCGGTTTAACGCTTGTACATATTTTAGCAAAACAGCTAAATGGTAACGTCGAGGTAATAAGTAAAGACGGGGCAACTTTTATTGTTACTTTTCTAAAACCTTTCATGGCAAAAAACTGACTTTAAGAAAATTCTCTATAACTTATAGGCAAAAGCAGTATCATACTGTGTTTTAGTTAAAATGATATTTTATGCCCATAAATTGTTAAATTATTGATGTTGTTTTAAAATTCTTCGTCAAAAACGACTGAATTGAAAACCAACTTGACTATAAATTTTGTTCACACAAAGCAACAAATGGATGCAACCGTTTAAATATCTCTGATATTTTAGAATTCCGGTTGCCCCAAATTAGAGAATATAATCCTACCGGATGCATCATAAGTGCTCACACATCTTGTGGTATCCGGTTTAATTAACTGCTTTTGCATAGCTGGCGAAACAGAAAATTCGACCGGCACGAATTGTACATAAAAATTAATTGAGGGGGTAGGAGCTATTGTTGGAAAAGAAAAACATTCTGATTGTTGAAGATGAAAGCATTATAGCGATTGATTTAAAAACCCGTTTAAAATCACTCGGTTATAACGTTGTTGATACGGTTTCCACTGCACAAGAAGCGCTTACTGCTGTGCATGAAAAAACACCTGATCTCATTCTTCTCGATATTATGTTAAAGGATAATGATGATGGTATTGACACTGCAAAACAGATCCGAAAAGAATTCCATACTCCGGTAATTTTTATCAGCGCGTATGCCGACAAAAAAACTCTCGAACGTGCAAAACTTGCCGAACCTTACGGTTACATCTTAAAACCTTTTGAAGAAAAAGAACTTCACTCGACTATTGAAGTAGCGCTGCACAAACATTCAATCGAAAAAAAACTGAAAGAAAACGAACGCTGGCTATTTACTACGTTACGAAGCATCGGTGATGCGGTTATTACCACAGATGTAAAAGGTAAAATTACCTTTGCGAACAAAATTGCCGAAGAACTTTCCGGCTGGACAGAAAATGAACTTGTGGGGAAAGATATTTCCAAGGCGCTGCGTCTTATTAATGAAGATACTCGCGAAGAGATGGCAAATCCGGTTTTACATGTACTCTCTACCAAATCTCCTTATAATCTAACTTCAAAGGTTTCGCTATTAACGCAATCGGGAAAAGAAATCCCCATAGATGATAGTGCTTCCCCCATTATTGATGATAAGGGGAAAATTACCGGTGTCGTTCTTGTTTTTCGTAACGTGACAAAACAAAGAAAAGCTGAACGCGAACTAAGCGAAGTGCAAAATCAACTTGAAGAATTAGTTGAAAAAAGAACGAGAGAATTAACTGAAGTAAATCTTCAACTTGAAAAAGAAATTGCTGAACATTTACAGACCGAAGAAGCTCTAAAAATTAGCGCTGAAAGATTTCGGAATATTTTTGAAGAATCTCCAATAGGAATTATCTTTTTTGGACCTGACGGCTCATTTGTCCATATGAACAAAGCTTCTTTCAAAATCTTCGGTCTTTCAACCGTATTGGAACTTGATGGTTATAACCTGTTGAACAATTCATTTCTCTCTGCCACCGATCGGGAAAAATTGTTAAGAAAAGAATCGATAAGAATTGAGCAGCTTTTTGATTTTGACTTTTTCAAAAGAGATAAATTGTACCGGGTAACTAAGACCGGGGAAGTATATGCGGACTTACTAATTTCTCCACTCATTGCTGAAGAAACTTCAAACGTAGTAGGATACCTTGTTCACATTCAAGATATTTCTGAAAGAAAAAAATATGAAACCGCTTTGAATCTTCATCAAGAAAAACTTGAAGAACTCATTCTTGAAAGAACAAGCGAACTTGGGGATACGAATCGCCACTTAGAGATTGAAATAAGTGAAAGGAAAAGAAGTGAACATTCCCTGCGCGATAGCGAAAGAAAACTTTCTACTTTGATAAATAATCTTTCCGGAATTGCCTATCGTTGTAGGCACGATGAAGAGAGAACAATGAGTTATTTAAGCGACGGCTGTATGGCGCTTACCGGTTACCAAATAAATAGCCTGATCTCCAACAAACAAATTTCGTTCAATTCCTTAATTCACCCTGACGATAAGGAAAAAGTGATTTCTAAAATCAAGGATTGTGTTGCAAAGAATCAACCGTACCAGAGTGAATATAGACTGCTGACAAAAAGCGGCGAAGAAAAATGGGTGCTTGATAAAGGTTTCTGTGTAACCGCAAACGATTCGACCGAGAATTATCTCGAAGGTTTTATCATCGATATTACCCAGAGAATTTGGGCAGAAGAAGCTATTAAAAAATATTCCGAAGAATTGAAAGAGTTGAATAATAGTAAAGATAAATTCTTCTCCATTATTGCTCACGATCTTAAGAGTCCGTTCCAGGGTTTGCTTGGCTGTTCCAACTTCCTCTTAAATGAATTTGAGCTTCTTGACAACAATGACAAATTAAAACTTGCGCAAGATATTAACGGAGCTTCAAATAATCTTTATAAGTTAATTGAAAACTTGCTCCACTGGTCGAGAATGCAGAGGAGCAATATCGAATTTCAACCGGAGCGCATTAACCTTTTTGATGAAGTGAATTATGTTTTCAAAATCTTGGAACGATCCGCAAGCAATAAAAATGTTCAACTCATTAATCAGACAAATAAAAGTTTTCATATCAATGCAGATTTGAACATGTTAAACTCAGTGTTTCAAAATCTCATTTCTAATGCTATTAAATTTACTCCCGAAGGTGGAACAATTGAAGTTTCATCAACACTCACTGAAAAATTTATCGAAGTCTCCATTACAGACTCGGGCATCGGAATAAAACCGGGAGACCTTTCTAAACTTTTCCGAATAGACTCTCATTTTTCAACTAAAGGAACAAACAACGAAGAAGGTACCGGACTCGGCTTAATTTTGTGCAAAGAGATGATCGAAAAACATCGATGTACTATTTGGGCTGAAAGCGAATACGGAAAAGGAACAACCTTTAAATTCACTATTCCGAAGTTTCCCGAGCCTAAATAACAGAGTTGAAACTCTAATTCAATCAGAGAAAACCCATTCATAAAATGAAATCAATTCTTTCCCCAAGACCGAAAATTCTTGTTGTTGAAGATGAAAGCATTGTCGCTCTTCATATCCGCAACAGTTTAAAACATTTAGGGTACGATATTTTTGACATCGTCTCCAGCGGTGAGGAAGCGTTAAAAGTTACCGAACATGCGCAACCCGATTTAACCTTAATGGATATCCAGTTAAACGGAAACATGGATGGAGTAGAGACCGCAGAAATTCTTTTTAAGAGACATCAAATCCCCGTAATCTACCTGACTGCTTTTGCTGATGGACCCACGATTGACCGGGCAAAAACAAGCGAACCATTTGGTTACTTGATAAAACCTTTTGAAGATAAGGATCTTCGCGGCGCACTTGAGATGGCTCTCTATAAAATTAAAATTGAAAACAAATTGCGTGAAAGCGAAGAACGGTATCACTCGCTTTTTTATCAATCCCTTTCACTCGTTTTTATTCACGATCTTCAGGGCAACTTTACCGATGTAAATCAAACTTTTGTTGACTTATTCGGGTACCGGCGCAATGAGATTCTAAGCATGAATCTCTCTGACATTTTTCCTAAAGATCAACTTGACGATTATTTTAAAATGATCGAACTCTTAAAAAATAAAACTCAACCGGATCATGTTCATGAATTGTGCGGAAAGAAAAAAAACGGAGACAAGGTTTTTATCGAGTCGGTTTCATCCATTATTTCAAAGGGAGAAAACGTTGTTGCCGTGCAAGGAATTGCCCGCGATGTTACGGAAAGAAAAGAGTTTGAACGTAAATTGATTAAAGCAAAAGAGGATGCTGAGAAATCGGACAAACTGAAAACCGAATTTCTTGCACAAATCTCTCACGAAATTAGAACTCCCGTTAATAACATTGTCACCTTTACTTCTTTATTAAAAGAAGAAATTGAAGATAATCTTCCAACAGGACTAGAATCGGCTTTTAAAATTATCGATTCAAGCGCTCAAAGACTTATCCGTACGATCGACTTGATTCTTAACATTTCTCAAATTGCCTCCGGAAATTTTGAAACAAAATTTGAGGAGATCGACCTGAACAAAAATCTTCTTGATGATCTCATGCTTGAATTCTACACAAAAGCAAAAAACAAAAAACTTGATTTAACCATAAAGAACACCGCTGACGATACTTTCATACGTGGAGATTACTACTCTGTTAAACAAATTTTTGCAAACCTTATTGACAACGCGATAAAATATACTCCCGCTGGAGAAGTGCAAATTCAACTTTATAAAAGTGATTTAAACAGAATTTGTGTTGATGTGATCGACTCCGGCATTGGAATTTCGGAAGAATATTTACCCTCAGTGTTTGAACCTTTTTCTCAAGAGGATACCGGTTACTCACGACAATTCGAAGGAAACGGATTAGGCTTGGCGCTCGTAAAAAAATATGTCGAATTGAACAAAGCATTGATCTCTGTTTCCAGCGAAAAAGGAAAAGGGAGTAAATTCACCGTTCAGTTTGATCCGGTGAAAAAGGATTCTTCACTTTAAGCAAAAATAATATCAGTTCATTGGGACAGAAATCAGAATTAAGAATACAGAATATCAGTAATTCCGAATTCTGTATTCTCAATTCATCATTCTACTTTTTCAAAATAAGCTAACGCAATAAAACCATTTTTTTAGTCTCAATCATATTTGATGTTTTCAGCTGATAGAAATAAACGCCGGAGGTATATCCACCTTTGGCGGAAATCCCGCTGGACAAGGAGTTTATCGCATCGAAAGTAACTGAATGGTTTCCGGCTGCTTGCTCTTCATTCACTAACGTAGCAATTTCTTTACCAAGTATATCGTAAATTTTTAAGGTTACGTGGCTGCCAATCGCCAATTGCCAATTGATGACCGTTTCCGGATTAAAGGGATTGGGATAATTCTGAGACAATGAAAAAGCAAACGGAGCAGAAGATTCTTTTCCATCAACCTCTGTTAAAGCATCATAAGTAACAATGCTGATGTCATCCAAATACCAACCATCTTTCTGCACATATTCATCTGAAAGAACACTGAACCGGATTTTAATTTGTTTTCCGCCAAATGCTTTTAAATCGATTTCTTCTTTCACCCAATTTTGTTGAGTTCCATCATATAACGGAGAATTGGTTGGAAACTGCCTCCCCTGACCGGCGGCAGCGTTTGAATATTTACCGCCTACCAACACCCATGTTTTTCCAAGGTCGGAAGAAATTTCAACTTTCCCACAATCCCAATCGTTTTCAAAATCAAATTTTGTCCAAAAAGCTAACATGGGATTGGCAACACCTGAAAGATTGATCGAATCCTTTAACGTCATTACGACGGTAGCATTATTTTCATACAAACCGTTCGGACTATCGGTAAACGAATTCGGTTTGGATTTAAAAGAAGAAGGCGTCACATCCCATTTTTGAGTTACGTTGGAAGTGATGTTCCATTTAGTTGATGGTATGAGAGAACTATCTTTAAAAACAATATTCGCCGTTCCAACCATAAATGAGATCGTATCAACTGCCATCGGAATATTCTCTAAAGTTGTTGCGAGAGCAATTTTAATAGTCTCTCCATTCTTCAAAGTTGGACTAAGAACTAACACTGAATTAACGTCAAAACTTTCTCTTGATTTTAAAGCAGCAATAGTTGGGAGTTCTGTAACAGCTCCAACTCTAGAAGGATCAGAACTAATGGTTAATTTTATATTCGAAGCCTCTCCTAATCCTTTATTCCTCAACACAGCTGTTAAATTAATGCTGTCTCCCGGCATAAACACTTCTCTATCAAAAGAATAATTTGCAAGCGAAACATATCCGCCTCCGACCCAGGCAAAGTACAAATTCGGAAAAAGATTTTCTTCTGCAAGTGGAAAAATTCTTCCTTCCGAAGGCCAGAAACCATCTGTACCATTTCCAACTTCGGGAGTCATGGCAAATATTTTACCAATTGACGCAGTGTCGCCGTCATACATATAATCGTCACTGTTTCCGCGTGTAGAATAGCCAACCGTATTCTGATCTGTTCCGGTTGTATAATGATTTAGTTTTGTCATGTCGGTCGCAAATTCCCTGAAGATAAGTGAATCGGGAGTTTCTTTTTCCAAAGCTCCGTAAGGATAAATTAAAAGATTACTATACGTATGATAGTTCAGAGCATTTTTAATTTTTCTCCCTATCATAAAATTTGCAATGTTTTCTGTCTCCGGTTCTGAAAATGGTGAAACACCTCTATACGTTTCATCTGCAGGATCTAAACTCGAACCACCGTTTGGAGCATTCCAATAATATGAAGGTCCGAAATTCCGATTCAGATCAATTCCAAAAGTCCCGTTACTATTATCTTTTCTGTTCTTGCGCCACATCCCGCCCCCTTTGGGATTTATTGTCTGATTATAGACATAACCATCGGGATTTATAATTGGAATAAAATATAATTCACGGTTATCCATCAGATAAGTTGCTTCCGGATCAGTACCATAATTCTCCAACAGATAAAACATAAAGTAAAGCATCTGCATCATGCTTTCCGGTTCCCGCGCGTGAATTAACGCGGTATAAAGAACTTCAGGCTCGTCTTCATCAACATCCGGGTTATCTGAAATTTTAACAGAATAAACGGAACGCCCTTCTATTGTTTTTCCAATTTCACTTTTTGTCGTAATTAAATTTGGATAGAGTAATTTCATTGTATCAAGCTTTCGCACAACTTCGTCATGAGTGTAATAACCACCCATCGAACCGAAACCGAAATTAGCTACACCAAATTGCTTTGTGCTATTTTCAACGGCGGCTTTTTTCTCAAGTGAAGTAAGTTTTGTCCGCTTGTTATAATAGGCTTGCCAATCATCGATCAAGACTTCATACCGATAGTTAAGCATCGTAAGCCGATTAAATTCAGTTTCATTTAAAAAGGTAAGGATCGCTTTATCTTTTGTTTGATACGAATGATCAACACTGATGTTGAATGATTCCAATTTACGAATATCTTCTTTATCATCGATATAGATTTTTACCTGTCTGTATGTTTGTCCAAATGATGTAATTGCGAGAAAGAAAACGAGAATTAAAACTTTTTTCATGAGATTGCTTTTCCTAAAAAGTAAAGAGTTATTGCTAAGTTAGATATTGGTTCAATAAAAAGAAACGTCATACCGCACAAGCTTCTTATTTTCATAAAAGAACTTTGCGCTGAAGAATTTATCATCTGTAAGCCATTCCATAAATATCTGATCGCCGTCCCACAAATTAAGATCATATAAATTTTCATCCGGGATCCACTCAAGTTTTCCTTCGTCTGAATCAATAAGTTCACCGGAAAATTTATCAGCTACAAAAACGAAAACATACCAGTCGTGCACACCGTCAAATAACGGGAACGTGATAAACCCTTTTAATTTAGGGTCCACTATTGTTAATCCGGATTCTTCTTTTATTTCTCTAATAACGCACTCTTCGGGGGTTTCACTTCTTTCAAATTTTCCACCAAGTCCGTTCCATTTTCCTTCGTGTACATCATTTTGTTTCTTAATCCGGTGCAACATAAGCGTGGTATTTGCCTCCCGGTTTTTCACATAACATAAAGTGGCTAATTTCATCGATAATTACTCTTCTTTTAATAACAAAAATTTATTACTGCTTCTAAAGTAACAAAAAAAAATTTTGTAAGTTTCAGATGGAAAAAATATTCAAATAGTTTTTGAGGAACGAATGGAAAAAATAGTATATCATTTAAGTAAAGATTTATCAGATAAAGTAGAAAAACGGCTCTCGCTGTGGCAGAGCCAAAACATTCCATCTAGATTATGGAATTGCGATCCGGCAATTTGGAAAGAAAATCCTGCCGAGCAAAAAGAACTGGCAGACAGACTTGGCTGGCTGAACAAGCCTTATAAAATGCTCGATAAGTACGATGAATTACAAAAATTTGCTGATGAAATAAAAAACGAATACACAAATATTTTGTTGCTGGGAATGGGCGGCAGCAGTTTAGCTCCGGAGGTATTCTCGAAAACTTTCGGATCAAAACCGGGTTACCCGAAACTTGAGATCGTTGATAACACGCATCCTTTAAATGTTAAACGCATAGCTGAAACTTACGATCTGGCAAAAACTCTTTTCATTGTGGCAAGTAAATCGGGTGGAACCATTGAAACAATGTCCTTCTTCTATTTTTTTCATAATGAAGTAAGCAAGTTTAACTCGAATCCCGGTGAACAATTTGTGGCTTTAACTGATCCGAATACATGGTTGGAAAACTTTGCTAAAGAGAAAAAATTTAGAAAGATTTTTTCAACTCCAAGCGATGTTGGCGGAAGATACTCTGCATTAACTTATTTCGGGATGCTTCCCGCAGCATTAATGGGAATTGATGTAGAGAGATTTTTGCTTAATGCAAAAGAAATTGCCGATGAATGTCAATCTTATGTTGATGCTTCAAAAAATCCCGGATTCACTCTCGGCGCTTCTCTGGGAGAGTTATATGAGAACGGACAAGATAAAATCACGTTTTATGTCTCCTCAAGTTTTTCTTCTTTCCCGCAATGGATTGAACAATTGGTCGCTGAAAGCACAGGCAAAGACGGAAAAGGAATTTTACCTATTTGCGATGAAGAAATTTCTCCGGTCAATTTCTACAAAAATGACCGCGTTTTTATTTTCATCAAACTTGCCAAAGATGACAGCACAAAATTAGATAAGTTTGCCGCTGAATTAATCGCTGCACAAAAACCGGTTTATGTTTTTACGTTAGACGATGTCTATCAATTAGCAAAAGAGTTCTACCGCTGGGAAATTGCTACGGCTCTCTCAAGCGTTGTGTTAAAGATTCACCCTTTCGATCAGCCTGATGTACAATTTGCAAAAACATTAGCCGGTGAAAGTTTAAAAGCTTACAAAGCCGGTGGGAAACTTCCGGAAATTCCTGCTGTGATAAATGAAGGAGTTCTCTCGTTAATCGAAAGTAAAAATCAATTCGATAAAAACGATTCTATCTCTTCCGCATTAAATAAATTTCTCTCTCAAGCGGATGAGCATGATTATGTATCGATCATGGCGTTTACTGAATACGGAGAAAAAGTGAATAACGCATTGCAATCTTTCAGAAATAAAATTTCCGCAAAATATTCACTTGCAACTACAATCGGGTACGGTCCCCGTTTTCTTCACTCAACCGGACAACTGCATAAAGGTGGAAAGAATAACGGATTGTTCATCCAAATCACGAACGAAATTAAAGAAGACATCTTGGTTCCACAGCAAGGATATTCGTTTGGAGTACTAATAACTGCTCAGGCTCAAGGTGATTTTAATGCGTTGGCAAACAAAAACAGAAGAGTCATTTCATTACATATTGCAGGAAATCTTGTTGAAGCGATTAATTCAATTTCGTTGTAAGCTTCAATAAAATGAAAAATCCAAAACTCCTGGAAATCAATGTAAGACTCCTCGTAAGGCGATTTGATAGTGAAGGGAAAAAGGCGATGCTTGCCGATATCCCTTCATCCTATTGGAAAAATTTCGCTGATCAGGGCATTGAGATAATCTGGTTAATGGGCATTTGGCAAACCACAGATATTCTGATCGACCGCTGTTGTTTCGAGGAATATTTAATTCAATCTTACAACAGAAGTTTAAAAGATTGGCAAAGAAAAGATGTTATCGGATCGCCATACGCAATTGATACGTATGAAGTCAACCGGGAACTTGGATCAAAAAATGATCTACTTCAATTAAAAAAAACGCTCAATGAATTAAATATCAAGTTATTACTCGACTTTGTTCCGAACCATTTTAGCGCTGAAACAAAATTATTAAAAACTCATCCCGATATTTTTTTAGAAACAACCGAGGAAGTCCTTTCTTCCGATCGACATACTTTTTATCGGCCGATTCAACAGCCTCACCGGATTTTTGCGCATGGACGCGATCCGTTTTTTCCTGCATGGACAGACACCATTCAACTTAATTACTTTAATTTGAAAACGCGGGAGTTTTTAACTTCCACTCTTATTGAGATAGCGGAACTGTGCGATGGAGTTCGCTGTGACATGGCAATGCTTACACTGAATAACGTTTTTGGAAATACTTGGAGAGGTGTTATTAACGAATATCTTCATCCAAAACCTGAAGATGAATTTTGGAAATCGGCAATCACTGAAGTAAAGAATGACCATCCTGATTTTTTATTTCTTGCAGAAGCTTATTGGAATTTAGAATGGGATTTGCAGCAGTTAGGCTTTGATTTTACTTATGATAAAAGATTATTAGACCGATTGAAAGATGGGACACCGAAAAATATTCATGATCACTTGCGAGCTGATATATCTTTTCAATCGAAATCCGCACGGTTCACAGAAAACCATGATGAAGAGAGAGCGATCCATTCTCTTGGAATGGAAAAATCTTTTGCGGCAGCGGTAATAATTTCTACTATTCCCGGAATGCGTTTCTACTTCGACGGACAAACTGACGGAAAGAAAATAAAACTACCGGTTCAACTTGGTCGGGAGCCAAAAGAAAGCAACAACCGAACCGTTGCAGCTTTTTATCATAAATTATTTCAGTTAACAAAAAATGAAATTTTTTCTTTGGGAAGTTGGGAATTAAAAGACACTTTACCGGGTTGGGAAAAAGACCGCACATATGAAAATTTATTGACATGGAATTGGACTTACAATTCATTGCACTGTCTTGTGGTTGTCAATTACTCCAATGTTTCATCTCAAGGAAGAATTAAAATTCATCCCAAAGACTCAGAAGAACTTATCATTTTAACTGATCTGTGGGATGGCGAAGAATATATAAGGTCGGCAAACGAAGTTCTCTACTCTGGATTATTTGTAGGATTAAATCCTTATCAAATTCATCTTTTACAATATTGATGAGCGTTAAGAAAGAAGGCTAAAAAACACGCAAAATTCCAGCCAAGCTAAAATTAATTACATGCATCTATTGGCGGTTGTGAATCGGTTTGATATTTTCTAACAACTTTATCAACCCTAACAAAATAAAACCGAGTAAAGAGAGTATGACATCGTTAATATCAATTAAAAACACATTCGAATTTTTTACTAAAAATCCTATATATTTTGATAAAAAGATCGTAGTAAAAAAGAGCGAAAATCCGAACAATCCTGCCCGAATAGGGTAATAAATGTACTTCAGGAGAAACGGACTTTTTAAATTAACCGAAAATCCTGAGCTGACTTTTTCTTGAACCGAACCAATTTGCTCCATAGGAGACCCCGTGGGTTTTGTTAATAACTAATTACCTTACCTGTAAAAATATCAACGGGCTAAATATAACATCTTGAGACCCATCACACAAGGAATTTCAATCACAATTGTTTTTTTTATTTGAAAAACTGAGTAGAAAGCAATAATTTTTATTTAGCAAGAATGGTAATAAGGCTGGTATCGTCTTCAAATTTTTGGTTGGTAAATGCACTAATTTGACTCTTTAGTGCACCGAGTGGATCATGAGTATTGTTTAAATTTTTCACCAAATCCACAAGTCCATTTGCCTCCAATGGTTGGCCGTTTTGATTTCGTGATTCTATAATTCCGTCGGTAAAGAGAACGAGCATATCATTTTTTGCCATCGTTATTTCTTTGTCTTCGAAGAATCCGTTGGAAGAAAATCCAAGCAGCATTCCTTTTGATTGGATCAAATTTGCCGTTCCCTCTTTTGAATTTTTGAATACCACTGGCAAATCTCCAGCACCGGAATATTTTGCAACTCTGGTTCGGTTGTTAATAATAATGATGGATAGTGTTGTAAAAACCTCTGAAATTTTCGCGTCTTGATAAACCAATTGATTTACCTTACTTAAAATAATGCTTGGCGTATACTCGCTTGCGTTTTGCAGCGCAACACGAATTGAACTTCTTACATAACCTGCATAAGCAATTGCGAAATACCAGGCACCCCATTTTTTTCCCATTACATCTCCAAGGACAACGGCAAAGTTTTCGTTATCCAATGGGAAATAATCGATGAAATCTCCTCCCGGAATTCCGGAAAAAGCTTGATGCCAATGTTGAATATCGAATCCTTCAAAGGTTGGAAATCCATCGGGGACAACTTTAACTTTCATTGAATCGGCTGCATCCTGCAACTCGGAAACCACTTTCTGTCTCGCTTTACCAAGACTTTTAATTGTTGCATTTACTTTAGCAACAACAACTCTCGGACCGGCGGTTTTTAATACATAGTCGGCAATCCCAAGATCATAACCGCGGAGGATATCGTCTTCCGCTCCTTTAGAAGTTAAGAATATGAAAGGGATTGATTTTAATTCTTGATCATTCATAACCATAGAGCGGAATTGGAAGCCGTCAATCTTTGGCATCATAATATCGGAAATGATTACATCGGGAATGACAGATTTTGCAATCTTAAGACCCTCTTCGGCTCCGGTGGCTATTTCACATAAAAATCCCGATTTATTTAAATTATACTGAAAAAGTTTGGCGAGAGATATGTCGTCATCAACTAAAACGATCTTCGGGATTGTTTCAGCAATAGTGTCCTGAATATTTTTTTTTGCGCCGTAAGCTTTATAAATCTCTGCACGACGAAGGAGAGCCTGTACTTTTAAGAGAAGTTCCGGAACAACAAACGGTTTAGTGATAATATCATCTCCCCCAACAGCGAGAGCTTTTTCTTTATCCTCAAAACTTGTTTTTGCCGTAACAAAAATAAATGGAAGAACCCGGTACTTTTCATTTTCACGGACCTTCCCGCAAAACGTGTAGCCATCCATTCCTTCCATGCTAACATCACAAAGCACCAAATCAATTTTATTTTCCTCAAGAGCTTTAAAACCAAGTGATGTATCCGAAGCTTCAACAACTTTATACTCTTTTTGTTTTAGATGAAATCCAAGCAGTTTCCTGATGGTAACATCGTCATCAACAATCAGAATTGTTTTTGAATCTTCGTTCGGCATTATTTTTAAACTTTCTTACCGTAACTTTGAATTGCTTCTAACTTAGAGGGAAAAGCTTCAAACACACGATACATTCTTGTCAACTCAAACATTGAATGGACAGCCGGCTGGAAACCGACAAGTTTGAGATCACCGCCTAATGAAGTTATTTTTTTTAGTGAAACTACAAGCGCTCCGAGAAAAGTTGAATCGATAAATTCACATTCGGAAAGATCAACAACCATTTTCCGCGAACCTGTTTCGATTTCATGAGTGAGAATTTTTTTAAATTCTTCCGCTTCTTTTAAAGTTGCGCGTGAAAGGTTCACAACTTCCACAACAATTTCTTCAAAGGTTTCTTTTATAAAGTCCATAGTTCTCCTTTTTTCATACTGCAATTTAGTTTTTATTCAAATTCTTTGCTATCAATTTTATACCGTTCCATCAACCGGTAAATGGTTGCTCTGCCGAGTTGTAATTTTTTTGCGGCTTCAAGAATGTTCCCTTTGGTGATCTTCAATGCATGCCGCACGGCTTCTTCTTTAATTTTTTCAAAAGGAACGATCACATCTTCTGAAAAATATCCGGTTGAAGTCCCATACGTTCGGCTCTGATCAAAAACTTTTATGTGCGCAGGGAAATCTTCAACATCAATACTGTCAGTATCGGAAACAATGATGCAGCGTTCAATCGTGTTTTCCATTTCACGAACATTACCTGGCCAATCGTAATCATAGATCAATTTTAACGAACGTTTGGAGAACCCTTTGGTTTCCCTTCCTAGTTTAGCCTTGCCGCGTTGAAGAAAATAATCAGCAAGAACGAGCAAATCTCCTTTGCGCTGGCGTAGCGGAGGAATATTGATTGGAAAGGAATTCAACCGATAATAAAGGTCTTCACGAAATTCTTTATTCTCTACTGCTTTACGCAAATCGCGATTTGTGGCTGAAATAATCCGCACATCGGTTTTTAATAAGTCATTTCCACCAACGCGCTCAAACTCTCTTTGCTGAATAACGCGCAGTAATTTTGCCTGCAGCATCATTTCAAGTTCACCGACTTCATCAAGAAAAATTGTTCCTTCGTTTGCAATTTCAAACTTTCCCAATTTCCGTTGATGCGCACCGGTGAATGAACCTTTTTCGTGACCGAATAATTCGCTTTCCAGAAGTTCACGGGGAATAGAAGCACAGTTTACTACGATGAACGGTTTCTCTTTTCTAATTCCATTATAGTGAATTGCTTTGGCTATTAATTCTTTACCGGTTCCGCTCTCACCGTGGATCAAAACGGTAATATCGTTGTTAAGCACTTTACTGACGAGTTTAAAAACGTCCTGCATTTTTCCGTCGGCAGAAATAATATTTTCAAACTTAAATTCACGATGAACATTTTCTCTTAAATTCTGAACTTCGCGGGTGAGGTCGTAATTTTTTATTGCATTTTTTATTGCCGGTTCAAGCCGTTGTGTATCAATCGGCTTTGGGAAATAATCGTATGCACCGTTCCTAAGCGCTTCCAATGCGGTTTCAATTCTTCCTTGTGCTGAAAGAATAATTACCGGAAGGTTCTCGTCATACTGCTTGATTCTTTTTAATGTTTCAATACCGTTCAAACCGGGAAGCATAATATCAAGTAAAATTAAATCCGGTTTGGCAGAAATTTTTTTAAGCGCTTGTTCACCGTCGGTAAAAACTTCAGCTGCATAACCCCATTTGTCATGAACCCAATACGAAAGCAATTTAGCAATTGCCGGTTCGTCGTCAACAATGTAGATTAGTTTTTTCAATTCGTTATCCTTGATTGTTAAGTAACGGTAATTTGATGATTAATGTGGTTCCTTTGTTTTCTTCACTCTGCAGAGTAATCAACCCTTTATGGTGATCAACAATTTGTTTTACTAATGCAAGCCCTAAACCTGTTCCGGGAATTTCTGTTCCGGGTCTGCTCACTCTATAAAATTTTTGAAAGATAAACGGTAAATCTTGAGGAGGAATCCCAACACCGGTATCGCTTATTATTACTTCATATTCTTTAAAAAGATTTTGAGCTAAAACCGTAACGCGTCCTTCTTCAACATTAAATTTTACGGCGTTCGCTAAAAGATTTTCAAACAGTTGAGTTATTCTTTCCTCATCCGCATAAACCAAAACCGTTTCCGGTGGAATATCAACTGACAACGTTATCCGCTTTGTTTTGGCGTTTGTTCTTAATTTCTCAACACACTTCCGCAATATTTCATTGATGTCAAATTCAGTTTTGTTAAGTATAATTTTGCCCCCTTCGATTTTAGAAATATCAAGTACATCATTAATTAAATTTGCAAGCCGTTTCGCTTCTTCCAAAATAATTTTATTGAATTCTTTTTTCATTTCATCGGGCATTGATGAATCGGAATCAATAGTTTCTGAAAATCCGATGATGGAGGCTAAAGGAGTACGCAGCTCGTGTGAAATGTTAGAGACGAATTCATTTTTCAGTCTGTTCAATTCTTCCAACACAGAAATTCTTTGCTTTGCACGATCCCGTTCAACGGAAATAATTCTCCTTGCTTCAACTAATTTATTTGATAGATCTTTTACTTTATCTTCTAAAGAATTCCGTGAAGTAATGTTCCTGCCGATTGCGATCACACCAATGATGTTTTTAGAATCATCAAAAATTGTTCTTGCGTTCAGTTCAAAAATAATACTTTTCCCATACTTACTCAGAAACTTGGTTTCAAAAGTTTGCACTGAAGAAGATGCCAGCAATTGATAAAAAGCTTTGATGAAAGCTCCTTTAATCGACTCATCTATAAAAGAAAGGACATGTTTCCCTTTCATTTCATCGGTGAGGTATTCAAGCGACAAAGCTCCGTTTGCATTTACGAGAACAAAATTACCGCTGGCATCGAGAATAAAAATTAAATCCTCGGCGGTTTCAAACAAAATTTTCAGTTGTTTTTCCGATTCCTCAAGCAGCGCTTTTTGCTGAAGTTCATCGTGTACCTCAAATATTATTCCGTCAAAATACTTTACTTCGTCGTTTTCAAAATGGGGAATAGCCCGCAACCGTAACGAGTATTTTTCGTTCTCATTTTTTTCAACAATAAAATCAACCGTCGCTGCATGTCCTTTTTTTATGGTACGAATAAACTGTTTGACATCGTTGAAATATGCGGCATTAATTTTCTTAAACAACAGTTTTGGATTTGTGATAATTTCTTCTGAAGTGTGCCCGAAGTATTTTTCAATTGAAGCTGATACAAAAAGAATTTTTTTGTAGTCTTTATCTGAACGGATGAAGATCGCTGAAAAGTTGTCAGGTATATTTTGGAATTCGTTTTTCATCAATAATTGGTTTGAAGCATTAATCTGGAATTTCTAAGACTCTTTAAGTTTAAAATACAAATTTTATCTGTAGTTTTTGATTGAACTCCAACCGTTTTTAAGACAATTTTTTTTGAAGAGAATTTTTAAGCCAGCCCTTAACTATAAAAATAAGTAAAATATACGGCATGGAATTTTTGATTTTTGAGAATGAAATCCCAAACTTTACGCAAGGTTTTCATAGAACAAATGTACTTGAACTATGAAGGCCTTGAAAAATAATTATTATCCATAATTTACAGGAGTTCTCTGATGAAAAAGTTCACTGCTGTTTTTGCATTTGTTCTTTTGGTTAGTTCATTTTCATTTGGTCAGTTTTCTGGGAAATCCAGTTTAGGTCTTTTAGCCGGTTTTGGCGGCGGCGGATTAACCGGTAACGGTGCTATCCCCATTGCTGCAGAATTTAATTTCTACAACTACAGTGATAAGCTTCAATTAGGTGCTTTCGCCGGTTATTCAAGTACAACTGCAGATATTGTCTCTACTTATAAATTCACATATACTTACATTATTGTAGCCGGTCAAGGGACATATCACTTTTCACCAGGTGAAAAATTTGATCCGTTCGCTGGAGTTGCTTTAGGATACAATATTGGTTCAGTGAGCAATGATCTTCCGAGCAATTTATCAAGTTTTTATTCTTCAACCGCTGGTGGTTTGTTTTATAGTGGTTTTGCTGGTTTCAATTATTGGTTAAGCCAAAACTTTGCTGTACAAGCTCGTGTTGGTTATTTCCCTTATGTTGGCGCTGGAATTACTTATAACATGTAAGCGAGTTTTATTTTTTTCAAAAGCCGTCTCGTAAGGACGGCTTTTTTTATTTTAAATTCTGGCTATCAAATAAAAATATTTCTTGCATAAATATAGTTTCATGTTTATGTTTACAGTAACAAAAGATAATTGCTCCCGACTTGTCGGAATCGTTCTTTGAATAGTTGAATCTTTCCCGGTTGTTTTTTAGTTGATGGAATTTGTAGCTTATTTTTCTGTAGTACCTTTTAGCAAAGTCTTAAGGTTCGGAAAAAGCTAGGGTCGTATTTCTCGCATAACATTGGAGGCGCTAAGCTTTTATATTTTATTTTGCTTAAAAGGGAAGATTCGTTCTATACCAAAGCTATCTCTTCTACCAAAGAAGTTTTTATGGTGGATAAACACGTTCATACCGAAAACATATCTCATTCCTTTTATTAAAAAATCTTTCCCATCAAGTTTGCCATAACTTGTAATTAAATTGCTATGCCCTTTTGGACTTTGGCTGTACATGAAAAAGAAAATCATGAACATGAAAAAGAAAACCCTGAACATGAAAAAGAAAACCCTGAACATGAAAAAGAAAACCCTGAACAAGGAAAAGAAAATCCTGAACAAGGAAAAGAGAACCCTGAACAAGGAAAAGAAAATTCTGAACATGAAAAGTGAAATCCTGAACATGAAAAAGAAAACCCTGAACAAGGAAAAGAAAATCCTGGACATGGAAAAGAAAACCCTGAACATGGAAAAGAAAACCCTGAACATGGAAAAGAAAACCCTGAACATGGAAAAGAAAACCCTGAACATGGAAAAGAAAACCCTGAACATGAAAAGTGAAATCCTGAACATGAAAAAGAAAATCCTGAACATAAAAACAGATTTCTCTTAAGGAAAAAAGGGTTTTCTCAATGTAAAAATGCGTAAATAGAGTAAAAACGCAATTAATTGTAAAACAAGAAATGATCTGGTTGGTTATATGAATATTGTGATGAAGTTATCTCCACGCGTAAGCCCTGAAAGGGCGATATACCACAACATAGGGCGCAGCCCTATGGGGAATGAAAGAATAATAAACGCCAAAGCCCTGCAAGGGCGAAATAAATTATGATACTGAAATTGATAAAACAAGTGCTTATATCGAAAAACAGAAAGAGCATCACAGAAAGAAAACATTCCACGAAGAATACAGAGCTTTTTTGAAGAGGTATAAAGTAGAATATGATGAACAGTTTGTATGTGACTGAAGTTTATGCCGCCCTTTCAGGGTTTAAGTATTTTGGGATTCTATCTCATAGGGCTTCGCCCTATGTTTGTGGATTATGCCCTTTCAGGGCTTAACATTATGGCAAAGGATTCTTTGAATAATTGAGGTAATGGTTCTTTGACAACAAAAAAATGTGTTCGCACGTATAACATAAACTCATAACTAACTTAAAAGGAGGACATTATGTCCAAAATAAAATCGGATCTGAACGGAAAAAATGTTGATGAAGAAATTCAGGCAACAAAAAACCGCTATACTGCTTTAACAGGCAGTGAAGCAAAAGTAACTGTTGATGCTGCTAAGTTAAGCAGTTATCAAAACGCTATAAATGCTGTTGAAGCGAAAGAAAGCGCTCTTTTGGCTCTTAAGGATAAACAAAAACAAGCGGTTATTGAAAGAGATACCGCGTTGGAAACCCTTGAGAAGATTGACGCATCAATTGTTGATGAGATTAACGGTAAAACGGGCGACATGAATCTTTTATTAACTACCGGTTTCCCGGTTGCAGCGGATAGAAGTCCTTCGGAGCCGCTTCAACAAGTAACTAACCTTTCGGCGGCAATTGGAGATGAAGCCGGCGAAATTGATGTGAACTTTGACCGTGTAAAAACAGCCTCGGGTTATGAATTCCAGATATCGGTAGATAACCCGGAAAGCTGGGTAATTGCAGGTGCTACCGGCAAAACCTCTAAATATACTTTTACCGGATTAACCGCCGGAAAGAAATACTGGATAAGGGTCCGTGCATTTAAAGGTGAAGAGAAGGGAACATGGAGTAATCCGGTATCCGCAACCGCACCGCATTAGAATCTGTAAAAAGTTAAAAGTGGTAGCCAATAGTACGAATTTAGCATGAAAATTAATTCGTCTATGGCGGTGCACTGAAAACTATTTAATACCGTATCAGTAAAGTTCGTGTAATATTTGGCAGAATATTATTTGTAAAATTGAATATCGAACATTGAACAAGGAATAGTGAATGATGAAGTTTTTGCCCTTCGATATTCTACATTGCTTGTTCGATATTCATTATTCCTTTTTGGTTCTGGCTCTGCCAAGTTAGGATGATGAATAAAGCTTGGGGGCGGTTTGTCATCCTTTGATAAAAGGATGAGTTCTAAAATGAAGTTGCATTGCCGTTTTGGTGGCGGCTTAAAAATAATGGTGTTTTTCACAAAATGTAATAATCACAAATAAACTAGAGGTAAAAATGAAAAATCTGAAAACAGTTCTGGTTCTTTTTGTCGTGGTTCTGCTCATTTCTGGTTGTTCGGTTATCCCACTTGGACTATCATATTCGTCTACTCCATTAGAAAAATCTGATGGGACACCTCTCAAGTATGAAATTGTAGGAAAAGCAGAAGGCGACCAAGGTTACTTTACTTTATTTGGTTTAATACCCTTTGGAAGTCCTGATTTAAGTGCGGCTATGAATGCTGCAACGAAGAAATTAAACGGTGATGCATTAGTTAACGTACGATACTGGTATCGTGTTTCTAACTACTTAATAGGAACATATTCGAGTATTGAAGTTGAAGGTGATGTTATAAAAATAAATCAACAAAAGGGGAATTAAAATGAAAACGATACTATTCTTTTTTGTCGCTGTTTTGTTTGTTGGTTGCGCAACAATCCCACAAGGAACAACTCCCTCAAGCTCTCCCTTAATATCAGAAAACGGTACAGCTAAAACTTATGAAATAATTGGAAACAGCGAAGGCTCTGCAGGTCATTTTACTTTGTTCGGTTTTATACCTTTTGGACGAACCGATATAGATGCCGCTATTCATAGTGCTTTAGCCCCATATCAAGGGGATAATTTAATTAACGTACATTATTATGTTAATAGCACCTTCTATCTTATTGGAATCTCAACATCAATAACTGTTCAAGGTGATGTCATTAAATATACCGACAAAGAAAAGGTTACAGACAGCAAAAAATCCGTATATTCTAAAGCTATAAAAGTACCGGATAATTCAACACATCGTTTGTCTTTAGGCAGTGCAGTTGATGGTCTATATATTGGGTATAGTTTATCCAAACCCATAAATGACTTTTTGTTTTATCAATTATCATTGGGTTATAAACATTATGAGACTAAAGAAAAAATTACCCTTTTCAGCGGATGGTATAATTATAGTTTTGAAGTTGACCGTAAATTTGACGCTATTCCAATAACTTTTAACGTCGGAGTCAATGCTAAGAAATTTCTTGATCTTCCAATTCCATTAAATCCTTTTGCTTCACTAGGTATTGTTTACATCCCTATTGTAGGTGCAGATGAAACACAGTGGGATCAGCTTGGCTTCAATTTTAACGTTGGAGCAGATTATGAATTTACCAAAGGATTAGCTGTTGGGCTGGATTACCGGTTTATGAAATCATTAATTGAGCTGGGTGGAATGTATAATAACAATAGTGAGGGAATTAGTTTCTCAAACTTAAACATCAGCTTAATATATTATCCGTAACGGGGAATAATAGTAAAGAATACTTTTTTAAACCGGCCGTAATATCCATACGGCGGTAACTGTTTTAGCTTTCAAAGTAACAAAACAGATTGGTTAGTAAAATTATTTTTGTGACCTTATTTTTTTCGAAAGGATAAGAGGAATGAAAAGTGCAATAAAAGTAATATTTCTTTTCTTTCTTTATATAGCGTTGAATTATGGACAAGCAAAGTTCTCCTACCCAATAATATTTGTACATGGTCTGAATGATAACGCAATGAGTTGGGATGAAACAATATCTTTTCTAGGTGGAAGTCAAAAGATATGTGACGTATGTCTGAATGATGATAGTAATAATTCTACAGCTAATATTAATAGTGATATTGCTCTTATTGGATGGCGTGATGATGTCCATAATTTACCTTCCCCAACAGGGTTGTATGCAATTAATTTTGACAGTCATTTAATCATTGGTCATGAAACTCACGAGCTAAGTAATGAAGCGGCAATCTATAAGCAAGGTAAGGCTTTAAGCCAAATAATAGATTTAGTATTACATTTGGAAAATGCTACTAAGGTTATTCTTGTAGGTCATTCTATGGGTGGGTTAGCTATTAGGGAATATTTACAACGAAAAGAAAATGGTATGATGAAATGGTGGGTAGATCCTAACGATCCGGTAAAAGGGCATAGAGTTGCTAAAGTAGTTACTATTGGAACGCCGCACGGGGGAAGTGATGCACCAGCTATATTAGCAGCAATAAAAGGTGTTAATATGTTTTCAGAAGCCGTCAGAGATTTAAGATATACATTAAACTCAGAACCAAATATACCCGGAGTTTATCTTTATGGAGGTGACGAAAAATCGGTACATGATCTTTATTACAACTATGATGTGAATTGCAATGGGTTTGATGATAGTAGTGTTCATGGTATATCAGAAATATATGAGGACCTAACGGGTATCTATTACTTAATTCCATCGTCAACACAACCGTTACCGCAAGATATTAAATATATTTGGATTGTTTCTAAATCAACTTTAACAGGGGATTGGGTTGTTTCTGCCGATCGGCAATGGCTTTATGATTTAGATAAAAAGGCAGTTCCAGCAGGTTTAGCTGATACTTTAATGACAAATAGAATTCACACTAATGAGACTTCCGATTATTATTCAATAATACGTGGACTGGATGAACCGGATAGTCCTTCACTAGCTTATAAAATTGGGACTAAAAGCAAAACAAAAGGATACATTACTTATCAAGAAAACTATTATGATCTGGATGTTGATTTGTATAAAATAATAGTGGCTAACAACGGCTATTTAACAATGAACATTGAAGGAGATAATTCATCCGGTGTTGGGCAAATTGCACTCTTAGATAGTACAGGTGTAGGAGATCCGTTAATCTTTAATGGAACAAATGTATTTCCATCTGTTATTTCTTTTATCACTCAGCCTGGAACATATTATATAAGAGTGAGGGGCTTGGCAACTAATAATTCATGGCAACATCCCTATTCTCTCTCAGTTGAGTTTACTGAGCTTGGTATTCCCCTTGCCCCGGTATTATTAACACCTCCTAATGGGTCTATGAATATTGCTCAAAATACAACCTTAAATTGGGAATCCGTTCTTGATGCTTCTATATTTAATTTACAGGTTTCAACTAATCAAAATTTTTCGAATTTAATTGTTGATGCAAGTAATGTAGTTTCACCATCGTACTATTTAACCAACCTAGGGCTTAACACAATGTACTATTGGAGAGTAAATTCTAAGAATACGATGGGAACAAGTAATTGGTCGGAAGTATTTACTTTTACAACTGCAGGAGCTTCAAGAACATTAGTGAACGGAACAATAAAGCAAAATACGACATGGACTTTCTCAAATAGTCCTTATGAAGTGACTGGAGATATATCTATTGATGAGGGATATGTATTGACGGTAGAACCGGGAGTAATTATTAGATTCAGACAAAACACGGATATTTATGTTAGAGGAGGATTAAACTGTAGTGGTTTTTCCGATAATCCAATTGTATTCACGAGCGCATCATTACAAATACCTGGTTTTTGGGGTGGTGTTAAATTCTATTCAACAGCAATCTCGACTAGTTGTATACTAAACTACTGCAAATTTTATTATGGTGCCTCCGGTGGTTATGATAATTCTTTTGCCGTGATATTTGATCTCCGGGTTAATCCAACAATTACCAATACAACAATAGAGAAATGTAAAAACAATGCTCTTGGCTTAACAAGTGGTGGATATAGCACAGACGTGAACATAAAAAGCTATGATTTAGCTCTTTGGTTGGATAACGATTTGACAATGAATGCAGGTGCAACTCTAACCATCGCACCGGGAAATATATTTAAGATGGCAAATAATAGAGATATTTATATAAAAGGCGGATTGGTTGCAAACGGAGAGGCAAACAAACCGATAATATTTACTTCATATAGGGACGATATAAAAGGTATTGATGATAATGGCGATGGAACGAGTCTGCCTCAGCCAGGTGATTGGGGTGGTATACAATTTCAGTCAACAGCAATATCATCTAATTGTATATTAAACAATTGTAAACTCTATTATGGAGCAACCGGTGGTTATGATAATTCTTTTGCCGTGATATTTGATCTTCGGGTTAATCCAACAATTACAAATACAAGTATAGAGAATTGTAAAAACAATGCACTTGGATTAATGGGTGGTGGATATAGTACAGACGTAAATATAAAAAGCTACGATTTAGCTCTTTGGCTGGATAACGATTTGACAATGAATGCTGGAGCAACATTGACTATTTCATCGGGAAATATATTTAAGATGGCTTCTAATAGAGACATTTACATAAAAGGCGGATTAGTTGCAAACGGAGAGTTAAATAAACCGATAATATTTACTTCATATAGAGATGATATAAAAGGCATTGACAGTAATGGAGATGGAACGAGTTCACCAGTAGCCGGTGATTGGGGCGGCATACAATTTCAATCTACTGCCATCTCGTCAAATTGTTTATTGAACAATTGTAAATTCAGTTATGGAGCTAGTACAGCTTATGGTGTAACCCCTTATGCGGTTATTTTTGATCTTCGGGTTAATCCAACAATCGTCAATACAACGATAGAGAATTGTAAAAACAATGCACTTGGATTAATGGGTGGTGGATATAGTACAGACGTAAATATAAAAAGCTACGATTTAGCTCTTTGGCTGGACAACGATTTGACAATGAATGCAGGAGCAACATTGACTATTTCACCGGGAAATATATTTAAGATGGCAGCTTACAGAAATATTTATATAAAAGGCGGATTAGTTGCAAACGGAGAATCAAATAAATCGATAATATTTACTTCATATAGAGATGATATAAAAGGCATTGATAGTAATGGTGATGGCACGAGTTTGCCGCAGCCGGGTGATTGGGCAGGAATACAATTTCAATCAACAGCAATCTCGACTAATTGTATACTAAACTACTGCAAATTTTATTATGGTGCCTCCGGTGGTTATGGGGATAATTCCTTCGCAGTAATATTTGATCTTCGGGTTAATCCAACAATTACAAATACAAGTATAGAGAACTGTAAAAATAATGCACTTGGATTAATAGGTGGCGGATATAGCACAGATGTGAACATAAAAAGCTACGATTTAGCTCTTTGGCTGGACAATGATTTGACAATGAATGCAGGAGCAACATTGACTATTTCACCGGGAAATATATTTAAGATGGCAGCTTACAGAAATATTTATATAAAGGGCGGATTAGTTGTAAACGGAGAGTCAAATAAATCGATAATATTTACCTCATATAAAGATGATGCTAGAGATGGTGACAGTAATGGGGATGGGCCTAGTTTACCAGGATCAGGGAATTGGGGACATATTCAATTTTTTGATACAGCAATTGATAGTAGCTGTAAAATAAATTATTGTAATCTTTATTATTCCGGTAACAATGTAATTTACATTGATGGTGCAAGTCCATTAATACAAAATTCAATTATTGATTCTTCATCATCTCATGGTATTTATATTAATAATCAAGCGAATCCAGATTTGGGTGGAGGTAGTAGCGGCAGCATAGGGAAAAATATTCTTGAAGGGTTTGCAGATGTGCCCAATAAATATGCCGTATATAATAATAGTACAAATAATATCGCGGCAAAAAATAATTATTGGGGGACAAGTACTTCTTCATCAATATCAAATGCGCTATTTGATTATTACGATAATTCTTCGAAGGGGATTGTTAATTATGTGCCTTTCTATCCAACCCGTGAACTTCCCGTCGAACTCATCAATTTTCAGGTAATAGCTTCAAATCAAAGTGTTGATCTGATGTGGCAAACAGCTACAGAAGTAAACAATAACGGATTTGAAGTGGAACGAAATAGCACTGCTTCATGGAGTAAAATTGGTTTTGTAGAGGGAAACGGAACCACAACTACTCCGAAAAAATATTCATTCCACGATGAAAATCTTCCAGATGGAAAATATTCCTATCGACTTAAACAAATCGATTTTGATGGGAGGTTTGAATATTCGCATTCAGTAGTAGTAGAAATCAGTGATGCACCTAAAGTATTTGCACTTTCACAAAATTATCCAAATCCATTTAATCCAAGTACTAAAATAAAGTTCTCAATTCCACAAACAAGTTTTGTAACATTAAAAGTTTACGACATGCTTGGTAAGGAAATTATTACCTTAATTAATGAAGAAAAAACTATTGGTAATTATGAAATTGATTTTAATGCAAGCAATCTTTCAAGTGGAGTTTATTTTTATAAAATACAAGCGAGCAGTTTTATAGATACGAAGAAATTTATATTGTTGAGATAAATTTATAACCTTTTTAATAAGTAAAAAGGCCGTGCTTGGGTGGGATAAATCAATAGTTTGGGATTGTAAAAAGTTTTATTAATTGAGTAAAAAGGCTGCTAAAAATTGGCGACCTCTTTTTTGCATATAACTTTCAGTTGAGATATTTCAACTGTAACGCAAGTGATAAATATTGCGTGTCTTTTGTAAAGGTATTTTCAATTATTTTCAAATAACCTGTTCGTATTTGTTTTATAATCATTCACTCTTTAATTTTTCATGTAACAATTTTAAAAATATCTAATGGAGATTTTTTATGTTCAAGAGATTATTTTTCGCTTTCGTTATTCTCGCCACTGTCCAATCTTTTTCTCAACCCTACGTAACTGTTAATGCAGGATACGCGTTGTCCGCCGCTTCCGAGATTATTAATTATAAATCTACTGATAACGGACACCAAAATGTTTATGGGACGTTAGGTTCGGGTTTAGGCTTCGGCGCAGCTATAGGCAACATGATGAACGAAAATTTTGGTTTAGAACTTGGACTTACTTATAAAAGCGGTTCTTCAATGGACGGCAATTATAAAAGTTCAGGGCATACCTATGACCAAAAAATTTATGGCAGCTATTTCGGTTTAACTCCATCACTCCTGGTAGAAACAAAATATAACAATTTAAGACCTTACGCTAAATTTGGTTTTATTGTTGCTTTACCTAGCGCAACAGGTGAACAATCTACATACGCAGGAACCGATAAAGAGGAATATAGCGGTGGCATAGCTCTGGGTTATGTAGGAGCTGCCGGACTAAAATTTGGAACTGATAAATTACAGTTTTTCGCTGAATTAGGACTTACATCACTTTCCTGGGCGCCATCAAAAGTAAAATATACAGACGGTTCATCAGGGCTAAGTAAAGAGTACGATTTAAAGGATGAGGATCCTTCCCCTTCTTCTAACCCTACTTCTGATAGACTTCAACAAATGATACCATTTAGCAATATTGCGTTGAATGTTGGTGTTAAATTGGGGTTCTAATTTTTTAAGTGTTTTTTCCAATTCTTCAAAAGCCGTCTCTCAAAGGCGGCTTTTTTATTTTTACATATTCACAAAACCCTTAAATCAGGTACTTCAATTGAAATGCAACAGATAAATATTGCGGAGTGGTTTGTGTAAAAGTGTTTCCTAATTCAGAAATTATTGCAAGCGCAAAACCTTTCTCCCCTTTTTCAACAAAACGTATTCCTGCTGAAAATGAAAAAACCGCACCATAACTCCATACGTTCACATCGCTAAATGTTCTATCATTAATTATCAGCGGACCAAACCCTTCTTCAAAATATATTTTCTTGAACATCTGCTGCTGAAATAGCATTTGCACTGAAACACCTCTTAATGATGGATAGTATTTGTTCTGCCGGTTTTCCGGAATGAGCTTATTAAAATCATTCAAGAAACTTAACTGCAATCTCAAATCAACGGGAGTGGAGGATTCGATACTAACATCAGAGAAGAGTGATAGCGAAGAAGAAAATATTTGCGGGGAATTCCCGCTCATCGTTCCAACACCCAGAGACGTACCAACCGTTTTCAACCTTAGTTGCGCCTGGTTATTAAAGACGAAGATTACAATAAAGATGCAAAAAAGGATTATCGTTTTATTTCTCATACAGCTTTTCTAATTTTAAGTTGTTCTTTAAGTTAAAAGCAAAATATTTAATTTATTCGAAAGGAAAAAGATGGAAACTCAACTCTTTCAATATAAAGCACTCGTTACGGCTGTGTACGATGGAGATACTTGCACGGTCGATATCGATCTGGGTTTACACGTTTGGATAAAAAATGAAAAAATTAGATTGTTCGGGATAAATGCTCCTGAGCTTAGAGGAAAGGAAAGACCGCAAGGTTTACTCGCTCGTGATTTTCTCCGCGGTTTGATCTTGAATAAGGAAATCACCCTCCGCACCGTAAAAGATGCAAGAGAAAAATATGGAAGATAACTTGGCGAAATTTGGGTGATTAACGCTAAAGGGAAATCGATAAATGTAAACGATGAACTCGTTAAGAACGGTTTTGCGATGTACAAAGAATACTGATAGTCACACAACTCAATGATATTCTCTTAATCATACCTATCAGCCTTTGGCTGAATATTTTTCTTGATCTTAATCCCCTGAGTAAGATTATGATTAAGATTAAGAATCAATTATTTGTTAAGAAAAGATCGCACTAAAAAAGATGTTATTCACCTTTATGTCAGATGCTGGTTAATAATTTCGATGAGTTGTATTTTTCTGTATGGTTTAGCGAGGTACCCATCAAATCCTTCTTTTAAGAATTGTTCTTTATCAGCAAAAAGGGCGTAACCGGTGATGGCGATAATTGGAATTTTATCATACCCGTTGATTTTTCTAATTTCTTTTGCCGCAGTTCGTCCGTCTATTGCTCCTTCCAGACTAATATCCATAAGGATCAAATCATATTTTCTTTTTTTAGCTTTTTGAATCGCTTCGATTGCATTTACTGCATCGTCAACCTCGAACAAACCCTCTAAAAATTTTGTAATAATTGTGCGATTCTCCAAATTATCTTCTACCGAAAGAATATTTCTTCTATCTGAAGTGTTAGCGCTGTCTTCTTTATTAATTGGTTCTATCATTTGGTCACTTGAACTCATATTTTTTATGTCCGCCGGAATTGTGATTGAAAAAGTTGAACCTACACCAAAAATGCTTTTTACGGTAATCTCTCCCTTTAAATAACCGATCATTTTTTTTGCTAAATAAAGACCGATACCGGTTCCTTCATAACTTCTGCCAAGTCCTTCACTGGTTTGTCTAAATTCTTCAAAGATGATTGACTGCTCTTCTTCTTTTATACCAATACCGGTATCTGTAAAATCAAACTGAATGAATGGAAGTTTTTCTTTTTCGACAAGAGTAACTTCAATTGTGATTTTTCCTTCAGATGTAAATTTGATGGCATTATCAAGTACATATGAGAAGACTTTTGTTAACAATCGTTCGTCACCAATTACGATTGAAGATGGTTCACAGAGCTTTACTTGAAGATCAATCCCTTTTAGTTTAGCATACGGGACATATTCAGCAATAACAGAATTTATAAGAGAAGAAACTTCAAGCGAAGTTAATGTTATTTTATGCCCTTCGGTTCCCAACTGGGATAAATCTAAAATGGCGGTTAAAGTGTCAAGCAATCTCTTGCCTGATTTGTGAATTCCCAAAGCCATCGCTTGTATGGCTTCGTTATTGGCTTCATTCTGAATGATGTCGGAAAATCCCAAAATACCGTTTAGCGGTGTACGAAATTCATGACTTAAATTTTCAAGGAGATGAGTTTTTATTTTATTAGCATCTTCAGCTAACTTTTTTGCAACTTCCAATTCAGCAAGAAATTTTTTCTTTTCAGAAATATCTTCTTGATTGCAAGCAAAGTTAATAATGATCCCGTTTTCTAATTTTACGGGAGAGATGGAAGTTGAAACCCAGTAGAGTTCTCCATTTTTTTTCCGGTTGTGGATGTCCCCTTTCCATGTTTTACCGGAAGTGATCGTTTCCCACAGTATTTTATAATCTTCGGTTTTCATTTCGCCTGATTTTAAAATACGGGGATTTTTCCCAATGATCTCTTTTGAATTATATCCTGTTATTTCTTCAAACTTCGGATTTACGTATTCAATATTTCCCTTAATATCAGTAATGATTTTGGCGGTAGGACTTTGTTCAATCGCGCGCAGCAACTGAACAATTCTTCTCTCTGCTATTTTCTTCCCTTTTACAATTTCCGATCTTTTTAATGCCGATTCGATGGCGGGTCCCAATCTTTTTAAATTAGTTTTTAAGATATAATCTTCCGCACCTGCTTTCATGCATTCCACAGCAATATCTTCACTTACCGATCCGGTCACAACAATAAAAGGAATATCCGGAGCAACCGATTTTTTATCAGACAATGCATACACTGCGTTAAACGAAGGAAGTAAATAATCAGCAAGTATAATATCCGGTGAAAATCTTGCAAGCGCTTTAAGAAAATCTGATTCGGTTTCTACTCTTTTAGAAGTAAAGGTCAGTCCGAATCTTCTTAAATGCCTTTCAATAATCTCCGCATCTTCGGGGACATCTTCGAGAATTAATATTTTGATTTCATTTGTCATAGTTAATAAATGTCGACATCAATAAAACTATCGAACTTTTTTTGATTAAGTTGATGGCTGATTTAATAAAAGCCAATACATGCCTAATTCTGAAACAGCTTTAAGAAAGTTTTCAAACCCAACCGGTTTTACAACGTAGCTGTTTGCGCCTAAAGCATAACTTTGTCTAACATCAGGGTCTTCTTTTGAGGAGGTAAGTACAACTACGGGAATACTTTTTAATTTATCGTCTGATTTAATTGAGCGAAGGACTTCAAGTCCGCTTATTTTGGGGAGTTTGAGATCGAGTAAAATAACTTTTGGATTTTGGATATGCTCTCTTCCTGTAAACTTTCCTCTTGCAAAAAGAAAATCTAAAGCTTCATCCCCGTCATTCACTAAAAATACTTTATTTGCAATATGGACTTTTTTGAGAGCACGCAACGTTAACTCAGCATCTGCAGGATTGTCCTCAACTAAAAGTATTTCTATTTCACTTTCGTCCATATTGACCTCAAGATAGTTTTTCTTGTTTCAATTAAATAACAAATTTTCAATTCATAGAACAACGATCCTAGCAATTTGAAGAGCTCAAATCTTACATGAAATGAGTTCCCTTTTTTATTTTCGGTAAAGAAAACGTGAAAACAGCTCCTTCATTAACTTTACCTTCGCACCAAATTTTGCCGCCGTGTTTTAGAATTATACGATGAGCAATAGCTAAACCGACTCCCGTTCCCTCAAACTCCTCGGAACTATGAAGCCGTTGAAAAACACCGAAGATCTTACCAACAAATCGCATATCAAAACCGACACCATTATCTTTTAAAACATACTGAATTTCCGATTCAGTTTCACTTCCGGAAATTTCAATCTTTGCTACTTCGTTGTGTCGTGTGTATTTCAATGCGTTTGATAATAAATTTAGTGCCGCCTGCTTTAAAAGTGAAAAATCACCATCCGCTTCAGGCAAAGGATGCACTACAAAGTCAACTATTCTTCCATCAGAAGTATTTCGTAGATCATTAAAAACTGATTCAAAAAGTTCTTTCATATTAATTTTGGAATAAGCCACTTCTTTTCTACCGGTACGCGAAAAAGTGAGAAGATCGTCAATGAGTTGAGCCATCTGCTGCGCATTCCGTCTTATTGTTGCAAGAAAGTGCTTCCCTTCGTCATCGAGTTTGTCGCTACAATTTTCGAGCAACAGTAAAGAAAAACCATCTAGTGCGCGAAGAGGTGTTCGTAGATCGTGAGAAACGGAATAACTGAAAGCTTCTAACTCCTGGTTTGCTTCTTTAAGTTGAGCAGTTCGTTCAATGACTCTTTTTTCAAGATCAGCATTTAGCTGGGCAATTTCTTTCTCCGCTTCCACATGTTCGGTAATGTCCTCAACACTTGACCAAATGAATTTCTCTCCATCCTTTTCAATAATCAATCCGTGAAGTAGAACCGGAACAAGGTGACCATCTTTATGAATATATTCTTTTTGATAAGGACCATATTGCCCGGTAGAATAAAGAGAATCTAACTGTAACTGTTCTGATACAGAATATTTTTCAGGTGTTAAATTCCAATAAGTTAGTGACAAGATTTCATCTATACTGTGTCCTGTAATTTTTGCATAAGCTTCATTTACATCGACTATTTTCCCATCCATTGTTGTCAGCGCATGTCCGATCGGAGATTGCTCAAAAAGAACTCTGTTATATCGTTCACTTGCTCTTAGATTATCCCGTTGCTCAGCCAATTGTTTCATCGCATCATTAAATGCACGACTTACTGCGCCAACTTCATTTCCGGTTATAATTTTTATAGGAGTTGATAATTCGTGTTTGGCTAATCGTTTCGTCCCTTCTAATAAAAGACTTAGCTGTCGTAAAATAATTCTTGAGAGAAAGATCGCAAAGAGTGTTCCGACAAAAATTGCTGCAAGTGTGTAATACAGTCCTTGTTGGCTGACATATTGCAGATGAGCAGTTTCATCTAAAGTATTACGTACAATCCGTGCCCATCCCAACAGTTGATCGTTAAATTTAATAGGCGCTGCGGTTTCAACTGTTTGATCACTTGCATAGAGCACTTTTGTTTTTGCTTCATTTTCCAACAACGAAATACTTAAACTATCTTGTAAATAGAGTCCAATCTTGCTATTGTCTGAATGCCCAAGAATATGACCAAGTTTATCGGTAACCATCACATAGCGTAAATGTTTGTCCGAACTAAATTCTTTTATGACTTCCTGCAAACCGACAAAATCATCTGAAAGAACCCACGTTTTACTGCTTGCCGCTAAAATTTGCGCACTTGCCAATGCTTCATGACTCACCCGTTGATGCAAAAAAGTTTTTTGGCGTTGAACCAGATCGGTAACAAATATAGTCATCAAAACAAGGTGAACAAATGCGACTCCGATAACCAGCTGCCTCCTTACAGAAGTTTTCCATATCCAATTCCACAAGTTTTTCATTATGGAGTTTTCCTTTCGCCATTGGGGAGATTGCCGAATTGTTCTTTATACTTTTTTAAAAAAGCTGAAACAACTTCTACATACTTTCTGTTCTCGATTTTTTCAAAACATGAAAGTTCCATCCGTTTCAAAATCGTTTTTCCTTTTATGTTGTTCTGTAATTCAAAAAGTGCAGAAGAGACTTTTTCTAAATGTTTTTTGGGAATATCATTGCGAACTACGAGTCCATTATTTATTAACGGTTCCGTTTGCCAAACTATTTCAAGCGCTGCGTCAACTTCCGGATGAAGTTTGATCAACATTTCCCACGGTGGAGGCCAGGTGCAGCCGGCTTTCGTTTTCCCTAAATAAACATTCATGATTGAAGATTCTTGTGAACCGACATAACGGCAAATTGCATCCTTTTCTACATTAAGTCCTTTTTGCATTAAATAAAATTTTGGCATCATTGCTGCGGCAAGCGCCGTTGCTGAAGGGAAACTAATCGAGGCTCCACGCAAATCGGAGACTTTATTTACTTGTGAATCTTTTCGCGCTAAAATAATTCCCCTAAAATTTTTATCATCTCCCATTTTTCCAAATACCGTGTAACCATATTTTGTTGCGTTTACCGATTGATAAGGATTGGGAAGGGCAAAATGAAATTTTCTATTATAAAGTTTCTGTTCAAAACTTTGATAGTCTTTTGAAGACTCAAGCTTAAGTGTAAAATCATCCACGGTTGAATTTATGTAGTTGATCAGCGGTTGAAAAATTTCAAAAAAACGGTCGGAATTATGAAGCGGGTGAACGGCAAAAATGTATTCAATTTTTTTTGCGTGAACTGCCGGAGTCTCGCCGTAAGTAGGAGAATATTCTTTTGTCGATTTTTTACTGCATCCAATGAAGTTCGTAAGGAGAAATATTGACAAGAAAAGTATGAGAATGGAATTTGTTAAAATGCCAATAGAAAGAGCTATTCTCTTAAATTGTAAGGTTTTCCTCAAACTTAATATTTGTATTTCTTTTTTCATCCTATTTTCTCAAACACTTTCATTTCTTATGAAGAAGTTCACAAATAAGATTTATTTAAAAGATCAACGAAGTTTAGTGCACTGAAGCACTATAACCTACAACGAAACGTAAACAATTTCACCAAAAAAATCCACTCTTAAAAAAAGAATTAGAAAGGATTTGATGTAGATCAATCTATTAAGTTTGCCACGCACACCAATTGCCTGTTGTTAAAAGTGTACGATACACTTCTAAGTTTGATTCCAACATCAATTCAAACTAATTTGCATTATAAATTTTCAAAATAAACTCAAACTCGTCGTTATGAAAACAACTCGTCCAACAACTCTGCTTTCAATTATTCTTTTCGCATTTTTGTCTACCGCAATTTTCCCGCAAGGTTTTCTAAAAACATCAGGAATAAAAATAGTTGATGGTAGCGGTCAAAATGTTTTACTTCGCGGTATTGGTCTTGGCGGCTGGCTTGTTCCGGAAGGATACATGCTGCAAACTTCTTCTTTTGCAAATGCTGCATGGCAGTTTAGACAAAAAATTGAAGCGCTGATCGGTACTCAAAAAACTGATGAATTTTTCAAATTGTATCGCTCTAATTTTGTAACAAGAAAAGATGTTCAGCAAATTGCTGCTTGGGGATTTAATTCTATCCGGCTCCCGATGCATTTTAACTTACTCACTCCACAAGATTCTTCTTTTATTTATTCCGAAGAAGGTTTTGCAATGATCGACAGCCTTTTGCAATGGTGCGAAGAAAGCAAAGTCTATTTGATCCTCGATTTACACGCAGCCCCCGGCGGACAAAGTAAAGACAATATTGCCGATTACAATCCGGCGTATCTTCCTCTCTGGGAAGACCCGATCGCCCAACAACGGACTGTTTATCTCTGGAAAACAATTGCCACCCGTTATGCAGATAAACAATGGATCGGCGGTTACGATCTTATAAATGAAACGGCTTACAACTTTAGCACCGGAAACAATCAGCCATTGAGAGATCTTTTTGTTACAATCACAAACGGAATTCGCGCTGTTGACAAAAACCATATAATTTTTATTGAAGGAAATTGGTACGCAACAAGTTTCGATAATTTAAGTCCTGCATGGGATGATAACATGGTGTACAGTTTCCATAAATATTGGAATGGAACCGATGCCGGTTCAATAAACTATCTTGTAAGTTTAAGGAATAACACCCAACGCCCTTTGTGGCTTGGAGAATCGGGAGAAAATTCAAATCAATGGTTTACCGATGTAATTAAGTTGATGGAGTCTTATAATATCGGCTGGGCTTGGTGGACTTTGAAAAAAGTTGAAGGCAACAACAGTTTGATGTTCGTAAACAAACCGGCAGAGTATGATTATCTTTTAAAATATTGGAGCGGGCAGGCAACAAAACCAACTGTTGATTATGCAGTAAACGCGTTAACAAAATTTGCCAAATATCTCAACATCGATAGCTGCAAAACAAACAGTGGCGTAATTGATGCGATGTTCAGACAGGTAAAAACTACTGAGACACTTCCTTTTAAATTGCATACGATACCCGGAATTATTTATGCCGCCGATTATAACATTGGTCAGAATGGTTACGCTTATAAAGATGTCGATTATCAAAATGCAGATAACAAGAGTACCTGGAACAGCGGTGGACAATACCGCAATGACGGTGTTGATATTGAAAAATGTTCCGACATTCTCACAAACGGATATGACGTCGGTTGGACTAATACCGGAGAGTACTTAAACTACACAGTAAACGTTGAGCAAGCCGGAACATATAACTTAGCTCTGCGCATTGCTGCTAACGCTTCAGGTGGAAAAGTTTTAATGCGCTGGGATGGCAATAATATCGGTACGTTCATCGATGTTCCGGCAACCGGCGGGTGGACAAAATGGATGAGCCTTCCGATAAATAATGTTCCGCTCACTTCCGGTAAACATACTTTTTCTCTCAACTTTTACTTCGGCGGATTTAATGTCAACTACGTAAAATTTGATCTTGTTGCAACAGATATTAAAAACGAGCTCAACACTCCAACCGAATTCGGCTTAGACCAAAATTATCCAAACCCGTTTAATCCTGAAACAGTAATCAGTTGGCAGTTGGCGGTCAGCAGTCACGTAACATTAAGAATCTACGATGTAATTGGAAATGAAATTGCTACATTGGTAAACGAAGAACGAACTGCCGGAAAATATTCCATCAATTTTAATACGACAAACAACAATCAACTAACTACCAACTCACTCCCAAGCGGTGTGTATTTCTATCAATTGCGCGCAGGTAATTTTGTTGAGACGAAAAAGATGGTTTTACTTCGGTAATATTTCAGCGCAATATTATCATTTTATTCTTCGTAATTTGGATTAAGAATTCGACATACTATGAAAAAACTTAATCCATCTTATTTCCTCTTTTTATCTTTTCTTCTTTTCTTATTTGTTCAAGAGAAAAGTTTAGCACAATCACTCTATATAAATGAGATCATGGCTTCCAACACCGCGGCAATTGCTGATCCTGATTATCATGCATACTCCGATTGGTTTGAACTTCATAATAACAATCTCTTTCCGGTTAATCTTAAGAACTACAGTGTAACCGATGATTTTTCCCAACCACAAAAATTCATTTTTCAAACCGATGTAATTGTTCCTCCGCAAGGTTATTTGGTTATTTGGTGCGATGGGAAAGATTCCGGCATTCACACAAATTTTAAATTGAGCGCTTCAGGGCAGCAGGTTGGATTATTTAATCCTTTAAGCGAAGTAGTTGATTCAATTTCTTTCTCGGCACAGCAAACCGATATTTCTTTCGGAAGATTTCCCGATGGAACAAACGAGTGGTTTAAATTTTCTCCTTCTTCTCCCGGCTCGCAAAATCTTTTTTCATCTATCTTTAATAAACTTGGCGATCCGATCGTCTCGCATCAAAGCGGCTTTTACACATTCCCGATCACTCTTTCGATTACACCATCAGAATTTAACACCGTAATTTATTACACAACAGACGGAACCGCGCCGACAAAAAAAAGTTCAATCTTCACCGGTTCCATTCAAATTGATTCGACTTCCGTACTGCGGATAAGATCATTTAAAGATGGTTTTCTACCAAGCAACATTTTAACCTATTCTTATTTTATTAATGAGCAGACAGAACTTCCCGTTTTTTCAATTGTCACAGATCCGGTAAATTTTTTTAGTGATTCAATCGGTATTTACGTTGCCGGCACAAATGGAATTACGGCATCATGCAGTGACGGACCAAAAAATTGGAATCAAGATTGGGAGCGTCCGATTGAGTTAGAATTATTTGAAAAAGATAGATCGCTCGCTTTCAAAACTTCAGCGGGAGTAAAAATTTACGGCGGTTGCAGCCGCATCTATCCGATGAAATCACTCGCGTTTTATTTTCGACCTGAATACGGAATGGGAACTCTTAATTACCGCATGTTCCCCAGTCTTTTGATCAACAAGTTTGAAAACATTGTGTTGCGCAGTGGAGCGCAAGATTGGTGGCGTACAATGTGCCGCGAAGAAATTGCGCAATCGTTGATTGAACAGGGGATGAAAGTCGATCATCAAGCGTATAGGCCTTCAGTTCTTTTTATTAACGGGCAATACTGGGGAATTCATAATGTCCGCGAAAAATTAGATGATAATTACCTCGCTTCTCATTTCGGTGTAAACAAAGATTCAGTTGATCTAATACAAATAAGTAAAGCAGGAAGCGCCAACTACGGCGATATTATTGCTTACAACGAGATGATGACTTTTTTCGCAAATTACAATATTGCGGCAACCGCAAATTATGAACATGTAAAAACCATCGTTGATATCGACGAATATATTGATTACCAGATTGCTGAAATTTTTTCCGCGAACGGTGATTGGCCCGGCTCGAATATGAAATTGTGGCGTGAACGCTCGCCAAAAGGTAAATGGCGTTGGATGATTTATGATCTTGATTTTACATTTGGCGGAAATGCAAACGGACAATATTTTTCAAACACACTTGCTCTTGCAACTGCAACCGATGGTCCAAGCTGGCCTAATCCGCCATGGGCAACGTTGATATTGAGAAAACTTTTAGAGAATGAAGAATTTAGAAATGAATTTATTCAACGGTTCGGTGTACACATGAACACGACATACGAACCGGCTCACGTAATTTCTGTTATCGATAGTTTGAGCGGAGTGATCGCTGCCGAAATTCCAAGACACAAACAGCGATGGGAAAAATCTATTACAATGGGAAAAGACTGGTTTGTAAATGTTCAAGTGATGAGAGATTTTGCTCTAAATCGTCCCGACACCATGAGAAAATTTATTTCTACCAAATTTGGTTTAGCCGGAACTTGCGAAATTAAAATTGGAAGAAATAATACTGAGTGGGGAAAAATCTTTACACACGAAGTTGAAGTGAAGAATAATAATTCGCTGAATGTATTTTTCAAAAACATTCCTCTTAAAGTTAGAGCGTTTGCAATGCCCGGTTACCGCTTTGTTAGATGGGAGGGTATTTCGGATTCAACTTCACCGATCTTAACAATTCTTCCGCAAAGCGATTCTTATTTAACCGCAATTTTTGAACCGGTGGAATTAAACATAACAAGTGTTGTGATCAATGAAATCAACTATAAATCATCTCCATCACTTGATACAGAAGATTGGGTTGAACTTTACAATCCAAGTGTACAATCAATTTCACTTTCCGGTTGGAAATTTCAAGACAGTAAGCTGAATGTTTTTCTTTTCCCAGAAAATATTTATTTGAAAGAACACGGCTATCTTCTTCTTTGCAGAGATACCACAAAGTTTAAATCTTTTTATCAGAATGAACTTAATGTGTTAGGAGATTTTCAATTTGGATTGAGCAGTTCGGGAGATACCATTAAATTGATTGACACCGGTGGAAATCTTGTTGATGAAGTTTCTTTTTCTTCTACCGGTGAATGGGATTCCTTAGCGAATGGTACCGGACGAACGCTGGCGCTGAGAAATCCCCAGCTTGATAATACACTGCCGCAGAGTTGGAGAGTTTCTGAAATGTACGGAACACCGGGAAAATTAAATGATGTATACACAAAAACTGAAAATGAAACTTCAATTCTTCCGGGTGAGTTTGCACTTTATCAGAACTATCCGAATCCGTTTAATCCGACGACAAAAATAAAATACTCGATTGCAAAATCAGAAAAGGTTCTTTTAAAAGTATTTGATATTTTAGGGAAAGAAGTAAAAGTTCTTTTAAATGAAAATAAAAACGCCGGAACTTATGAAGTTGAATTTAGCGTAAATACTCTTCCTAGTGGAATTTATTTCTATAGCCTGATTGCAGGGAATAATCGCAAAATAAAAAAGATGATAATCATAAAATAGGGTTAAATGATCATGAGAATCTCAGCTAAAAAATTATTCAGAATAGTTACCTACACATTAATAGCTTTGATTATACTAGCCCAATCAACCTTAGGCCAAAGCATGAGTTGGAGAAAATTAAACTTATCAAGCATTGATGCGTTTACTGTTTCATCCTCAAACAATTTATATGCATACTCCGGTTGGTATCGCTACTTATATAAATCAAGTGATAGAGGGAGTAACTGGACTACAGTGCAATCAGATTTTCCCTCGACTTATATATATGCAATGGAAGCAGTGGGAATCGATACACTTCTTTGGGGAGGTTATGAAGGGCAACTCTTTTTCTCCGGTGATGGAGGCACAACCTTCACAAGATCTAATTCATTTAATAGTGCTATTGGTGCAATTAAATATATAAACCTTAATAATGGTAATATCCTCATAGTTGGTTTAAAAAATGGTGTTGTTAATATTTCTAAAGATTTTGGAAAGAACTGGGATTCAAAACAAGTTGCCTCAGACTACATCTGGTCGATTAAGATTATTCAAAATAGAATCTATGTCTGTTCAACAAAAGGGCTATATTTTTCTGACGATAATGGAAATACATGGCAAAACTTAGAAATCCAAAAAACTGGTGAAACTGTTTATGACATAGAAGGTGATTCTCTTAATGTACTTTATGCAAGTGTTGATTTTAAAGTTTACAAATCAACCGACAATGGTATAACCTGGACATTCTGCTTTAATGGTCTTGTGTTTTCAATAAAATATTCCCCAGAAAAAGAAATATTTGCAGGTAGATTCCGTACTGTTGACCAAGGTAAGACATGGGAAAGCATCTTCCCTTCAGGTGTTCTCAATATCAATTTCATAAAAACCGTTGCTTATTTTTTAGATGATTACCATTCTCTTTACAGAGAAGAGTTGATTCCATACACCGGAAAGAATTATTTCCCTTTGGTGATAGGTAATTCATGGCAGTATATCGGAGAGAGTTCGTCCTCCGATGGAATAAGAAGCAAAACTAATTACTATCAAAAGTTGATAAAAGTAGTTTCGGATACATTAATGAATGGGAAACAATATTATAAAGTAGATAGTAACGGAGAAATATCTTTTTATCGATATGGAGCTGATAACAAATTATATATTTGGAGAAACTCAGCTGAAATGCTTTATATGGATTTTAATTTGATTTCAGGAGATACTTTCACATACAATAATATCCTCGCAAATGTTTATGATGGATATGTAACGAAATTCGGGAATGAAAGATTTTATAAGGGTTATGGTTATAGTGAATTCCCTGCAATGCGGATGAATCGCAGATTTATTGATTCTATTGGACTTTGGTATGAGGATTTCAAAGAGAACGGACCAATGGGATCTCAGGTGAGCTGGAATAGTACAATTGGATATGCTTCAGTTTTAGTCGGTGATTCTATAAGATACTATTCAAGTAATAATATCCCTCAAATTATTGATACTCCTCTTTCAATAACGAAGACACCGGAAATAGCCATGAAATTTAAGGTTACTCACCCGTATTCTCGTTTTTCAAGTTCAGGCACTTCACTGGATTTTATTCAAAGTGTCTGGGTTGAGTATTTTTATTCAAATGATGCTTCATCGACGAAGAAAGAGAGCATAGATGCTCAGGTCATACCTAATTCAACAGATTGGACTGTCAGTTTTTCTCTCGATACCGTATTAATGAATCATGGCTATAAACTCTATTATTCAATCCGTGCCAAAGATAAAGCTCTTATTCCCACTACAGTGGTTTCGCCAGAAACAGGCTATTATGAGTTGATTTACGACCCTATATTATCTAATATAAAAAACGAAGAAGAAAATCATCTTTCGTTTAATTTGTCACAGAACTACCCGAATCCGTTTAATCCGATGACAGTAATCAGTTGGCAGTTAGCAGTGGGTGCTAAAGTCAGCTTGAAAGTGTTTGATATACTTGGAAATGAAGTTGCAACTTTGGTGAATGAAGAACAGCAAGCTGGTCATCACTCCATCAATTTCAATACGACATACAACAATCAACAAACCACTAACAATCTCCCAAACGGCGTATATTTTTATCAACTACGTGCGGGAAGTTTTGTTCAAACGAAAAAAATGATTCTACTTAAATAATTTCAAATCAATTTGCATTTACAAAAAACAACATAGTTATAGTTAATGGAACCTTTGGATTTCTGCCGTGTAAAAAAGATTGATGAAAAGGGATATGGTTTTCTAAAAAGTCTCCACTACCCTTCCGATATTTTCTTTCACTTTTCGCAAATTAAAAAAGAAGAATTCAGAGAAAAGTTAAACGATATGAAACGCGGTGAGTTTTTTCTTTTCTTCATTTCAAAGCAGCAAAAGGACGGCAGAAGAAATGCTAACTAAGGTTTTATCTTCAAAAAGAATTGCTGCGCTTCCTACGACGATACTTCCGCATCTCACGCCAAATGAAATTCCTTTGTTCAAATCAATACTTCATTTTGATGAGCTAAACACAAAACCATTTTGGTACGATGATTTCAAGAATTAGTCCGCTGCGGCGGATGAGGGATTACATAGTTAGTAAAAATATTCTATGCAAAATGGTATAAATATTTGGTTGAAATCAAATATCTAACATCGAACAAGGAATAACGAATGATGAAGTTTTGCCTTTCGATATTCTACATTCCTTGTTCATTATTCATTATTTTTTTTCTGGCTTTGCCAGGTTATGAATTAGGAATGTAGATATTATGTTTAAAAGGTAAAATAAAAAAAGGCATCCTTTCTGTAAATTAGATAAAGTCGATTCAAACGAATCATCTAATTAAATAAAATAAAAACAGTAAAGGATGCCAAA
>JBAZBI010000004.1:0-264828 GCA_041671545.1 Ignavibacteriaceae bacterium
AAATGGGTTAACCCAATCCCTAATTGGGCTTTTGTTATCTCTCAATTCTCCATTATTTTTGATGACAGAATTGGGGCGTTCTTATGATTTCCTTTTTCCATTTACACATTTATTTTTACACACTCACGGAAAATCGTTCCCATCGATTGGAAAGGGGCTCCAAAGTGTACGGAAAATCGTTCCCATCGATTGGAAAGAGACTCCAAGTGTACGGAAAATCGTTCCCATCGATTGGAAAGAGACTCCAAGTGTACGGAAAATCGTTCCCATCGATTGGAAAGGAGCTTCAAGTGTACGGAAAATCGTTCCCATCGGTTGGAAAGGGGCTACAAAGCGGTAGAAACCTTCTTTTTAGCGTAAAACGAAGGTTTTGTGAATTTAACCTTCAAGGTTAAGTTGCTTTTCTGCATGCTAACCTTGAAGGTTACGACTTTTGGAAAACCTTGTATCCCTTGTGGTTAGTTGCTTGTTTGCAACTAAAGGCACAAAATATTTTTGAGTTGATACTTGGGAATAACTAAAAACATTTTTAAGTTGAAGTAATAGTTATATGCCATTAATTTCTAATATTTCGAAGGGAATTATAACGATGACACGCATGTCACCGTAAAAGCATATTGTATAAAATAATAAACTATAGCATCATTAAGTTCTTGGAGGAACATAAAATGAGTGATAAAGAGCATAATATTCACGACTTTGATATTGCATTAATTTGCGAATATTTTTCTAGTATGGATCGTCAAGGCCCAGGAAACCAGGAAGCAACTCTAAGGGCATTAAGCTTTATTGATAATTTGCATGAGGAATCAAGCATTGTTGACCTTGGTTGTGGTACTGGAGGTCAAACTATAATTTTAGCTCAAAACACTCCAGGGAATATTACAGCCATTGATTTATTCCCTGGTTTTATCGACAAACTAAATGACAATGCACAAAAACTGAATCTTCAAAGCAGAGTTAAAGGCGTTATTGGTTCAATGGATAAACTTGATTTTCAATTAAATGAATTAGACCTTATTTGGAGTGAAGGAGCAATATATAATATTGGCTTTGAAAAAGGCATGAATTATTGGAATAAGTTTTTGAAAAAAGGTGGCTATGTTGCAGTTACAGAAGCATCATGGTTTACAGAAGAACGGCCAAAAGAAATATTTGATTTTTGGAATGAAGCATATCCTGAAATAGATACCATCCCAAATAAAATCGCTCAAATGCAAAAAGCTGGCTATGTTGTTATAGCATCATTCATATTGCCTGAAACTTGCTGGATTGATAACTTTTTTGTTCCGGAAATAACAGCACAAAAAATATTTTTGGATAAATATAAAGGAAATAAATCAGCCGAAGAATTTGTAAAATATGAAAAGCAAGGAGCTGAACTTTATCATAAATATAAAGAATATTATGGGTATGTATTTTATATTGGGAAGAAAATATAGAAGGTCCGCTATCATCCGTGCTGAATAAAAGGCATATAACAAGTGGCTCAAGGCGACAGCCACGCCAGAGGCGGGTAAACTGTATTCGCATTCGGCATTTTACAAATTTTAGAGGTAGTCGTTCCGTTTCGGCTAACTTGTCCAAGGTAGTCTTGCTATGAAAGATTTTTGTAATTATAAAATTTATTAACAAGTTCGGCATTGTAGTTTTGGGCTGCGCCTTAGCCACAACGTCGTTATATTTGAAAAGGTGAAATTATGAAGAAATTCGCTTGTAAGGCCATATTTGATAAAGATACTACTTCAAATACTGGTGTTGATTGGGCAAAATCAAAAAGGTGCATACTTAAAGTAAATGAAAATAGTTTTGAGGTTGATGGTCGAACAATAGTATTTTCCGACATACAAGAAGCTAAAATACGAATTGTTCCTTCAGCATTCTTTATTCCTGGTTGCATACTTTCATTATCATTGAAAAACGGATCAACACATCATTTTGGTTTAAGGGATTCAACCTTTTTTATAAATAATTTAAATTTGCCAATAAAAGTCGAAAAAGTAATGGTACCCCTTATTTGGCTTAGAAGAATTATTATTTTGGCTCTACTCATATGGGTTTTTAGACATCTTTGGAGTAGCCTTCAATGAACATAAAAGGAATATAACATCAGTTCCAACTAGGACGGGCTGCGCCCACCTGTTAAACTGCGCGTTAGGCATTTCAACAAGGAGAAAACCAATGGTTCGAGGATTAAAGTTAGCCCACTTTGGCGGGCTCGTAATTTTTTTAGGCAGCATTCTCACTTTCGTAGTCATCTCTGCGCTTATCGATGGCGCTAGTCTGGAGAACATTGCCTTTGGGCGAAAAATCATTAGCACCGGCACCAATGTCCTCACACTTCCGGGCATGTGGGCGCTCGCCATTACCGGCGTTTTTATGGGCTACAAACGTTATGGATTGAAACAACGGTTTTTCCAGCTCAAACTACTACTCATCACGATGGTAGTTATCAACGCATATCTTTTCGTTGTGCCCGCAGCAACCTCGGCAACAGAAATAGCCGTTCGTTCTCTTGCACAAGGTCAGCTCCTTCCAGATTACAAAGCCGCGTATATGCAAGAGTCAATCTTTGGGGCAGTAAACGTTTTACTTACCTTAGCAGCGGCAGTTATTGGGATATGGAAAGTTGGCGTCAAATCCACACACGGCTAACATCTTTAAAAAGTAAAGAGTCCCGCGAGAGGCGGATAAACAAGAGAAAACTTCTTGTGACCTTTATTAAAACTTTGTGCCCCTCGCGGTTAGTTTCTTTTCAACCGTAGAGTTCGCAGACGAAAGCGCAAAGACTATAAAAGTTTGAATTGATGTTTGGGAATAACTAAAAACGTTTTTAAGTTGAAGTGTACAAATAATTAAGAAATCACGTAACTTTGCTTATGCCAGAAGTTAATATCTATGAAAGCAAGTCATGAAATCTCTGACGAGGGAAAAGAAATGAGCGACTTAAAAAAATATATTTCCAAAAGAATAAAAGATGACCAGGAATTTGCGGAGAATTACGATACCGGTTACCAGGACTTTAAGGTAAGTGTTTTGCTAAAGCAACTTCGCCAACAATCCGGTTTAACACAAGATGAATTAGCGATAAAGTTAAAAACGAACAAATCCGTTATATCAAGAATAGAAAATCATGCGGATGATATACCGTTATCAACGTTACGAAGATATGCAAAATCTTTAGGGAGAAGAATTAGGATTGAAGTAGTCTAATGTTACTATTCGTGAACAATTTGACAATCTCCCAAAAACATTTTTAAGTTAAAGTGTACAATAAATAACGAAAATAGGAGTCTCTATTTCTCAGTTAGTGCTACATAGAACTAATACAGCAAGCGAGGGTTTGCACTCTCCCCTTTTTTACAATCCAATGTTTACCCACATATTTCCAAAAAGAACTGAGAGTGAAGAGTCCGTTAGACTGAAAAACGGATGGAATGATATCCCCGCTGTTGGCGTGGTAGGCATGCAGACCCTATTTTTATATATCGTGTTTATGGAAGAAAAATTAAACAATTGGAATACATTTACCTTTCCGCCTTTGGTGGATGCAACTGCACGCATATATGTATTCCTAAACAACTAATTCAGTGCATGATAAGTTATAGTTATACCATTAATCAACAATAATAGGTGAGTTAATGAAAAATGTTTTACTAATCTTTTTAATGTCTTTTTTATTTTTTTCTTGTAGCGAGAGCATTAAAGAGAAAAAAATGACACAATCAAACATTCAAAAGATTAAAGATTCCAAAGAGTTAACGCAAAAAGAGAAAGAACTTTTTGCTACTTATTTAATCCGAACAAACTTAAAGAATGCTTTTTCGGGTGATAAAGATTTTCTTATTGATTCAACAATAACAATTGGAGAAGCAATAAAAAAGCAAAAGGAATGGGTAATAGAAGATTCTATTAAAACTGCTAATGAACAAAAGGCAGCAGAAGAAGCTTTTCAAAAGAAACAACTACAAATCCAAAAACTTAAAAATATAGTTACGGTTAATATAGTCAGGAAGAGTTTTTCAGAAGCCGATTATAGCAAATATAATGTTATTACGATTTCAATAAACAATAATAGTGACAGCACAATTATTGGAGTTAAAGGCACCTTAAAAATATCAGATATGTTTGGTGATGCAATATCGAATTTAGAAGTGAAATATGATAAAATACTAAAGCCCAAGGAACGTGCTTTTAATACCGGCTATTATGATTATAATCAGTTTATGGATAGAGATACAAAACTAAAATTTACTGAACTTGAAAAAATGAAAGTTGTTTGGGAGCCGGAAATGATAATTTTTAATGATGGTTCCAAATTGGTTCTTGGAGATGAATAATTATATTCTTTTGAACTAAAAATTAAAAACGGTATAACCAGTGGCTACTAATGACAAGGTAAAAATTATCGGTAAAAAGACTGATTTTAGGGCAATTTTAGGTCTTGACAATTTGGAAGTAATTTATTGTCATTAAATAAAACTTTATGGCAACGCCATTATCGTGGACTCAAGGCGACAGCGTTTTCGTATTCGGCATTTTAGAAATATTAATGTTGGTGGTTCCGTTTCGGTATTGTTGTTCAAGGTAGTTTTGATTTGAGAAAATTTTCTAATTATAAAAATTATTAACAAGTTTGGCATTGTTGTTTTGGGCTGCGCTTTAGCAAGCCGTTATACATATAAAAAGGAATTAATATTTTGTTTGATTTTATTAGTAAAAATCCCGAATTGTCGACTCTCTTATTTGGAGTTGTGAATTTTCTGTGGGCAATATTTCTTTTTTTCAACAATAAAAAACATCAAAATTATCTTGAATCATTAAAGCATAGTCTCAATTTGGATCTTGAGAAACGTAAGAAAGTTTTTGAAATGAAGGTAAATCAATTTGAAAAGTATTATCGACTAATCGACGAATTCGGTAAAAAATATTCTGTGGATTTACCCAAAAAGTTACAACCTATTTTTACCGAATACTACGATAAATTTCTAAAAGCAGAAATGAATAACAACAAAGAAGAAAGTCGTAAAATCATTGTTTGGTTCAGTGACCAAATTGGTAATCTTATGTTTGATATAAACGAAAACTATTCCAGATTGAATTCCGAAACGAATAGTCTAAAACTAACTTCAAGTGATAAGTTGGTAAAAATACTCGATGAATTACAAAAATGTTATGAAGATAGTTTTAATTTATCGAATGAATTCATTTCCAAATTTCAAGAAATATTACTCACCAAAAATCAAGATATGCAAAATGATTATCAAAATAGAATGAAAGAATTAGCTATGAAGTTAAAAAATAAATCTGATGAATTAATGGCAAGAATGAGATATGAACTAACAGAAATATAGGTATAACCTCTTTAATAAGTAAAGAGTCATGAGAAAAACTCATTGTAACCTTTCTGAAAACTTTGTGTCCCTTGTGGTTATTGTTTTTACCACAAAGTTCACAAGGGAAAAACACAAAGAACACAAAAGAATTTTAAACCTATATTTGTGCTACGTTTTTCTTGTTATAATTGCAATCTTTCATCGGTAAATTAAATCGCAGAGGTAATAGAATGAAAACATTAGGCTTAATAGGTGGAACTACATGGGTTTCAACGGTTGATTATTATAGGTTAATAAATCAACAAGTAAATAAAAAATTAGGTGGTTTAAGTTCGGCAAAAATGCTTCTTTATTCTGTAAACTTTGCGGAATTCAATCCACCTACCGACCCCAAAGAATGGGGAGAACTTACCGGTAAATTCACTGCTATTTCTAAAAATCTTGAAAGAGCCGGCGCTGATTGTATCGTCTTCTGCGCTAATACTCCCCATATCATCGCGGATGATATCCAGAAAATTATAAACATCCCTATCATTAATATTGCTGAAGAAACTGCAAAGGTTGTTGCTACGCGTAACTATAAAAAAGTTGGACTGCTCGGAACAAGAATAACAATGGAGCAGCCTTTTTATAAAGATAGATTATTAAAATATGGTATCTCGGCAATCATCCCGGAATTTGAAGACCGAAAGTTCATCCATTCCTCTATTCTTGAAGAGATGGCAAAGGAAATCTTCAAAGAAGAAACCAAGCAAAGATATCTTACCATTATTAAAAAGCTGATCTCTGATGGTGCAGAGGCAATTGTATTGGGATGTACGGAAATACCGATACTGATAAAGCAGGAGGACGTTCCTATTCCCCTCTTTGATACAACTTTAATACATGCTTCGGCAATAGTAGATTTTGCTGTTGGCGATCGTAATGAGTAAGAAGAGGCAAAGAAATTGTGTTCGCTGTGGTCAAGCTTTTTACTACTAAGAACACGAGGAAAGCGCAAAGGACACAAAGTATTTTCAAATTGATACTTGGGAATGATTAAAAACATTTTTAAGTTCGTTTGTCTAAATATATGAGAAGTTCGAAGAATTTTATTCATCTTCATATTTATTTTTGCTCCTGCAAATCCCATTTTATATTATATCTGATAATTTTTTAGGAGTTAACCAATGAAATATTTAGGTTATTTAATATTGGCTTTTATTATAGGCATCATCGGTTGTAAAGATTCGGAAGAGATCAATACTGCAAAAGATACTTACTACGATGATATTTCCGATATCACTTTTATCAACAGTCACTTTTATTCAACCAATTACGATCTCTCCGGAAATGCCGGCTCTCAAATAGATCTGTTAAAATTTTCCGCAGACGGTAAAAACATTGATGATTCATTTGATTTGGGATTGAACGGGCAAGGTTATTTAGCGATCACAAACGACGGGAATGACGTTTATCTTCAATCAAGACTTACTTCCTCAATCATCAAATGTTCACCTATCGGCGAAAGAGTCTACATGAAGTGGGACAATCCATCCCCTTCCGAATGGCTGGCAAGCGGGATATGTTATAAAAAAGATGACGACTCGTTATTAACACTTTATAAAAACTTCAAGAATCCAACTCAGTATAGAGCAAGAACTGCATCAAAAGAGAATCCGGTTATGACAGGCAGTGATATGTGCTTTACTTTAGATTTCGTTGATACAACGGATTACGGTGTATATGCTTTAGATTATAAGGATAGTTCTTTTTATATACTCGGCTTGAACCGCTCTCAAAAAGATGTGTTAATTATAACTGATCATAATTTTAACGTCATATCGGTTGAGGATATTCCGGATAGCACGGTAGTAGGATTGACGTTTAAAGATAACGACTTATACTTAAGCTATAGAAACAGAATAATTAAAAAGTGGAAGAGTTATTGATCTCCCCACTCCCTTTGATGTTCAAGTCGGTGGGAAATCACTCCCGAGCATTAGACAACTGCATTCTTAGATTAAATAGTGTTTATCTTATATTCATAAGTAGTTTCTGTAAACTTGGCAACTTAACGGGAAATGTTTTTTGCCTGCAAATACACTAAGAAATTTGTGACCTATTTGAAAACTTTACACCTCTTGTAGTCAGTTCTTTTTACCGTATATATTAAACGGAGAGAATGGGGGAGAAAATATTTGGGGTATTTATTAAGTTATATGTTAAAATATCAAAAAAATGATCGTGTGGAAACTTTGTCTAATTAAAAACAATTATAATTGGTGTATCACTTTTTCACCACTAAATTCTGAAGATAAGCCACTTAATCATGCGAGTTTCTAAATTGATTTTTGTTAATTTTTAAAATTAAGATACAAAATAGTAAGGTTCACTAATTGGATAGTCTCTTCAATAAGATAATTGAAATCTTGGTCTATGGTGCAGTAATTCAAGGTTTCTTTTTTGCGTTGATCATTTATAAAAGTAAAAAATGGGGCAAAAAATCCAATAAAATATTAGCGATTCTCTTAATCATTCTTTCTGTAAGTATTGCACATTCTGTATTGATAGATAATAATATTGGAAATCCGTTTAAGATCAAACAACCTTTTATCTTGCTTATAGGTCCTTTTCTATTTTTTTATATTAGGGAAATCTTAAATCCCAGAGTCTACACTCTTGCAGATATTTATCACTTTGTCCCGTTTCTGTTATTTGCGCTTATAATTCTGCCACTAGCAATATTAAATGTATTCAAAACCCCATTCATTATCAGCAATATTGAAACACTGAGTACGGGGATTTGGGTATTCACAATAATTCAATATGCATTTTATTGGTGGAAAATTGTCCGGAGGATAAATTTATCACAAGCTTCTCTCCAAAGGGAATTTTCAAACCTGGAAGGAAAAACTCTTCTTTGGATGAAGAACTTTCTTCATATTTTTGGAGTGTGTCTTTTAGTACTAACCTTAACAATCCCTGTTGTCATTCACACCCATAATTACCAACTCGTTGATATCATTATTGATTTTTCGTTGGTAGTAACAATTTATGTCTTAGTGTACGAAGGGTTATTTCAAGAGAGCATCTTCTCGAATAAAATTACCGTCACATCAATTGATTTTGAGCAAATTGTTGAAGTTGAAAAGGATAAATCCGGGCAGTTGAATCAAAACAATAGCGAACTTATGCAGAAACTTCAAACATTTATGGCTGAGAAAAAACCATATTTAGAAGAAGGATTAACGCTTACCGGATTAGCCCAACAATTAAATATAACCCGGAATCAACTTTCTTCTTTGATCAACAGCAATACCGGTGAGAATTTTTATTCTTTTATAAATAAATATCGCGTTGAGGAAGTGATAAAAATCTTCTCCGACCCGAAAAAGAAAAATTATACCATTCTCGCCATGGCTTATGAAGCCGGATTTCCTTCAAAATCATCTTTTCATAATATTTTTAAGAAAATTACAGGTCTTACTCCTACCGAGTACCTAAATGGACTAAAATAGTCCTTCCTGCTTTTTTTTCACCAAAAACTTATAGTCCAAACATATATATCAAGACTTTCTGGGCGTTACTGCAGTTTATTTTTGCATCGTAAAAAAATAAACAAAGTATAAAAACAGGAAATATGTATGTACAAATTCTTTAGTGCAAAACAATTTGCAATGGTTATAACTTTTTTAATAATAACTTTTTCGAATCTCATTTTAGGTAACGGAAAAGGGAGTTTAACCGGAAAAGTAATAGACAAAACAACCAAACAACCGATTCAATATGTAAACGTAGTTGTCATTGGAACCAGTTTAGGAGCGATGACAGATTCATCCGGAAAATATTGGATTAGTGCAGTAGATGAAAACATCTATCAACTTAAATATTCTTTGATCGGGTATTCAAGTTCAATTGAATCCGAGATACGGGTAATAAATGGAAAATCCACCATGGTTAAAGATATCGAACTAAGTGAATCATTTTTAAATATGGATTCTGTTATCGTTAGCGCCGGATATTTTTCTAAAGATAATGAATCCCCCGTTACAAATTTCAGTTATTCGCGGGAAGAAATCAGAAGAAGTCCGGGCGCTGCGGGAGATATTTTCCGTGCGATCGAAACCTTACCGGGAGTTAGCAGCAGCGGCGGAGAATTTTCAGCATTTTCCGTGCGTGGTGGTAGTCCGCGCGATAATATTGTTCTCATCGACAATATCCCATTCGATAAATTTTCACATTTCGATAACGGGGGATCGGAAGAGCAAGTTGCTCAAGGCGGGCGCTTCAGTATTTTTGCACCGGGACTAATTGATGAAGCAAATTTTCAAGCCGGCGGTTTTTCTGCTAAATACGGAGGGAAAAATGCATCATTTGTAGATCTAAAAATTAAAGAAGGGAATAAAGAATCAATGACCGCCAATGGGTCATATGATTTACTCGGTTGGGAAGTAAACTATGACGGACCATTATACGGTTTAGGTAAAACATCAAGTCTTATTTCATTACGTCATCAAGATTTTTCAAAAGTGCTTGAAATTACCGATCAGAAGGATATGGGGACTCCCAGTTTTACAGATATTATCGTAAAGACAACAACTGACCTATCTCCAAAACATAAACTCTCTCTTCTTGGAATCTACTCACCGGAAAGTGTTACCCGCACAATCGAAAATGTTTTGGAGGCAAAAGATGATAACTATCAGCCCTACATTGCAAAAACTGAAGAAACAAAATATCTGCTTGGCATGAAGTGGCGGTATCTCTCCGGTCTATCAAGCTTTATGGAAAATACTTTTTATTATAAAAGAACCGAAAATGATCAAAAGACTGGAAGAGTCTATCTTGATTTTATTAATGGAGTAAAACCTACTAAAGAAAACACAGTAATAAAACCGGATTATTTTAAACTGAAAGACAGCGATTACCAGTTGGGATGGAAATCGGAATTCACGTTTAATCCATTTCAGAATACTACTGTTCAATTAGGGAGCGAAGTCTTTGGGACAAATTATAATTACTCCCGCACCCAGAATGGTTTGGATACACTTTACACTTTTGACGGCAATGATTATCGCCCCGATCCATCACAATATTATCTCGTGTTAAGACCTGAAGAAACAAGCTCCCAACTGAACGGGAATAAAATTAGTGCGAATGCATATGTTGATGCAAAATACGATATGACCAATCAATTAGTAATAATGCCCGGTGTTAGATACGAGTACAACGGATTCAATAAAAATAGTTATCTCTCTCCGAGGGTTAGTCTTAGTTACCAATTAACTGAACGAACAAAATTACATGCAGCAACCGGCGTTTATTATCAAACTCCGGAGCTCCGGGTTATAGCTATGAAAAGTGAAAACGCTTTGCTGAAAAACGAGAGAGCTTATCACGTAATTTTTGGCGTAACAACCTATTTAAGTGATGATCTGAAATTTACAACTGAAGTTTACAGAAAAGATTTTTCTGATCTTGTTACACGTCCTGATAGAACTTTGCTTACTTATAACAACGCTGGTTCTGGTTATGCTCAGGGGATCGATTTTGGTTTAATTAAAAAATTCTCCAACCAATGGTATGGTCAATTGAATTATTCCTATTCTGCCAGCAAGCGGAATGATAACGACGGCAGAGGCGAATATAATTCCGATTTCAGCCAGCCGAATATTTTCAATGTTCTCGTCGGATATGAACTAAACAAGGAATGGTCATTTTCAACAAAATGGAAATATTCAACCGGCAGACCGAAAGATTCGTACATCGTTCATGAAAATATTTATAACAATCCTAATTATGTGCGCTACTCAAGAGAGATCACCGGCAATAACGATGAACGTTTAAATGATTTTCAATCTTTGAATATCCGTGTTGATTACCGCCATCAATTTGGAGCGCTTGCATTGGTGGCTTTCCTGGATGTACTTAATGTTTACAACAGATTAAATGTAAGCGATGAACAGTTCATTGAATTTACAGGCAAAATAAAAGAAGGCGGATTTAAAATGATTCCAACATTCGGATTTAAACTGGAATTTTAAAGTTGTGTTGAATTAAACGCAAGGGCGATTCAGAGGATCGCTCTTCCGTTTCAGCATAATTTAGAAAAAAATAATTGAAAGGAAATGTTTTATGGAATTAGCGCAAAACAAATATGTAACCCCGTCATTGGTTAGCACGATTATCACAGGTGTCTTTACAAGTATCCACCATACTTACGAAATTGGAGCTCACGCAATTTTTCTTGTACTTCTCTTTATCGTTTTACCATCAATATTAATGCGATGGTTTGTAAACACGGGGAAGGGGATTGCTCTTTGGATTTATTGGCTTCTTACGGCTTGGCTGGTCATAGGCTTAGGATTAATTGATGGATTTATAAATCACGCAATTAAACCAATCGGTTTTCAAATTCAAGCTTTGGTTGCTCTCCATGGCGGCGGCGGTGCAACTGTTGAAAATGCGTTTGAGGGAAATATAATTTACGAAGTAACCGGTTTACTAACTTTTGTTGCCAGTATGTTCGCCGGATATTATGGTGTCAAATTGATACGATCAATTAGAAATCCCATGATTAAAACCGGGGACAGTAATTAATGTTAATAAATAAAAAGAATATTATGAAAAAGATGAACTTGTTCATTGCTTTGTTTATGGCTGTTGGTTTAATCTCGTGTGAAAACGAGACAACAGAACAGCAATATGAAACAATGATCGTAAAACAAAAATCGTTGAGTTCAACGGTATTAGCAACCGGCGTTATCAAGCCGAAAGTTGGCGCGGAAGTGCGTGTCGGTTCAAGAGTGTCCGGGATTGTAAAAAAATTAAATGTTTATGTTGGAGATATTGTAAGAAAAGGCGACTTGCTCGCAAGACTTGATGACACTGAACTTACCGCGCAGTACAACCAGGTTGCAGCAAATCTTGATAATGCAAAAACTACTTTAAAATATGCAAAGATTGAAAAAGAGCGGCAAGAAACACTTCTAAAAAGTAACGCCGTATCAAAACAAGGTTTAGAACTTGCGGTAAAAGCCTTTGAGATTGCAACAGCACAGGTTGCGCAGATGACGGCAAATCTTGACTATGCAAAAATCCAGCTCGACTATACAAAAATAATCGCTCCTATCAATGGCGCTGTTGCATCCGTATCAACACAGGAAGGCGAAACGGTTGCCGCCGTGTTTTCAGCTCCTACGTTTCTTACAATAATTGATTTAAAGCGGCTTGAAGTGAGAGCTTACGTTGATGAAACGGACATTAGTAAAGTTGCGGAAGGACAAAAAGCGGAATTCACGGTTGACACATATCCGGGAACTGTTTTCGATGGTTCCGTAAAAGCGATTTATCCGAATGCAGAATTAATTGATAACGTTGTCAATTACATTGTCATCATCGACATTTCAAATAACAAAGGGAAAACACTGCGTCCCGAAATGACGGCGACGGTGAACATTCAAAATGAATCTTTAGAGAATGTAATAGCAATTCCAAATAAAGCCATTACCCATAAAAATGAAGAGAGTTTTGTTTACGTCCTCATAAATGGAAAACCTCAAGAAAGAAAAGTCACAACAGGTGTGAAGAATAAATCACTCACGCAAATTGTAAGCGGTTTAACAGAAAACGAAAAATTAATTTTAAATAAATAAACGAAGGTTTTAGACATGATACAATTAAAAAATATATCGAAGATTTACGGGAAGAACGGAGGTCAAAAAGTTACAGCGTTGGATAACGCTAACCTTACAATTGAAAAAGGAGAATTTGTTGCCATCATTGGCGCGTCGGGTTCAGGTAAATCTACCATGATGAATATTCTCGGAATGTTAGACAGACCAACATCCGGTGAGTATTATCTTGATGAGAGAGAAATAAGCACCTTAACTGATGATGAACTTGCAAGTATTCGCAATAAAAAAATCGGTTTTGTCTTTCAGAAATTTCACCTCTTGCCGAAGACCACTGCAATAGAAAATGTTGAATTGCCGTTGATCTATTCTGATCGCAAAGACATCCGTAAATTGGCTGTTAATGCACTTGCAAAAGTTGGTTTAAGCAACCGGGGTAAACATCGTACAAATGAATTATCCGGTGGACAGCAGCAGAGAGTTGCGATTGCACGCGCACTTGTAAATGAACCCGAAGTTATTTTAGGCGATGAGCCAACAGGAAATCTTGATTCAAAATCTGGTCTCGAAGTAGTTGGAGTTTTTCAAGAATTGAATAGATCGGGCAAAACCATAATTCTAATTACACATTCGAGCGAAGTTGCGGAACACGCAAATCGAGTCATCCGCATTCACGATGGAAAAATTACCGAAGATTATAAAGTGGAAAATCCGCTTGATGCAAGAGCGGAATTGGCAGAACTTGAAAATATAAATAACTAACCCGGAAAACTTAGGACTAAAAAATCATGAATAGATACAAAATAATAGAAAGCAGTTTTAGAATATTAAGAAGAAATAAGTTGAATACTTTTTTTATGATTCTTGGAGTTGTAATTGGAATTGCGGCGCTCAGTCTTACTTTCTCGTTGGGAAAAAGCGCTGAAAAACAAATCACAGAAAAAGTGAAAAAATTATTTAGTGAAAATAATATTTTAATTACATCGGGAAGAGTGGAACTTGGAAGCGGACGCTCATCTGAAAGTTCGTTTGCTAATCTTAAGATAGAAGACATTGAAGCGATCGCGAACGACATCCCCGGAATTACAATGTATGACGTGTTTCAAGTAACACCTGAACGGGATGTTATATCCGGTAATAAAAATATTTCCACAGCCATTAACGGCGGCACCGCAGAAGGAGAATTGGTAATGAGGCGAAGTGTTACTTCAGGCGAATATTTTACGAAAGCCGAAGAAAAGAGTTCTGCAAGAGTCGCTTTGATCGGAACAAAAATTGTGAAAAAATTATTTGAAAGCTCGGATCCTATCGAGGCACAAATTCGTATCGGACAAGTTCCTTTCACAGTTAAAGGTGTGCTGGAAGAAAGAGGAATTGATCCTCACGGAACAGACCAGGATATGAATGTAATTGTACCCATAACTACTTTAATGAACAGATTGATGAATGTTGATTATATCGCAGGAGCGAAAGTTGAAGTTGATGACGCTTCCAAAACAGAAGAGACAGCAGGTAAAATTGCCTCATTACTAAGAGAGAGGCATTCATTAAATAATAATGAAACAAATGATTTTTCCTTAGTAACGCCGGTCATTGTGAAAGAAACGATTAAAAAAATGAATAGGATTTTTACTTTGTTCTTACCTTTGATTTCCGGGATAGCGCTGTTGGTCGGCGGTGTGGTTATCGTTGTAATCATGCTTATGTCGGTATCTCGAAGAGTTAATGAAATCGGTTTAAGAAAAGCGCTCGGCGCACGATCTAAAGATATCATGTTCCAATTCCTTGCAGAGACTTCCGTAATAACATTACTCGGCGGTATTATCGGTTTAACGATCGGCTTAACCGGCGCATGGATGTTCATGTCCTCAAAAGGATTAGAGTTTTATGTTCCATGGGAAGCAATTTTGATTGGGGTTTTCTTCCCGGTAATTATTGGCATTTTGGCAGGCATCATTCCCGCACGTAAAGCTGCTAAAATGGATCCGATAGAAGCGCTGTCTTAGAAAAATATTTTAACAGTATGAAATTAGCTAAGAACATAAAATTATCATGGAAAGCTTTATTGCTTAACAAGTCCCGGACTTTTTTCGCGATCATTGGTTTGTCTATTGGTATCACAACTGTTATGGTGATGGTTTCAATTGGCAACGGCGCTAAAAGAAAAATGGCAGAACAGTTTGAAAAAATGGGAGCCAATATGATTGCGGTAAACTCAGGTAAAATGGGTAAGGTTATCGGAAGAGAGCAACAAATAAGTCTGGCTACAACCCTAACACTAAAGGATGCTGAAGCGATCGTAGAAGAATGTTCTTCCGTAGAAAAAGTTGTCCCCACAGCAGATACTTATGTGAAAATAAAGTATGGCAGTGCATCTACTATGTCGATGGTTCAAGGGGCTACAGCCGATTTCCCGGAGGTTAAAAATTTTCGTATGAATGAAGGTCGTTTCTTTACCGGTAAAGAAAATAAACTTGTAAAACGAGTTGCGGTACTCGGATACCAAGCTCAAACTGATCTTTTTGGTGATGAAAATCCGGTTGGTGAAATCATTTTGATCAAAAATATTCCTTTTGAAGTTATCGGGATATTGGCTTCAAAGGGAGTAAGCGTTGAAGGCACGAATGAGGATAAAATAATTATTATTCCAATACAAACCTCTCTAAGGAGAGTTTTAAATAGAGATTACTTGAACAGAATTTTTGTAAAAGCTAAAAATAAAAACGTAATGAACCCGGCAGAAAGTGAAATAGAATCTCTGTTACGGAAACGCCATAAATTGAATATTAGAGATAAAGAAAATGACTTTACGCTTGATAATAAACTCAATGCAATGAATGCTGAGAAAGAATCTTCCCAAATGTTTACGTGGTTAATCGTTGGCATCGCCGGTATCTCTTTATTGGTTGGAGGCGTTGGCGTATTAGCGGTGATGCTGCTTTCAATTCGTGAGCGAACAGGAGAAATCGGATTACGAATTTCCGTTGGAGCAAGAAAAAAAGATATTGTCTGGCAATTCATGTCTGAAGCTTCAATGCTGGGTATTTTAGGCGGGATGATAGGCGTCGTTACAGGACTTTTAATAGCATGGACTATTGGAGTGACAACACAATGGCAAACTTACATTTCGATTGACTCGATTGCTTTTTCAGTTGTATTTTCAGTTTCAATCGGATTGATCTTCGGAGTATTCCCGGCACTCAAAGCGGCAAAGTTAGATCCGATACTGGCTCTGCAACAAGAATAAATTATATAGTTAGTGAAAATATTCTACGCAAAACGGCGAATATATTTGTGCGATAAAAAATCTTAACAGAATGAATGAATGAAGATGAATGGCTGAATGATTTTAATTTAGAATTAACTGTTGTTTTAATGTTTTTCATTCAATCATTCATCTCAAATTATTTTGTTCTGGTTTACAATGTACTCTGTTTAACAAAAATCAATATCGTTTTAAAAAGGAAAAACATTTTTATGAAAACAACTCTTTTAGTAATAACCATCTTTCTTTCTATTTCGATGAAAACTTTTTCACAAACTCAATCAACCGGCAACGGAACATTAACCATTAATGCAGAAAATTTCAGTAGTGACGAAGGAAATGCGACCGCGTATTTATATCGGAAGGAAGATAATCTTCCTTCAAAAGCTTTTTTAGAAACGAGCGTTAAAATAGCAGATAGGAAAGCAGTTCTTTGCTTTGCCAATATTCCTTTCGGAAATTATGCTTTCATCATTTGTCATGACAAGAATTGCAACGGAAAAGTTGACCATAACATTCTGGGATTTCCGGCAGAATCATTGGAATTTTCAAATGAGTGGGAACTTACTCTCTTTTCCGGTTTGCCAAGTTTTTCTAAACTAAAATTTGAATTCTCCGGAAATAAAAAAGAATTCAACATAGATTTTAAATAATATAAAAGTAATCAATTTCTAAATATCCGGCCAATTTCTTTCACTTCATCGAAGTTTGGATCTTCTAAGTAGTTAAGAAATCAGTGGTGGGAATTGGATTCAACTGTATATTCGAAAATATTACTTCATTAAGAAAAACGCTTATCGTTCTTTGCTGAACGGATATGTTTTTCTTTTTATAAAGCATCAATATTCTTCTTATAGATACTTCTCTTTAATCTTGTACAAATAACTCAAGGAGTCTTCATACGTGTTGGGAATGATGCCATCAAGAATCGCATCTTCTATTGCGGTTTTAATCTCCCCTACTTTCTTTGAAGGTTTCAAGTTGCAGATCTGCATTATTTCTTCACCGCGCACCGGAGATTGGAACGCACGGAGTTTATCTTTTTCTTCAACTTCTAAAACACGGTTCATCACCCGCTCGTAATTGGCGAGATACTCACTTACCTTCTCCATATTTTTACTTGTAATATCGGCCCGGCAAAGTGTAATAAGATCGTGCAAGTCCTCCCCTGCTTCAACAATAAAACGGCGCACTGCAGAATCGGTAACTTCTTCTTTCGCTAATGCAATGGGGCGGAGATGAAGCCGGACAAGTTTTTTAATATATTCCAATTGATGAAACGGAAGTTTAAGCCGGGTGAAAATTCCCTTCATAATTCTTGCGCCAAGGTCTTCGTGTCCGTGGAAAGTCCAACCGGTATTTTCTACAAACCGTTTTGTCTGCGGTTTAGCAATATCATGCACAAGCGCAGCAAACCGGAGCCAAATATTATTGGTGTTTGGAGCAATGTTATCAACAACTTTGCATGTATGGTAAAAAACATCTTTATGATGAAAATCCTGCCGCTGATCAACTCCCTGAAGATTAGCCACTTCCGGGAAAATAAATTTCATCACACCATTTTCTTGAAGTAAGCGCAGACCGATTGAAGGTTTTGGCGAAGAAAGAATTTTAAGAAATTCATCGGTGATCCTTTCCTGTGAAACTATTTGCAACCGTTCCGCCATTGATCTTGCAGAAGTTTTAATTTCGTCTGCGACATTAAAATTAAGTTGAGAAGCAAACCGGAAAGCCCGCATAATGCGTAACGGATCATCGCTAAAAGTTTCTTCGGGATTAAGCGGAGTTCGTAAAAGCTTTTGCTCAATATCTGCGAGTCCACCGAATGTATCTATCAGTTCACCGTAATTCTTTTTATTCAGCGAAAGTGCGAGTGTGTTAATTGTAAAATCTCTACGTGAAATATCATCGAAGAAAGAACCGTTTGTTACAACAGGCTTGCGAGAAGTTCTGTCGTATGATTCTTTTCTTGCACCGACAAACTCAAGATCGTAATCGTTAAATCTGAAATGTGCGGTACCAAAGTTCTTGAATACCGAAACCTTATCTCCCCCGATTATCTCCGAAAGTTGTTCTGCAAAAGAAATCCCATCTCCGATCACCAGAAAATCAATTTCTTTCTTTTCACGTTCAAGAAGAATATCGCGCACGAATCCGCCTACAATATAAAGCTCAGTCTTCAATTCTGTTGCCGCTTTAGCAATCTTCTTGAGGAAGGGATAAGATTTTTCTATTTCGCTAATATTTATCATGTAAAATTATTTCGCTCTTTAAGAGCTTCTAAGTCTATGTCTGTTTTTTATCATAGGGCTTTGCCCAATGTTGATGTATAACGCCCTTTCAGGGCTAACATTATCGATAATTTCGATAATGAAAATATCTATTTTTTCTCTGCGTGTTTGATAAACCATTCAAGTTTATCTTTTTCGTTCTGCAAACTTTCAAGTGCGTAACCGGGAATATTCATTTCTAAAATGTTTATCAAGTTTGTTGCAGACACAAAATCAAAATGTTTTATTGTAAACCTAACGAGTTGCAACACCGAATACCAATCGGTTTCTTTTGCCGGGAATTGACTACTCTCAATTAAACTACCAACTGAAGCATAACTAACTTTTTCTTTTTCAACAAGTCCGATCAACGGAAGCAGCAAAGTTGGTGACGGTTTACTTGCAAACTGATTTGTTAAAATCGTAAATAGGTCGATCTCTTTTGCTTTAATGAACGTACTTGCAACATTACCATTACTTAAGAGCATTTTTCGTAACGCTATTCGTGAAGCTAATCTTCCGGTTGGGCTCCAAACTTCCAAACTATCAAATATAACTTTTGCTTCATCATATTTTTCATTCACAATTTTTTCATCCGCAAATTTTAGTTGAAGCAGATACCAGTAAGGTGAGTTCTTATAATTCAACAAATTCTTTTCAATTAAAGTTTCTGCCTTTTCCAAATTCTCTTCTTCAGTGCAAAAGATCAGTCCGCTAAATAAAGAATAATTCTTCATGTAATCTTTAATTGATAAAATTTCGTCTTTCGCGGCTGTGAAATCTTTTTCTTCAATAAGTTTATAGATCGCATTAGTTTTATTCGCTAAGTAACGTGGACATACTTTTTGAACTAACGGTAATCGTCCAAAATAATAATTAGCAGTATGTTGATTGTTAATGTAACCATTATTATCAAGGAATTTCCGGTATTCGGTTTCAGCTTTTGCAATTGAATTGTTATAACTTTTTTCAAAATCACCGGAATGATAAAACTCTTTAAACTTCTCAATTCCATATTCACCGATCAAATACTTACTGAACGAACCGGCATAAATGTAAGAAAGAGAAGAAACATTTGTGAAAAATGAAAATCCGCTAAATAAACTTTGGATGCTTAACTGCAAATTATTTTTTGAAGCGAGAAAAGCGGTATAGTGAATATCGATGTCGTCATAAACCGGATCGGCGGCGGAAGCAATCCCTTCAACGGTTGCGGGATTATAATTCGCATCGATCTTTAGGAAATTGTTACTCCACTTACCTGCAAAAATATGGGCAAGTTCGTGATTAACGGTTTGCTCATATGAATCTAAAGACAAATATATTTGATTGAGCCACGGTTTTGCAACGTCGGCATTCCCGGCGCCGAAATATTTTCTTTTCTCATCGTTTGAACGAAAAACGAATGAGATAATTTTCCCATCCGGTTTTTCATGGAAGAACTTTGTTTGTCTTTCGTAATAATATTCGTGTAACTCTGTAATAAACTTTGTTTCTTCTTTTCCCACTTGCCTGGGCAAGTAAATTATTAAATTCTCTGTTTCAATTTTCTTTTGAAGAACGTCATTAATCGTTGTTAATGTTGAACCGAAGCCCCATCGCGGTGAAAAGAAAATGAAACTTCCCGAAATAAAAATTAAGAGGGAGTAAAATAATGTTTTCGCAATTTTTAACGTTTTTAATTGCTGTCTTCTTATTAAAACTATTATACCACCAAAGAAGATCAAATTAAAAATCCTATAAAGTACAATCGTTGAGGTTATATCAATATCCTCATCGTACATCGTTCCGGGAAAGAAAGGAATAAGCGGATTGTAAAAAAATATTTGCGGACGAAAATATATTTCGACAATAGGAATGAGAGCAATTGCAATAAGCAGCAGAATAAAAATTAGATACGAATATTTTTTATTGATGAAATCTGCCAGCAGTCCCAACGCATAACCAATAACCACGCCCGGCAAAGTCAACACAGCATAAAACTTGAATCCGTCAACAAAAGAACAATCATTCCTAAAAAGATGGAAGAGAAATGCAAGCAGCACCGGAAGGATTAAAAATATTCCCGAAAAGATTATAAGCTTAAATTGAAATACTTTTACTGCAATCGCCGATGATTTGAATTTATCTTCGTGAATGGTAAAAAGTCCGATGTAGATAACAAGAAACAATCCGTTCAACGAAGCAAATTCAAAACTGAAATACTTTGTTAACGGAAGTGTTAACAGTAAAATATTATTTACGACATGGAGAAAGAGAAGAATTTGTAGAAAGAGATTCTTTTTAAATAATGCTATCACGATAATTTAAAATTCTTGTCCGGCAACCCGTTCAATATCGGCGCCGAGTGAACGAAGCTTTTCTTCCAACCGCTGATAGCCGCGGTCTAAATGATAGACGCGCAGAACTTCTGTAACGCCTTCGGCAGCTAATCCGGCAAGCACTAACGAGGCACTTGCACGAAGATCGGTTGACATAACTTTTGCCCCTTTTAATTTTTTAACTCCTTTGATCACCGCGTTATTTTCTTGTACAGAAATGTCCGCGCCAAGCCGCGTTAATTCCGCAACATGACTAAAGCGATCGGTATAAATTGTATCGGTTACAGTTGAAACGCTATCAGCAATGCTCATAAGCGCCAACCATTGCGCCTGCATATCGGTCGGGAATCCAGGAAAAATTCCGGTTGAAACATCAATACTCTTCAACTCAATATTTCGTGCATCTACTCGAATATCTGTTCCGTTTACTTCTATATGAGCCCCCGTGTCTTCCAACTTAGCAAGCACTGCGTATAAATGAGCATCAATTCCACCGTGAAGAAGAATATTTCCTCTTGTAATAGCTGCGGCAGCAAGAAAAGTTCCTGCTTCAATTCTGTCCGGGATAGTCTCAATTGTTGCAGGCTGTAACTCTTCAACACCTTCAATTTCTAAAATTGAAGTATTGATGCCGGAAATTTTCGCTCCCATTTTTATAAGAAAGTTTACAAGATTTGTAATTTCCGGTTCCATCGCGGCGTTGTTAATGATTGTAGTCCCCTTAGCCAATACCGATGCCATCAAAATGTTTCCCGTAGCGCCAACGGAAGATTTATCAAAATTTATTTTTGCTCCGTGCAAACGATCCGCTTTTACAATTATGTAACCGCCGTCCAACTCAATTTCTGCACCGAGTTTTTTTAATCCTTCAAGATGTAGATTGATCGGGCGCGGACCCCATGCGCAGCCCCCGGGAAGTGAAACTTTTGCAAATCCGTAACGTGCAAGCAATGGTCCGAGAACATAAACCGAAGCGCGCATCTTTTTAACATGTTCGTAAGGTGCAATTTGATTATTGACAGTTGCTGAATTTATTTTTAACACTTGATCTTCAAATTCTATTTCTGCCCCAAGCTGCTTTAGTAATTTGCTCATTGTAAAAACGTCATTCAATTCCGGAGTGTTAAATAAAACTGATTCGCCCGAAGCAAGCAAAGCAGCGGGCATCAAAGCTAATGAAGCATTCTTTGCACCGCTAACTTCAACGGTTCCGGTTAATTCTTTTCCACCATGAATGACAAATTTATCCACACAAAATCCTTTTATTTACTTGAAAAAATTGAACCGTAAACACCGGCAGAAAATATTTTTTTTGATGGAGTTACCAATAACCGATTTAAAGCTGTAAATCCACCGGAAGAAGAAACTTCCCAATTCACTCCACCATCTCTGGTCACTAATATTTCTCCTTTGTTACAAGAAATATAACCGGTATTTTTATTTGTAAAAGCGATGGAAAGTAATCCGGAAGCCAGACCGGATGAAACTTTCTCCCATGTTTCACAACCATCAGATGTTCTAAAAATATCACCGCCACCGGCAATCGCAATTCCATTTTCTTGATCAATAAAATTTATGTCGCGCAAATAAGTATCGGTAAATTTATTCTTGTTGATCCAGTTCTCACCTTGATCTGTGGTTTTTAAAATCGTACCGTTCCAACCAACTGCATATCCGGTTGATTGATCAACAAAAAAGATATTGAAAAGTAAATTTGCAGTATTTGAACTAACACGTCTAAAAGTGTATCCGTTATTATTGGATTTTAAGATAACTCCTTTTGCACCGCATATAAATGTTGACCCACCCGACACATAAATGCGAAAAAAGTTTTCTCCTTTCAGTTGAAGAACATTCTGCCAGGTGATTCCGCCATCTTCAGTTCTGAATATTCTCCCTTCGTCACTAACTACTACACCGAGACTTGAAGTAAGAAATTTAATATCAGTGAAGGTTATAAAAGAATCAACCTTCGGAAGAAGTTCTTCCCAATCAGCGCCGTAATTTGTCGATCTAAGAATTGTTCCTCCTTCGCCACACGCAAAACCGATTTCGTCAGTCGGGAAAGTGATCCCGTTCAAGTTGCTTTTTGTTCCGGAATTTACTTTTACCCAATTTAATGATGAGGTAATGATTGGGCGCGAATTATAAACTGCAGTGGTATCAGAATGCTGTTTAGGTTTTGAAGTTAATCCAGGCCAATACGTTGCGATAGCATTAAAAATAAAATATGCGAGAAGAATTATCACTGTCATAACCGGGAGAGCAAAAAAAGCTGTTTTGATCCGCTTCATTTTGTCCACATGATTTTTATCAACCGGTTTTTGTTTTGTTTTAACTTTCTCAGTTTTTTCAACAACTGTTCTTTCTAATTTTTGAAGGACTTGATTTGTGTCCTCTAAAAACTCCTCACAGTTTTTATATCTCTTATAAATTGTTTTGTCGAGCGCTTTCATTACAATTTTATCAAGTTCAGGAGGGATTGAACTTGAATTAATGGAAACACGCGGCGGTGTCTTTTTCAGGTGGGCTTCCATAATTTCATATTCAGTTCCTTTATCAAAAGGAGTTTTGCCGGAAAGCATTTCGTACAAAGTTATGCCGATGGAATAAATATCGCTTTGCTTTGTCGGATCTTCAGCGCGAATTTGTTCCGGACTCATATACAGCAGTGTGCCGATCTTGGTGCCGGTTTTTGTAATTCCTTTGTCGAATAAAGCTTTGGAAATTCCAAAGTCCATTATTTTAACAACCCCATCTCTGTTAAGAATAATGTTTGAAGGCTTAATGTCTCGATGAATAAAATTTTTACTGTGTGCGTTCCCAACGCCTTCAAGCACTTGTTGTAAAATCTGAAGCGCTTCTTTTGTTTCTAATTTACTTTTTCTTGAAATAAGTTTTTCGAGTGTTTCCCCTTCCACATATTCCATCACAATACCGAGAATTCCGTTTTGCTCGGTGAATCCATACACAGAGACAATATTCGGATGATTCAGTTTAGCTTGATTTTTCGCTTCGCGTTTAAACCGTTCAACAAAATTTGAATTAAGAGAACCGGTTTGATTCAACACTTTAAGCGCTACAAAACGTTCCAGTTTTATATCAAATGCTTTGTAAACAATTCCCATTCCCCCTTCACCAAGAATGGAAACAACTTTATAATTTTCAACTATTGATCCGATCATAGGTATATCAATTTAAATGTTGTTAATAATTACGTATGAAAAATTGTCCGGAGCGCCGTAGTCTTCAACAAGATTGAAGAAGCTTTGAGAAATTTCTTCCAGATTATCTCCTTCAGATAAAATATTTTTTATTTCTTTAGAATTTAACACTCCGCAAACTCCATCGGTACAAAGAAAAAGTTTGAATTGCTGATCATCATTTAAATAGAAATAATCGCAATCCGGTTCACATTCTTTGTCTTCACCAAGCGCTTTTACAATAATGTTTCGGTGGGGATGTTTTTCAGCCTGCTTTGAAGTGATCAATCCATTATCAACCATTTTCTGTACGAGAGAATGGTCTTTTGTCACTTGATTTAAAGTACCGTCTTTTAAGATATAAATGCGTGAGTCACCGATATGTCCCCAATAAACTGTGTTTCCGGCGATAAAAACAACTACAGCCGTAGTTGCCATTCCTTTATAATGATCAGATTCGTTTCCCAATCTCAGCAGAGTCGAATGTGCTTCGGTTAAAGCATTCTTCATCTTAGAAAGATGATCCATTTGCGGATTTTCTATAAAAAACTTGTGAATTATCTCAACGGAGGTTTTTGAAGCTACATCGCCTGCCCGATTTCCGCCCAAACCGTCGCAAACGATCGAAAGAAGACCGTCTTCCAAATTAAACACATTGGTGGAATCTTCGTTTACCGACCTTCTTTTTCCGAGATGTGAAGCAAAAATATAGTTTACAATCATGAAATAGCTTAAAGGAATTAAATGAGAAAATACATTACAAATCTAATAAAAATTTATTCAGAGTTTAATCAAATATTTGCGATAATTAGCGTTTAAAAGATAATGCCTTGGCAAGATATTTGCTAAAGTTTTCGTTCCGAATTATATTTGTTTTAGTAATAAATAGAATTATCACAACTTTACTGCGAAAGTGGCGTAATTGGCAGCCGCGCTAGACTTAGGATCTAGTATCGAAAGATGTGGGGGTTCGAGTCCCCCCTTTCGCACATTTTTATTAAAATAGAGGTCAGTTTGGAAACGAAAATAAATGTTATAAGTGATTCAGTAAACGAGTTAGAAGTTGTGGCGACTTACGATGATATAAAATCTTTAATTGATGCTGAAGTTCAAAAACAGACTAAAACCCTTCAAATTGATGGTTTTAGAAAAGGAAAAGTTCCACCGGCAGTAATTAAAAGAATATATGGTGATTCACTTGAATACACAGCCGCCGAAAAAGTTGCAAATAAATTATTCTGGCAGATTGAAAAAGAACAAAACCTAAAACCAATTAACGAACCGTCACTTACAGACATCGACTTTAAACCAAATGAAAAACTTACTTTCAAGGTTAGTTACGAAGTTTTCCCAAAAATCGATCCGCAAGGTTATTCAGGAATTGAGATCGAAGTTCCAGACTTTAAAGTAACAGAATTTGAAATTGAGAATGAAGTTTCCCGCCTTTTAGATGCCAACGCAACTTATGAAGATGCTCAAACCGTAGCAGATGAAAAACATCTTATCACCGCTGATATTTTCTCCACAAATGAAGATGGTTCTTCTACCGGACTTAAAGTTGAATCTGACTATAAGATCAATCTGACAAACAAGAACATCAACAAAGAAATATTGGATAATGCGCTTAACAAAAATGTTGGAGATATTTTCTCCTTCTCCTTTGACGAACCGCATGAACACCATGACGACGTTCCGCACGAACATAAAAAAATCACTTATTCACTTGTAATTAAAAGCATACAGAAAATTGTTTACCCGGAATTGAATGAAGAATTTTTGAAAAAAGTTAGTCGTGATAAAATCACTTCTGCAGAAGAACTTCGCGAGAACATTAAAAAGGACCTCGAAGCTTATTACGAATCAAGCATTAATGATATGGCTGAATTAAAACTTGAACAAGCAGTGCTTAAGAATAATGCATTCACTCCTCCGCAAGTTTTTATCAACAATTATTTGGATCATCTCGTAAAAGATGAAATCGATGCTTACAAAAAGAAAAACAAAAAAGTAAAACCGGAAGTCATCCGCGAAAAATTAGTTCCGAAAGCTGAAAATTCAGTAAAATGGATCCTCTTAAAAGATAAGATTATAGAAAAAGAAAATATTACATTATCTGAAGAACGCTTGAAAGAACTCTCCGAAGAAAATGCAGAGAAAATGGGCGTTTCTGCTGAGGTGTTGTTAACGCATTATAAATCGGATGAAATGAAAAACAGATTATTACTAAACGAATTCTATTCTTTTTTGAAAAAATCAAATATAGTTAAACGAATCGATCCCGAAATCTTTTCGCAAAAGGAAGAAGTACATGCAGAAAAACATTGAAATTTATAATCAATTAGTCCCTTATGTTATTGAACAAACCGGACGCGGCGAACGCGGGATGGATATTTATTCCCGTCTGTTGCGCGAAAGAATCATCTTTCTTGGAACCGCGGTCGATGATCATGTTGCAAGTTTGACAATTGCACAACTTATCTTTTTGGAAGCGGAAGATTCACAGAAGGATATTTTTCTTTACATAAATTCACCGGGCGGAAGTGTTTCTGCCGGTTTAGCAATTTATGATACGATGAAATATATAAAACCGGAAGTAGCCACAATTTGTGTTGGAATGGCAGCAAGCATGGGCGCAATTTTATTAGCCGGTGGTCAATCAGGAAAAAGAACTTCCCTTCCCAACTCAAGAATTATGATCCATCAGCCGTGGGTTGGCGGGTTACAGGGACAAACTACTGACATCGAAATCCATGCGAAAGAAATGATTAAAACAAGAGACACGTTGTATGGAATTTTATCTGCACATACCGGAAAAACGATTGAACAGATTACAAAAGATTGTGATCGTGATTATTTCCTTTCTGCTGAAGAAGCAAAAACATACAATCTCATCGACAATATTTTAGAAAAAAGACCTTAGTTTTTACGCCTGTTTACTTGAGATAATCTTGTAAACAGGCTTTTTCTAATTCACTACAAAGCACGCTACCATGATCAAAACTATATTATTTGCCTTTCTCCTTTTTACTACTGGTTTTTCACAAAATATATTTCATAAATTGAATTTGTACTGCGAAGAGTATCAAAAGAAAAATTCTCTTCCTTCCCTTTCTGCCGGATTAATTGAGAATAATAAAATCGTTTGGACTAATTATACAGGGACAGCTGATTTAGAAAATGATGTCCATGTAAATAAAAATTCGATGTACCGAATTGCTTCTATCTCTAAAACCATAACCGCTGTTGCCATAATGCAGCTTGTAGAAAATGGAGAAATTCAACTTGATGCAGACGTAAGAAATTATTTAACTTATTTCCCACAAAAACAATGGGGATTTACGGTTCGCCAACTTCTCAACCACACATCAGGAATTAGAACTTATAAAGACAATGAAGAATTTAACAGCAAAATAAATTTCAAATCTATTCATGATGCAGTTGTGTATTTTGGAAAGGATTCGCTCGATTATCAACCGGGGACAAAATATGTCTACTCGACTTTAGCTTATAATTTGCTCGCTGGAATAATAGAAAAAGTTTCCGGTCTTTCATTTGAAGAATATTTACAAAAAAATATTTTCGATGTTGTGGGAATGAATTCAACGCGACTTGATCTCTACAACAGGATAATTTCAAACCGGGTAAAAGGGTATTATAAAAATTCTTCACGTGAGTTCGAAAATTCTCCTTTAGCAGATTTAACTATTAAATTTCCCGGTGGTGGGATTCTCTCAACGGTTGAAGATTTATTAAAATTCAGCAATGGACTTCTGCAAAATAATTTGATAAAAAAGCAAACACTTGATACCATGCTCACAGAAACGGTTTTAGTAAATGGAAGAAAAATACAGTATGGTCTGGGCTTAGATTTTGGAGTTGATAAATATGGACGAAAGTTCTTCGGACATTCTGGTGGAGGAACCGGTTTTATCTCTAGAATAATGTGTTATCCGGAACAAACCGTTGCAACTGTTCATTTAATTAACTGCCGTGATAGAAATATTATAAATGTTTCAGAAGAAATTGCCGGAATATATTTTGGAGAAAAAGTCTCCTTCCCAAAATTTTCTTTAGGCGACACTCTCACCAAAATAACAGTTAAGGTTTCGATCGATTCAGCTTTAACATTTTGGGAAAAAGTTGAAACTGAAAAAGAGACTAGTTTTGTATTGTCGAGCAATGAGATCCAAGATTTTGGAAATGATCTGCTAACTTTAAATAAAACTAAAGAAGCTATTCTGGTTTTTACCAAATTAACGGAAACAGACACAGCTTTTACTCAGGGATTTTTGAGCTTAAGTGAAGCATACAACCGGGAAGGAAATAAAGGATTAGCGCTGCGTAATTTGAAGAAAGCTCAAAAACTAAAACCAAGTGATTCGGGAATTCAAGCGCAAATTTTGCAAATTGAAAAAGACCAAAAATAATTTTCTTTTTTTATAGATGAATACAAAATATCCGCTCGATTTTTCTAATTCATCTTGGCTCCCCCTTAATTTTTCTTTAACTTTGAGATAAGAAAATCAAAAACCAAAAGTGATGAATAAAAAGAAAATCGTAATTGTTGGTCCTGCTTATCCTTACCGTGGAGGTAACTCGCTTTTCATCGGACATCTGAATGATAAACTATCGTCACAGTTTGACGTTACGATCTTAAATTATACGCTTCTTTATCCTTCTCTCCTTTTTCCAGGAACAACACAGTACGATAAAAGTAATGTAACGGTAAAACCGGCAAAGACCGAGAGGATCGTGAATTCAATCTCTCCTTTTTCATGGTTAAAAACTGCAAAAAGAATTAAACAAATAGCTCCTGATTTAGTTGTGTTCGATTGGTGGCATCCGTTTTTTTCTTTTTGTCATTTTTCAATTTCTTTTTTTCTCGGACAACAATACAAAAACAAAGTCCTTTTTATCACCGAAAATTTTATCTCACATGAAGGACATTTTGTTGATCGGCTGTTGACTAAAATTGGTTTGACAAATGCTTCAGCTTTCCTTTCTCTCTCCGAAAAAGTTGAAAAAGATTTGATAGCGATTTCAAAACATCGAAAGATTTATCGTTCAGAACTTCCGGTGTATGATTGTTACGACCTTCCTGAAAGTAATGATAATTCAGTTGAATCGGTTCCCAGCTCAAGTAAAAAAGATTTTGGTTTTGCCGAGGATGATTTTGTTTTACTTTTCTTCGGTTACATTCGAAAGTATAAAGGGCTTGATCTTCTTCTAAAAGCAATGCCGAATCTGATAAAAGAAATTCCAAACATAAAATTGTTGGTTGTGGGTGAGTCGTACGATGAATTTTCATTTTATGAAAATATCGTCACGAAGCTCAACATAACCAGCCATGTTAAAATGGAAAACAGATTTGTTGCCAATGAAGAAGTGGCAAAATATTATTCATCATCTGATCTGGTTATTCTCCCCTACCGTAGTGCTACCCAAAGTGGAATCCTTAATGTTGCGTACGGCTTTCTTAAACCTGTACTAGTAACTAATGTCGGGGGATTAGCAGAATTTGTGGATGACAAAAAAACAGGAATCATTGTTGAGCCTGAATCTCCAGATGCAATTTGTAATGGTGTTTTAGAATTTTATTCTTTACAAAAAAGTGTGAACTTTAGTGAAAATATCAGCAATAGAATTTCACAGAATCAATTTTCATCAATCGCACAACTCTTTGATAAAATTATTTCGGATACCCAATCATGATCTTAAAAACCGACTGCAAACATTTCCCGGGTGATAGACCTTGCATGTTCAATAAAACGTTTGGAACAATGTGTGACGATTGTGGAAATTACACTCCAATTGGCTTCAAGATTTTGATCATAAAATTTGATGCAACAGGAGATGTTCTGAGAACAACTTCTCTACTTCACGCAGTTAAGAAAAAATATCCCGAATCACATATAACATGGTTCACAAAAAAGAATGCACAACCTATCTTCGCAAATAATACATTGGTTGATGAGGTGCTGGTTTTAGAAAATGAAGCCACAATAGCAAAACTTTTAGCGATGAAGTTTGATTTACTTATACATCCCGACGCTTCAACTCAAAGCGGAGCTTTTGCTTCTTGGATCAAGGCAACAAACAAAAAAGGTTTCTATCTCGATCAAAAAGGGAAAATTCAACCTTTTAATGGCGCTGCTATCGAATGGTTGGCGCTCGGCGCTTTTGATCAAAAGAAAAAGATCAATGAAAAAACTTACCAGCAAATTCTTCACGAAATTTGTGAACTTGAATATGAGAAGGGAGAAATAATTCTCTCTTTAAGCGAGGATGAAAAGAAATTTGCAAATGAATTTTCTGAAAATTATAAGCTTAACAAGTTTAAATCGATTATCGGACTCAACACAGGTGCCGGTTCGCGATGGCAGTTTAAACAATGGGGATTACAGCAGTACGTTCAATTAATTAAAAAAATCAAGGAACACTCGGATGCAGTTGGCATTCTGCTTTACGGTGGAGAAGATGAAAAAGAAAGGAACTGTTATTTAGCCGAACAATTTCCAACAGTGATTAATACCGGTGCAAATAACAGCCTTCGTCAATTCTTCGCGTTAGTTGAACTTTCGGATATTTTTATTACGGGTGATACTTTGGGGCTTCATATAGCAACTGCTTTACGAAAAAAGATTATTTGTCTCTTCGGTCCAACTTCCTCGAATGAGATAGAAGATTACGGAAGAGTTACAAAAATTTCACCAAAACTTGATTGCCTTGTTTGCTATAAAATGCGGTGTGACTTTTCTCCAAATTGTATGGATTCGATTTCAGTTGAAATGGTTTTTGCTGCAATTAAATTCAATGAATGAGCAAAACTAAGAATCTCTTAACAGAATCAGCTGTCATTCCCCTTTTAGTTTTAGCACAATTTGTTTCTGTTCTCTTGCAACAACATATTGATGAACGTGCTGGGAGGATTTAAATAAATCGATCACATTCCCCTTATTTTTATTGCTTTCAGTAGATGTTGCTTTTATATCGGAATCCGTTTTAGCATGCTTCAAGAACGAAGCAAAACTCTCACTTTTACTTTCCCTTTTTTGATTCGTATTTCTATTGTTGGTATGATCATTCATGGAGTTTGAAGATTTTCTTTTCGGCGATAAATTCTTGGCTCCAGGCATTGGAAGATATGTAAGCTTCTTCATCTTTTGGGCATCGAAATTATTGTCTTCTTCAATCAGATCATTTCGAACTTCTTCCACAGTCACTTTTTTAAATCGTTGAATTGGTTTAACCGGCTCCACTCTTATCTTTTTCACATCACTAATTTTTTGCGATGCATCAAAATTAATATCATCAAACGCAAAAATGAGTTCGGCAAAAACTCTATCGTTTTGCCATTTTGCTTCGGCCACTTCAAGGTCAAAAGCATAAATTTCTTGATAATTTGGTTTCCCAAAACTACTGATTTGTGAAAGAAGTCCTACCTGTTGAATTCTAAATCTAACATCTGTAATGTCATTGCTCTTTACATATTCTTCTAATTCTTTAACTGCAAAGATGGGATCAAAATGAACGATCTCTTGCTCACCGTTAATAGTTATCATTACACCATATTTTATAATGTCTGTTTTGAACGAAGCTAAATTTGTCAAAAGGCGATAAACTATTACTGATTTAGGATCGCTGGAATTTATATAACGACACACTTCATTAAAATGGATAGGGATAACATGCTTAACTTTATCGTCTTTGTTGATGAGACAAAAATTCTTATCAAAATCGAATTTATTCTCTGAATAAATGAAGACGTCATTTTGTTTAATATCTAGAGTTTCAAGAATCATACTATTCCAAGAAGCTTTATGGACAATTTCTGTTTTTGTTTTTCATTTTTGTTTTTGAATATTGTTGTACAAAAATAAACAATTTCCCAAATAATACTGGAAGTTTCTTATGGCACTAAATATCACAAAAATTCAAAATATTTTGAAAGACAGAAATATCGATGGATGGCTACTTTTTGATTTTCGAGGTTCAAATGATCTGGCTCTTGAAATTCTTGGAATTAAAAAAGAATCTCACCTTACACGAAGATTTTTTTATTTCATTCCCAAAACCGGAACTCCGAGCAAAATTGTAAATGCGATTGAAGAACACAATTTAGCACACTTACCGGGGAATAAACTCTCATTCTCAAGTCACAATTCTTTGCGGGAGCATTTAGCAACCACGCTCTCCGGGAGCAAAACAATTGCAATGGAATATTCCCCAATGAATGCTATTCCTTACCTTTCCAAAATAGATGCAGGAACGCTGGAACTGGTTAAAACTTTCGGCGTTGAAATTGTCAGTTCAGCAGACTTAATAACACAGTTTACAGCTATATGGTCACCGGAACAGTACGAAGAAAACGTTCCTGTTGCCAAGGAGCTAGTTGAGACAGCAAGTGATGCGTTTAACTTCATTAAAAATAAAATCTTAGCCGGGGATACTTTAACAGAGTATTCGGTGCAACAATTTATTATGGACGAATTTAAAAAGAAGAACTTAATAACAGATTTTCCACCGATCGTTGGTGTTAATGAAAATAGTGCCAACCCACATTATGCTCCCGATGAGACTGTCTTTAAAGAAATTAAGAAAAACGATTTTGTACTAATCGATCTCTGGGCAAAAAGACCTGATGATTCCTCTGTCTGGTCAGACATAACCTGGGTTGGATTTGTCGGGGATTCTGTACCTGAAAAGTATTTAAAAATTTGGAAAATAGTCAAGAACGCAAGAGATGCCGCATTCACACTTGTAGACAAGAGATTTAGAATGAATGTTCCGGTTTATGGATATGAAGTCGATGATGCATCTCGCAAAGTGATTGAAGATGCCGGTTATGGAAAATATTTTATCCACAGAACGGGACATTCGATTACAACAACACTACATGGAAGTGGTCCACATATGGACAATTACGAAACAAAAGATGAACGTCGCTTACTTCCATCAACTTCGTTTTCTATCGAGCCTGGAATTTATTTAACTGGAGATTTCGGAATAAGAAGTGAGATCGATGTTTTTATCCACCCTGATGGACTTGTTGAACAGACCAGTGGCATTAAACAAGAAGAAGTCATTGCAATTTTGAAATAAGAGAAAGATATAATTCACAAGTTTGGAACGATAATTCTGTTTTATTGGTTTTCCTGAAAAAAGGATTATATGAAAACCATAAAATTATTTTCGATCATTTCTGCTTTTCTTCTTGCAGCGTGCGGGGGAACTGCGCAAAATATTAAAGAAGGAATGGCAGCACCAAATTTTACTTTGCCGGATGCTTACGGAAAAGAATTCTCATTAGCCTCTTTCAAAGGGAAATCACCTGTAATTGTTTATTTTTATCCAAAAGCATCTACACCAGGTTGCACAAAACAAGCTTGCGGAGTAAGAGATAATATTTCAAAATTTAAAGTAAATGGGATTGAAGTTTTCGGTGTGAGTGTGGATTCAAAAGAAAAGTTAAAAGAGTTTATCGATTCTTATAACTTGAACTTCCCTCTTCTTTCTGATGAGAAAAAAGAAGTCTCAAAAGCTTATGGTGTTCTAAATGCTTTGGGATTCGATAGCAGAGTTACTTTTATTATTGATAAAAGTGGAAACATTGCCAAAATTATTCGTGATGTTGATGTTGAAAAACACGCTGAACAAGTTTACGAATTTGCCTTAAAACTAAAATAAGATTCTTTAAATTAAGACTACTCAAAATTCTTGAGTAGTCTTAACGTATTTCTATTTAAAGATTAATCGCCGAAGCATGATAAACTTCATAATGAATTTTCTTTATACCTTCATCGCTTAAATATTCATCAAACGTCATTCGTTTATCTATTAATCCGGTCGGAATAATTTCAATTATCCTGTTTGCGATTGTATGAATAAACTGGTGATCATGTGAACTAAATAGTATCGTTCCTTTAAAATCAATTAAGCTGTTATTCAACGCTGAAATAGCTTCGAGATCAAGATGGTTTGTCGGTTCATCAAAGACAAGGAAATTTGTACCGGAAAGCATCATCTTGGCAAGTAAACAACGAACACGTTCTCCACCAGATAGAACTTTCGCTTTTTTAAGTGATTCTTCTCCGCTAAATAACATTCTTCCGAGAAATCCACGGATGTACGTTTCATCGGTTTCTTTTGAATATTGACGAAGCCATTCAATTAAATTTAAATCGACATTAAAAAATTCAGCATTATCTCTTGGAAAATAGGCAAGTTTAATCGTCGGTCCCCATTCGAAAGTTCCGTTGTTTTGCTCATCTTTTCCTGCTAAAACATTAAAGAGTGTGGTCTTTACTAAGTCATTTGGTCCAACAAACGCGATCTTATCTCCTTTTTCAACTTTGAAAGTAAGATCGTTTAGAAGTGTCTCTTCAGTATTTTTCTTTGTAAGATTAATAATTTCCAATACATTATTCCCTGCTTCGCGTTCAGGTTTAAAAGCAATGTACGGCATTTTACGGGATGAAGGTTTTATATCTTCAAGAGTTAGATTTTCAAGTTGTTTTTTACGTGATGTAGCCTGTTTTGACTTTGAAGCATTAGCGCTAAAACGTGAAATAAATTCTTGTAATTCAACCATTTTAGCTTCAATCTTTTTGTTTGCTTCTTTTGCTTGCTTTGCAGCCAATTGACTGCTTTCTAACCAGAAATCATAATTGCCGGTGTACATCTGAATTTTGCCGTAATCAATATCTGCAATATGGGTACAAACTTGATTGAGAAAATGTCTGTCGTGGGAAATAACGATAACGGTATTTTTGAAATTTTCTAAAAATTCTTCGAGCCACCCGATTGAAATAATATCAAGATGGTTTGTCGGTTCATCGAGCAGTAATATATCCGGGTTGCCGAACAATGCTTGCGCCAAAAGAACTTTTACTTTTTCATTTCCCGATAAATCTTTCATCAATTTGGAATGTAGATCATCAGCTATTCCTAATCCGCTCAATAATTCCGCAGCTTCTGATTCTGCTTCCCAGCCTGAAAGTTCAGCAAATTCACCTTCGAGTTCGGCAATTCGCATTCCGTCTTCATCGCTAAATTCATGCTTGGCATATAGTTTATCTCTTTCTTCCATTATCGAAAAAAGTTTTTTATGTCCAACCATAACGGCTTTAAGTACTTGATATTCATCAAACTCAAATTGATTTTGGTTTAATGTTGTTAGTCTATTTCCCGGTGTAATGATCACATCGCCTGAGCTTTGTTCAATTTCTCCAGATAGGATTTTGATGAATGTTGATTTTCCCGAACCGTTAGCTCCGATAATTCCGTAACAATTTCCCGGAGTGAATTTAAGATTTACTTCTTCAAAGAGAATGCGTTTACCAAAACTTAAAGAGAGATTACTTGTACTTATCATTAATTACTTATTCCATTTATCTTTTATATAAAATTTGAATTGAAACGGAAAATCCGTTACTTGCGATTTTTGTCTGTTCTTTTGGACCTGAAGAACCCCGAAGGATTTGCAACTTGTTTGTATGAAAATTTTACGTGAAGTTGAGATTTTTCCGGTTAGAAAATTGAACGCTAAAAAACTTAATTTCGCGGTTCAAATATACGCAAATCTGCCAAATATCAGGCAGATTTTAGATTTGAGCTTTTCAGATTAGTTTGTAGTAATAGATCACAAGAAAGACGAGCGGAATAAAAATCCCGATAGCTGTTAACCACGCACCTCTTCCGGTTATTCCATTCTTCCCTTTGATCATAAAGAGACCGGAAATTGCCAGAAATGCGAGAACAATCGCGAAAAGATCTGCGACAAAAGTCCATATTTTTTTTGGAGAGTTTAAATGAAGAAAATTTGTTTCGCGAATCACTGCCCTGCGTGTGATCTTCTCTTGATGAATTTCTCCCTTTTTAAGGTTCACCGTAATGGTATTTCCATCAACAAAAATATTGATTGAATTTGAATCAGGCAGAAAAAAACTTTTTAATTTTCCCTTCTCTCCAACCTTTTCAAGAATATCATTAATAAGTGATTCTGATGTCAGCATACTATCGGAAATTGGGTCAATCTTCATAGTTGATTTTTCAATTGAATAATTCGGATTCCAGTCATTTGCATGATTAACAGCAACACCGGAGATTGCATAGATCACCGTTAATCCAGCTGCAACATACCCAAAATCTCTATGAAGAATTCTTACCCATTTTCGCCACTTGAACATCAAAACCTCTAAGGTATAAAAAAAGGTTGCCGGAAGATATCATTCTGGAAGAGAGAATTCAGAAAACAGAATTAGAACGATATCAATTTTTTTCTGACAACCTTATAAAAAGAAAAAATATTATTTAATTACTGCGCCAAGCCCTTTGATTTGATAAAGAGTAACCGGGCCTGTTACTGAAGCCGGATCAAATTTTTTACCATGTTCTTTCGCTTCATTTTCCGCTGCTGCAAGCGCTTGTTCTTTGGTCATTTTAATTTCATATACTTGCCCTTCAACTAACGCTGACTTCCCTTTATCTTCCATCGGGAAAACAATTTCGCCATCTTTTACTTTAATTTTAATTTTTTGGAAAGGTTTATCGCTTGCTAACTCAATCCAGCAACCTCTTTTTTCACAAACTCCAACAACGTTTCCTTCAACTAAAACTTTTTTGCCAACAAACTCTTTAGGAGCAGCTAAAATGGCAGATATTTTTGTTTTCTCTTTCAGACTTAACTCTTTCCCGTACTTATTTCCATCTCCGGCAAAATTATTTGAAACCGAAAAGAGAATTGCTACTGCGATTAAAAATATCTTCTTCATAATTTCCTTCTTCTTTGTTAAACATTTATTATTTGTAACTACAAATATATTACACTTTTTCAACTAATAAGTACCATCGAAAAGTCCCAACTTTAACCCGATTCCAAACTTTATTACAAATTAATTGACCAGACTAATGTGCTTGACAACGACAATTTGTACATTAAAAATCAAACATTACCCGATTATCGCAATTTATTTTCTAAGTAGGGTCAATTTCACTATACTTGCACTTCAATTACCGGAAAATAAAAATAGATGAAAAACAATATAAACCCCGTTATTCTTACGGCGATGGAACTTGAGGTTCGTTTTGGCGAACAAGTTATTCTCGATAAAGCATCTCTCAGTATTCACGAAGGTGACAGAATTGGCTTAGTTGGCAGAAACGGTGCGGGTAAATCAACTTTCTTAAAAGTGGTAGCAGGAATATTGGGAGCTGATTCCGGTGAGGTTGCAAAGAAAAAGAATTTAGTGATAGGAATGCTTTCTCAAGAATTCACTCTTGACGAAACCAAAAATGTTCACGATAATATTTTAGATGGAGCGATCAAAATTGTTTCACTTTTAAAAGAATATGAAGAATTGCCGCACGATTCAGAACAGCGGCATCTGCTTGAAGAAAAGATTTTGCAAGTTGACGGTTGGGATCTTGAACGAAAAATTGATCTTCTCATCACTTCACTGAACGCACCCAAAGCTGATAGAGAAATTGTAACACTTTCCGGAGGAGAAAAACGCCGCGTTGCTTTATGTCGTGCATTGATTTCACAACCTGATTTACTTATTCTTGATGAACCGACAAACCATCTTGATACAAATTCTATCGAATGGATTGAGAATTTTTTGGCTAACTATAAAGGTACTTGCATCTTTGTTACACACGATCGTTATTTTCTTGATAGAATTGCAAATAGAATAGTTGAATTATCTTCCGGAACATTTTTTTCTCATCAAGGGAATTATACTGATTACTTGATCAATAAATCTGAACGCCAGACGATCAAAGAAGTGGAAGAAAATAAGCGGCAGAACTTTCTACGGCGGGAACTTGAATGGGTTATGCGAGGACCAAAAGCTCGAAGAACAAAAGCTAAAAGCCGCCTCGATAATTATTACGAGGTAGCTGCACAACAGAATACAGAAGTTGAATTAGATGTTGAGATGATCATTCCACCGGCAGAAAAATTAGGGAAAAAAGTTCTTGAACTTCAAAATGTAAGCATAAAACTCGGCGATAACTTTTTGTTTGAAGATTTGAATTTAGATTTTGCAGCCGGTAGAAAGTTAGGAATTATCGGTAAGAACGGCGCTGGTAAAACCACTCTCCTTAAAATCATTCTAGGCGAACTTCTTCCAACAAAAGGGAAATTAGAACTTGGTGAAAAAACCGATTTCAATTACATTGATCAGGCAAGACTTTTGCTGAATGATGGGGATACGGTTGTTGAATCAATCGGGGAAGGAAGTGAAACAATTAAATTCGGGAAGTATCAAATGGGCGTTTGGACATACTTGCGTCGTTTCCTCTTTACCGATGACCGCATCAATACTAAAGTCGGAAGACTTTCGGGCGGTGAAAGAAGCAGACTCACTCTCGCAAAAATCATAAAAAACGGCGGCAACTTTCTTATGCTCGATGAACCAACAAATGATCTTGACTTACCGACATTGAGAGTTTTGGAAGAAGCACTCATTGCCTTTGAGGGATGTGTTGTTGTAGTTAGTCACGATAGATATTTTCTTAACCGTGTTTGCAACGGAATCCTAGCGTTCGAAGATGACGGGAATGTCCACTTCAGTGAAGGTAATTATGATTATTATTTACAAAAGAAAAAAACGAGATTGGAAAACGAAAGTAGTCCCGTTAAAAAAGAAAAATCTGAAGAAAAATTAGCTAAACCGAAAGTGAAAAAACTTTCGTGGAAAGAAACAAAAGAACTCGAGACGATCGAAGAAAAAATTATTTCAGCTGAACAAGAAGTCGAAAGGATCGAATCGATATTTTCTTCTCCCGATTTTTATGAAAAATACGCCGCACAAACAAACGAATTAACCCATCAACTCGAACTAGCAAAAGACACTGTAAAACAACTCTATCAACGCTGGGAAGAACTCGAACAATTAAAGAATAGCTTGTTATAAATAAAAACAGTCTCTTGATTCTCAAGAGACTGTCCTAATTCCTACCTTGTCCGCCTCAGGCGGAATCCGTAATTATTTTAGAATTACCATTTTCTTTGTTTGAACAAACGCACCGGCTTGCAAACGATAGAAATAGGTTCCACTTGCTAAATATGTTGCAGAAAAATTAACACTGTAGTTGCCCGGTTCTTTTTTCTCATTAACCAATACAGCTACTTCTTTACCAAGAATGTTGAATACTTTTAAAGTTACTAGTTGCACGCTTGCAACTGAGAACTTAATGTTCGTTACCGGGTTAAACGGATTTGGGAAATTCTGAGATAACTCAAATGTGGAAGGAGCTATTTCGCCAGCTTCAACTACATTTGAAAATTTAGAAGTCCCGTCAAAATCAATTTGACGCAAACGATAAAAATATTTACCGGAAAGTACGGAGGCATCTACATAATTATAATGTTGTATTGAGGTAGTAGTGCCTTTACCATTAACAAAGCTTATCAAATTAAAAGTTTTATTGTCGGAACTTCTTTGAACTTCAAAACCTTTATTGTTTGTTTCAGTAGCGGTTGACCACTTTAACTCAACACCACTTTGTGTTGTGCTGGCGCTAAATGAAGTTAATTCAACAGGAACAATATTATTAAGTTTAATTTGTCTGTTTGTACCCCATTCACTTCCCCACCATTGTTTGTAATAACTTCCGCTAGTTCCCCATGGAAGGTCAGGAACACTATAATTATCAGGGTCAAAAATATTGATATTAATATCCAAAACTGAAGGAGCGGTTACAAATCCAAGTTTGTCCAAATGAACCACCATTTCAGCAATATAACCGTTATCAACAGATGCAGAATCGTAAATTGTACCGTTGACAATTCCTTTACCTTCAAAAGATAAGGCGGGGGCACCATCATTACCGAGTTGCCAGGGAGCCGTGGCGCTGTCTCGTCGAACGTAAAATTTAAATTCTTTTTCCGCCCCTGTAGCGTCTTTCATTTTCATGAACATTCCGTCACCTTCCCAATCAAATTTACAAACTTGTTTGTCATCTGATTCAAGGGATATATAAAGGTCTAACCCGTTCTGCAAGAAACGGACATTAGTGGTTGACGGGTCGTCATACTTTCCTTTAACAATCCATCCGGAAGTCGGAGAATAAGCATCTCCTGTTCCAACTCCGCCATATTGAAATTTAATATAGGGATATGGCTGGCTCCAATCGGCTTCACTTAAAACACCATTTAAAGTAATTGCGCCTGAAGTAGGATAGACATTTATTGACGCGGGATCAATATTTTTTGCACTATTGTTAAGAGTAATTTGCCTGTTTGTACCCCATTCACTTCCCCACCATTGTTTGTAATAACTTCCGCTAGTTCCCCATGGAAGGTCAGGAACACTGTAATTATCAGGGTCAAAAATATTGATATTAATATCCAAAACTGAAGGAGCGGATACAAATCCAAGTTTGTCCAAATGAACCACCATTTCAGCAATATAACCGTTATCAACAGATGCAGAATCGTAAATTGTACCGTTGACAATTCCTTTACCTTCAAAAGATAAGGCGGGGGCACCATCATTACCGAGTTGCCAGGGAGCTGTGGCGCTGTCTCGTCGAACGTAAAATTTAAATTCTTTTTCCGCTCCTGTAGCGTCTTTCATTTTCATGAACATTCCGTCACCTTCCCAATCAAATTTACAAACTTGTTTGTCATCTGATTCAAGGGATATATAAAGGTCTAACCCGTTCTGCAAGAAACGAACTTTAGTAATGGAGGAATCGGTGTAGGGACCTTTAACAACTGCATCACCGGTGGGAGTTCTTCCAATACCGGTATAATTAACTGCATTTTTTCCAAAGAGTAAGTAGGGATAAGTTTTACTCCAATCTGCTTCATTGAGAACTCCATCTAACGTAATCGTACCGGAGGTTGAATAAACCGGTACAGTTGCTGGGTCTGCAGCTTGGGCTTTAATATTGCTGCTTGTTAGAAGCAGAAAAACGAAAACGAAGAAATTGAACTTGTAAAGTGCGAGTTTCATATAACTCTCCTTTTTTGTTGGTTGTGATTTATTTAGTACAAAGAAACTAAAATCTTTCTTTTCGATTAAATCGTACAAACTTCATTTTTTTTAGAAATATTAATGTAAACGTTTACACTGCACCTGAAAGTTAAATAATTTTTCGATAGTTGTCAAGAAATAAATAAGAAAAGTAACAAAAAAAGAAAGTAAGCATGATTTTTACTATTATTTTTTTATTTAATCCTGTTATAAACACTTTTACTAACATATTTTCTACTTAATATTTTCGGTTACCTTTTATTTTGGAGAAGTACGACAAGTATTTCGTGCCAAACTTATACCCGGTTGTAAGACAAGTTGTTACATTTGCAGACGAATTTCTAAAAAGATGGTTGCCCAAATTAGTACCTTAACACTAAAGTATGTGTAATTCGCCGCGGCGAATTGGCAGAATATTAATGAGACAATTAAAGTGAAAGAATTCGTGGCAATCGTTGCGGTTTGTGGCGTGCTTTGCGACAAAAAAAGAGAATTGGTTTCTCGCAACGTTCGCAAAGAAGACGCAATGAACGCAAAGGGAAAATTAGTAGAGATTTGTACTAATATCGAGATTGACGATTGGAAAAGTTTTAGTTGGTGGCTTTGCCGCGCTAAAATTGAATGAAGATGAATGGATGAATGCTTCTCATTCAACCAAACAAACATTCAATCATTCAACTCTGCAATTTGGTTCTGGCTTGTACCGGTTAGTTACACCGCTTTTGGAGTTATAGGAAGGTGTTGAGTTAAGTTATTTTAACAATGTCAAGATTCTATTGGCTCTAAACACTATGTTGTTATCAGTGACTGCACTGATTTGATATGCATACATTCCACTAGCAAACTTTGATGCATCAAATACAAAACGGTGCACGCCTGCCGAATAATTCCCCTCAAGTAGAGAAGTTAATTCCCGCCCGAGTACATCATATAACTTTATTGAGACTTTAGCAGCATCAGGTAACGAAAATTGAATAGTCGTAGCAGGGTTAAACGGATTGGGATAATTCTGTTCCAACAAATATCCGGATGGTTTACTTAGATCAATTTCTATCTCATGACTATATTTAAACTTTCCATCATTATCGATCTGCTTTAAACGGTAAAGGAAGTTTCCTTCTGTTCCCGACTTATCTGTGAAAGAATAATCTATGGGAGAGTTACTATTCCCTGAGCCACTTACAAAACCAATTGTAATCCAACCTCTCCAATCCCGGTCAGTTGGGACACCCTCTCCTTGGTACGGAGAGGAATGGGGTGAGGTTTTCTCAATTTCAAAGCCATAGTTATTTATCTCAGTTGCTGTTCTCCAAACAAGTCGGACACCCGCATTTTTATATTCACCACTGAAACTTTCAAGTTCTACAGGTAATGCCCATTGCCCCGAAGGCATAGTTTGCCTTATTGCATCCGACCCTGACCAATTGGAATTCGTTCCAACATCTAACCGTAATTGTGCATGGTCTCCACTGATTGTACCGGAATAAATTGCATTGTCTATCTCGTTTAGTGCAACGGCTGAGATACCTTCCGTTAATCCCGTTGGTAAAGCAGATGAATTACTGGAGTAGGCGGTTGGTTGCCATGCAGTACTATCATCATTTATAGCATACAAGAAATTAGGTGAAGAAGCGCTCCCTGTATAAGCAAGTATCTGATCACCACCCACTGCTAATGCAAAGCCACTCGAAGAAACTGTTCCTATACTTGCGGTTGTAGTCGTAACATCTACAATAGTTCCGTGTGTTACACCACCGCTGGGAGCCGTCCAGATGATTGTTCCTTCGCCGGTTCTTAAACTTCCTGTACTTAGCCAACCGTTATCAGTAAAATTAATAACTACTCCGCCTGCTAAATCGACTAAAGGGACAAAAGCGAACTCGTCGGGGTCATCCATATTAAAACCGATTATGAGAATATCTCCTGCGGAAAGAGTACTCGTGCCTGAGGTTGCGGAAGTTGTATTGTTAGCGGTTGGAATTGTACCATCTGTCTTATAGTTGATTGAACTTCCGGAACCATTGTTTGAGAATATTTTATAATAATAAGATGTACTTGCAGATAAATTTGTAAACGTATAACTATTCGAAGCAGCATAATCGATATTAACTTTGCCTATTCCATCGGAGAGATCGAGATCATTTGTGTAAACCACACCATCGGTGGGAGCTGTAATAGAGGCGCCGGTGCTTGCTATAATAAGATAACCGCTAGGCGTTTGAGAACCTGCCGCTGCATCTGTCCAATCTAGCTGCATTGCGTTACCCGTAACGTTGCTTGTTGAAAAATTGGTAACATAGTTCGTAGGTTCAACCGCAAGACTAACAACACCGGCATAACTCATATCACCAAAATTGATGTAGTTAACATATTCCGGATGATCTACTAAAGGATTTCTATTCCCTTGGATCGATTCTATATAATCATTCCTTGCAATCTCCCATGCGTCCGGTGGATCATTCTGATGCCATTGAAGAAGCAGATCGAGGTCCTGCGGCGCTTCACTTAACGATGGAAGCCGGACTGTGTTAAGCCAATTAAAATCCCAGTTGTATCCATTAACATCATCATAACGCAAAGCCATGTATAACAATGCTCTTGCCGCATCACCTTTTTGCTGATCTCTCGGTTCGTAAACCGTTTGACCGAGTGTGTTAGTTCCGAGTTTTCCATCAAGATACTGATAAGTAATTGTTGTAACCACACCAAGCGGATGATTGCTTCTTCTTCCGTTAGCATTATTTTGGTGTGTTGGAAAAAGATGATGTTGATCGGAATATTCTTCACCGCTTGTTGAAGTGTACGTCGGCATCCAGCTGTGGCACCAGGTGTGCTCTCGACTCATCACTCCCCATGCGAATGTTCCGGTATAGTTGTATTGGTAACCGGTATAAACACAGGTTACGTTAAAGCCACCGCTTCCGTCGGGCTGCGCTTCAAAGTTAGTAACATTCGTCTCGTCAAATTGATCGTATGATATTTTGGTATAAGGTGAACGGATTCTGCTTTCCAGATCGGTAACAAACAAAGCACTTGATGTATTTATTCCGTTATAATATGTTGCAATTGGTGTTTGCCCTAATAACCGCACCCCCATCAATGCCATGATAAACATTAACCGCATGATGGTTTGTCTTTCTTTCGTATCTGTATTGGTTTCTTAGGAGTCTAAGATTAGTGCTATCAGATTTGTTTTATGTGAAATGAAACCCCTCCTTCACCCTCCCCCTTAACAAAGGGGAGGGACGGGGTGGGGTTCGAACGTATTATTTTAGGATAACCATTTTCTTGGTTTGTACAAACTCTCCCGCTTGCATACGGTAAATATACGTACCGCTTGCCAAGTTAGCAGTTGAAAATTCTACCGTATAAGTACCGGGTTCTTGTTTCTCATTAACAAGTACTGCAACTTCTTTACCGAGAACATTAAATACTTTTAGACTAACATACTGACTACCGACAACTGAATACTGAATACTCGTTGACGGGTTAAACGGATTTGGATAGTTCTGCTCTAACGCAAATGCTGTTGGTGTACCAAGGTCAACTTGGACTTCTTTGCTGTAGGTGTATTGTCCGTCGTTGTCTAATTGTTTTAGGCGGTAGAGGTATTTGCCTGATACTGCGGACTTATCCGTAAAGCTGTACTCTTTAGGTGAGTTGCTGTTGCCTGCACCATAAACAAAACCAACTTTCTGCCAAACAGAAACCATACTTACCTTATCACCAAAGTCTTTTACTCTCTCAACCTCGAAGCCGAAGTTGTTTACTTCTGTTGCTGTTTTCCATGTGAGGTTAACAGTTTTGTTTTGTGCGGATGCAGAAAATGAGGTCAGCTCAACGGGAAGAGGAGCGTTTGTTATCAAATCAGTTTCAACATAAAAATCAAAAGCGTTGTCATCACTGTCACAACCGTTTCCACTACCATAAGTGTTGGTACCCGTGTTACTCTTTCTTCTTACACTTGAAGTGTTACTTGGTGCACTTGTAGAGGCAGTCCCTTCAAATTCATTTGCAGTACTTCCATATCCAACGAAATCAATAACGTTTAGATCAGATTCATTTGAAATCGCATTTTGATCATTAACTAATGCAACTTTACCAGCAGTTGCACCCATTGCGATGGAACATGTTACATTTGGTGTGACAGGTAAATCAGCACTCGGAGTTGAACCAGCTGCTGCTTGAATTAAATAGTATCCGTTTGCTGATATAGAACCTGACAAGTTTGAGTAATTAGTAGCTGATGTAGAAAATGTTCCAGTTGCAGATGTATATTGAACTGACCAAGTGGAAAGATCAACAGCAGATCCAGTGGGATTATATAATACAATATAATCATTTGTATAAGGAGCCCCTGAATTTCCACCACCGGCATAAATTTCTGCAATAACAACATGCGTTGCAACAGGAACACTTTGACAAGTTATGCTGCTCGAAACTGCATCTGTTAAACCAGATGCCGTAGCTGTAATTGCAAAAGATTCTACGGTATTATAAGCTACATCAGTCCATGAATACACGCCAGCGGATAATGATTGTGTAAGTCCTGTGGTAGAAGATAATACTCCCGTACCTGTGCTTCGTGTTAAAGTAACAGAATTAGTAGCGTCCAAATCAGTATTACTATTTGCATCTTTGGCTTTCACTTCGACATTAAAACCAGCATCCACAAATACACTCGTTGGCGGTTTACTCGGTGTATACACTAGTTGTGTTGCTGTTACCACAATTTTATTATTATTTCCCGTATTATCTGTTGTTGCAGCACCAGCATTAGCACTGGCAAATGTTGAACCAGCAATATCAGCAGTAGCCGAACTTATTGTGAATTGAATGTTTTGGTTATCTGTAACTGTCGAATTAAAACTTACCCTAATACTGAAGTCCTTTGTACTACCATCCGTCGCTAACAAGTTGAAGCCTGAAAATGTAACAGTTGATGCACCTGCCACTTCAGTTCCAACTTCAGTAACACCATCATACAATGCTATTCTTCTAATATTGGAAGAGTTGGTAACTGCAAATTGGATAGAGGTTAAAGTAGTGCCTAAAACATCAACATCAGTTGTCGCACCACCATCACGGATAGTGAATTTAGCAACTTCCATATCGTTTGCATCAGCAATAATATTTGTAGATTGATAACTTTTGTAATCAATATTTGTTGGATAAGTATACCCCGAATATACAACGATATCAGAAGCGGTAGAATTACTAGAAACCAGAGTTCCTTGAAATGAAATATTATCGATTCTTACTCCTTTACTACCGCCACTCGGAGATGTCCACCTTAATTTTAATTGAGTTGTACTTATTGTACCCATATTCCATGTTCCAGCTGAAATATAAGTACTAGATGTCGGAGTAGCAGATGTAAATGTAGTAGCTGACCAAGTAGAACCAGCATCTGTCGAATATTCAACTAAACACGAATGATTTGTGCCAGATCCATATGTAGCAACTTGAAATGTAAGGGTGAGATTAGTATAAGAAGAAACATTAAAGGTTTCTGAAACAATTACATCGGTTGCAAAGTCAACCAACCAATAACCAGATTGTTGTATTACTACACCACCGTTGTTAGTAAAAGTCCAATTAGTTGTTGCTGTAGAGCAATCGTTTGAATGAATTGTCGTTTGTCCCCAACCCACCTGAGTAAACCCCATAAATAAAATAAGCGTAAAAAGAAGTAAGTGTTTTTTCACAATAATCCTCATATAGTTTATACGAAACAAGACAATTATTTCCAAAACAAGAGCGGAATCGAATCCCAAATAAAATTGGGGTTGAAACATAATAAGAAAATTTTATTCTGCAAAGATTTATTTGTTATTAAATTGTTAATGGAGAGGGATAGGTTGAAGGTTATTAAGCTGTTGACTGTTAGGTTATAGGCTATTAATGGAAGAGCCTTGCCGTAGCAAGGCTCTGTAACCTTATGCTTGTGGCGGTTGTGGAGGCTCTACTTCAATACCATTCTTCTTATTAGCATGTTTTAACATAGATGTATCATAATAATTACGTACATATTCGGTATTGTCTATGTTCTTTAATGTTAAGGTAAGTAGATTAACGTACATCTGCTTTGCCAATTGTTTACGAACGCTGTCAAGTACACTGCTTTTATCTTTTACATTTCCAACATTATCTATCTGAAGTTTGCGGGTATCCGCTAAACGTTGGGCATAGCTAGTCATTTTTGTTCCAATCTCTGTTCCCAATTCCGCTTGATGGTTAAGACATGCGTCTCTAAATCTTTCTACCAATACTTGGATATTCTTCTTTGGCGCTAAGGTATATTCCGCTCTACCATGAGGATAAAACTCTTGATATGTTGGCGATGTTGCCGGAAAAGCATCTGCTATTACACCTCCTTTACGCGAGATATAATTTTTTATCTCCTTCACTAACTCGTTTACCGATACTGTCTTTGCTTGTTTCCTCCCTTCATGGCTTGACATATCCGTTAACAATAATTTATAGCTCTCCAATATAGGTGTAGTAGCGGTAAGTAATTCCGCAGAGCCGTTAAATGATGCAAGTAACGCAATATGCCGTTCTGCAAAGGTATTAAAATTTGCATGGCTAAAGCGTAAACTATCAAATGGGTTAGCTAAATGACCTCTGAACATAAGCACTCCTTACTTTGTTTATATGAAATATATTTATTAGTAGTTATCATTTTTATACAATGTTATACAAACTATTTTTAGAACCATTGTTATACCATACATTACAGTAAAAAATAATTTTCTATGCTATGTTATATTCTACAATACCACAAAAACGTATTTTTTAGATACTGTATTTAATTACAAGGGCATCATAAAATCTTTTTTCTACAATGTGTTTACTTGTATTGCCATCATAATATGTTTTTAACACTATGCGTATTGATACATAACATATAAAAACATTTTATACTTATTCGCATTTTTTAACAGCGCTATCATAAATATTTTTTACTTGCCTACATTTTATGACAGTACTGTTATAAATACTTTTTATCATCATGCATTAACAAACCCCACCCTATCTCCCTCCTCTTTCTTAAAGGGGAGGGCTGGGGAGGGGTTCATGTTTGCTTGTTGATAGCGCTTTTACTGCTGCTTCAATCTTCTTCAACGCCTTCTCCGGGTTCCCTTCGTATTCTTCATTTGTTATTCTACAAAATGTAATGCCGAATTTCTCTATATATTTCTGTCTTTTTATATCATACTCCCTATTCTCCGCTTTGGTATGCACGCCTCCATCAAGTTCAATAGCCAACTTAATCTCGGGCGAGTAGAAATCAATAACAAACTTATCAATGGAGTATTGACGAAGTATTCTAACTCCTAGTTGCTTTCGTCTAAGATGCTGCCATAGCATATTTTCCAGATAAGTAGGATTATTACGAAGCAATCTTCGCTTGGGTTTTTCACTTTTTCTGTTGTAGTGCAAAGTCATAAAGCGTCGAACCCCTCCCTACCCTCCCCTTTTGTAAAGGGGAGGGAAAGGATGTTTTTAAAGTTGTAAATAAATGCCCGGGACTTTCTCATCTTTCCATTATAATTCACCTCTATTATACGTTATCAAACCCAAATACTATCTCCCTCCCCTTTAATTAAAGGGGAGGGCCGGGGTGGGGTTCAGACTTACTTAAGTACTACCATCTTCTTCACCAGTATTACATCACCAGCTTGTAGCCTGTACAAATATACTCCATTTGCCAGGTGTGAAGCGTTATAATCTACAGTATAGACTCCCAGCTCTTTCTTCTCATTAACAAGTACAGCAACTTCCTTCCCAAGCATGTTAAACACCTTAAGACTAACCAATTGATTGGTCACAATAGCGTATTCAATAGTTGTTGTAGGATTAAAGGGATTCGGATAGTTCTGGGCTAACCGGTATGTAGTTGGAGTACCGACTTCAACTTTCACTACTTCACTATACGAGTATTTCCCACCGTTATCTATTTGCTTTAACCGATAGAGATAATTGCCTGCTGGTAATGACTTATCTACAAAGCTATATTGTTGTGGAGAATTACTATTCCCCGCGCCGCTTACAAAACCAACTACAGTAGAACCCCCCTGTTTCCCCCCTTTATCAAAGGGGAGACTAAGGGAGGTTCTCTCTATTTCAAAGCCATAGTTATCAACCTCAGTTGCTGTCTTCCACGCCAGAGTAACAACATTACCATGTACTGATGCAGTGAAGGAGGTAAGTTCGACGGGGAGAGGGTTAGACCCACCTGTTATATTACCAAGAGTAAAATCGGCACCAATAATATTATTAAAAGTACCAGTAACAGTTCCGGAAGTAGCATTCCCAGTCGTACTTCCCGACCTACTATTTGCAGCCCATATTGCACTGTTGACTCCGTAGACCGCTGTAATATATGATAGATCAGATACTCCGTCGTCCGTACTCCATGGAATAGTAACTGTAACATTTGAATTTGTGGAGTTTGTAACTGAGTAATATCGAACGGTTGAAATTTTATCAACTCCAATTCCACTGAATGATCCTGATGGGGCAGTATTAAACATTTCCGCTGTAACGTTTTGCCCTACTGAAAAATTCATGGTCAATGGTCTATAAGCCGTTCCACTGCCAATAGGGAAAAGACTTGCATTACCTGAAGTAAGAGTCATAATCAGTGGACCATCAACATAGCTGGTTGCACTTAAAACATTAATTGTTGCACCCGACCCGGTAGTAAAATTATGAATAGTTGATGCATCAGCACGAGTCTTGAGGACACCATTCTGCAAATTTAATATGCCGGTAGAGATTGTACGATCAACATTCATCGATACACCTTGAGCGTTGTCAATAGTTAATGTACCGGTAAGATTATCAGGGAAAAGGTTGCTTACAGATTGTGCAACTGAACCATTGAAAATATAGGTAGCACTTGCAGGGAATGTATTTGCACCAATAGTTGCAATATTCCCAAAGATGCCATTAGCATGCCCACACTTTAAAGTCGCGGTATTACCAAGAACAAATGAACCACCGCCAGCGATTGTATTTGTTCCACATTCAAGTGTTCCATCAACAGTGAATGATGAGCCCGTATTAACAGAAATATTTGCACCTAAAGTAACTGTCTTTCCGTTGGAAATTGTGATTGACTGTACTGTTGGTGTAGAACTATTTGCTGGTGTAAAACTAACAGGAGCGGCACCACCAGAAAAAGTTAAGCTATTTGTCCCCGTGCTAAGACTAACTAATGAAGTGATATCCCCTCCAATGGTAAAATTCGCAGTACCACCGCTACTATTCCCTTTAAGTGTACCAGCACCTGTAATATTGCCGATAATATTTATTGTAGCCGTTCCAGTTGTACTAGTGCCTTGTAAAAAGGCGGCATTACTAATCGAAACATTTCCTCCAACTGATAATGAATAAGTACCGTTTGTGGTAACATTAAAAGTTCCACTGGTGATTTCTAAGTCACCATTAATTGTTAAACTTTTGTTTACAGTATTTGTACCTATATGGTTAATAATATACTTACCATATGTTGGCGTAGCATCAAACGAAGTGGCAGTGCCATAGAGGTTCTCAAAAGCAGAGGTAGTAGCGAAATCGTAGTTGGAAGAAGTTGTGCTGATCCCAGTTCTCTGTGGTATACTGATGCTACTATTGTGAATATACTTACCCATTCCAGACATCTTGAATACATCGCTATTATTGTTTAAAAGTATTCCTCTTGTTGTACCACTAGATTGATTTTCTATGATCCCACCATCATGTATATACAATGCAGTTGAACCACCGCCTGAAACAGTTAAAACATTATTGGTTGATCCCGAAATGATTAGTGTAATTGTATTCACATTCCCCGAATAGCCTATTTGAATAGATCTGACCGTTTGAGCTGAAACAGCAGCAAGAGTTACAGTATAACTTCCTGCAATATTTATGTTGTCCAAAATAACATCATCCGAAGCGGTTGGGAGTGCATCACCACTCCAGTTAAGAACATCAGTCCAGTTTGATGTACCTGCTCCCCCATCCCATCTAATTTGTCCTTGCCCAATCTGGGTAAAGCAAATAAGCACCAAGCACGTTAAAAGAAATGATCGTTTATTCATGATTAGCTCCTCATGTGAATAAATAAAAAAATATCTTTCGTACAATCTTGCAGTTCTTCTGCAAACTTTTAGTGCGGCTTGCTCAACGGTACAGCGCCTGTATAAAAAGGCACTAGAAAACAACGGACATTGGACAATGTTAATTAATTAACGGGGAAATATCAGAGAGTAGTTAGTACATTGCCCCCAAGACTTACAGCGTAATAGTGTAAAGGTTAGTTATCGGATTCATGGTGATCTAAGCCTCCATTGTTGTTTTTAGAGTAAGCAACTTAATTCCTCTTATTAAATTTTTCTTCTATGTCAATCAATTAGATGTAGTGTTTTACTACATTGTAAAAATAAATCATCCCGATGGAAATGTCAAGTAAATTGTAAAAAATATTGTTCAGTGTAGATCAATTCGTTTAATACCGTCAATGCCACCCACCACAAACTATCCGCCACCACTAAAAGTTAAAATCCTCCGGTTAGTTATTTATTACGCTTCCAGTACAACGCAGTACAATGCATTACAACGCAGTACAACATAGTTCTATAAATAATTCTCCGGTGGCTCGGCGACCTTACTGATATTCAAAGACCGGATATTAAAAATTTCGTTATCCCGTAACAACTCAATTTGTGATTCGGTTACCGTGGGGATTGCAATAGTGTCTCCAAGGGCGTTAAATACTTCGAGTGTAAAACCCACTTGTCCATTTATTTCAGGATGTTCTTCTATAATAACGGCAATATCTCCCTTTTTAAGACCGTATTTTTCTAAGTCTTCCTTCAAGGCTATTTTGGTAAAAAGTTCGTATTTCATTTTGTATACTTTGTTTTGAAATTAAGCTAACTAATTTTTCAATAAATAATGTCAGAGCAGCCAACCAATTACAACTTTCAACATCATACGATCTTCCATAACCTTCGCATATTCTTTAACCTTCCGATCCTCGAATCGATTTATAAATACTTTTCAAATTCTTGTAAAGAAATATTTGCTTGCTTAAGTACTCCTTTCAAAGTACCAAAAGCTAAATGAGAATGGTTAGGCATAACACATCCAATTGTTCCAGAATTAGTTTGCTTTTTTAGAATGATGTGACTTCCTTTTTGCCGTACAACAACAAACTTCATTTTTTCCAACACTGCAATTACTTGCTACCCAGATAAATTAAAAGCATTAGGCATAAACAGCTTCAAATGTTGTCATTATCGGCTTGCCGATAGCTGTCATCATCGGAAATTCTTCAAGATAGAGTTCGGTTGCCTCTTTAAGATTAGCAAGCGATTCGTCTAAAGAACTACCCTGACTAACTGTTCCAATTTCCGGACACTCAGCTACATAAAGTTCATTTTCTTTATGTATGATTGCCGTAAATATATTTTTCATAATAATTATTCCAATTAATTTATTTGAAGATGTCTTTTATCTTTAAACAAACATAATCTTTTCATTTAATATAGTCAATGCAACCAATCATCAACAACCTGCAACAACTAAAAGTTAAAATCCTCAGGTTCGTTGTTAAGTTTACGCCCTTCGAGGATAGTTTTTTTATAGAAAGCCGCTAATTCCTTTTTAGACTCAATAGCATCGGTTGAATTGTGGAATTCAAACGCAATACCGAGATTCAACCTGCGGAGATAACTTTTATAAGTGTGTTCAAGCGCAGCGTAGATCTTTCTTTTAACGTACTGGTTTGCCGTTCTGATAACCGCGGTTCTCCAATCATCATTAGGAGAAATAATCTCAATACGCTCGTCAGCTTTTTTCAGAGTGTCTAAAGCGGCTTCAAGCTCATCATCATTATCCAAATCAAGGTAATACTTCAAGGCTTTTGCGTACTCTATAACTTTACGTTCTTCAAATTGCTCAATAAAATTAAGTTGAGCTTCATCGGTATAATAATGAAAATAGGGACGTTTATCATATTCAGGTTGCGGTTTATTTCTCTGTTCAATCACTTCCGGGCGGTTAAAATATAAGGTGCGATAGAAGTCTTCCTTTTGCCCTCTTATATCCTCTAAAATTGAGCATGGATTATATCCGGTTCTGTTGAAGTAAAACAAATACCATTCGGGCACATCAAGAGTTGAGTCGTCATCATCCTCATCAATAAAAGAGTCATGGATTTCGCCATAATTCTGCCATGAATGAATTGACCATCGATAAGGGTCGGGATCCGTATCGGCTTCATCTGTAAGCATATATTCTCGATACAAATTATATTCTTCTTCAGAAATGGGAGAGAGGAAAGGACAATTTTCGATAGCTTTTTCCCAATAGACAAAATCCATAGCAATTTCTATTTGGGGAATCTTTATTTGTTCTGAGCGCCATAAACATTGAGTGTTGAATAGCTTTACTTGTTGTATCTCCCACAGTTTTTGTTCGGCAATTGAATTGTACCGTAGAATTCTATGCTGTTCATCCCGCATATACCTTTCACCGTAAGTTAACCACCTTACTTTTTTCTTTTTATAGTCATTGATAAACAGATCAACACTGCTTTTACTATACTGATTGAAAAAAGATGTGTACTTTGGATTAGTACGAAGATCATTCTCAATCTCTTTTTCAAGTTCAGCCTCGTTTATTTCCATAACGTAACCCTAATTAGTTAATGGTTAAAATCTCTTAATTGAAAATAAAAATAAAATGGTAAAATGCAAAGGGAGAAGTAATGGGAGTGATCAGTCGGCAGTTGGCAGTTGGCAATATAAAGGAAAGGGGGTTACTATTAAGGCTGCTAACAACCAATAACAAACCATTAACTAAAAGTTAAAATCCTCCGGCTCGTTATTAAGTTTTCTTCCGGTAAGTATGCATTCCTGATAGAACCCGGACTCTTCTTTGGCAAAGTCAATATTGGATTCAGACTGATGAAACTTGAAGGCGATACCGAGTTTTAACCGATGGAGATAGTTTTTATAGACGTGTTCAAGCGCAGTATGAACTTTCTTTTTAATATAACTATTAGCAGTTTTGATGATTGCGGTTCTCCAATCGTCGTCAAATGATGCAACAGCCACTTTCTCGCCTGCATGTTTTAATATTTCTAAAGCTTCATCTAATTCCCAATCACTTTTGAGTTTAAGGTTATCTTCAATTGCTATAGCGTATTGAATTACCTTCTGTTTTTCAAATTTGTTCATAAAATCCTCGAGATTTTTAAGTCCGTAATATGAAAAAATAGGACGTTCATCTCTCTGAATTTGCGGTTGACAGCTTACTACCTTCTCCTTCGGTTGGTCGTAGTAGAGATTCTTATAAAACTCCTCCTTGTCCCCTCTAATATTCGGAAGGAATGAATATGGATTACGACCAAGATGTTTATAGTAAAACAAATACCAACTGGGGAAGTTAATTCTGGAAGCATCATGGTTTTCGTAAGAATCTTTTATTTCATCATAGTTCTGCCATGAACGAATCAATCCGTTGCAAGGTTCCAAACTCAAGTCCGCGTCTTCGGTAAGTAAATATTCACGGTACAGGTTAAATTCATCTTCAGAGATTGGTGGAAGAAAGGGGCAATTCTCAATCAAATTATCCCAATATTCAAAGTCACAACTTATTTTTATTTCAGGAATAGTGATCTGTTCTGCACGCCATAAACATTGAAGATTAAATAATTTTACATGTTGAATTTCCCAAAGTTTATGCTCTGCAATTTCATTGAATTTCAGGATTCTATCTCGTTCGTACTGAAGGTACCTTTCACCGCGAGTTACCCAACCGGCTTTCATGTGTTTGTAAGTACCAATGAAAAAATCAATACTACATTTGCTGTACTGTTCAAAGAAAGATTTATACTTCGGATTCGTGCGGAGTTCAATTTCAATTTCATCCGCCATAGCTTTTTCTTTTTCGAACATTAATAACCTCCCGGTAAAATAATGAGTGTAGTTATGTGTCTCACATAAACTAGAAGTAAGTTTGCAGTTCGATGCAGTGTGTTTGAAAGTTGATTACTCATAACTGCTTAAAAGTTAAAATCCTCAGGTTCGTTGTTAAGTTTCCTGCCGGTGAGAATTTCTTTCTGAACAATGTCTATCATTCTTCGAGTCCATTTAATATTTTTATCACTCTCATGGATTTCAAAGGCAAGCCCATCTTTTAGTCTGCGTAGATAATTTTTATAAGCAAGTTCAAGAGCAAGATAAACTTTCCTTTTAAGATAAAGGTTAGCTGTAGTAATTATGGCTCTTCTCCATTCATCATTTGAAGAATCAAGTTGAATTTTTTCTTCTGCATATTTCAATGTTTCCAAAGCATCATTCAATTCTTCATCATCCTCATCTTCACCGGAAAAATGCATGCATTTAGCATATTCAATTATTTTCGCAGCTTCAAACCTGGTTACAAAATCAAGGAGAATTTCTTCATTATAATAATCGAAAGAAGGGCGGGTGTCTATTTCGGTAGTAGGTTGTTGCGGCTCGGTAGTCGCTTCTTTGTAAAGATGATTCAATGTGCGATAATAATATTCTTTCTCATGCCTAATATTCGGAAGGTGCAGGTAAGGATTTCCACCGCGTCTGTTATTATAAAAGAGATACCATTCGGGCATTTCGCCGTCATCGTCATCATCTTCAACAGCCCTTTTATATTTATCATAATTCTGCCAGTCAAAAAAAGTAAACTGATATGGAACAACACTTAGATCGGCATTTTCGGTAAGGATATACTCTCTGTAAAGATCAAATTCTTCTTGGGTAATCGGAGGGATGAAGGGACAATTTTCAATTGCTTTTTCCCAATAATCAAAATCGTAACTAGTATTAATTTCGGGTATGTCAATTTGTTCAGCGCGCCATAAACATTGCAGATCGAATAACTTAACCTGTTGAATTTCCCAAAGTTTTTTCTCTGCAATATCAATGTATTTCAGCACCCTATCGCGTTCAATTTTTAGATAAAGCTCGCCATATTTAAACCATGATGCTTTCTCCCTCTTGTAATATTCTATAAACCGATCAATACTCGATTTTTCGTATTGCTCAAAGTATGCTTGATATTTGGGATTAGTGCGAAGATCATTCTCAATCTCTTTTTCAAGTTCAGCCTCGTTTATTTCCATAACGTAACCCTATTTAGTTAATGGTTAAAATCTCTTAGAGGAAATTAAAAATAAAATGGTAAAATGCAAAGGCAGAAGTAGCGGGAGTGGACAGATGGCAGTGATCAGTCGGCAATTGCAGTTGGCAGTTGGCAATCAGCAGTCGGCAGTAAGCAGTGGCAGTATTTGTGAGATAGATTAGTTACAAAACTACTGACAACTAACCATTAAAACCCATATCTCACATTCAACACAGGATATAAAGTTACATTCGCGCCAGATTGGATTGGGTTAATGCGAACATTTACCGCTAAATCTTTATTAAAAGATATTGCCGACCAGACCGCATCCAGACCGGAAAGTAAATGATTAATATATATTCCGATCACAGCTTTGTCGGAAATGTTGTAGTAATCATTTGCTTTACCGCGCATCTTTGAGTAATCAAGAAAGTTCGGTGAGAGAATATGGAAATCGGTATCACCCTGGTTTGCATCATCCCATCCGTGGCTGTATTGTGGATACTTCCCTATCAATTCATAATATTGCTGATCACCGTGCTGCGGCAATGCGTGCGAATAACCGGAACCAAGAGCACGTTCAAGTCTGTTTAACTCCGAATGATTAACAGAACCATCACTGTTCATGACATAATAATCAGTTACGACTACATCTTTATTTATATTTGAAACGTTGTTGATAGTCCATTCCGCATACCGTTTTATCGACCAATGCCCATCAGCATATTGTTGAAATGTTGAAGTTTGGTTATCCCCTTTTTTGTTGTAAGCTAAGGCTACGGAAATAACTCCTACCTCCACCGCGGCAAAGATTGCGGCTTTCCAATAACTTTCCGTATAGAATTCTCCCGCTCCGGGAAGAACTGCCGATAAAAGTCCCGCTATCAACGGTGATTTTTTATCAGGTGAATCGAATGCGATGGTATTTGTCTTTGCGGCTGAATAATCAAAAAGCATCTTGGAATCTGCATGAAGATTGCCTGAAAGGTTCATTCGTTCACTCGACTTTAGTTGTGCGAAAGAAGTAGAACTTACAACTAAAAATATACTGACCATTATTAAAGAGAGTTTTTTCATTTCACATGTCTATCTTTTGGAATTAAGAATACAGAAGTAAGAATAAAAAATATTGATATTTTGCTAAACTATTTTCCTACTGACTACTGACTACTGACTAAAAATCAAATCCGAAAAGAATACCGCCGTAGAATCTCCACTCGCCACCATACTTAACGGTTTCATCCCGAACATCTTTTGTAAATTTATCAAATCCGTAATTAGCGTTAAAGAATATACTCGTGGGAAATAAATAAAAAGAATTCAGCGCTATGCGGAGTTCAGCGCCAGCACCTTTCTTAAATGTTTTTCCAGCGGGAATCTTGTTCCCTGTCCATGCATTTCCAATATCGCCATAAACCGATACGAACATTTTATCAACGTAGAGATAACCGATTCGGCTATCAATATTTCGCCACAATGGAAAACGGTACGCAAGATTGATCCATAAAATTTCATTTCCGCTTATTGCATAGAATGGATAGGCTTTCATCCCAATTAGACCGCCGAGATAAAAATCGAAGAAGTCGGGTACACTTGGACCAAGAATGGAACCAGCTCTCACTTTAAGTGAAAGTGTATGACCCTTAAATAACTGAACATGTCCGTTGGTTACCAACTCAAGTTTATGATAATCAAATTTTCTGTATGTTGGAACTAATACTCCTCCCTCATTTTGATAAGTACCGTCTGGATTGAAGCGGTTCATTTCATAATTGTATCTGAACTCAACATCAGAGCCAACAGGATTGATGTCGTTATCAATATAAACCTTCTTCGCATCAAAATTATATTTTAATTGGAAGTTACTTCCGATAAGATAAGTATCGTAATTAGTTGGATATAAATCCGAAGTTCCCGGGAAAATAAAACTTCCGATAGTCGCAGTATAACGGCTGTATGCAAAACGCAATTCCAATTGATGCGCGCGAGAAAAGATTCTATGCTTTGCCGCAACATCAACTTCAAATAAACTGTATGTTACATCTGTTTTTATTATTGGAAGCTCTTCGATCGGTATATCAACATCTGCTTTACGGCTAATGTTAAAAATCTCAAGTGACATTTCCGGTTTCAAACCAAGCGCAGAAATGATCGGCAGTTTGTTGCGGTATTCAAAGGTCATAAAGAGATCGCGCTCTAAACGTGAATTGATTGAAGCGCCGGCAAAAAGAGAATAACGATTCAGCATATCACTTGAAGTAACGTACACACCCGGTTTAAGTTTTTCCAAAAACTTATTTGAAGTGTTGTAATTATCGTAACGAAGAAAAGGAAAGAACGTCAACTTCGAGAATGCACCGGAATATTTTTCGGGTTTGTAAACAGGCGTTTCAGTGTCAGTATAATGTGTAAGCTTGTTCAAGTCAAATTGAGAAATATCTCCATTCGGTTTATCTTCTCCAATCGGTGGATTATTCTTTCTTACATAAGATTGTTCAGCCAAAATATTTTTCTGATCATCTTTCTTTAGCAAAAATATTTTGTACCCGCTTGAAGTATAACCGCTGTAAGCAATGTTTCCCTTTTCATCCAACGAAGGCATGAAGGCGCCACCAAGAACGTTGGTAAGTTGTTTCGTTTCATTCGTGGTTGTGTTCAACGTATAAAGATTATAAATGCCGGTCTTATCAGAAGCGTAAATTAAATTATTCTCTTTATCAAACACGGGATTCCGTTCGTCGTTTTCCGTTTGTAACAGAAAAGAAAACTTGCTGCCGTCTGTATTTACTTTGGCAATGTCGCGTCCGTTGGCGTATGAATAATCAAACACGACGAAGGAATTATCGTTAGAGAATTTCGGGTTGTAAACTTGTTCGCCGTTTTGAAAGAAAGTAAGTTGATGAAAATTCTTTCCGTCAATATCAACCATACCAAGATTAGCAGTACCATCTTTTTGGAAAAGAAAGACAATGCTCTTCCCGTCGTTTGAAACCGCCGGTTGGTTAGCGCGTAAGTTATTTGTTAATCGTTTTTCATCTTCAGCAGCAACATCATAAATATAAAGATCATGAACGTTGTACCAATTCGGATTATCTTCTGAAAGTTTCGCATAAATTATTTTGTTTGTTCCCGGAATAAAATTAAACGTTGAACGAATTCCCGAAGTAATTTCTTTCTTCTCTTTCGTTTCTGTATTGTACTCATAAATTGATGAAGGGCTGAAATAATCGGATGACTGATTTGAAATGTAATAGATCTTCTTTCCATCACTTGAAAAGGTAGCATAAAAATTTCCAAAACCAAGTGAATCGATAAGCGAACCGGTGACAAGATTTTCAGAAATCTTTTTAGTCCGATCTTTATATTCGCTGGTAACAAAAGTTATCCATTCATTATAAATTTCATCACCATCTTTACCGAGTACATCTTGAAAGGCGGCATCAATGGTAAAATTCTTAAGCTTACCAAGCGCTTTAGTAACTTCACGAAGTTTTGCTTCGCCATATTTTTGCGAAAGATAACGCGTTAACGCAAAACCGGAATTATAAACCGATTCATTTCCCAAACTCGTCTTTTCAAAAACTCCCATTTGATTCCACGTCAGCATTTTCCCATCAAGCGCATAGCTGCGTAAGATCATGTCACGGTGGGCATCCCAATTATCATAATTGAATTCCTTCCGCATGTATTGCGCGGTTCCTTCCGCGAACCAGGCAGGCATATTAATTCCCGCAAGTGGATAAGAAACAATTACATTTGGAAATCCGTAGAGAATATCGGGGCGGCGTTCGTCTTCATAATTCAACATCTGCAAATAAATTGCCGGGACTCGCCTCGTTGCTTTCATGGCGGCTTGTATCTGCACCATGTGCGTAAACTCGTGAGAGATAACATTGCGCAGCCAATTGTGCGCGCCGCGAAGATCAAAATCGAGCGCGCTTGCCCAAATTTCAATTTTGTTATCGAAGAAATAGGTTGCGCCGTTTGAGTAGTCGTCCAAATCTTTTATAACAAAGTGAACGGTCTCTGGTTCATATTCATAAAGCGAAGTTATCGGCTGCCAGACTTCATCTAATATTTTTGTAATCACTCTCGCTGTCCGTTCGGCACCTTCGTGGTAGTGAACTACACAATGTTCTCCCTTGAGCGAATACCAATTCAATTCCGGGTGGAATTCAGTAAACTGCGGAAATGCAGTGGCGATAAATAAGATCAGAAAAAGGAAAATTTTTTTCATATTTTAATTTCTAATGGGACGCGGATTTTTTATGATTGATTATGAACGGTTAAGATTTAAAACTTAAAACATCATAAACGATCTTAACAAATCTGCGTCCTATTTAACAATTGCAATTTTAATAATGGTTGATTCCGTTTTGCCGCTGTTTCCGGTTGCTTCTATGCGGGCAAAATAAACTCCGCTTTGGATGTTGTTAACGTTCCAGGTTGTTTCATTATCCATTCCGCCAATAGCTGTGTTGTTTAATTCGGCAACAAAGTCACCGGCTAAATCAAATATTTTAATATTGATCTTTGAATCTTCCGATACATAATAACGGATAAACGTTTGTCCATCATACACGGGATTGGGCCAGTTGTAGGCTTTGGTTTTGGGAAAGAATACAGGATTAGGATCATCAACAACCCAACCTCCGTTAGAAGAACTATTATCCCAATCACCGTTTTCTTCTCCCCATGAAACAGCAAGTGCACTATATTCAGAAACTTGATAAACCGCGAATGAGTTATCTCCAACAACTATACATTGATTATTATCTCGTGTGAGCATCATCGCAGAAATCGGTTCACCAAAAGAAATTGGAAAGCCATCTACAACTTTTCCGTTTTTTTTATTGATAGAAAAAATTCTGCCATCAATAGTTCCGGCAAAAAGTTCATCATTAGTTGTTAAAGGCAAACCTCTAAAACCCATACCCTTGGGATCACGAATCGGAAAATTTTCAGCATAAGCACCGGTAATATTCCTTCCTTCAATTTCTTTTCCATTTGTGAAGAGAATATAATTGGCATCATCACCGAAAATATTATCTAAGGAAAATGATTCTGGTGACTGTGGAATCGAAAATTGCGATATGAGATTTAAGTGTGCATCCATTACGCTAAATTTATTGTTCGAAAGTAAAACTGAAATTTCTTTTACATGTCTATCGGTTGTTTGGGCAATATCCACAATTTGATTGTCATTTACATATGAGTTAAATGTGGGCAACGAACTAACGACGTTTCCCGAAATAAATGTGTTCCCGGAGTCTCCGGCAATTTTTGTAATTGGCAAATTTGTAAAAGGAACTTGATAAATTTCTTCAATTGAAAGGGAATCTTCATATACCATTGCGGAGACAATTTTACCTTTTGAATCGCCAAATTTTATTTCGCTTACAGTAATAAAGGGAGTTCTGAAACCACCTAAAGTTGAAATAGGAGGTGTAGTTATTGAATCAGTATAACTTTTTGAAAATATTTTCCGCTGATTTCCCAAATATGCTAAGACATTTATAGATGTAGAGTTACCGTCATTATATATACCAACTAGATATATCTTGTTGGTATTTCCATGAATTAGAACCGGTTTATATGATGAAAAATTAATAGTGGAATCAAATAAGTTTCCGGCTTGGTCATAAGAGTATAAGTTTTGATCTGAAAGTAAAAAATACTTTTGTTCCCCCGCCACCCATACAGATAAAACTTTGTTTTTAGAACCGACTTTCGGGAGTTTTTTTCTAAATATCGGTTTTACCACATCTCCGCCAAACTGAACATCAAAAGTCATTTGTGTGGAATTTGTTAGATCAGAGAAATTTTGAAAAGTAATTAGACTGTTTGCGCCGTCGTTCGCATTCGTGTTTGGACGAGTATCACTCGAAAATTTATTCTGATAAAGTTTTGAAGTGTTGGTTTTGAACCAAAGATCAAATTCCCATCCCTCGCCAACAACCTGATCGCCGAAAATTGTAGTGAATTGTTCCCCAATATCCTGCACGCCGTCAGCTTCTTCAACATCAACACCGCGGCGGGTTTTATCGCTGTTGATTTTATTCTCGGCAATCTTTTCATTTATGATTTTTTCATCAATGTGCCAAATGAGCAAACCGCTGCCGGGCAATGAATAATCATATTCATCAACGCTCGTCGTTACTCCGGCAATCAATGTTTCAGGAATCGCTTCAAAGTAATCGTAATCTTTAATGGCAAATGTTTTTGTAACATCATTCCCATTTTGTTTAAGCGAAATTTTCAGTCCGTCTTGGTTAACATCTTTCTGTCTGTATTCAACTAAATAATACTCGCTTGCGTTTATCGGGATTTTATAAATCTGATGCGAAGGGATTAAACTTGGCGCAATTGTATGCGTAAAGTTTCCAGCTTGTACTGGAATTTCTGTTGGTGTTTCCCATCCAAGAAAAATCTTTTCCCAGGCAGAAGGTTCCGGAGGAAAAAGTCCACGGTTGGCAAAAATAGATTGTCCATCCATCAAACCAAATTTTCCGATCGCGCTTAAGCCTGTGTTTGTATCGAATAAATCCGGCAAACCTAAAAAGCTCGCGATGTTCGCTGCGATCAATCCGTTAATTGAAACTTGGAATAATGCAGTTTGCCCGAAAGAAGATATTTCTCTGTTCTCCGCTTGCGGCAGGATCATTGAATTAGTGATCTTAAAATTAGAACTACCGACTTGAATGCCGTCAAAGGAAGCGCCGAAATATTTTTGAAGTGAATTAAGTCCGAGATAGACGGAAGGTAAATCTTTTTCATTTCCAAGGCTGCCGGGGAGCGAAATATCTCGGCCAACCCCTGCATGAAAAATTGAGAAGAGATTGAAATCTGAAAAGTTAAAATTTGGATTTTGATCATCGACTAATGTCCAAACTTCTTTTAAGAATGCAGCCATCGCTGTAAAATCAGTTGAATTAATTGCAGGAGAATAATTTCTCATCGTTTTTGAAACTGTTATTATTTGAGGAAGAATCTGATAAACGACATTAGCTTTTCCAGTTGAAACTTTTGAAAAATAATTTTTAGCGAACTCAAGATGATTTGAAAAATATTGAGCGTCGTGCGGTAAAGGATCGATTATTTTATCGCCGTAACTTTTCTCATAAATCGAATTGAAAGTTCCGTCACCCGCAGTGTTATTGTCGGTATCTTTTTGAAACTCAACCATAACAGCGAGAATTTTAACCGAGTCAACCGAACTTCGGACGTCTGTTATTTGTTGCGGAAATGGATTTATTTTCCCTATAAAAGTTTGAGCAGAAAGACTGCCCAAACCAAAGACAAGAAGCGCTAAAAAATACTTTTTTATAAATTTCATTCAGATTATAATCCCCGCGGCAAACCGTTAGATAAATCATCAACAGCATCCCAGCCGACCGAGAAAGTAAAACGAAGAGTGTTATCAAGCGGATGATTTTCACCGTTTTTGAAAATGCTGGTAGAAATGTAACTGAAATCGAATCCGTAAATATCGTATTTAATACCGGAGCCCAAGGTCATAAATTTTCTATTCCCATAAGAAGGGTCTTCATAAAAGAGACCTCCACGAACCGCAAACATAAAACCATCTCTCATGTTTCCGTACCAATATTCCATACCAATGGAAGTAACGATATCACGTAATTCTTCTTTAAATGGTTTATTTGTCCATGATGAAAACAAAGCACGAAAAGGAGAATCAACTGTAGTTACAGTAGAGGTATCAGTCCCAACAATTTGTTCTTTTGTTAACTTGTTGACAAGCAGCTTACTAAAATCGAGTGTCCAGGTAAGTGAGTTGAATTCATCTTTCATCAAAACAGTTGCAAATCCTAAACGAAAATTGGTTGGAATAGGATCGGCTTGCGCTTTATCAATATAGAAAATCTTAGGGCCTATATTACTCAAGTTCATCCCGATGCTAAAACGATTACTTAAGTCTTCATCGAGATAAGGGATATAAAATTCAGAAGGACGCCACATGGCACCGATGTCAAAACTAACGCTGGTTGCAATTCCTGATCCGGTTTCTGCCGCGGTCGGTTTATCGGATAAATTACTATGAATGATACGAAAGTTCATTCCAAGTCCCCAATCACTTGAAAGTTTGGTTGAATATCCGAAAGTTAACGCTGCATCAAATGAGCGGAATGTTCCCAACGGATCGGGTGAATCGGGACCAGTACGTACAAATTCACCGTAGTTCATATAGGTGATACTACCGGTTACACTGCCTTGAATACTTTCAATATAGTTTCTGTATGTTAAATAATCGTAAAAGAGATCGAGTTTAAATTGTGGTAGCCAGTTACTGTGTGTAACACTTGCTTCTTGTCCGGTTAAGAACGCGATACCTGCAGGATTCCAGAAAATTGCTGCAGAATTATCAGCCAATCCGGTTCCAGATTCACCCATAGCACCGGCACGGGAGTCTGGAGCTAATAGTAAAAATGGAACAGCTGCTTCACCTTGTCCGTATGTTATTTTCGTTACGCTGATCATCATCAAACTGAGCATTAACATTCTTGAGAGAATTTTCATTCGTTTTCCTCCATAGGAGTTAGATTTATTGTTTATTATTAAATACATTTTTGAAACTATCAAATTATTAAAACTTCTTTTCGCTACAAAATCTTTGTTATCGGTTTTATCTTACAACTGCCATTTTACCAATTACATTTTGACTTACCGAACCATCGAGTGAATTAACAATGATTTTATATAGATAAACACCATTTGCGATTTCGTTGTTATCCTGGTCTCTTCCATTCCAATCAACTTTAACAAAACGGTCGGAAGTAAGATCATTTTTTTCGATTTCAGCAACAACTCTTCCGGCAATTGAGTACACTTTTATTCTTACTGAAATCGGTTTATCAATGTTATGTTGAAAAGTAAAAGTTGTTGCACCCTTTGACGGATTCGGATAATTCATCACAAAATCTATGGTTGAACCGCTGTTCTCAACCACTTTGAAAAATTCTGTTTGCGAAGAGAAGTTGTTGAAAACATCCCAGGCTTTTACAAGAATTTTATTTTCGCCTTTACCAAGGTTGTTAAATTTATATTTTACCTGCCCGGATTTCCCTTCCGCATCCAGATCACCAGTAAAATAATTAGAAAGATCAATTGTGTTTGCTTCGTTATCGTTCAGCACGGCTTCCAGTTTATGTCCGATGCCGGAACCTGTTGTATTCAATCCCGTTTCATCCGTTAGTTTTACAAGCAATGATGAATTTGGATTGATGAGATAACCATTTGTGTTTTGTAATTCATCAAAACGGATTTCTAATTCAGGTCCTTTGTTGTCATTCACCACTGAAGAATCGGTTCCGCCAATTAAAATATTGGAGGTTACTGCAACGCCGTCACTTTCATTGTTGTAGAAGTAAAAAACTATTTTCCCATTTTTATTTTCGTAAGAAATATCTTTTGGGACGATGAAATTTGTTTTGAAAATTCCGTTTTTTATACTTACTCTTCCTTTAAAAATCTGCCCGCCTTGCTGAACAGTAGAATATGAAGGACCAAAGTCTTCATAAGTAACAAATCTGCGGGAATCATAAATTGATAAAATTCCTTCTCCGTTGAAATCACTTTTCACCAAGTTATTTCCATTTCGAACAGAGCCGGTAAGGGTTACTTTCCCCAATGCTTTAATCTGCGAAGCAACAGAAGTTGAAACATTGTTGATCGTATCTACCGAACCATTCTCCTGTGGTATCTGCAACCTCATAGTTGGATCGGCAAAAAGATGAAATTTTTGTGAATTAGAATCGTTGTAGATTTCCTTCGTCAAAAAATAGGCTTTACCAATCGGGATTGGAAGGTTAAGAGTATCGCGATTTGATACCAACATATTTTTATAAAATCTGTTATTCAATGCTGCATTTTGATCCGAATAAACCGGTCTTACAGACGAAAGTGAACCTATAGCTCCAGAATTTTCTTTTAAGACTAATTCTTCCGAAGAACTCTGACTTCCAATTTTATCCCAATATCCAAAATCGCAAGTCGCCGCTGTTAAGAAAAAGTAATCTTCATTTTTTAATTGAGGGATAGTAACACTCTGAACAAAAACTTGTTCATGCGCCCAAAGTTCCGGGCTGCCATGACCAATAAAATTGAGGAGAACGGTTCCATTATTGATAGCATCTACAATAGCTTGATTCACTTCCGGTTTTCTTCTTCCAAGTCCCGTAATAACCGTTGGGTAACCTGCTAAATATATTTTTTTCAAATCATAAGAGTTCGGGATTACAGTATTAGCCAGAGTTTCAGACTGTTCCGTGTGCAAAGTAGTATCATCTTCAAGCGGATTTGATTTTTTACCATCATCAGCGACAAGAGTAATCAAATTTCTCCACGGTCCCTTATCTGAACCTGTTTCATAATGGATGATCTTGTCAACTATATTTTTTGCATCCGTCAAACTTTCAACCGGTAAGCGACCTATTGCTAAATCAGGCTTTCTATCGTTACCAAGAATTGCAGAAAAATAATCATCTGAAGCGAAGGAGTATATTTCATCAAGGAATTCATTTGTTTCAAAAGGGATAACAAAATTTCCACTGCCACCTTCAATGTTTTTGTAATCATAATTGCCATCGCCAAAAAGTAAAACGTATTCCGGTTTAACACTCCAATTATCGTAAGCATATCTTAGAAAATCACGTATTGCCGATGGATCTTTCATCCCGCAAGAAAATTCGCTGAAGATATCGTCCACGTCAATCACTGTTGTGGAGATTTTCACTTTGCTCTCATTCTGCCGATAATTTTTTAGACGATTTGCCTGATCCATAAATTCTTTCGGCGAAATTATTATGAATTTTGACTTCCCGTCAGTCCCGCGAATATCTTGATTTTTTATTTCAACCGGATTTGCGGGAGTTTTAATATCATCTTCAATACATGCGATATATTTTGATATCACGGAAGGATTTTCACTTACTTGGAAGTTGAAATTTCCCGCGCTTACAAAAACTGGATCACTTATTTCTTTCACATTCGCAAAATCACTTATATTAAAAACCCTAATATTTGTAGATCCGAAATTTGAAAGTTGATACTCAATATTTCCACCCGTGGTGTTTGAGTAGAAAATTAGTTTTTCAACTGAATATTTGAGATCACGTAAATAAGAAATTTCATAATAATTCAAGTATCCGGTCGCCGCGAAATCGGGGGGTGAATAAGTGAATTTTAACAAACTCCTGTCATCTGGTAAAGGACCTGAATAAGAAAAAGTACTGTTATCTAAGGTCCCATAAGAATATTGTCCGTGCCAACTTAAACTTTTAGTTAAAATTGTTGCCCCATTCTCTTCAATTTTTAATGGAACAGAAACAGTAGCATTATTTATAAATTGAATTTTATAATTAACTGTTGAACTCGGCAACAACCCATCTAATTTAAAAGAATAACTTCTACTTTTAATCGATTCTGTGAATTCATCGCCAACAAAATGTCTTCCCGTCTTGCCGATGTTTACTTTATCATCTTCGTGAAAAAGATATGCTTGTGTTGAAGTTTGAACCGTTTTATCCTGACTATTTAAACTTGGTTGTTTCGAGATTCTCTTCCCGGTTGCTCCGCCGGAAGTAATCCAATAATAATTTTGTTTTGAATAGGGATTGTAGTTACGAATAACTTTACCACTTGTATTATCAAACTGCCAAAAATCAGTTCCCCTGCCATAAAACAAAAGATAATCAACGTCGTCAAATTTGCCATCTTGCTCACCGGAAATGTAGATCGCATTTTCAACAAGGTCTTCAGGTCTATCTGCTTCCGGATTTTCGGGTAATGTTGAGCCGCCATTATTAAAAATTTTTATTGTTCGAGGATCAACTGTGGATGCATCAATCCCAAACGAACTTAACATCGCTCGTGTGATTTTATAAAATCCTTCGGATGGAGCTTCAAATCTTATCCACTTCCCAACTGCAAGAACAGAAGGAGTGGCTGCTGTTTTCTTCTGCAATTTTGTCGCAGAGTTCCAACGCTTTGCTATTTCATAATTCAACAAAAAGTCTTTCACAAAACCATCTTCGTGAGATTTTGAAAAATATGTTGAAGGAGCAAATGAAATTTTTACACGGATGAATTTGTACAATCTTATTTTATTTTCCGCTGCGAAAAATATTACTGGCTTAAGAAAAATTGTCTGCATGGCAAAATCACGGACAAATCCAAAATCTCCAAATGAAGCTACTTCTTCACTTTGTATTTTATGATAATCCGCGCTTACTTCGTACGTAAAACTAGCAATTCCATTTTCCTTTTTAGGCGAAGAAACCGGTAAAAGCAGTCCAGGTTTTTCCTCAAAAGAATAGTCTAAAACTTGAATCGTATTTCCAACTTCAGATGGAACACCAATGTTAATTCTTTTAGAAAGAATTGCCGGTTCGCCAAAGTTCGTTGAATTTTCAACAGAAGCTCCTGAAAAGGAAACTTTTGAAAATTCTCTTCCATTAGCAGAGACTTTTTCAATCGGTTGATATTGAGGAGTGAACTCAATTATCATCGACGAAGCATTTGATGAGATTACTTTTATATCTTCCTGAGAGAAAATAGGAGAGATTAAAAGAAATACCCAAAACGAGATTTTGCTAAAATTTCTTACCAAAATTAATCCATATTGAAAGTTTTAATTTAACACTAAAGTAGCAAATATCTCGAAAAGTATTTCTCCTAAATTTTGATTCAAAAATAGGCAATGAATAGGTTACATGTCAAGGCATTTTAAAAATTTCTTTTAAGCCGTGTGTCCGCCACTATAATCCAAGTTGCACCTTATTTTTTCGCATCGCGTTGATACAAAACTGAATATGCTCTTCAAGAGAGATTTCGAGACCTGCCGCGCCGTTTTGAATATCCTCTCTGTTTACCTGCCGCGCAAATGCTTTGTCCTTCATTTTTTTCAAAACAGATTTCACTTCAACTTCATCAACAGTTCTGCTTGGGCGAACATAAGCGACAGCGGTGATAAATCCTGCCAACTCATCACAGGCAAATAAAACTTTTTTCAAAAGTGTATTGCGTGGTTCACCGGAATAATCCGCATGCGACAAAATAGCTTTTGTAAAATTTTCATCGAAACCTCTTTCGTGCAGAATTTTTTCACCCATAAATGGATGTTCTTCGGCAGTTGGATATTTCTCATAATCGAAATCATGAAGCAATGCGACGTTGCCCCAGTATTCAACATCTTCCCCGAATTTTTCTGCATAAGCACGAACGCATGTTTCAACCGCAAAAGCATGTTTTAACAAACTTTCGTTCCTGGTAAATTCTTTTAAGATCGATAAACAAAATTCTCTATTCCACGAAATATCTTCCATCATTTTCCTTTTTTGGTTTTAGTGATGAGGCGCTTGGACACAATTCCGCCACTTTACATTTTTCACATTTCGGTTTTCTTGCAATACAAATATTTCGTCCGTGATTCATTAGTAAATGCCCGGAAATCGTCCAGTCTTTTTCAGGTAAAAGTTCTTTTATTTTGAATTCGATTTTCTCGGGATCATCGGAATTGATAAATCCGAGTAGATTAGATAGCCGTTTAACATGTGTATCCACAGCAACTGCGGGAATTCCAAATGCATTACCAAGCACTACTGAAGCGGTTTTTCTACCAACTCCGGCAAGATTTGTTAAAGCCCCAAAATCTTTCGGGACTTCCCCACCATAATTTTCTACCAATGCTTTGCAACAACTTTGGACACTTTTTGCTTTTTGTTTATAAAATCCGGTTGAGAAGATTTCCTTCTCAATTTCTTCTTGCGGAACAGAAATGAAATCTTTTGCGGTTTTAAATTTCTTAAAAAGAACTTTTGTAACGATGTTAACTCTCGCATCCGTACATTGGGCAGATAGAATCGTAGCAATTAAAAGCTGAAAGGGATTCTCAAACTCCAATGCAATTTTAGCAGAAGCGTATTCTTTTTTTAAAATCGTAAAAATCTTTTTCGCCCGTTCTTTCTCATCTTTCATATCAAATCCCGGTTAAATTTTTTGTCTTTAATCATCAACCGCTCAACCGGTTTATTGCCAATTAAATGCTGTTGAATTATTTCTTCAACATCTTCAACCGTTACTTTGCCGTACCAAGTTTGTTCGGGATATACGACTATAACCGGACCAAATTCGCAAGCATCAAGGCAGCCGCTTTTGTTGATACGAATTTCAGAATTAAGTCCAAGTGCCTTTATTCTTAACTTTAACTGTTCCGCCAGTTCAACAGAATTTTTATCTGCGCAACATCCGCGCGGATGCCCCTCTTCCCGTTGGTTTGTGCAGACAAATATATGTTTTTCAAATCGCTTCATTTTTCACTTCTAAAAATTTCTTAATGCAAATATAAGATTCTTTCAAAAACTTTTTTACTTTTGTACAACAACTAATGGGAATTTTATGAAATCGGGCTTAATTCTTCTTCTTGTATTTGTTTGTTTACTATTTATTTCGGGATGCAAAGATGCCAAAACGGGAATTGTAATTCCTGGAACTTCCACAAAATATCCATTTGCTTTAAACAATGAATGGGAATATAAAACAGTCATAAAATCTGAATACTACAATAAAACAGGTGGATTTGATTCAACTATTATTGAAGATCTTGGAAATACAATCGTAAAGGTAATTTCAACTAACCAATCATTGAAAAGTTACAATTCACTATTCATCATTGAAAGTTTCGAGGTTAAAACTCCCCAATGGAAGTCGAAACATTATTATTTGAATGCTGATTCTGGACTTTATGGTATCGCATACAACAATGCTGGAGTTGCGCAAGTTGTAATACCTAAAAAAAGTAACTCGCGTTATCTTACCTTAAAAGATTTTAGAAACAAGTTCGTAGATAAAACCGGATTATTTTTTGAAAATTATTATTCCCCACTCACCGATTCGGTTCAATTCTATGAAATTCCAAGAAAAGTTTTAGCTTATCCTTTTTCAGTAGGTGATAAATGGATAGAACTTCTTATCCCTTTTTTTCGAGAACGGATTGTAACAGGACTGGTTGACATTTCAGCTAACAACGAAATCATTCGATGCTACGAAATAGTTGGGGAGATGATTGGATACAAATTGGTTATGAAAGATTATTTTGCACCAAATGTAGGATTAGTAAGAAGAGACATTATTTCTGATAGTTTATTTATTAGTGGACCCGATTCACCTGACCCAACGGGGTATGCAAAATCAACTTTTACATCCATTTTAGTTCGAAAGAATTTTTAACTGAATTTCATTCGAAAGAAAGATCATAGTAAAGTTATGAAAACAATTTCAGTTCTGTTCACAGTAATTTTTATTTCCTTATTGATTTCGGCTTGTAAAGACCCCAAAACGGGAATTGTCATTCCCGAAAATGTTGAAAAATATCCAACTATGTTAAACACCGAATGGGAATATGAAACAGCTTCATATGTTGCAAAATATGATAAAAATGGTAATCTTGGTGCGGATTCACTCATATGGCAAATTAGCCGATCTGTTGTTAAAATAATATCTGTAAATGATAGTATTTATGGAGAAAAGAATCTTGTTCAATTTGGTTCAAACTCCAACCAGGGATATATAACTAAAAAATGGTATAGAAATGGGGAAAAATCTTTTGAGTTGATTGCATATACTGGTTTCGATTATGATAATGTTCTACCAAAAGCGCGGAAATCCTACTCTTTAGAATATCTAAAATATCTAACATATAATCTTACCCCGGATGGAGCATTAATACCCACTAAGGATTCTATCTTCCAAACAAGAAGAACTGTACTGGAATTTCCATTAACCATAGGCAAAAGCTGGGATATTTATTTACCAATCGGATGGAAAATCACTCGCACTATTCTTGGAAAGAAGCAATTTTCATATCAGAATACTATTGTTGAATGTTTTGATATAAAATCACTTTATAACCGTGGAGACGGACCCGATTACCAAACAGACGCTCATGATTATATCAGTCTTGAATATGGCTTAGTTAAGAGAGAAGCAATTATTGATAGTATAGAGATAACTTCTGAACAAAATCCTTACGGAACCGGTGAGTTTTTGAGATATCGATCAACATCAACTTTGGTCAGAAAATCAAATTAAAAGTGAGTACTAAATAACCCCATTTTTATATAGCGAGGTAAAATCTTAGCAACACAACGAATATCGAATAATGATCAAGGAATTATAAAGGTGGAAGTTTTATTACTTCTCAAATCTAAATTCGATATTCGTTATTTATTATTCTTGGAGGATTTTGATTTTTAGTATTTGAGATTTGCTATTTGCTTAAAATAGTAGCGCGTACCGGATTCGAACCGGTGGTCTCCGCCTTGAGAGGGCGGCGTCCTAAGCCACTAGACGAACGCGCCAATATAAAAATACTTCCCACATCAAACCTTAACCATTTCCCATCAAACATCTTACCTCCTCCATCAACCATAATTTTGCTGCCCCGTCAGGGGTCGAACCTGAACTCTTCTGATCCAGAGTCAGACGTGTTGCCAGTTACACCACGGGGCAAGTTAGTTTTTAGCTCAAATTCAAATCTTTTCAAAAACGGGAAAAGGATGAAACACTTTTAGAGTGGACATTTCATTGTTTGCAAATTTCCCAGTTTTCCACACACTTAAATAGTTTGTTTGTGTACTGCAAAGTTAATCTTAAAAAGTTTTACTGCAAAATTTAACCGTTCAAATGTGTTCTGGTTGATCGAAAACCTTCTACTTTGTAGGAGAAAACGCACAACTATTTCATTTTCCACTATCATAATTGCAATTTTTATTTTTAACTCTTTTCATATCTCATTAAATTAAAAACAAAATTTTAAAAGATTACAAGCCATACAGTACTTGGTAAATTTGCATGCTATATTAATTCAAACAAAAAATGGAATTTATAAATGAAAAGCTTTCGCGAAAGATTGGGAAATGAAATAATTCTATTTGATGGCGGAACAGGCACCTATCTCTATGAAAAAGGTGTGTACATTAACCGCTGTTTCGATGAATTGAATTTAACAAATCCCGAGTTAGTTACAGAAGTTCACCGGGATTATATTAACGCCGGTGCGGATATAATTGAGACCAACACCTACGGCGCAAACACTTTTAAACTTACTCCTCATGGACTCGGAGGTAAAGTTTACGAAATAAATTTGCGTGGAGCGCAGCTCGCTAAATCAGCCGCAAAGGACTCTGTACTCGTTGCCGGTGCAGTCGGACCGCTTGGCGTACAAATTGAACCTCTCGGCAAACTTTCATTCGATGAAGCGAAAGATGTGTTCAAAGAACAAATAAAGGGATTGATCGACGGTGGTGTTGATCTAATTATTTTGGAAACTTTCGCTCTTGTAAAGGAGATGATCCAGGCAATTAGAGCTGTACGAGAACTCAACTCCGATATCCCGATTGTAGCTCAAGTTACAATAAACGAAAGCGGTACGCTACTCAGCGGAGCGCCGCTTGAAAGATTTATTGAAAAGTTAAAAGATTATCCTGTTGATGCGATCGGGATAAATTGTTCCGTTGGTCCCAAAGCAATGCTTGATGCGCTCGAAAATTTACGATCACTAACCGATATACCCATCTCTGTTCAGCCAAACGCCGGTTTACCGCAAAATATTAGCGGCCGAAATATTTATATGACTTCACCGGAATATATGGCTGAATATGCCAAAAGATTCATTCAAACCGGTGCAGCTATTGTTGGCGGTTGCTGCGGAACTAATCCCACACACATTAGAGCGATGCGGAAAGCCGTTCAAGCGCTTCAACCTGCAAAAAAGATGGATATAAAACTCTCTGATTTGCAAGTTGAAAAACCACCTGAAATTAAAATTTACGAGAAGAATGAGAAATCACGTCTTTCAAATAAATTGCTTAAAAAAGAATTTGTAAAACTGGTTGAGCTTGTTTCACCTAAAGGAGTTTCCCCTTCAAAAGAAGTTGATAAAGCGCGCAAACTCTATCACTCCGGAATAGATGCAATAAATATTCCTGATGGTCCAAGAGCTTCGGCAAGAATGTCCGCTCTCGCACTCGCTGCAATTATTCAGAAAGAAGTCGGGATTGAGACTGTACTTCACATAGCTTGCCGAGATAGAAATGTTATCGGCATGCAATCTGATTTACTTGGTGCATGGGCTTTAGGTTTGCGAAATATTTTAGCAATCACAGGCGATCCGCCTAAGCTTGGCAATTATCCTGATGCTACTGCTGTTTTTGATGTTGATGCGATTGGATTGACGAATATTATTAATCGTTTAAATCATGGACTGGACATCGCAGGCAATCCGATAGGTGATCCAACGGGATTTTGTACAGGAGTTGGTGTTAATCCAGGAGCAATTAATCTTGATGAAGAATTAAAAAGATTAGATTGGAAAATAGAAGCTGGTGCAGAGTTCATGATCACACAGCCAGTATTTGATATAAAACTTCTTGAAAATTTCATGAAACGGATCAATCATATTAAGCTCCCACTCATCTGCGGAATATGGCCACTGGTTTCTTATCGAAACGCCGAGTTTATGAATAATGAAGTTCCGGGCGCGTCTGTTCCCCAGGAAATTCTTGAGCGAATGAGAAAGACGACAACGAAGGAGGATGGATTTAACGAAGGTGTTAAAATTGCAAGAGAAACTTTTGAACAAGTGAAAACGTTTGCTGATGGAGTTCAAATTTCTGCGCCGCTTGGCAGAATTGAAGCTATTTTTGATATGATAGAATAAGGGTAGATTTCTAATAAAACTTTAATAAAAAAGCCTCGAGAAAGATTAATTCTCGAGGCTTATCTTTTTATCTGAAATGATTTGAATTTCCAACTCAGTATAATGAGACTGATGTGTTGCCAATTATACCACTGACAAAATAGGAACTATTTAGTTATCGCAATATCATTTCCGGGAATTTCAGATTTTTTACTTTTAGTATTATGAACCAAATTACTTTCCGTTGGAGCAAGTTTTGTTTTTCCTTCTTTAATACTAATATAAAGTTGATCATTCTCAATTATATAATAAAATTGTTTGCGAAATTCTTCCATTGGTATCCCGCAAGTTGCGGCGAACTTAGCAATTTCATGCGGGTCATCGAAATCAGCTTTATTCAACCGAAGCATATATCTCCGTGCAATTAAAAAAGATTCCGAAGCCGGATCAACCATACGAACTCTGGTTTTATTAGTTACCGGATCAAGAATATCTTTGAAATAAAGAGGAACGAAATGTCCGTTTTGAATAGAAACCATCGCGGCGTTTCCACCATCAAGAATAAATTGTGCAGCAGAAAAACCTAGATCGCGCGTATATTCCATATCGAAAGGGATTGGATCGGCACAGCGTAATTCGTAACCGATATTCTTTGCTACGATTGTTTCTTTTATACCAAAATCGCGTAATCTTTCTTGAACTTTGGATTTAAGAATTTCTCCAAAATTTATTTCAGCAATTCTGATATTATTATGTGCATCGCGTTCAACTTCAACTAAAGCATTTAAATCATGTGGGTCTAAATGTTCCACTAAACCTTCGGCAAGAATTGCAACGCCATCGCTCTTTCCGTAGCTTAATCTTTTAATGATAGCGCCGGCAAGAATATCAACTACATGTTTAAGTTTAATTACTTTGTTTGGGAATTCTTCGGGGATTAACGTCATGGTTGCACCGGTAGCTTTACCAATACCGAGTGCGAGATGACCGGCTTTTCTTCCCATGGTTACAACAAAATACCAGCGGGAAGTTGTTTGAGCATCCACCATTAAACTTTTAACAATTTCAACACCAAGATGGCGCGCGGTTTGAAATCCAAAAGTAGGAATACCGTGCGGCAGATCGAGATCGTTATCAATGGTCTTAGGAACGTGGACTACACGAATTCTTCCGGCCGCCATTTCTTCAACTTTCATAGCGCTGTATGCAGTATCATCGCCGCCAATGGTAATAAGTTTATCAACGTTTAATCTTAATAAAGAAGTAACCGTATTCTCTAAAAGTTTTTTATCTTTTGTAGGATTGCTTCTTGAAATACCAATGAATGAACCACCGGTAAAGTGAATCCGGCTGACGTTGTGAATATTCAACTGTTTAACATGGTCAATATCCCCTTCCATAATCCACTTGAAACCGTCACGCATTCCAAGTACTTCGATACCTTCAACAGCTGCGCGTATAGTTGCCGCACCGATGACGCTGTTAATTCCTGGTGCCGGTCCGCCGGCAACTAAAATCGCTAATTTTTTGGGTGCAATCATTTTATAAACTCCGATTCATTCAAAAAATAAATTTGTTAGATGAACTTTACAATCCAACTTTTAGCTGGTGAATTGGTAATGTTCTTATCAACTCCATTGTCATTCTGATTTCAAATTTAATTGCCGGGTAGGTTTCAACCAAATTGAAATCAATTTAATATTTTTAATTTTGCAAACTTTAACATTAATTGTTTGAGATTATTCCCTTCAAAGGCAACACTTACCTTTTGGGTGTCACCGGCGCCGATAACTTGCAACACTTTGCCAAGACCGAATTTGTCATGCATTACTCTGCTGCCAACTTTAATGTGATTAGATTTATCTTGGCTGAAATCAACGTAATCAACGTTCTCAAAATATTCGTAATAAATTTCTTTTTTCGATTTTCTATTAGCTTTTCTTCCCGAACCGCTGGTTACTTCAGTAATTGTGTCCGAACTTATTTCATCTATAAAGCGTGATCTGTTTTGGTAGGCAACCTCACCAAATCTGTAACGCGATCTTGCATGCGAAACAAAAACTTTTTGCTCCGCTCTTGTCATGGCAACGTAGAACAGCCTTCTTTCTTCATCCATTGAAGCGTCAGTGCTAAATCGATTTGAAAGCGGAAAAATATCTTCTTCACAACCGGAAATAAACACGATCGGGAATTCCAATCCTTTTGCGCTGTGAACTGTCATCAAATTTACATGCTGCTTCGTTTCATCCAATAAATCCAAGTCCGATGCAAGAGAAACATCTTGTAAATAATCGTTAAGTTTTACATTTGGATGTTCGGCTGAATAATCAGTAATTGCAGAAAGAAGTTCTTGAACGTTGTCTAATCTTGCCAATGATTCATACGTACTTTCTTCTTTAAATAATTTAATTACACCAAGCTCATCGATGAGTGAACGTGTAAGCTCACCTACTGAAAGTCTATCACTTAGCGAAATATATTTATCTAAAAGTAGCCTAAATCCTTTTACATTTTTCTGGATACGCTCTTTAATATCGATAACTTCAAAAACTCTCTGCATCGTGTCGAATAAAGAAATTTCATGTCGACGCGCAAAAGCCGTCATCCGCTTGATCGTGGTCATTCCTATTCCGCGCTGCGGGAAATTCATAATACGGAGTAGGCTTTCTTCATCATTTTGATTTGCAATTACTCGGAGATAAGCGACAATGTCTTTAACTTCTTTCCGCTTGTAAAACTCAACGCCGCCAATAATTAAATAAGGAATTTTCTCCCGGCGGAAAACATCTTCCAACACACGCGACTGTGCATTGGTACGGTAAAGAACCGCAAAGTCGTTCATGCTACGTTTGTAGTTATGAATTTCGTCTTTTATAATTCTTGTAATATGATACGCTTCATCTTTTTCGTCTGAACATTTTATCAACCCGACTAAATCACCCTCGTCATTATCTGTCCAAAGTGTTTTGCTGATTTGATCTTTATTATTTTTTATTACGCTATCTGAAGCAGCAAGGATAGTTTTGGTTGAACGGTAATTTTGTTCAAGCCGAAAAGTTTTTGCTTTGTTATAATCTTTTTCAAAATTGAGCATGTTGGTAAGATCTGCTCCGCGCCAGCTATAAATACTCTGTGCATCATCGCCCACAACACAAATTTTTTCTTCTTTGTTAACGAGCATTTTCAGCAACTCATACTGCGCCTTGTTCGTATCCTGAAATTCATCAACCAGGATATATTGAAATTTCTTTTTGTACTTCTGGTGAATTTTCGGATTCTTTTTGAACAACTCGATCGGTTTCAACAAAAGATCATCAAAATCCATTGCATTGTGTTCTTGAATTCTTTTCTCGTATCGTTCATAAACATCTGCAATTTTTTCATCGATAAAAGAGGTCATCATCTTTTTTCTGAAGGCTGCCGGAGTGATCATGTGATTTTTTAAATAACTGATACGATGGCGGACTGCGCTTGGATTTACCGTATCTGTAGAAATGTTCATTTCGCTCATCGTATTCTGAACTAAGGATAAAGAATCTTCAGTATCGTAAATAGAAAAATTTACCGAAAAGTCGAGTGAATCAGATTCAATACGCAGAATTCTTGCAAAAATAGAGTGGAAGGTTCCCATCCATAAATATTGAGCTTTTGTCCCGATCAATTCCTTGATACGTTCCTTCATTTCATTCGCAGCTTTGTTCGTAAACGTAAGCGAAAGAATGGATTCCGGTTCGTATCCTTTATCTATAAGATAGGCAATTTTGTAGGTCAACACCCGGGTTTTACCCGAGCCGGCTCCTGCTACAATTAATGATGCTCCACCGTCATATTCAACGGCTTTTTTCTGTTCTGAATTCAGTGATTTTAAACTTACCATAAACCCTTTTCAATTTTGACTTGCAAATATAATGATATTTCCCCTTTTATTGAAAAATTTTTATGGCGATATGAGTTGGATGGATAAAAAAATCCCCCGGTTTACGGGGGATTCAATTAGGTCATTTTATCTCGATAGTTCGAGGTTTAGCAAATTCCTGCTTCGGTAAATTTATTACCAATTGACCGTTGGAAAATTTTGCCACGATTTTCTCGAGATTTATTGAATCGGAGAGTTTGAATTTGCGGAAATAATTTCCGGTTGAAGTTTCAGAAAGAATGTAGTTTCTCTTTTCAATCTCCTTGAGATCAGCTTTTGCCATAATGATGAGATGGCTGTCTTCAATTTTGATCCTGATTTTTTCCTTCGGAATGCCCGGCAAATTAACCGACATTACAAATTCGTCCGCTATTTCGTAAACATCCACTTGAGGAGCGCACAAGCATTCTTGTTCAAAAGCTTGTTCCCAATTTTCCTCATTTTGAACTTCAACTTTTACGAGATCTTTGTTATCAGACATACGTCCTCCTTCCTTTCATTTTATTTTTTATTGGTCATTCGTCAGCGGTCATTAGTCATTGAAAATATTACGGATGACCAATGACTACTAACTATTTTTTTTACTTCTTGTCCTTGTCATCAACTTCTTCATAAGAAGCGTCTTGAACTTCTTTTTCATCTTTTTTCGGCTCTTGCGGTTCTGTACCCGGTTGACCGCCCATATTGGCAAAGTCTTGCGGATTAAATCCAGCACCAGGCTGTTGACCAGCATTAGCCTGTGAATAAAGGGTAGAAGCGATTTCATTCCATACTTTGTTTAAGGCTTCAGTTGCTGCTTTTATTGTATCCGAATTGTTCGTAGCAATTGCGTCTTCAACTTTCTTGATTTCAGATTCAAGTTTTTCTTTTGCATCGGGAGTGATTTTTTCTTTTAATTCCTCGATCTGTTTCTTGGTCTGGAATACTAAGCTATCAGCCTGATTTTTAATTTCGATTCCTTCTTTTTTCTTTTTGTCTTCAGCCGCATGTTCTTGAGCATCGCGTTTCATTTTTTCAACTTCATCTTTGCTCAATCCGCTTGAAGAAGTGATCTTAATACTTTGCTCTTTGTTTGTGGCTTTATCTTTTGCGGCAACATGAAGAATTCCGTTCGCATCGATATCAAATGATACTTCAATTTGAGGAATACCTCTCGGCGCCGGTGGAATTCCATCTAAATGAAATCTTCCGAGCGTTCTGTTATCAGAAGCCATCGGTCTTTCACCTTGAAGAATGTGGATCTCAACAGAAGGTTGATTATCACTTGCCGTTGAAAATACTTCGCTCTTCTTGGTAGGAATTGTTGTATTTGCTTGGATTAACGTAGTCATAACTCCGCCAAGAGTTTCAATTCCCAATGATAGAGGTGTAACGTCAAGCAAGAGAACATCTTTTACTTCACCGGATAAAACCGCACCTTGAATCGCCGCGCCAACCGCAACAACTTCATCTGGATTAACACCTTTGTGTGGTTCTTTTCCAAAAAGATTTTTTACTAATTCTTGTACTTTTGGAATTCTTGATGAACCACCAACGAGGATAACTTCATCAATTTGAGAAGCAGAAACTCCCGCATCTTTTATCGCTTTTTCACAAGGAGTTTTGGTGCGTTCAACTAAGTCATCAACCAACTGCTCAAATTTTGCGCGGGTAATAGTGATGTTCATATGTTTCGGTCCATCTTGCGTAGCTGTAATGAACGGCAAGTTCACATCAGTTTGAGCAGAAGAAGAAAGTTCAATTTTTGCTTTTTCAGCGGCTTCTTTCAACCGTTGTAAAGCCATTGCATCATTGCGGAGATCGAGACCTTCTTGTTTTTTGAATTCATCTGCGAGAAAATCAATTAAACGTTGATCAAAGTCATCGCCGCCAAGGTGTCCATCACCATTCGAAGACTTAACTTCAAATACACCTTCACCAATTTGGAGAATGGAAATATCGAATGTACCGCCTCCGAGATCGTAAACCGCAACAAGTTGTTCTTTATGTTTTTTGTCCAATCCGTAAGCTAATGCTGCGGCAGTAGGCTCGTTGATGATTCTTCTAACTTTCAAACCGGCAATTTCACCGGCGTCTTTTGTTGCCTGGCGTTGTGAGTCGTTAAAATAAGCCGGAACCGTAATAACCGCTTCGGTAACTTCCTGCCCAAGATACTCTTCCGCAGTTTTCTTCATCTTTTGAAGAATCATTGCAGAAATTTCAGGTGGTGAATAAAGGTTATCGCTAATTTTTACTCTAGCTGAATTATTTTCACCGCCAACTACCTGATAAGGAACTTTTTTCATTTCCTCGGTAACTTCGTTAAGGTTTCTTCCCATAAATCTTTTTATCGAAAAGATCGTCTGCTTTGGATTAGTGATCGCCTGACGTTTAGCAGGCTGCCCAACTAATCGTTCTCCATTTTTTGAAAATGCAACAACCGAAGGAGTTGTTCTTCCGCCTTCAGAATTAGGTATTACAACCGGATCGTTTCCTTCCATCACCGATACGCATGAATTTGTAGTTCCTAAATCAATTCCAATTATTTTGCCCATTGTTTCTCCTAAGTTTAAATAAAGTAAGGGAAAGATTTTCTTTCCCTTGTAATTAATTAATTGAAATAACTCGTTCTTCCGGTTTCTTCGGTAGCGCTTTTTCAATTTCTATTTTCAAGATACCGTCTGTGAATTTTGCTTCGATCTTTTCAGTGTTTACTTCATCAGGTAAAGTGAAGCTTCTGGTGAATGAACCATAGGTTCTTTCCGATCTAAAGAAATTTTTTCCTTTTTGTTCTCCGCCATCCCCGCCTATGGCGGGTTCGGTGGATTCCTTTTTCTTCTCGCCGGTAACTGTTAAAATGTTGTCATGAACAGAAATATTTAGGTCTTTTTTGCTGATTCCGGGAACTTCAGCTTCGAAGTAAATTTTCTTATCATCTTCATAAATATCAATTTTGGGATGATACGTCGAGCTAAATTCTTGTGCAGTTGTCGGGAAATCATCGAAAAATCTTCTTATATTTGTGTTCAATAAATCTAAATCTCTGAATGGTTCAAATTTTATTAGTGTCATTTTATTTCTCCTTTATACTGTTTGACTTTTTGGACTAATAGTAACAACCATCATGCCAATTCGGTAAATAGCTCTAATTTATTGTTTTATAAGAAGTTATAGAAATTAAGCGTAATTTTAGTAAATCTGAATTTTTGTCAGACTTACTGACACACTTAACAATATTTTGATAGTTTTGTCAAACTGTCAGTCATTTTTTCATAATAAGCAGCCAAAATGGAAATACAACCAAATTTTAATTTTAACCAATTTGACATTAAACTTGAGACCGAAACCATCGGAAGGAATTTCCTCTATTTTAATGAGATTGATTCAACGAGCTCAGTTTTAAAGGATAAATCAAATAAAAATGTTAACGGGACAGTTGTTTTTGCAGAAAAGCAAAAAACCGGAAAAGGAAGATTTAATAACTCATGGGAAAGTGAGAAGGGACAAAATCTTACTTTTTCTATTCTTTTGAATATCGATAAGCACTTTAAAGATAAACTAAACCTTTTGAATTTGGGAACGGCCCAGGTACTTGCTTCCACAATCGAAAGCCTTTTCCAGCTGAATGTTGAAGTTAAATGGCCAAACGACGTTTTGATCAAAAAGAAAAAAGTTGCGGGTATTCTTGTTGAGACTGTTTCATTGGGCGCTGATATAAAAAAAGCTATTATCGGTGTAGGTTTAAATGTAAACCAAACATTATTTGCCGGTGAATACAATTATCCTCCAACCTCGTTAAGACTTGAGTTGAGCCAGTTCGTTGAGAGAGAAAAAATTTTAGCCGAGTTCTTAAACAATTTTGAAGAACTTTTACTGAAAATAAAACGTAAACCAAATTTGGTTATGCAAAGTTGGCGTGAAAAATGTGATATGATCGGGGAAAAGATTTGTCTGAATCAAAACGGTAAATTAAAATATGGTGTTTTTGACGACATTGACGAGAATGGTCAAATGTTATTAAGAACAGAAAACGGAATTGAAGTTGTTAATTATGGCGATGTGAGGGTGGTGCACTAAATCTTTATTGTTCTTTTAGATTTTCCTTTAATTTATCCCATGTTGATTTGGATAAAATGGAAAGAGCGTTTTTAGATTTCCCTTTGCTATAATCAATTATATATTTTGCCCGTTCTATAGAACCGGGATGAGTACTTATCCAAACCAAATGTTTCCCTGCATTCAATTCCTTATCTGCCAGTTTATACATAAAATTTGCAAACGGCTCCGGATTGATGTTGGCTTTTATTAAGTAATCCACAGCTTTTATATCAGCTTCTTTTTCCAACTTTCTATCATATGCAGTTGACGATAAAAGTTTTGCTGTTTCTTCAATTATTTTTCCACCACTTTCACCGGCTGCCATAGAAATTAATACTGACAAACCAACCTCTTTGACTAATTTTTTCATTACATGATTTAGCTGCAAATGTGCAAGCTCATGTGAAATAACTCCGGCTAATTCGGCTTCATCCTCGGATGAAATAATTAATTCACTGCAAAGTACAAGATGATTGTTTGGAAGAGCAAATGCATTAATTTCATCGCTCTTAATAATATGCAGCTTTATTTTCTTTATGTCGATTTTATTTGAAGTACAAATTTTGGTTAGGATAGAATCAAGTGGAATCATTACTTCACTTGTATGAATCCCCTTTCCCGATTTATCAAACATTTCCCAAAACATATCTCCTAATTTCTCTTCGGTTGAGCGGGTGACTTTTTCAACTTTTAAAATGGTCATCCAATCAATTTTTTCGAGAGAAAACCAAATAGCAAAGAATAATGCAACAACCGTTAGAACTTGAAATACTATTTTCATATTAAGGTTTGCAAATTAAATTTGTTAGATCATTAAAAATCCACCACTCGACATGTATTCCATTTCGGACTTTGATAGCTGAATAAATTGTCGCTACAAATTCAGCTAAATTAAAAATGAAAATTGCGAAGAGGTAGGAAATGTATTTATTAGTAATTGATTCAGAACCAAAGATTATCGAAACAGTCCACCAGAAACCAACACTATTCATTACAATTAATGAGAATTGAGTTAACAATGCTTGTGTGCAATGCCAGCGGACAAAATAAGTCCCTTTTCTATTTCCCAAATAAAATATCCCGGTAGCTATCAGATTAATTATTGGCAAGGGCATTCCTGCAATCAATGCCACCATCGACATTAAATAACTGTTGGAAGCTTTTTCCGCTTCATATTCGTTCGGCTTGTACGTAAATGTTTTTATCGAAATCATAATCCCTTATTTATGTTCCAAATCCAATTCAATAAAATGACAATTATTGCTGGTATTGCTACCTTTTTTTTGTTGAATGTTTCTTCAAACCTCTTATAAAAAAGAAATAAGCTTTCCTTTTTGAAAAGATGATCTGAAATAATCCAAAGTGGAGTAATAATCATTATCAATAAGACGATTACTCCCAATGGATTCAAATTCAACGAACCAATAAAATCCCCCTTTAAGAGTGATATAACAGACCTGGTTGAACCGCATGAAGGACAGGGAACATTTGTTACATGTTTAAATAAACAAAAACTACCTGCACGGCTACCAACAGAATTGGTGGTAACATAATTAAAGAATAACCAAACGTATCCAGCCGTTAAAAGTGCGGTTAGTAGCCTGTATAATTTATTCCTACTTGATGACATTAGTATAAAATTTGTTGAAGTTTCAACATATTCTTTTCTCGAGTAGCTCCCATAATTAGGAACCAATCAACAATTCCCCAAATTCCCAATCCACCGCATGTTAGCAGTTTACCAATGCCTAATCCGGTATCACCGATCATAAATCTGTCAACTCCTAAAGTTCCACCGACTAATGAAACGATGAGACTTGTTGTAGGATTTTTAAATTGCATTGTAGATAGCAATCCCCATTTAGTATCATCGAGAGCCAGTAAACGATCTCTGATCTGAGCAACCTGGTTGTCCTCAAAATATTTGCCATTTGTTAAGATAAACATGTCAACTTTCTGTGCTTCCATTTTGGTCTCCTTGTTGATTAATTATTCGAACGATTTAGTTATTATGTTTTTTTGTGTCCCATGGATGTTCTCTTGCAATTAGCGTTGAGGATTTGATACTTAATAAGATATGACGAAATGAAAGAGAGAAAAATCACTTCGGAGTCTTCTATTTGCTGGTATATATTTAGCAGAGGAATAAAGCTACCTGATTTCTTGATAATTTATGTAAACGAACTTAGAAAGGTTTTTTGAAAATACCAAGAAGAAATTGTATTGAAGGAAAATTTTTCATGGAGTCGAATCATTCCTCTACTCGCTTTGAGAATAGATGGATTTCTTCTTAACCGCCTAGGATACGAAGATCCACGAGACCGGTTATCTTGCTTTAAAAGCTAATTGTTACTTATAACCATTCTCCCCTTCCATATTTCCGTTTCCATTTTCGTTGTTTGATCAACCGGTTAGTAAACCATTAATTTATTTTGAAAAGCTTCAAACTTTGGTTTTAATTTAGTCCTTATGTTCTCGTTAGACCATGATATGCATGAATCACTTTTCAATCAATATCTACTTCTACTAATTCATAACTGCCTCCGCAGATATGTCCGGTAAGTGTAAGGGTTTTCGAATTGCTAATTCCGCCGGGTAAAGGTTTCTCGGTCTGTATAGGCATTTGAGTTCCATGTCTATCTTCAACATAAAAAAGAATTTTTTGCCCATCATCCGTTTTATGTATTCCTTTTTCATTTACAAATTTAACAACTATCTCTTTTTGCGCATGGCTGTAAGGGTCATAATCTTTAAATGAACCAAGTCCTCTTGCAGATGAGAAATAAAAAATATAAACGGTTAGCAGTGTTATACCAACTAACAAGGGTAAAATAATTTTTTGAATTTTCGCCATTGAACATCTTTCCTAATTTATTATAACTGTAAATAACCATATAAATCTCTTTGTAGTCAAGTCCATTACTTTTCAGATCCGTATTTCCTATTTGAGACTTAGTTTAAGCGCAACCAACACTTTAGCGTACTCAACATCTTTTTTGTACTTAAAATTTATTGTAAGACCGCGGATTTTATTATAGTGTTTGCCGTTTTTAAACTGTTCTTTCAATTCATCGGAAATACTGCTGTCAAGAATTAATTGTTCTGCTTTGTCTGTAAAATAGAACGTCATGCGGAAGGAATTTTTAAGAAGAGAAATCCAATAAACTGTTTTCGTCTTTTTTACAACTTTTAGTAACCAGCTTTTCCCATCGTTGTAATATCTCCATTCTTCGGTTAAGTCCGGATGATTTGCATGAATAAATTCAAAAACAGATTGCCACAACGCTTTAGATTTTCCGATGTGTGAAAATATTATTTCTTCCGTCGGGAATTCATTTTTGTTTGTTAGGATTGGTGGTTCCATTTTATTTCCTATTTGTTCAATCGACAAGATTAATTTGCTTCTCTTCGTTATCTTGCATGCTTAGTGGTTTATCGTATTTCTTTTTTAAACCAGAAGGTACTGCAATCCACAATATTACTCTATCTCATCCCCTTTTAATAATGCATTGCATACTTGTTTAGTAGTATCAAAATCATATCCTTTGGAGACAAGGTAAGCGAAGAGTTTTAAGCGCGTTCTTTTATCGTCAAATCCTCTTTTTATCAGTGAAGTCATTTTCTTTTTCCCGATACTCAAAGCGTTCTCGTACGACTCATTTTCATCAACTACCAGCCGCAGTTTTTCTTCTATCAGACTTAAAGGGATTCCCTTTTTTAGCAGTTCGGATTTAATTTTTTGAGCACCGCTTTTCTTGAAATAAATTCTCTCGGTTATAAAGCGTTCCGTAAAGTCGGCATCATTTAAATATTTTTTTTCTTGCAGTTCTTCCAATACGATTTGAATTAATCTCTTATCGTATTTTTTCTGCATCAACTTAGTTTTTAATTCTTGTGTTGAGTGGAGTCTTCTGGAAAGATAATCGTAACTTTTTTGTTTGATGAAATATTTTTGATTTTCTTCGATGAGCTGCAAGCGGAGTTCTTCGGAAATATCATCCCCTTTCCGAAGACCTGTTTTGTAGATCAGATCTTTAGAAAGAAAAAGAACGTTGCCGTCTTCTAACGTAACAACAATGTTCTTTTCATTCTTGGAAACTATCTTAAGAATAACCAACGGTTATTTATTTCCTTTTTTTTCTTTCGCAGCGGCTTTAGCTTCGGTTTTAGATTCTGCCGTTCCCTTTGCGCGTTCTGTTGTATCGACCGTGACCATTCCCAATTTTTCTTTTACTTCATTTAACATTTTAGTGTACATTTCAGGATATTCGATCATTTTTGCCCGTAATTGTTCTCTACCCTGGAAGCGGTCTTCACCAAAAGTAAACCATGAGCCGCCTTTTTTAACAATGTTATGAAGTACAGCGAGATCAAGCACATCACCGGTTTTGCTGATCCCTTCGTTATAAAGAATATCAAACTCAACTTCTTTAAACGGTGGAGCTACTTTACTTTTTACGATTTTAACTTTTGTTCTGTTGCCGATAACATCAGTTCCTTCTTTGATAGCGCCGATTCGTCTAATATCAAGTCGTACTGAAGCATAAAACTTTAAAGCATTTCCACCGGTAGTTGTTTCCGGACTTCCAAACATTACACCGATCTTACTTCTTAATTGGTTTGTAAAAATCACACAAGTTTTAGAACGGCTAATAGCTCCTGTAAGTTTACGCAAAGCTTGAGACATTAGTCTCGCTTGCTGCGCCATATGAGCGTCACCCATATCGCCTTCAATTTCAGCGCGGGGAACGAGTGCCGCAACCGAATCGATAATGATAACATCAATTGCGTTACTTCGCACGAGTGTATCGGCAATCTCTAAAGCTTGCTCGCCAAAGTCAGGTTGAGAAATCAGCAAATTCATTGAATCAACACCAAGCCGTTTAGCGTAATTAACATCAAGCGCATGTTCAGCATCGATAAAGGCTGCAAGTCCGCCTAACTTTTGCGCTTCCGCAATAATGTGAAGACAGAGTGTAGTTTTTCCGCTTGATTCGGGACCATAGATTTCAATAATTCTTCCTCTCGGAACACCGCCGATACCAAGCGCCCAATCAAGCGATAAAGCGCCTGTAGGAATTGCATCAACGGGATTAATAACTCCGTCGCCAAGTTTCATTATTGAACCCTTACCGAAAGTTTTTTCTATTCCGGCAATGGTTTCATCTAAAATTTTCAATTTTGCAGTTTTGTCATCAGCCATATACTCTCCTATTTAAGATAAATAAATTGTTTTTAATTGTTTATAAATTGAGCCAGTTTGTAGTAAAGTACTTTCATAAAGTACCATTTCTGAAGCAATAAAAGAAATGTTTTCAAATTGAAAATTTGAAAAAGCTTCTACAAATCCTTCTTCAAGTTTTTCTTTGATTCTTAACAGCGTTATATGCTGCTTATATCGCGGTGCACCCGTATCGATGTTTAGTTCTTTAAGTCCTTTGTATAATCGCCGTAGAAGTAGCATGTGCTTCTTATCCGTTTTAACAGCCGCATAGAGAATATTAGGATTGCCAGGACGACCGAAGAAACTGAATTTTGGAATTTTACAACCAATTTTTTTATGCTTAGCTAATCTTTCCATAAGGTTTTCAATTGAAGGAATTTGATCTCCATCAACTTCTCCCAAAAAACAAAGGGTAATATGTAATTTGTCTTTTGCTTCCCATGGATAATGATTCTTTAATTGAACCATTTTCTTAAGTTCAAGTAATTTTGTCTTTACATCATCGGGAACTTCAAGAGCGATGAAAAGTCGGCGCGTTATTTTATTATTTTCTAGTTCCATAAAAATATTGTAATAAGTAAAATCCTAATTCCTAACCTGATAAACCAGAACTAAAATTGATTTACGAACAAGGATTAACGATTTTTGAAGTTAGAAGATTTTATCACATCAAAAATCGAATATCGTTAATCGTTATTCTTGAATTCTTTTTATTTTTTTAAAATTATTCACACCATTTTGCGCTGAATATTTTTGTTAATTATCTAATTCTAAATTCTAATTAACCTTTAGGCGTCTAACGGAATGCCAAGAATATTCTTCCGTACCATATCAAGCGCCGCTTGAGTAGCGCGCTGCTTGTTTAAGATTCTATCATCGCCAAAATTAAATTTCTGTGCAGTACATCCGCTTTGGTCACAAATTCCGATAAATACTGTACCTACAGGTTTTTCGGCAGAACCGCCGGTAGGTCCTAAAACTCCGGTAATGGAAAGCCCGATATCCGTTCCACTGATCGATTTAATGCCATCCGCCATTTGGACTGCGACTTCTTTGCTAACCGCACCGTGAGCTGTAATTACATCCTCATCAACGTTCAATATTTCTACTTTTGCAGCGTTGCTGTAAACAACTACTCCACGTTCAAGATATTTACTACTTCCACTAAAGTTGGTAAGCATACTGCAAATATTTCCGCCGGTGCATGATTCAGCAACAGAAATAGTCAATCCTCTTTCTTTTAAAAGATTGCCAACCACTTCAGCCAGATCGTCCTCATCTTTTCCATAAATATATCTTCCGGCAAAAGCCCTTATCTTCTGTTCAAGTTCATTTAATTTGTTGAATGCAGATTCTTCATTTTTTTCGGTTACAGTTAATCTTAGTTTTACACCAAATTGGCTTGGCAGAAAAGCGAGTTTAGCTCCATCAAGAAATTCTTTTATATCGCCGAATTTTGAAAATAATGTTGATTCGGCAATTCCCGTTGTGAGCAAAGTTTTTCTTTTTGTAACTGATCCTGACGATACAATTTTTTCTGATAATTTTGGAATGATGTAATTGGACATCATCTGTTTCATTTCATACGGAACACCGGGCATAACCGCCATTATTTTATTCTCTTTTTCAATCCAAAGTCCCGGAGCAGTACCGTAATAATTTCTAATTACTGAAGCAACTTGCGGAACCATCGCTTGTGTTTCATTAATGGGAGCCATAGTTCGGTTCAATCTTGCAAATCTTTCTTTAATGTCTTTCAAAACTTCTTCGTTTTGAATCAATTCCGAATTGAAAAAATTTGCTACTGCCTCGCAAGTAATATCATCATGCGTCGGACCAAGTCCGCCGGTAACAATAACCAGATCATAACTACTCCAGGCGGTCGAGAATTCAGACAAAATTTCTTTTTCATCGTCACCTATCACCACTTGTTTTTGAACTTCAATATCGAGATCGGTCAAAGTTTTTCCAATGTATGTTGCATTTGAATTAACCGTTTGACCGATTAAAAGTTCATCGCCAATTGCGATAATTTCTGCTTTCATCTTTATTCCTAAAAAAACTTGATAACAATAAAATTCATTATTAGTGCTGTGTAAATAGCTGAAATGATATCATCTAAAACAATGCCGTAACCGCCGGGCAACTTCTCCGCTTGACGAGCCGGAAAAGGTTTAACAATATCGAGTAATCGCCAAAGAAGAAAAGCTATTCCGGTTATTAAAATTTGTTTTGGTAGAAAAAGAAGACTGATCCACATTCCTACCGTTTCATCAATCGTACATTGAGATGGGTCTTTTCCATAAACTTTTTCAAAACGGTTGCCGATAAAAATTCCTGCAGTTGCAAAAAGTAAGATCATCGGAATGAGAAAAAAAGGATTTTCAAATCCCGGGATCCAATAAAACGCAAACGCTACAATGCTTGAGAATGTTCCCGGGGCAAAGGGAATGTATCCGCTGAATAAAGTTGAGCCGAGCGCTTTTTCTACAAAAGTTAGTTTCATTGTTTCTTAAATAATTTTTTCATTGCAGGTTTATTATCTGTAAAATATAAAATCCCGGAATGAACGGTAATAAAAGTAACAATAATCATCATAATTAAGATAAAAGTTTGATTAAGGAGAATAGCAAAAATGTCTCCGTAGTTTTTACTTAAAAAAGAATTCTTTGAAAGTATATAAACAATAAGCAGGTAATAAATGAAAACCATCTGAGCGAAAGTCTTAACTTTTGCATACCGGCTTGTTGTAAATTCAATGCCTATTGAATCGGTGTATCCGCGAAATAATGTAATTGTGAAATCTCTTAAAACAATAAGAAGTACTAACCAGAAAGATAGTACCCCAAGATATACAAAACCGACGAAAGCAGCGGCTGTTAAAATTTTATCAGCAAGCGGATCCCAAAACTTTCCCCATGCGGTAATAAAATTATATTTTCTCGCAAGCCAGCCATCGTACCAATCGGAAAAAGCCGCAACAAGATAAACTCCCAATGAGATTTGCTGCATCAATTCATTACCGGAAAGGAAAAGATAGAGAAATACCGGAGAGAGGATAATCCGTAAAACCGTTAGTTGATTTGGTAGAATCATAAACTGCCGCTACAACCAGTTTTCCGTTAAATTGATCAAATAGGGGAATTCATAAATTCCGGTTCCATGTCCATCTTTCCATTTTATAGTAACTCCGTAATTGCCAACCGGAACGATCGAATCTATGGTTACTTGATCTAACATAAAAAGCGGAATGTATGATTCTCCCGACTTTTCCCTTTCTTCATCACAAGTAGCACACGGACAATATTTCCTGAGCGTTTGAAAACTAATTCCCGATATGGAATTGTCTTCCCACTTTATTTCCAATTGTTGATTTTGTGAAGTTTTGATTTGTATCGGCTTCACTATAACTCAATCCCGGTAAGAATTTTTACCGCTTGCAAATATTTTTCACTTGTCATTTTTATTACGTCTTCTGGCAGATCGGGCGCAGGCGGCTGTTTGTTAAATTTAATCGAAAGAAGAAAATCGCGGACAAATTGTTTATCAAAACTTTGCTGGCTCTTCCCTTTTTCATATAAAGATGTCTGCCAAAAACGGGATGAATCGGGAGTGAGTAGTTCATCAATTAGAATTAAATTATTATTCTCATCCAACCCGAATTCCATTTTAGTATCAGCAATAATGATTCCCTTTTGCAAAGCATACTCTGAACATTTGTTAAAAATTTGAATCGCAGCTGTTTTCATTTTTTCGATTACTACTGCACCGGCAATGTCCTTAGCTTTTTCAAAAGAGATATTCTCATCGTGGTCACCAATTTCTGCTTTGGTTGATGGAGTAAAGATCGGCTCAGGGAGTTTTTCAGATTCAACCAGACCTTTGGGAAGATTGATTCCGCAAACCGAGCCAGATTTAACATATTCGTTCCAACCGGAGCCTGAAATATATCCTCTCACAATAGCTTCGATGGGAACTACTTTAGTTTTCTTCACCAGCATCGATCTTCCACGCAAAATTTCTTTATGCGGCTGGCATATCGCCGGAAATTCATCAACATTTGTTGAGATAATATGATTAGGCAGAATATCTTTTGTAAGATTAAACCAAAAAGCAGAGATCGTGTTGAGTACAATTCCTTTTAGTGGAATACCTTGATTCATAATTACGTCAAACGCTGATAAACGGTCACTGGAGACGATGAGTAATTTATCTTCTACTTCGTAAATATCACGGACTTTACCGCGTTTCGGTGCGGGTAATCCGCTTAATTTAGTTTCTAATATTATTTGGTTGTTCATGTGGTTATTTCCTTTAAATAGTAAATCAAATATAAAGATGATAGTGAGATAATTCAAAAGATAATGAAGTTGATTCTTCACTCGAAAATAGAACATTTAGTTAACAAACTTCGATTGGAAATAGTGCTCTAACCGGAAAATAATTTCAGATTTTTAAAAAATTCATTCTCCGGTTCTTCATTCAAAATGAAATAGCTCCCTGCATCATTTTATTTCCCCTGCCGTGGAGATTAGCTTCCTTTAGGTTTTTGTCTCCCCGAAGTTGCAGATGGAAAAAATAATTTAAAGGAGACCAACATGAAACGTATCACCATTTTACTGACAACTTTTTTAGTCCTTTTCATTTCATTTGAAGGATTCTCTTACAATCCGATCCTTCCCGCTGCAGTTGCTGCTAAAAAAGCAGTGATCTCTCAAAACTTAATTAAAGCATTAGAGAGTAAAAACGAAGGACTTACCCAAAGCGCCGCATTTTATCTCGGCGAATATAAATGTGAGAATGCCGTAATCCCGCTTATGAAGTTACTTCATAGCGACTGTTGTGAAGGATTACGTGTTATGGCTGCTCTGTCTTTAACTAAAATAGGATCCCCTAAAGGTCTGTATGCAGTTAAACAAAGCGGAATTTTTGATCACAGTGAATTTGTACGAAAATTCTGCACCCAGTTTTACTTTTCAACCAAAGAACAATAGAAGTGTTGATCATCTCCAGAATATTTTCTCCTGCAAATTTGATTCTGTACAACTTGCACAAGTCACCAACAGCTAAAACCATTTTACCGACGGATCAATCCGCCGGTTTTTTATTGTTATAATTTAAAAAACAAAACACCTCAATTGCAGATTTTCAACAGATAAAAACTTCTTCATTTTTATTCTCAATCTTTTTCTTGCAGATGGTAATTGACTGAACTGCCGTTAGTTTTATAAAAATTAAAAATCCAAGTAGTGAACAAGATCATTAATGTGATTAAGATAATTTTTCTTTTGTAAATCTTCCGGAAGAGTTGTTCATCCAAAATGAAATTGCTCCCTGTATCATTTTGTTTTTCCTACTGTGGAGAATCACTTCTTTTAAGTACATCATTACACGAATTTTGCTATGGAAAAAATAAAATAAAGGAGATTGTAATGAAACGTTTATCAACTCTACTTGCAGTTTTTTTAACTTTTCTTCTATCGTTCAATGCATTTTCATATAGTCCCAAACTTCCGGAAGCTGCTGTAGCAAAAAAAGCTATTATTGAAAAAAATCTTATTAAAGGACTTGAAACCGGTAATGAAGGAGTAATGTTAGATGCTGCATATTATCTTGGTGAGTATAAATGCGAAGGCGGCGTAATTCCATTGATGAAAATACTTAACAATAACGATAACGATGGAATTCGCATCATGGCGGCACTTGCATTAGCTAAAATCGGAACCGGGAAAAGCCTTTACGCCGTAAAACAAAATATATTTTTTGATGACAGTGAATCGGTAAGAAAATTCTGTCTTCAGTTTTACACTGCGGCTAAAGAAAAGAGACAATCCTATACGGAACAGTAGTACATTTTACACATATTTTGTCTGACATTCGAAAGTTAGAAATTTGAACCGACGGTCAACTCCGCCGGTTTTTTATTGTTATAATTTGACAAACAAAACAAAGTTCATATATTTGACATAACTTAACTAATTTTTTAAGAAAGCATATGCTCACAGTAAAAAACCTTCGTAAAGAGTACACAAATACTGTCGCTATAGATGACATATCTTTTTCGCTTCAACCGGGGAGAATTTTCGGATTGATCGGACCAAACGGAGCGGGAAAAACTACCACCATTAGAATAATTCTTAACATTATCAAACCAACTACAGGCGAAGTTCTTTTTGATGGGAAGCCGATGGATAGATCGATCCAAAATGTTACCGGTTATTTACCTGAAGAACGGGGACTTTATAAAAAAAGTACCGTGCTGGATGTAATTGTTTATTTAGCTTCGCTCAAAAATGTTTCTTCTCACAATGCATCTCAGCTTGCAACTGAATGGTTGAAGAAACTTGAGATACTTGAGTATAAGAATAAAAAGATAGAGGAATTGTCAAAAGGAAATCAGCAGAAAATCCAATTCATTACTTCGGTAATTCATGATCCGAAAATTTTAATTTTAGATGAACCTTTTACCGGTTTCGACCCGATAAATCAGCAATTAATTAAAGAAACTATTTTATCCCTTGCCAACGCCGGAAAAATAATTGTTCTTTCAACGCATCAGATGGAAATTGCAGAGAAATTGTGTAACGACATTTTCTTGATCAACAAAGGGAAAGAAGTCTGCAGCGGAAATTTGAGTGAAATAAAACGACAGTACGGGACACAGTCTATTAAAATTGAATATCAAGGCGACGCGACGTTTTTAAATCAAAACAAAGATATAGTTCATCTCGATATGTATCAAAACTATGCCGAAGTACAGTTACATGATTCAGTTAATCCTTCATTATTTCTTCGGTCTTTGGTGGACAAAATTGACATTAAACATTTTTCTATTATTGAGCCAACTCTAAATAAAATTTTCATTGATGCTATAAAAAATTAGGAATAAGTAATGAATAAAGCTCTGGCAATTGCAAAATGGGAATTCATGGAGAAGATAAAATCCAAAGCGATCATTATCTCTTTCTTTCTTACTCCGCTAATTATATTAGGTTTTTCGATCTTGCCAAGTGTGTTTGCTGAAAAAGATGAAGCTACTACGCAGGCAATCGGAATTATTGATGACACACAAAATTATTTCACTCCCCTTTCCGATAAATTAAGCGAATTTAAATTAGAGGATAAACAGCCACGGTATGTGATCATTAATCTTTTCAAACAAAACTTTCCGCTCGATTCACTAAAAACTGAAGCTAATAGGAACGTGGTTAAAAAGAAGATTGAAGGTTATTTGCTATTAACGGAGAATCAAAAAAAAGAACTCGTTTTTGAATATCGAAGTTTGAGTCTTGGAAATTTTAACGACTATAAAAGATTTGAGGATACTTTCAACAAGATCCGCCGTATAAGAGAATTTGAAAAAGCGAACATCGACACTGCATTGGTTTCAAGTCTGTTGAATAATGTTGATATGAACACGGTAAAGATCGACGAAAAAGGAAAAGAATCTTCTGCCGATTTTAAAAGCCAATATTTTTCATCATTTATTTTTATCATGATCTTATTTATGGTAATCATGATCTCCGGTGGTATGCTCGTAAGAAGTTTGGTTGAAGAAAAATCTAACCGTTTAATTGAAATTATCGTTTCAAGTTGTAAGCCTGACGACATTCTTAAAGGAAAAATCCTCGGACTTTCCGGTCTAACTATGGCGCAAATTGTAGTCTGGGCATTGATCGGTGTTGCATTCGCGGGGCAAGGATTGGTGATGTTCGCCTCCTTCCAAAATATATTTTTATTGTTCGTTTATTTCATTTTAGGATTTGTCCTCTACACTGCAATTTTTGTCGGTGTTGGTTCTGTTGTAACAACAGAACAGGAAGCGCAGCAAATAACCAGCTACCTTTCGATGATCACTATTTCACCAATCGTTATTATGATCCCTGCAATGCAAAATCCGGATTCTCTTTTAATCAGAGTTTTCTCATATATTCCTTTAACAACACCGGGAGTAATGATCTTACGGTTAAACTCAGCTCCAATTTCAACATTAGAAATTGCAGCTACTTTGGCAGAATTAGTTTTAGCAATTTATTTAGTAATTAAAATTTCTTCAAAAATTTTCCGTATCGGCATTTTGTCTTACGGAAAAATGCCCGACTTAAAACAACTTTTTGTCTGGTTAAGAGAGAAAGAATAATCATGCCTGTTTTTGCTTCTGCATTAGCAGCTTTTATTCCCATTGCATTCTATCTTTTTTTTGTCTGGAAGTTTGACAGATTTGACCGTGAACCGGTCGGACTGTATCTCAAACATTTTTTTTGGGGAGCGATCGGAGCGATCATTCTTGCATTGATCGGCAGTTATATCCTAAGTTTCTTTTTATCTTTTTCAATTCAGAATCCTGAAATTCGCCATAAAGCAGAAACAATAATTGTGGCACCATTCGTTGAAGAAATCACTAAGGGAATTTTTCTCCTTTTCACAATTTCCAACCGTAAGTTTGATAATATAACCGACGGAATTGTTTATGGCGGTGCGATCGGTCTTGGTTTTGGGATGACGGAAAATTTCACTTACTTTTTAACCTACGGAAAAACATTCGATAATTGGTTGATGCTTGTATTAGTCCGGACTTCGTTCACTGCTGTAATGCATTGCGTTTCAACGGCGTCATTCGGAGCTTTTCTTGGTTATGCTAAATTCAAGCCGATGATCTTCAAAATTATTTTCCCGCCGCTCGGTTTAGCCTTAGCAATGTTTATTCACTTCGCCTGGAATTTCAGCGTAAGTTTTTCTCAAACATCATTACTCGGATTTTTATTCCTTTCCGGTTCCATACTCATCTTCATTGCATCATTTAAGTTAGCAGTTAAATCGGATGCCAAAATAATTTTCCGTGAATTGTACGATGAAGCCGAGCATGAAATACTACCCCATGAACACGTAACAATTTTAAGTTCGATCCAAAGAGAAAAATCCGGATGGATAGATGAACGGATAAGAAAAGCTTATATTAAAGTTGCAACTGCGCTCGCTTTCAGGAAAATGCAGTTGCGAAATTCAACCGGACATAACAAAACGATTTACGAAAACGAAGTAACTTTTTACCGTACTGAACTGATGCAACTTTTAAATGGAATGAAATAGTATGACAAATTCTACGAATGTATTTTTTGTTCTTCCCGAACCTGTATTCAATCAGAATGAGTGCAGAGTCTACCCACATTTTACCAAGGCTGATTCCTCATTTCTTTACGTTACTTTGTTGAATAATCTGTACGAAATTTTTTCATCCGTTTTTGTTAAGGAGGATTTATTTCTTTGTTTAAATGCTCATGACAAAGAAGTTGTTACAGATGAATCTCTTTCACCTTCTATATCTTCAAATACTTTTTATTTTGCGGATGAAACTTTTACAAACGATTTCACTTCTCTTTTCGAAAAGCGGAAATTAGATGCGAAGAATTTTATTTTCATAAGACCGGATTTTGTAGGATTGACAAAATCAGACATTTCGCAAATCATGGATATTTTATTACTGGACGATGACGTGTTGATCTTGAAAAAATCGCTCCATAAAAAAATTGTATTATTCGCTACAAATAAATTCACGGATGAAATACCACAACTAATTCACAAGAAAAATTTTGTCTGCGATTCAGCTCTTAAAAAAATATGCACTCTTGACTATCAATTGTACAAACTAAAAAATGTTTTTTCTTTGGAACAAGCCAATGATTTCAAAGAACTCTATCAAATGCTTTCGCGTAAAGAAAATTATACTTGCTGCAGCAAGAAGATGCACGATCGCTTCACTCATCTCTTCATCGAATATAAGGAACTACTCTGAATGGAACGTGTCGGTATTTTCGGCGGAACATTTGACCCGATTCATATTGGGCATCTGATAACAGCCCAATCTCTGCTTGAATTTAGAAAACTTGATAAAATAATTTTTATTCCATGTTATATTTCACCACACAAACGGCAAGCCCGCAGCTCCGATCCGATGCACCGTTTAGAAATTTTGAAATTATCGATCCAGTATCAAAAACAATTCGACTATTCTGAAATTGAATTGAACCGAGGTGAAGTTTCCTATACCATCGATACCGTTCGAGAACTCAAAAAAAAATATGACTCGATCGATCTCATTATTGGATTCGATAATCTCATCGTTTTCGATTCATGGAAAGAACCTGACGAACTTTTTAAGTTGACAAATGTTATTGTTATGAAACGAATCATCGACAAGGAAATTGAATACAAGCATAAGTATTATGAGATGGCAACGATCATTCAGACTCCTTATGTTGAGTTGAGTTCAACTTACATTCGGAATAGAGAAGCAAATAATTTACCGATCGATTTTATGGTAACTTATGCGGCTAAAGAATACATTCATAAAAATAATCTTTACCGTTAATTCTAAATGGATGTAAAGAATTTATTTCCCGAATTGTTAAAAAGAAACAAGCGGATGATTGCGAGGGCAATTTCGTATGTCGAATCGGAATATCCACAAGCGGAAGAAATTCTAAAAAAAGTACACCAACATTCAGGTAAAGCTTATCGTATCGGAGTTACCGGTCCTCCCGGTGCCGGCAAAAGCACGATCACTAATCAATTGGCAAAACTTTATTTACAAAGCGGAAAAAGTGTTGCCATAATTGCCGTTGATCCCACAAGTCCTTTTACCGGCGGCGCTTTATTAGGCGATAGAGTACGAATGTCCGACATCGGAAAAGTTGAAAATATTTTTATACGAAGCATGGCAACGCGCGGAAGTCTCGGCGGTTTATGCAGAAAAGCGATTGACACAGCAGATATTTTAGATGCCGCAGGATATGATTATATTATTCTTGAAACTGTCGGCGTTGGGCAGTCGGAACTTGATATTGTTAAAGCTGCCGACACAACCATGGTTGTGCTCGTTCCCGAATCGGGCGATTCCGTGCAAGCAATGAAAGCCGGTTTGATGGAGATTGCAGATTTTTTTGTTGTGAATAAATGTGATAGACCGGCATCAGAGCAAGCGGTTAACGCGTTAAGAACTATTTTGATGTTGAGAAATCATGATGAAAAAACTTTTTTACCGGAAATTGTAAAAGCAGTTGCACAAGATAATCTCGGAATTAAAGAAATTGCTTTGGAAATTGAACGTCATCAAACTCATCTAAATAAATTTGATCTTCTTACAAAGAAAAGAATTCAACGAACGAAAGATCGGATAAAAGAGATTGTTGAAGAAAAATTTACTCAAGAACTTTGGAAACAAGAAAATGTTTTTTCATTTGAACAACTGATCGAAAAATCATTTGAACAAAAAATTTCTCCCTACACAATAGCGGATGAAATTTTAAATACATTCAAACTAAACCGCTCCCAAAAGGATGACAATGGAAACACAAAATCAATTTCTTCTTCAGTTTAGCGAAGAACAGCAAGCCATTAAGCAAACAGTTAAAGAGTTTGCTGAAAAAATAATCAAACCGCGCGTAATGGAATTTGATGAATCACAGACTTTTCCATTTGAAATAATGGAACAACTCGGCGAGCTTGGTTTGATGGGAATTCTTGTCGCGGATATTTATGGCGGCGCAAATTTAGGTTACACAGAATACGCACTTATCATTGAAGAACTTGCAAAGGTTGATCCTTCTATCGCCCTTTCCGTTGCTGCTCACAATGGGCTTTGCACTAATCACATAAATCTTTTTGGAAATGAAGAACAAAAGAAAAAATATTTACCCGGCTTAACAAGCGGAAAAGTTATCGGCGCTTGGGGACTTACGGAATCAGTCTCCGGCAGTGATGCCGCAAGTTTAATTACAACCGCCGAATTAAAAGATGATTATTATTATCTTAACGGAAGTAAAACTTTTACCACTCACGGCACTGTTGCCGGAACATATGTAGTAATGGCAATTACGAATAAATCGAAAATGAAAAAAGGAATTTCTGCTTTTATTTTAGAAAAGAATTTTGAAGGATTTATCATCGGCAAAAAAGAAAACAAATTGGGAATGCGCGCAAGCGATACAACTCAACTTTCATTCGATAATTGTAAAGTTCCTAAAGAAAACTTAATCGATGTTGAAGGAGAAGGATTTGTCCAGGCGATGAAAGTGCTTGAAGGTGGAAGAATTTCTATTGCCGCGCTTAGCGTTGGTTTAGCGCAAGGAGCGCTTAATGCCGCACTTCATTATTCTTCGGAACGAAAACAATTTGGCAAAACCATTAATGAATTCCAGGGAATTCAATTTAAACTTGCAGAGATGGCAACCAATATTGGCGCCGCGCGGGCGATGACCTTCAAAGCCGCCGCAATAAAAGACAAAGGACTTGCCAACACAAAAGAAGCCGCGATGGCAAAACTTTTTGCAAGTGAAATGGCGGAAAAAGTTGCGAACGATGCCGTACAAATTTTCGGCGGTTACGGCTTCATAAAAGATTATCCCGTTGAAAAATTCTATCGCGATGTAAAACTTTTAACTATCGGTGAAGGAACTTCGGAGATTCAAAAACTTGTTATTGCAAGAGAACTACTAAAGGATTGACAAAACTTTACTATGAAAAAAATCGGAACAGAAATAAAAACAAACGAACTTTTTCTTAAGCAAGAAGATTACTATAAAAATCTTCTTCGCAAAATTGAAGCCGAACGCGCAAAGGTTAAACTTGGCGGCGGAGAAAAGTCAATTGCAAAACACAAAGCAAAAGGAAAACTTACTGCACGCGAACGAGTTGCAAAATTAATCGATATAGATTCTTCCTTCTTTGAATTAAATACGTTTGCCGCTTACGGAATGTATGAAGAATACGGAGGCGCACCTTCATCGGGAACGATATTCGGAATCGGAAAAATTCACCAACACGAATGTATTATCGTTGCAAATGATGCAACGGTAAAAGCCGGAGCGTGGTTTCCGATAACGTGCAAAAAAAATCTCCGCGCACAAGAAATTGCAATGGAAAACCATTTGCCACTGATTTATCTAGTTGATAGCGCCGGAGTGTTTCTTCCATTACAAGATGAAATTTTCCCCGACAAAGAACATTTTGGAAGAGTCTTCCGCAACAACGCAAAAATTTCCGCAATGGGAATTCCGCAGATTGCCGCAATCATGGGACCATGCGTTGCAGGCGGTGCATATCTTCCAATAATGAGTGATGAGGCTTTAATTGTTGAAGGTGAAGGTTCGGTGTTTCTTGCCGGTTCACATTTAGTTAGAGCCGCAATCGGAGAGGTGATTGATAACGATTCACTTGGCGGTGCGAGAGTTCAATCAAATATTTCCGGAGTTACCGATTACATTTGTAAAAATGATGAAGAATGTTTGAAGCAGATACGCAGCCTCGTTGATAAATTTCCTCATCAACAAAATGCAAATTTTAATAGAACTGAGAGTGCTGCCCCCCTTTTCAGCGAAAAAGAAATTCTCGGAGTTTTACCGGAAGACCCGATAAAAAATTATGATACTTACGAATTGCTCGCACGCATTGTTGACAATTCCGAACTTGATGAATACAAAGCCGGGTATGGAAAAACTTTAATTACCACTTACGCACGCATCGATGGTTGGGCTGTAGGTATAGTCGCAAATCAACGGGCAGTTGTAAAAACCGAATCCGGAGAGATGCAAGTCGGCGGAGTAATTTATTCCGACAGTGCAGATAAAGCCGCGCGATTTATTATGAATTGTAATCAGCGAAAAATCCCGCTTGTCTTTTTTCAAGATGTAACGGGATTTATGGTTGGCAGCCGCGCCGAGCATGGCGGAATAATTAAAGACGGTGCAAAAATGGTGAACGCTGTCGCAAATTCTGTCGTTCCGAAAATTACCATTATCGTTGGGAATAGTTTCGGCGCCGGAAATTATGCAATGTGCGGAAAAGCTTACGACCCGCGATTTATTTTTGCTTATCCAAATGCTAAAATTTCTGTGATGGGTGGCCAACAGGCAAGCAGTGTGCTTCTCGATATAAAACTTAAACAACTTGCTTCAAGTACAGCACTGGAAAATAAAATTTTTTCTGATGTTGACAAGAAAAAATTGCTGGGCGATATTCAAAAATCTTATGATGAAAAAAGTTTTCCGCTTTATGCTGCTGCTAGACTTTGGATTGATGAAATAATCAATCCGGCAGATACACGAAAAGTTATTTCCGCGTCTCTTTCTGCAGTAAATAATAATCCCGATATGCCGGAGTTTAAAGTCGGCGTGATACAAGTGTAATTAATAATTAGTGATTAGCCACAATAAATAATTGAAAATAAAAAGTGAAATTTTTTAGAATATTATTGTTTATAGGTCTATCTCTACTTGCAAATAGCTGTGCTGTCTATGATTATTTGTTTTCAATTAATACAAACGCTTCTATTAATAAAGAATCATTTGTATGGAAATCTGATACAACAAATATGGTATTCTTTTATTACGAGAAGGGTTCATCAGCAGAAAAAAATATTGAAAGAATAAAAAAAACCACATTAAGCGATATAAATAAACTTCTGACAATCATTCATGTTGAAAAGTATGATAACCAGTTGGTCTATTTTTTAGTAGAGTCAAGAAAAAGAATGAAAGAACTTATTGGGTATGAAATTAATGCTGGAGCGGTTCCCAGGCAAAACGCGGTATATGCCGTGTATGGAGAAGTCAACGCAACGGGAATGCACGAGTTCAACCATATTCTCGTTCATAATTTATGGGGGAATCCAAGTAGTAAATGGATGTCGGAAGGATTTGCCGTCTATTCAGATGATAACTGGTACTCTTATAATTTACATCGACTAAGTAAATATTTACTTGAGAAAAACAAATTAATTCCGTTAAACCTACTATCACAAAAATTCAATTCTTATGACGATAGAATTTCATATCCCCTATCCGGTAGTTTTGTTAAATATATTATTGAAAAATATGGTTATGAAGAATTCAGAGAATTGTGGGAGGAAGGTGATGACGCATTTGCTAAAATATACGAGCGAAGTCTGTCAGAATTAGAAAAAGAATGGATTGAAGAAATAAAGAAAAATAATTCGAGTAATATTGATTATAAATTGTAAATAGCTGTCTGAATGAACAAATGAACAAATTTATTTTTTTGCTAGCTTTTTTGATAAGCGCTAATTTTTCTTTTTCACAACGGAGCCAACTTTCAAGCGAAGTGCAAATAATTTCAGAGTTTATTGCTTCGGATTCATTTTTTTCCTTAAAAGAACAAAAAGGCGAACTTCAATCAATTGATTCGCTTTACTTAAAAGCATTAAACATCACCGGGAATAATGTTCAAGAAACTTTACTTGCTTTAACATTCGCTGTCGTTCCTTATAAAAATGTTCCGGTCAGGTTTCTTTTCAGATTTAATTATCCCTTGCTTTCAGCGGATGATTCAACTTTTAGGAAGAAAAACAAAAATCTTCCAAAATATTTTTTGCCGGATTCACCAAATAATGAATTTGGAGACAAAGACAAACTAGCCCACTTTTTCGGGAATACATTTGTTGCCTACACTTCACAAGTCTTTGATTTAACAAAAGCTATTGGTTATTTTGTAGAAGTTTTTGAAGAGAATTTTACACCGGAAAATCATGTTGATTGCCGTGACTTGAAAGTTAATAAACTCGGTGAAGCATTCGGTAAAAGTCTGAAGAAAGATCAAACTCTGCTTCCCTCAATTTTTATAAAAAAATATCAGCAGTAAATATGAACACCGTATTAATCATTGATGATGAAAAACAAATTTGTGAAAGTATTCAACTCATTCTTGATTTTGAAGGCTACCACACCGACTTTGCAACTTCCGGAACTGAGGGCTTGCAGAAAATATCTTCGGAACAGTTTGATGTTGTACTGCTTGATATTCAGATGCCCGATCTCAACGGTTTTGAAGTACTAACTAAGGCGAAACAAGATTTTCCCTTCCTCAATATCATTATCATTTCTGCATTTGGAAGTATTCAGAATGCAATTCAAGCGACAAAACTCGGCGCGTTTGATTTTCTTGAAAAACCCATAGACCGTGACAAACTCCTAATAACAGTGCGCAATGCGGTTGAACAGGCTCATCTCAAAAAAGAAAATGATGAGATGAAAAAAACTTTTCTTGAGCCGGGAGAAATCATCGGCAACTCGCGTACATTAAAAAATGTTCTATCGCTCATTGAAAAAGTTTCGCAAACCGACGTTCGTGTATTAATAACCGGTGAAAATGGAACGGGAAAAGAATTAGTTGCTCGCGCTATTCATAAAAAAAGTCTGCGCAAAGAAAAACCTTTTATTGAAGTGAATTGCGCTGCCATTCCAAACGAACTTATTGAATCTGAATTATTCGGGCATGAGAAAGGCTCTTTTACAGGCGCAATGCAACAGCGGATCGGTAAGTTCGAACTTGCAAATAAAGGAACGATCTTTTTAGACGAGATCGGCGATATGAGTTTGCAGGCGCAGGCAAAAGTACTGCGCGCGATTGAAGATGGAAAAATTCAGCGCGTTGGTGGGGCTAAATCAATTGAGGTTGATGTGCGAATTATTTCCGCCACGAACAAAAATTTGGCGGAAGAAATTGAAAAAGGAAATTTCCGGGAAGATCTCCTCCATAGATTAAATGTAATTCCTATTATCGTTCCACCGCTTCGTGATCGGCTTGAAGATATTCCGATGCTTGTAAAACACTTTGCACAGGATATTTCTCAGAAACACAAAAAAGTAATCCCTTCATTTTCAGAAGATGCGCTAACCGTTCTACAAAACTTGCGTTGGGCTGGAAACATTCGAGAGTTACGGAATATCGTTGAGCGAATTATCATTATTATCGATAAGAAAGAAATATCTAAAAAAGATATTGAGTTTCTTATTCCCTACGAAAAACAAGACATTGGAGAAATGGTTGATCTTTCAAATTCATTTCAAGATTTCAAAGGAAAAGCCGAACGGGCATTTATTATGAAACAGCTTGACGCTAACCATTGGAATATAAGCAAGACTGCCGATATGCTAAATATTCAACGCAGTCACCTTTACAATAAAATGAAGAAATATAATATTGAGAAAGGAAAGGAATAATGGGAGAAACAATTTTTTCAAAAATTATTAGAAAAGAAATTCCGGCAGCTATCGTTTATGAAAATGAAACCGTACTGGCATTTCGCGATATTAATCCTGCAGCGCCAACGCATATTCTTATCGTTCCCAAAATTGAAATTGCAAAAGTAACGGATTTAAACGGCAGAGAACATGGCGTACTTTTAGGAGAAATGATCGACGCAGCAAATGCAATTGCAAAACAAGAAGGAATTGCTGAGAAAGGTTTCCGTTTAGTTTTTAATTCCGGAAATGATGGCGGACAGGAAGTTTATCATTTGCATATGCATTTGCTCGGTGGCAGAAAAATGAATTGGCCTCCGGGATAAATTACTGCACGCCGAACTTTTTGTTTCCCATCATATCCAACTAATTTTTATTTCTTTCTCAACAGATTTGAACTCTTTATCTCCGGTTACCAAAATCGCCTTTTTCGTCTTTGCCAAAGCGGCTGCAAAAGCATCGGCATAAGACATTTTATGAAAAGCTTTAAAGCGCGCAGCTGCAAGAGTTAATTCCTTATTTGCTTCAACAATTTGTATTGGGTATCTCTGAATAATACTCTTATATAATTCAGCCCGCTCTTCTCCACCTTCACGTAAAGCGATATAATACATCTCACCCCAATTAATAACGCATAAAAATAACTCTGTTTCGTGATGTAAGGATAGTTCAATAATATCCGCTACTTGAGCAGCTCCTTCCTCGCCTTCAAAATAAGCGATAAGAGAGTATGTATCCAGAACATAACTCTTCATAATTCACGCTCCTCTTTCTTTTCTTCCATTAAAGCTTTAAGGAGTTTTCCCTTCGTACCTAATATTCCAATATTATTTCGTATTGTTTCAGAAGTTATTGGCTCCATTTCTATTCTATCATCCTTTTCCCAAAAATAAATCATAGTACCGGTTTTAATTTTATATTTCCTTCTAAGTTTAGCAGGAATAACTATCTGCCCTTTTGAGGTTACAAATCCATGTTCCATTTTTATATTTCCTAATTTTTAGATACTCACAATGCAAAGTTAGATTATTTATTTATGTAAGTCAAGATATATATGTAAGACATCATTTAGTAGTGCTACTTTATAAATAAATGCTTGCTTTAAATTCTCACACATAAAAACAAATCTTCTCTCCTTTTTCGAATTTTCTTATCACTTTTTAATTTTTAAAGAGGAATTATGACATGTAAAACAAATGAGGTAGTGAAACAAAATATGCAGAAAATGAAGAAAGTTAGTTGGGGAACGAATAACTTTTCAGTGGATGGCCCGAGAAGGAAGAGTGGGTAGAAAAGTATCTTTTACTATTTTAGCAAGCAGAGTTGATTCTGTTACTTATCTATCAACTCAAAAACTCCAGCAAAGTGAAGAGTGTATTTTTCAATTCTTTACGTGACACTACTCTATCAATAAAACCATGCTCCTGCAAAAATTCAGCAGTTTGAAATCCTTTTGGTAAATCTTTACCGATTGTCTGTTTTATCACTCGAGGACCGGCAAATCCGATCAGAGCTTTTGGTTCGGCAATGTTTACATCACCCAACATGGCGTAACTTGCTGTAATTCCACCAGTTGTGGGGTCGGTTAAAATGGAAATATATGGAACTCCAAGGTCGGCAAGTCTTGCCAGCCGCGCGCTTGTCTTCGCCATTTGCATTAAACTTAAAACTCCTTCCATCATTCTTGCACCGCCGCTTGATGAGATAAGAACAAGAGGAATTTTAGATTTTATCGATTTGTCAATCAGGCGGGCAATCTTTTCACCCACCACCGAACCCATGCTCCCACCAATAAACTTGAAATCCATGCAGCCGAATGAAATTTCTCTTCCGTTAATTGTTCCGGTTCCAGTGCGGATTGCATCATAAAGTTCTGTCTTTTTAATTGCATCATTGATGCGGATCGAATATTTTTTTGTATCAGTAAATTCTAGTGGGTCAGCTGAGCGCATCTTTTTGTTCATCTCTTTGAACGATCCTGCATCTAAAATTACTTTCATGTATTCTTCACTTCCGATACGAAAGTGGTAAGAACATTTAACGCACGTCCATAAATTACTTTCAAGCTGCTTTTTATGAATGATCTCGTCGCATTCAGGACATTTCATCCACATCCCATCCGGCAGATCCATCTTTTGTGTGTCATCAGAAAAATTTTTCTTTGATCTTTTAAACCATGACATAATTTTACTCTTTCGCTTTTTCGATAAATGAAACTATCGTTAGGGTTTTTTGCGGCTCTGTTGGATCATTCGAACTTAAAGTAATCGTACGTGTTACCACACCTTCCCTATTTGATGAATCGAATTCTACTTTCAGAGTACCTTCTTCGTTTGGCTTGAGTGATTTTCCATTAATAACCGCTGCTGTGCATCCACATGAAGTTCTTACGTGACTAACTTCCAAAACCTCTGAACCAACGTTTTTATATTTGAATGTGTACTCAACGATCGTTCCTTCTTTTATTTTCCCAAAATCATGAACAGTTTTTTCAAACTGAATTTTAGGTCCAACAACTTTTGCTTCTTCTACTTTTTTATCCTTCGACAATACTTTTCCAATAATCTCTAATTTTACGTTCGGATGAGCAGCATCATTTGAAGCAAGTGAAATAACTTTATTCTGCATTCCAACTTTTCCTTCAGTATCAAACGCAACATCAATTGAAGTACTCTCGCCAGGTTCAATTTCATCTTTTTTTGAAGCAGCTGCAGTGCACCCGCAACTCGTCATAATGTTCGTGATGCGAAGGACTTGATCACCAACATTTTTAACCTGGAATGCGAATTTTATAACTGTTCCTTCAGTAACTTCGCCAAAATTATATTGGGAGGTAGTTGCTTGAATTCTTGGTCCGGATAATTGTGCCGATAAAAAACTTAATGGAATTAAGAGTAAGGCACATGATAAAGAAAATTTCATTTTGAATTCAATCCTTTCACTAAAAAATCTTTGATGTATAAAGGTTCTAAAAAGTCGTTTGCTGTCTGTTCTAATTTACCGGAAAGCTTGCACCATTCAGCAACTGTTTTTGCCGAAGGAAAACGTAATAAACCATTCCCGGCGTTTCCATATATATTCTCATCGCAGAAATTATTTTCCAGCTCTGCGCGAGAAACAATCCCCAACTCCCGCACAAATTTATAGATATTTTCATTATTAATAAAACCGGCAAAATAGATTTCTTCTTTGTTCACTTTATTGGCAATAAAAAATCTTTCATCATTTTTTGTATAAACCAACGCTTCAAGTGCGATTGCTTCAAATGTAGGAACCGGAACAATTGGTAAAGAAGCACCAAGCGCTATTCCCTTTGCCGCTGCCAAACCTATTCGCAATCCGGTAAATGAACCGGGACCTATTGATACTGCGATGAAACTTAAATTCTCTAATGATAATTCGGCGGTTGAAAGGCAATTTTCAACAATTGAAAAAATCTTTTTTGAATGACTGAATTTGATTCGGGAAGTTGTTTCAACATATTTTTCTGAGTTCCAGTAAACACAAACGCTGCACTGTTCTCCGCTTGTTTCTATTGCTAAGATAGGTTTTTCTTCGATCATAATTTTTCTATTCTAAAGGTGCGGGAAAAATCATTGTTTATTTGAATGGAAATTTCATAGCGCTTCTTTGGTAAAACAGATGGGAAAATATCAGCCCATTCGATTATTGTGATTGCTTCTTCATCATTAAGATAATCATAAATTCCAATGCCGAGCAATTCTTGCTCAGATCGTACCCGGTAAAAATCAAAATGAAAAAACTTCTCTTCCCCAACATAGACATTCAACAAGGCAAATGTTGGACTGTTGGCATCTTCTATTAAAAATTCTTTACAAAGTGCTTTTGTGAAAAAAGTTTTACCTGAACCCAAATTCCCAACTAAAGAGATGCAATCTCCCTTTCTCAAGATCATAGAAAATTCTTTTGCAAGCGCAGAAGTTTCTTCTTCTGATAAAATATTTTTTACGAACGGAAATTCCATTACTTTGTTTCGAGTGTAATTATCGGAAGGATCATCTCTTCTAAAGAGACTCCACCGTGTTGAAAAGTGTCTTTGTAATGGCTTAAGTATTTATGATAGTCAGTCGGGTAAACAAAATAGTAATCTTCCTTTGCGATGATATAACTTATTGAAACACCTCGGCGGGGAAGTTTATAGTCAAGCGGGTCTCTTACATAGATTGCATGTTTGTCATCAACTTTTAGATTTCTGCCATACTTAAAACGAAGATTTGTCGAAGTTTCGCGATCACCTAAAACTTTTGCGCCGCGCAGAGAACGGATGCTGCCGTGATCAGTTGTAATAACAATTTTTGCATTCTTCATTTTTGAAATTGATTGGAGCGTTGACAAAAGCGAAGAGTGAGTGAACCAACTATCTGTTAAAGAACGATAAGCAGCTTCATCCGGAGCTATTTCTTTCAACAACTCAGAATCCGATCTCCCGTGTGCAACCATGTCTAAAAAGTTTACAACAACTGCAGTAAAGTGACTATTCTGATACGACAAAATATTTTGTTCAAAATTTCTTCCAACTTCAGGGTCAATGATTTTTAAATATTTTAGATCAGTCTGCAATTTTACCTTATTCCTGTTTATCTGTAATTGCAGCAATTCTTTTTCATATTTGTTCATGCTGCGTTCGTCGTCGTCATTTCCAGTCCAAAGATCAGGATAATTTTTTTCAATTTCAGACGGATAAAGTCCGGCAAAGAGTGCGTTTCTGGCGTATGAGGTTGCCGTTGGTAGAATTGAATAGTAATAATCTTTTGAGATTTTAAAATATTCCAGCAGATGTTTTTCCATTGTCAACCATTGATCAAATCTTAGACAGTCAAGAACGAAAAAAAATATCGGTCCCTTAGCCTCATTAACTAACGGGAAAACGTAATCCTTAACTATTTCAGTGGTTAACTTCGGACGATCTTCTTTCGATGGAGAATTAACCCACGATTTATAATGCCGTTCAATGTATTTCGAAAATTCTTTGTTTGCTTCTTTTCTCTGGTCAGCAAGTGATTGTAACAAATTAATTTCTTTATGAGCAGAAAGTTCCAAATCCCAGTGAACTAACTTTAAATAGAGTTCAATCCAATCCGAATAAGAAAGTGGATCTTGAAGCATCATTGATATTTGGTTGAAATCTTGCAGGTAATCTTTTGTTGCAGTTTCCGTCGAAATTCTTTTCCCTTCAAGGATTTTTTTACAGACAAGAAGAACTTGACTTGGATTGACCGGTTTGGTTAAATAATCTTTTATTTTACCGCCAATCGCTTCATCCATAAGAGATTCGGCTTCACTTTTGGTAACCATCACAACCGGAATATGCGGATGAGATTCTTTTATCTTTCCGAGAAGCTGCAAACCTCCCATCCCCGGCATCATTTCATCAAGAAAGATTAGATCAATTTCCTTTTCTTTTAATGTAACTAAGGCATCTTCACCGTTAGTGTTCGTTGAAACATCGTAACCTTTTTCCGTTAAAAAAATGATATGTGATCGGAGAAGATCTATCTCGTCATCTACCCACAATATTTTTTTCTGAGCCATATTATCCTTAAAAATATTTTCAGTAATTTATTTGAGCCAAACATAGTGATAATATTTATAATCTGTTAGAGCATAAATTTTTACTTACCATTCTATTCTTCGGCTGGTGAACAGCAATTTATTTCTGTTTGAGTTTGATGCGAAACCATTTTGGGACTGATATAAGGGATGCCGAGATTTAATCCTCTCAGTATGAACAAGATGCCGATGATAAAAGAAAAAACGGGAATTGCTCTTCGAAAATTTAACCTTGCTTTAATTGATAATACGGAAGAAAAAAGAGAAGCTGCAAACATAATTGGAAGCGTTCCCAAACCGAACAATGCCATGAATCCAGCTCCTTGCAATGCGTCACCGGTTGCAATAGCTCCGGCAATTCCAACATAGACAAATCCACAAGGAAGAAATCCGTTGAGTAGTCCGATAATAAAAAGACTTTTCATTGAATTTATGCCGAACATCTTGGAAAATTCTTGCTTTAACCTCCCGACGGCTTTTTGAATAAAGGTAATTTTAATGAATGAGTACTGCTGAGGAATAATTAATCTTAAAATTATTAATGAACCTAATACAATCGAAACGATTTGCTGCAATCCGAAAAGTTGAATTCTGTCGCCGATCAAACCAAAGATTAAACCGAAGAAAGTATAAGTTAGAATTCTTCCTAAATTATAAAGTAATCGGCTCACGATTAACTCTATTTTCGAATTCCCTACTATCGGTAAAGCCAAAGCAATTGGACCACACATGCCAACGCAATGTAAGCTGCCCAACAGACCAATTATAAAGCCGGTGAAAATCATCTAATTTATAAAAATACTTTTTTCATCTGAGTAAGTAATATTTTCCAAAGACCAGTTGATCTTAACTTTCCAGAAACCTTCCACTAAACGGGTAGTTGAGATCATTTGTTTGCCTGTCGAATCTATTTTTACTTCTACTTTCAAGTCTTTTGACGAATCCGCCGGACGATAGAGCAAAATATTTCCGTTAAGTTCCTTGCTGTAAAATTTTTGTGGGAATTGAATCACCACTATTTGAGATTTATATTCGACGCTGACATTTTCAGAAAGCTCTAAACTTTTTTGCTGCGCGTCAATTTCATCCTGGTATTTCAATTCTTTTTCATAATAGTTTGGAGTAACCAGATCAACTTTTTGGCTAAACGCAAAAATGATCACCACAACATTCATCAGTAAAAAAAATATGATGAATACTGTTATTCCGGTTCCCCAATTCCATTTTAATTTCATACTATCTCATCTTCATGTTTGATAAAAACGACGTCTTGAACGAAGTAACTTCAACTCCATTCCTATAAACACCAATAAAAACATGTGTATTTAGTTTGGTGAAAACTTTTTTATCTGCAATGATCATGAACTTACCTTCCATTACTTCAGAAGGCTTTAAGTCTAAATCACTTCCGAGCATTTTGATCTCGGCATTGAGATTTTTAATTTTAATTGAAACATCGATCGGTTCAAAAGTTTTATTTACGATATTAAAATTGTAAAGATTACTGATCCTATCATTCGGTTGATCCTGATAAAGCATCCCCGGAGTACGTAGAATATTTACTTCAATATCCTCACGTGTGGCTACTAAATAAGTGAACAGCGAAACCAAAAGGAAAAGGATTACAGAGTAACTAATTATTCTTGGCGTAATTGTAAACCGGATTTGATCTTTTATTCCTTGCAGAGAATCGTAACGAATTAATCCGCGCGGCTTTTTAATTTTATCCATAACTTCGTCGCACGCATCAATACAAGCTGTACAATTAACACACTCTAATTGAATACCGTTTCGAATATCAATTCCGGTTGGACAAACATCTACACACAGATGGCAATCAATACAATCTCCGGTAGTTCGTTCTTCATTTTTTCTGATTTTCCCGCGAGGTTCCCCACGAACATTATCATATGCAACGACTAAGGAATTTTTATCAAGTAGAACTCCTTGAAGTCTTCCGTACGGACAAACAACCGTGCAAGCTTGCTCTCTGAATTTTGAAAAAATCAAATAAAATATTCCGGAAAAAATTATGATTGCGATTAAACCTGAAAGGTGTTGCAACGGCGGATCAGTAATAATATTAGAGAGCTCATCAATTCCAATAACCCACGCTAAAAGAATATTGGCAACTACGAATGAAAGCGAAAAGAAGATGATATGTTTGACGGTCTTCTTCCAAGACTTGTTGAATGTCCATTCCCCGTTATCAAGTGCAAGTTGCTGACGGAAATCTCCCTCAATCCAATATTCAATTTTGCGGAAAACCATTTCCATAAAAATTGTTTGCGGGCAAATCCATCCGCAAAATATTCTGCCGAATATTGCAGTGAAAAGAATTATGAATATTACGAAGGCAATAAATCCTACAACCAGAATGGCAAAATCGTATGGACCAAAAGCTAATCCGAAAAAAATAAATTTCCGGGCAAGCAAATTGAACATCATAAAAGGATGTCCGTGGATCTTAATAAAAGGAGTAACAATAAGAATCAAAATGAGCAGTACTGCAACAATATTTCGCGCAGTGGTAAATCTTCCTTTGGGTTTTTTAGGATATATCCAAACTCGTTTACCTTGTTCGCTTATTGTTGAAACTGAATCTTTATATGATTTTAAATTGTCCAACTTTTCCATTTTTGTTACTGAACTTTTACAGAATCGGTTTTATCACTCCAGACATTTCCTTGTGGTGGTTTTGCGTTTGGAGGGTTTGTACCGTGAAGTGAAATTATAAAACTTCCTACTTCTTCCATTTGCGCCGGAGTTAATTGAGTTTTCCAGCTAACCATTCCTTTTTCAGGCACACCGTTTTTGATCGTAATAAATACATTTTTAATTCCGCCTCCATGGATCCAATAATCATCAGTTAAATTTGGACCGACCAAACCTTCTCCTTTTGCACCATGGCAAACAGTACAAAGTTTGTTAAATGTTGCTTGACCGGAAGCTAAATCTATTGGTTCTTTAAGAAGTTGTACGGTGTTTTCATCAACCGCTTTTCCTCCAAAAAGATTTGCCTTTTCTAATTCGGCAAGTTTAACTTCTTCAAGAAATTCAGCCTCTTGCAATTTACTCGAGTGGAGAATGTGGTAATCAACCATATAAACAATAGCGAAAACGATTGTAACATAAAATAAATATTTCCACCATGGCGGAAGATTGTTATCCAATTCTCTAATTCCATCATAATCGTGATCGAGAAGAATATCTTTCTCTTTTTCAACCGGAGCTGCATCTACCAATTTGTTATAGAATTTAGAGAGCAAGGGTTTTAACACAGGTTTTGATTCCGTCTCTCTCTTCTCGTGCATAAAGAAAAGAACAACAAAAACCAGGAGAACTGCAAGAAAGAAAATCAGCGCCGCATTGTCAATGTAGGCAACCATGTCCATCTCTTTTGTTTGAGCAACGGTTGTGGAAGCCGACAAGAAACTCACAATTAAGAATTGTGTAATTCTATTTTTTTTGTTTTGAATAGTTTTTTCCATAACAAATCCTTTATAATTTTCTGTTTTCATCTTCACTATCCAGAGGAAGATTTTCCATTTGTTTAACATATGAAGTGTCAACTCTAAAAATCCAAATGATCATAAAAATGAAAGCGGTAAGAAAGATCAGCAGAGAAATTATCGGGAAAATGCTGATCCCTTCGATAGAACTTAAATAATTACTAAACATTTTTTGTTCTCCTGCGCTTACTGCTTTTTCGCTTTTATGTCGGTACCTAATCTTTGCAGATAAGCGATCATCGCGATGATTTCTTTGTCTGAATCAACGACTATACCGGCATTGGTTAAGTCCAGTGCGATAGTATCAGCTTGTTTTTTAAGTTCTTCATTTGCGACTGCTTCAAATCCATCAGGATAAGGAACTCCTAATTTTCTCATAACAGAAATTTTCTTTTCAGTGGAAGAAATATCTAAAACATTTTCAGAAAGCCACGGGAACGGCGGCATAATGGAGCCTGGGGACATCAGTCTCGGATCGTTCATGTGATAATAATGCCATGAGTTAGGATATTTTTTACCTTCACGCATTAAATCGGGACCGGTTCGTTTAGAACCCCACAGAAATGGATGATCGTAAACATATTCGCCGGCTTTTGAATATTCGCCATAACGTTCAACCTCAGTTCTGAAAGGACGAATCATTTGTGAATGGCAGCCAAGACAACCTTCGCGGATGTACAAATCTCTTCCTTGCAATTCCAACGGTGTATAAGGTTTTACCGAAGCAATTGTTGGAATGTTTGTCTTTACCAGGAAAGTAGGAATCATTTCCACAATGCCGCCAATCAGAATAGCAACTGCGGCGAGTAATGTAAACTGAAGCGGACGGCTTTCGATCCAACGATGGCCAAGACCTTTTTTGTATTTGATCGGCTCTTTAATCATGGGAGGAGCTTGCGCTTCTTCATCGGCAACAAACGTTCCTTGTTTTGCCGTTTTAATTAGATTATAAACCATAACAAGTACACCGGTCAAGTAAAGCAATCCGCCTACTGAACGAATAACATACATCGGAATTATTTGCAAAACCGTTTCAAGGAAGTTTGGATACTGGAGAAGACCTTGCGGCGTAAATTGTTTCCACATTAATGTTTGAACTAACGCTGACCAATACATCGAAGAGGCATAAACAACAATACCTAAAAAGCCTATCCAGAAATGAAAATTGGCAAGTTTTTTTGAGAAGAGGTTTGTGTTCCAAAGTCTTGGGATAAGCCAATATAAAATTCCGAATGTTAAAAATCCGTTCCAGCCAAGTGCGCCTATATGAACGTGTGCAATAACCCAATCGGTAAAATGAGCTAATGCATTAACATTTTTTAACGACATCATCGGACCCTCGAAAGTCGACATTCCATACGCCGTAATAGCAACAACCATAAATTTGAGAACAACATCTTCTCGTAATTTATCCCAGGCGCCGCGTAATGTTAAAAGTCCGTTTATCATACCACCCCAGGATGGAGCGATAAGCATAATTGAAAAAACTGTTCCTAAAGATTGAGCCCAATCCGGCAAAGCGCTGTATAAAAGATGATGTGGTCCAGCCCAAATGTAAAGGAATATTAAAGCCCAGAAGTGAATAATCGAAAGTCGATATGAATAGATCGGTCTGTTCGCCGCTTTCGGCATGAAATAATACATCAATCCGAGATACGGTGTGGTCAAAAAGAAAGCCACAGCATTGTGACCATACCACCATTGAACCAACGCATCTTGAACTCCGGCATAAGCAGAATAACTCTTTAAGAATGAAACAGGTAATTCAATTGAATTTACAATGTGCAAAACCGCTACGGTTACTATCGTTGCAATATAAAACCAAATTGCAACGTAAAGGTGTTTTTCCCTTCTTTTAACAATTGTTCCAAATAAGTTGATGGCAAAAACCACCCAAACAAGTGTAATAAGAATATCGATAGGCCATTCAAGCTCGGCGTATTCTTTACTGGTTGTAATTCCAAGAGGTAAAGAAATCGCCGCGCAGACGATGATCAATTGCCAACTCCAAAAATGAAGTTTGCTCAGAAAATCGCTAAACATTCTGGCTTTTAACAATCGCTGGAGCGAATAATATACTCCCATAAAAATACCGTTACCTACAAATGCAAAGATCACGGCGTTTGTGTGCAGCGGGCGTAGTCTGCTGAATGTTAAGTAAGGGATACCAAGATTAAGAGCAGGGACGTAAAGCTGTACGGCAATTATTAAGCCGACCAGCATCCCAACGACGCTCCACAATACCGTGGCGATGGCAAAAGATTTGACAATTTGGTTGTCATATTTGAAGGTTTCGATTTGCATCATGTTTTCTCCAGATTTTTTCAAGAGTTGGTTTTATTTGTTTTTTCATTAAGAATAGTTTTTTCTTTATCATCAAAAAGCATTCGAACCGACGGAGTATATTTATCGTCATACTGGCCGCTTTTTACAGCCCAGATAAACGCAACAAGGAAACCGCCTGCAACCATTATGCTGAACAGTATTAACACTACTATGACACTCAAAGTAATCCTTTCCGTTTAGCAAAAAAAGTTGTGGTTAATGTTGTAAAGACTACAACAGATATAGAACTAATTGGCATTAACACCGCTGAAAGTAACGGCGATAATAGACCCTGAACAGCGAAATAGAGACCAAAAAGATTGTATAAGATTGAGATACCGAAGCTTCCATAGATAATGTTCAAACTTATGGTCGTAAAGTTAAGAAAAGTTGGTAAATTTTTTAACATTTTCGCATTTAAAATTGCATCACTAGCCGGAGTAAAATTAAGAATATCCTCAGAAATGGATATTCCTACATTACTTTGCGATAAAGCGCCAGCGTCGTTCAATCCGTCCCCAATCATCAGGACTTTTTTCTTCCCCGATTGAAGTTTTTTAATAAAATTTAGTTTGTCCAAAGGCGACTGTCTAAAAAATACTTTGTTTTCACTCCCGAACAATTTTACCAAAAATGATTTCTCCGTTTCATTATCACCGGAAAGTAGAAACGAATCATAATTGCTCTTCGTTTTGTTAATTACCAAATCCGTTTCCTCCCGGTACTTATTTTGAATTTTATACTTCCCTTTTACAACTCCGTCTATTGATAAATAAACTTCGGAATTAACAGGAGCGGGAATCGCTTCATAAATTGTGTCTTCTACTTCCTTTGTTTTTTGCAGATCAAAAAAAGTTTCACTCCCGATTTTAATTTTCTGCCCGGCAATATCACCTTCGATTCCCTTTCCGATAATTTCAAGAAATTTTTCCACTTTAAGAATTGAGGAACCTTCAATCGATGCGAATATCTTTTTACTTAAAGGATGATTTGAATTTCTAACTAACGATTTCACCATCGTTTTCCCTTCGCTCGAAAGAACATCACCGTCGAACTCAATTTCAGTTTCACCGGCTTTCGTAATTGTTCCGGTTTTGTCCCATACAATGGTATCAATTCGCGCAAGGTCTTCAAGAACACGAATGTTTTTCACGTAAAAATCATTCTTGCCAAATATCCGCAAGGTGTTGCCAAGTGTGAATGGAGTTGACATTGCAAGTGCACAAGGACATGCAATTATAAGAACCGTGATGAAAGAAGTTATCGCAATATCAACATCAGTTCGGATCCAATAGAAAAAAGCTGCCGAGGCGCTGAGCAATATTGCAAAAGTAAAATATTTGCTGAGTGAATTGGCAATTCCGGTAAACGAAAATTCCACTTTACCTTTCGCCTGGAAGTTATTCCACAATTGTGTTAGATAACTCTGAGAAACTTCTTTCATTACTTCAAGTTCAATTGAACTTCCGATTTGACGTCCACCGGCGTAGATCATTTCTCCAATTACTTTGCTAACAGGAGAAGATTCTCCTGTTACAAAACTATAATCAATATTCCCATCGCCATTAAATAAAATTGCATCAGCGGGAATCAGTTCACCATTCTTAACAACAATTCTCTCTCCAATTTTTAAATGTGAAAGAGGAATTGTTTTTTCCTCCCCACTTTTTTTAACAGTCACAGAGATTGGAAAGAACGATTTATAATTTCTCTCAAAGTTTAGGACTTCATAAGTTTTATTCTGGAATATTTTTCCGAGTAATAAGAAAAAAAGTAACCCGGCAAGAGAATCCATATACCCCGGACTTCCATGTGCAAAAATTTCATATGAACTTTTCACGAAAAATGCGAGGATACCGAGCGAAAGCGGAACATCAATATTGACGAACTTTTTCCGCAACCCTTTATATGCCGAAATAAAATATTCTGAACCGCAGTAAAAAAAGAGTGGGAGTGAAATAAGAAAAATTACATAGCTGAACGTGGTACGAAGCGATTCACTTGAAACATCAATCGAAAGATATTCCGGGAAACTTAGCAGCATGATATTTCCGAATCCGAAACCGGCAAGTCCTACTTTGTAGTACAAACTTTTATTTACAAAGTTTTTTGATTTTTTCTCTACATCTTCAAAACTTATCTGTGGTTCGTAACCAATCGATGTAAGGATTTCTACTACTTTACGAAGAGATATTTTATTTGATCGAAAGGAAACCGACAATTTTCTTTCGATAAAATTTACTCTTGACTGCAGAATGTTTATGTCAATTTTAAAGAGATTCTCGAGCAGCCAAATGCAAGAACTGCAATGCATCTGCGGAATAAAAAAAGTAATCGTGCTCACTTTTCCATCGGAAAAATCAAGCAGTTTACGGGTTAATTCTTCATCATCGAGATATGCATATTTGTCTTTCAACAGAAGATTTTTTTGATTCTTCCCCGGCGATTCATTTAGATCGTAATAGGCGCAAAGATTTTTTTCATTTAAGATTTCGTACACAATTTTGCAGCCGTCACAGCAGAAGATTTTTTCATCCAAGTGAATAGTATCCGAAGGAGAAAGTTCTCCACAGTGGTAGCAAGTTAGATTTATTTCTTGCGAAACTTGTTTCGTTAAAGTCATATATTTTTTCGTAGTAGAAAAGAAAAAGAAGTAAAGTTCGGCTGGCTGTTTCATCAAAAAAAAGAATGAAACCCAGGGCTTATCTCCCCGTTAAGTCCCAAGTTTCATTTCTTAATTGTCAAAAACACTTCTTTTTAACACATTTTGTGCCAGCCAAAAGAATATTTTTTTAATTAAAAATGATAGATAAAATAACGGCTTTGCAATAAATAACAAAACCATTCTTGTTTTTGAGAATGATTAGAATCCGGCGCTGAGACCAATTGTGATCCATCTTCCTCCATCAATCTTACTTGGCTGTGCAGAAGTAATCACAATTCCAGGGGTACTTCCTGATGAAGGGAGTTCCTTTTTTATTGTTTTAAGCGGAATAAACTGTCCGCATTCTACAGAAACTGAAAAGGAATCGAATTGATAAGAAGCAATTAAGGAAAGTTTGCCGATTATCGCTTTCCGAATTGGAAGAATATTTCGAGTAAAATCTTTAACACCAAAAACTAGATAGGAAGGCTGCCAATTATCCAAGGTAAATTCCGGGAGAATCTGGTAAATCGAAAGTTCGGGTTGAACAGAAAAATTTGAAAAAGTAAAACGCTTTTTGGTTTCAAAAGTAAATAGATAAACATGGCCAGTTAATCTGTAATTAAGCCTGTTAGCTATCAAAGAAGTTAGCACGGATGTGAATGGCCATGATTGAATGTTCCCTACAACCGAACCTTTGTAAAAATCATATGACGTTGAAAATGAGGGGAACCATTTGTAGTCATTCGTTTCCCGACTTACAATTTTAACTTTATTAAAAAGCAAATTGTTCATTGAGCTTTGACTGAAAGAATTCCATGCATAGATAAAGTCAAGAAAACTTTCTCCCTGCCCATGAGCAAAACTAATTTCAACGGGAATTTTGAAAGTTGAATTGTTCAAAGTAAAATTGGTGACTGACCCGGTTGATTGATCTTCAACTTCAAATGTTGGATTTTCGTTTTTGTTTTTTTTACTGAGATACTTTTCATACTGAAAGGTTAAGTCTGTTTTAACCTCCGGATGGATTCTAAGTAAATAAAAAACTTTAGAAAGATTAGTCATATTGTTTATGTCGATCCTTGAATCTTCATATTTCAAATCGAAAATCCATGGAAAGGAGTAAGAAGAATAACCAACCAAGAATTTTTCAAACCAGTGGAACGAATTCTCGAAACCGAAGTTTACCCCATAATCGATAGTGGAAACACTTCTAATTTGGTTTCCACGTAAGAATAATCCGATAGCAAATGGTTTGAATTGAGCCTCATCTTCAACCATCAATCTGTTGATTGTTAGCCCCGTTTTGAACTGTAAGTGACTTCCCGAATTTTCAATTTGAAGAATATTTCTTTCGTTTTCAAGTGAAATGAACAATCGGTTGTATTTAAAATTTGATTGAAATTCTGCAGAAGTTTTCTTTAGCGAAATAAGTGTGTTCGAGGTAGAATTTTTTGATCTTAATAAATCGAAGTAAGAAGTTGACAATGTAATTGAAGAAGTTGAATCACTTTTAAAATAAGACGGCTGTGCAAAAAGAACCTGCACAGCCGTTAAAAAGAAAATTAATAAGAAAGTTAACTTCAATTTTTTATAACAGTAACCATATTTGAATATTTTTGAATTTTAGGAACTAATGGTTCCCAATTACCATACCAATAGCCATTGTCAAAATAAAAATTTGGATCAGTTGACGTACTTAACTGGTAGTTGTAAGTTATGCCGGCAGTAACGTTAAAGTCCTGGTAATAGTTTGTCCAATAATTTAGTGATTCATAGTAAGTTGGAGTGACCCCTGCGCCAACACTTCTCTGTACAATAAATTTTCCGGAATTCTGCCAATTTAGGTTTATTTGGCCTTGAGATTGCGAAGAGGATAGATTTGATGGAACAAACGGGATGTATATATTATGACTCATTTCGTTTTTCGCCTGGATAACAAGATTTACACCTTCGCGCTGTTTTAGTTCAACCTCTCCACTACCATAATTGATTAAAACTGAGTAGGGAGCGTTGTTATCAGTCAGAATGAAAAAGTCCACACTTCCCCATTCATTTGTTTGTTTAGTATAAGTGTTGTTTCCTGTTTTAATTTTTACAGTTGCAAATGGGATTCCTTGTCTCCAACCATTATCATTATCTTTTTCGGCATAAACATAAAGTCTATATGCAAATTCTTTATCGATCTCCATCAGTTTTTTCAGATTTTCATTCGTCATGCCTGGAAATACTCCACCAAATTCAGGATCAGGGAAATTGAAATCTGCGTAGGTTTCAGCAGTAAATTTGAACTTAATATCTTCCGTTCCACTTGCTGTAACCGTGTAAGGAGGTAAAAATGCCGATTTCGGATTTTGAACCGGATTATCAAAAAACTTTCCTAAATAAACTTGAATATCCATTGGCGTTTCGTCTGTACCAACATTGTCCAAGTGAACTGTAATAGCCGAAGTCATCGAAGTTTTCATCTTGTTCAAGTATTTTTTTACAGTATCCAGATCAGCTTGTTTTAAGCCATCATTACCTATTTTAATAACTGCATCAGATTTATGGCCTGAGATGGATTCAAGTTTAGTTATCCCTAAAAGCAGTTTATCTATCATGTTAGTAATAGAAGCTTTAGCATTTTGGGCGTGAGTAGTTCCATCATCGGCTCTATAAAAGAAAGTTGTGCTGTTCTGCTGAAGCGCGGCTACAAGTGATGCTTGTTTGTAATCTGTCAGATCAAATTTGTAAACAAGAAATCCTTCTAACATCGATTTAACACCTTGAAGTAACGCGTCGGTCATCAAAATTTCAGTTGGATAAAGATAGACGTCTGAAAGTTTCGTATCGCCTTGCATTTTTCCACTTACTCTAAATTTAAATGAGTCTGAACTTTCAACAAAAACAAGTTGATCTATGGCGTAATTAATTCTCGGCAAGAAAGCTGTCCGTACAACTCTCTGCATATCACTAATCAATGGAGGATCAACTTTTGCGATGGTATAGATTTTTAAAAGATTTTTCGCCATCTCATTAACGGGAACTACCATTTGTGAAGTTGATGAAAGCAACCCGGCATTTTTTAATGGTGATGTTTTTGAAAACACATTCGAATTCCCAAAACTTTCCCACTGTTTAACCATTCGATTAACCGCAGTGTCTGAATAAACGCATAATATTTCGGTAAGCGCAGCTCCCAGGTGAGCATCTTTATTGGCGGGATCAAGATCAATTGCTGATTTATAAAGATCATTAGCGGTCTTAAAATTAAGCGCGTCAAAATCAGAAGCATTCTGAAAATTTCCATCAGCCAATTGTGTAAATACAATTTCTAATGATTCATAGGCTTTTTGTGATCTGAGTGTTGACTCAGCAGGGTCTATTGTAGATCCGGTTGGGGGGTCTTCTGTTGTTTGACAGCCAACGAAAAAGAGTAACAAATAGAGAATGTATGAGAGCTTTTTCATAATCTTTCCTTTCGAAAAATATTTTACAGAAATAACAAAATTTCTTATTAAAACTTAGGAAAGGTTTGATCAATTAGCAATGCTTATTAACACACTCTCTAAGTAATCTTTGCTCGATAGCAAACATCAAATATTAAAAAAAATTCTGATGCAAAGATGATTCATAACCGTCATCAATCAGTAAATTTCCTTTATCGGATGCAGAGACGGCAAGAAAATCGCAGCGTTCATTTTCTCTATTTCCATCATGTCCTTTTACCCAGCAAAATTCAATTTCATGTTTTTGCAAAAGTTGGTCAAGTAGAATCCAGAGATCGGGATTTTTTACTTTTTCTTTTTTGCCCCGTGTCCAATTTTTTGCTTTCCACGAGATGAGCCATCCTTTTTGGATTGGTTCAATTACATATTTTGAATCGGAATAAATTTTCACTTTACATTTTTCTTTCAAAACGCTGAGTCCAACTATTACAGCCAACAATTCCATCCTGTTGTTAGTTGTTTTTCTATAACCTGCGGAAAGTTCTTTTCGTTGTCCTTTAAATAATAAAACAACTCCATAACCACCTGGACCAGGATTATTTTTTGCGGAACCATCGGTATAAATTGTAATTTCTTTCAAAACATTTCAATCATTTATTTAATTGAAGAAAGACTTGTAATTTCAGCATTAAGTCGATCGAGTTCTTCTACAGCTTTTTCGGCAAAGTCTGCTTTGTTGGAAGCGTAGATAATACTTCGGCTTGCGTTGATTAAATATGATGTGAAATTATTCTGATTAAAGAGTGTGACAACATCTTCCAAACTTCCACCTTGTGCACCAACACCCGGAAGCAGCACCGGTAAATCTTTAATTAAGTTGATATTCTCTTGAAGTTGTTTTAATTGAGTAGCGCCAAACACAATTCCGCAATTATGAAACTTCTCATTCCATTCGTTAACTTTTTTAATTACCTTTTGGTAGAGAAACTCATCGGAAGTCACAGGAAGTGTTTCAAAATCACTTGCGCTTTTATTTGAAGTTAATGCTAAAACAAAATTGAGTTTATCCTGGTATTCCAAAAACGGGTGGACAGAATCATATCCCATGTAGGGGTGAAGTGTAATAGAATCGCATTTGAAATAATCATAAACGGATTTTGCATACATCGCGGAGGTTGAACCAATATCCCCTCTTTTTGCATCACCGATAATAAAAATTTCTTCTCCAATATATTCAATAGTTTTTTTAAGAGATATTAATCCATTAATACCGCTTGCTTCATAAAAAGCGAAATTCAGTTTGTAAGCAGCGGCGGCGTTTCTTGTTGAATCAATTATCGCTTTGTTAAAATGAAAAATCGGATCGTCCGAATTCTTTAAATGATCCGGATTTTTTTCAATGTCAGGATCCAATCCCACACAAATATGTTTCCCGTTTTTTACCGCTGAATAAAATTTGTCTATACTTTTCATAATTCCTAATTCCTAGCCTGGCAAAAGCCAGAACCGATTTGAATGAATGGATGCAAGATTGAATGACTGAATGAAAAACATTCAACCATTCCTTTTCATTCATCCATGCCGTTATTTTTTACCACTTAATATTCTTACCATTTTGCGATGAATATTTTTGCTAATTATCTAATTCTCAATTATGTAGATTCTTTTCTCGATCGATGAATATTCATAATAATTCCAAGCATCGTCATATTGATTAACAGCGAGCTTCCCCCATAACTAACGAATGGAAGTGGAATTCCAATAACCGGTAAAATACCAATCGCCATTCCAACGTTCACTAAAAAATGGACAAAGAAAACCGTGAGGATTCCAATGATCACCATACTTAAAAAATCATTTTTAGCAAAAGTAGCCAGCCGAAGAATGCGTAGGAACAAAACTAAAAATAAAATTATAACAATTAAACTTCCAAAAAATCCAAATTCTTCACCGATTACACAAAAGATAAAATCGGTCCACTGCTCAGGAATGAATTGCAGTTGAGTCTGATTTCCGTGAAGAAATCCTTTTCCAAATAATCCACCGGAACCAATTGCAACCTTGGCTTGAATTGCATTATATCCCGATCCCAATGGATCGGCATTTGGATCTATGAATGTTTGAATTCTTCTTTGCTGATGCGGACTTAGGATATTGTAAAAATTATCCACGAAAAAACCGGCGGCAATATTTAAGGCTAAAATTGATCCGCTTAGAATAATATCTTTCTTGAAAAAGAAAAGGATCGCAATAACAAACACAATTGCAATCACAAAGTAAATTGGACCAAAAAGTGAAGCCACCGCAACGATGCCCGGGCTTAGTACAACAGCCAATCCGAAAAGACTAATTCCCTTCCAAAATAAAAGAGCAAGCAAAACACCGATAAAAACAAATGAACTTCCAAGATCAGGTTCGAGCATAATAAGTCCGATTGGAGAAATTCCGATCGCCAAAGCAATAATGATATCTTTTAAATTGTCTAAGTCAGTTTCGGAACGTGAAAGAAAATTAGCAAGAAAAAGAATGGTCGCAAGTTTCGCAAATTCCGCAGGTTGAAAACTGAAACCACCAAACGCGATCCAACTTCTTGCACCACCAATTTTCCTTCCGATCACCAAAACAACAAGGAGCAAAAACATTGACAAAACATAAGTTGGAAGCGCCGCCAGTTTAAATGTTTGTGCGGGGATCGAGTAAATAAAAAAAAAGATGAAGAGTGAAATTCCCCATGAAATAAGCTGCTTATCAAAATTTCCTTTTTGACTGATCGTGTTTTGTGTAGAACTATAAATAGCTAATAAACCAATTACAACTAAAAGTGTAACCGATAAAAAAATCGTGAGATCAAAACGATCGTTTAATTTGTAACTAATCCGCAAAAGATTCCGCTCCTTGTTGAACATTAACATTTTTCTTCTCGGTAGCTACAGCGGTCTTCGGCATGTTTCGTCTAACATATGTTTCAATTATTTTTTTAGCGATCGGAGCTGCCCATGTAGCACCGAATCCGGCATTCTCAACAAGAACCGCGACGGCAATTTTTGGATTTTCATACGGCGCAAAAGCAACAAATAGCGCATGATCTTTCCCATGCGGATTCTGCGCCGTTCCCGTTTTACCTGCAATTTGAATATCACTTATCCGAATGCTTGTCCCTGTACCGGCTCCGTTTACCACGCGGAACATCCCTTCTTTAACAATGTCAAATACTTCCTGCTTTATACCAACATTCACTTCTTTGTATTTATAAGAATGAAATTTTTTGTTTTCATCCAAATAACCTTTTACAAGATGCGGCACAAAAGATTTTCCATTGCTTGCAATCAATCCGCAATAATTAGCTAATTGTAAAGGAGTAACATTCACTTCACCTTGACCAATCCCAAGACTAACTAAAATTCCGCGGGGCCAATTTTTACCATATATTTTTTCATAATAAGCAGAATTTGGAATTAATCCTCTCACCTCTTCGTTGATGTCAATTCCAAGTTTTTGTCCAAGTCCAAAACGAGTGGCATATTCTTTTAACCGATCTAATCCTATTTTAAAAATCAATTGATAGAAAAAAACATTACAAGATTTTTCAATTGCCGTAATAACATTCACAGAGCCATGCGCACCGTGGCATTTAAACGATCTTCCAAAATTAAAACTTCCTCCGCAGTACAATGTTGTTGAAGCATCTATAACTCCCAAATCGAGAGCTGCTACTGCACATAACAATTTAAAAGTCGAACCGGGCGGATGTGCTGCCATTGAGGCTCTATTAAATTGCGGCTTTAACGGATCGTTTAAAAGTTGGCGTAAATAATCTTTTGGTGTGACATACGAAAACTGATTCAGATCAAACTGAGGTGAACTCGCCAGTACCATTACTTCACCGGTTCCCGGTTCAATTGCGGCAACAGCTCCGGCTCTTCCGGCTAATTCTTCTTCGGCAATTTTTTGTAATTCACCATCGATAGAAAGAACCAAATCCTTTCCTTTCTGCGATGCAAGATCATTCTTCCCTTCTTTATACTTACCAACTTCGCGTCGTCTTGAATCAACTAATATATAGTTATAACCTTTTTCACCCCGTAAATCTTTTTCATATTTTTTTTCAAGACCGATTGAGCCGATCAAATCGCCAGGCTGGTAATACTCTTCTTCTTTTTTTAATTGCGACGGAGAAATTTCTTTTGAGTAACCAAAGACGTGCGAACCCATCGCGCCGAATGAATAACCACGCTGCATTTCGATTACATAATCTACACCGCTAAGATGTTCCATATTCTCTTCAATCCAGGCGATTGCGGAAAAATCTGCACCACGTTTAACACGCAACGGAATAAACTTCGAGTAAATCCGGTTTTTAAAAAGCATGTTAGTGATAAATCCATCTTCAAGATCAAGAATTGTTTCTATCTTTTTATTCCAAACAGTGTCGTATTCAGCCGGAGTAATGCGAACGGTATATGCCGGAGTATTTTCAACAAGCAATTTCATATTGCGATCGTAAAAAACTCCGCGCAATGCGATCTGTTCAATGGCTTTTATCGAATTGTCCGAAGCTTTTGCATCAAACTGTTCGTGTGCTAAAATCTGCATTTGAAAAAGTTTGAAAATGTAAACAGAGACTACCGCTATGATAATTCCGTAAAAAATTTTCTTCCTATCGAAGAAAGAAATTTGCGCGGACATTATATGTAACTCCTCTTTGGAGAAAATATCATAACCATGCTTGCGATAGTTGTAGTATAAACGGCAGGGAGTAATCCTTCATCAAAGATTAACGTGAAGATATTTAAACTTATGTCGAAGTTTGCGATAAGGGAATATGCGATTGCATTTACAAGACTTGAAAGGAAGATGATTCCAAGAAACAGTGGTGACTTTATGATACTCGATGTTTGGTTATCATTTGAAAAATAACCGGCGATGAAAGCGGAAAGTGTTTTCGTGAACATTGAACTTCCGAGAATACTTCCCGTCGAAAAATCAGTTATCCCGCCAAGAATAAAGCCTAAAATGATTCCATAGAGCTGTCCGAATTTTAAAGTATAAAAGACAATCAAAATTAAAATAAGGTCAGGCACAATTCCATTTAATTCAAAATTGGGAACTACCAACACTTGTATCAACAACACGGGAATAAAATAAATGACCGGGAGAATTTTTTCGAATTTCATCTGTTCTCACTGTTGTAATAATTTAGTTCAACAGAATTTTTAATCTTGTGGGGAATAAGAGCAACAATAAAAACATTTTCTACCTTTTCTATCTCAACAAATGGTTTGATAAGCACATTGTTAAAATATCCTTCATCGGGATTAATAATTTTTTTCACTATACCGATGGGAAAAGGTTGTCCGATGAACGAACTTAATTCGGAAGTAATTATTCTGTCGCCCAATTTTATTTCCGAGGTTTTGGGTAGATTTGAAATAATGAGTTGGCTTCCCGTCCAATGTAAAATCCCCTGGAACCTGCTTCTCTGATCTTTAACAACAACTCGAAAATTTAAATGTTTCAACGTTCTGATTAGAGAATAATCATCCGAACTCCGTTCAACTATTCCAACTAAACCTTCACCGGTTATTACAGCCATTCCGGCTTTAATTCCTTCGCTGTTCCCTTTATCTAAAGTGAAAGTAGTCTGGTCGGTAGAAAATGATTTTGCAATAACTTTTGCCGGAATAAGCTGATACGAAATCGTATCTTTCAGTGAGAGCAAGTTTTTTAACTCAACATTTTCAATTCCATATTCGCGAAGTTTATTAACCTCAAGCATCAACTTGGCGTTTTGCTCACGTAATTTTGTGTTCTCACTTTTTAAACCGGTTGAAGGTATCACATCCGCAAAAAAAGAGGTGAGGAATGCAAACGTACCAAAAGTTGTGGTCTTTAAATTTTTAACGGAAGGATGATCGCTGCGTGAAATAAAGAGAACACTGATGAGCAAAAGAAAAATTAAAACAAGATATTCTTTGAACTGATTCCAAATATTTTTTAAGAGGCGCACGCTTAATATCTTCTATTCCGAATTAGTACTCTTGAATAATGATTTAAATTTTCAATAACTTTCCCTGCTCCACGGGCAACTGCGGTAAGAGGATCATCTGCTACGTGCACAGGTAGATTTGTCTCCATTCTTATTCGTTCATCCAAACCTTTTAATAAAGCGCCGCCGCCTGTTAACATTACTCCTCTATCAAGAATATCAGCAGAGAGTTCGGGAGGAGTTCTTTCTAACGAAAGTTTTGTAGCATCAACAATCTGCACAACTGCTTCCGTTAAAGCTTCACGAATTTCAACGGAAGAAACTTCTGTGGTTTTTGGAATACCACCAACAAGGTCTCTTCCTTTAACTTGAATTGTTAGTTCTTCTTTTAAGGGCATGGCTGAACCAACTTCACATTTAATAGCTTCTGCGGTTTTTTCACCAATAAGAATGTTATGATTTTTTTTGAAGAACTGCATGATCGCATTGTTCATTTCATCACCGGCAATACGAATTGATTCTTCATTCACAATTCCGGAAAGAGCAATAACTGCAATTTCTGTTGTACCACCACCTATGTCGATAATCATGCTTCCGATCGGTGCATCAACATCAATTCCAATTCCAATTGCAGCAGCCATTGGCTCTGCAATCAAATGGACTTCTTTAGCTCCGGCGTGTTCTGCACTATCACGAACTGCGCGTTTTTCAACTTCAGTAATTCCACTTGGAACAGCAATAACAATCCGTCTCGCATTCATAAAACTTGAACTTACCTGGCGGATAAAAGCACGGATCATTCCTTCGGCAATTTCAAAGTCCGCAATAACTCCGTCTCTCATTGGACGGGTAACACGAATTCCTTTATGTTCTTTCCCCTGCATTTCCTTTGCTTTATTCCCGAGCGCAATAATTTTTTTTGTATTCCGGTCAAAGGCAACAATCGATGGTTCGTTTAATACAATTCCTTTTCCTTTTACATGGATAAGCGTATTTGCTGTACCTAAATCCATCGCAATGTCTGCACCAAATAGATCCAAAATTCCCATAAAACCTCTTAATGTTTAAAGTGCCGCTTACCGGTAAAAACCATCGATAGCGAATATTTATTAGCCGCGTTTATAACTTCTTCATCACGAACAGAACCGCCGGGTTGAATAACCGAAGTAATTCCATACTTTATAATTTCTTCAATATTATCTGCGAACGGGAAAAATGCGTCTGAAGCAACCACAGCGTTTTCAAGTGGAAGTCCAAACTCGGTCGCTTTCATTACAGCAACTTTTATAGCATCGATGCGCGAAACTTGTCCGGCTCCGATTCCCAATGTCATTTTATCTTTTGCAAAAATGATCGCATTCGATTTTGCATTTTTTGCAACAGCCCACGCAAATTTTAGGTCTTCCAGTTGTTTTTCGTTCGGACTCTTTTCCGTAACCGTTTTTAAATTTGAAAAATCATCCGAAAGATAATCTTTATTCTGAACCAATACACCACCGGGAACAGCTTTTATTGCATAACCTACTTCGGAAATTCTTTTTGTCTGTTTTAAGATTCTCCGGTCTTTTTTCTTGAACAAAAGTGGAATGGCATCTTCTGTAAAATCGGGGGCGATCACAACTTCTAAAAATATTTCATTTAGTTTTAGCGCTAAATCGACATCAACTTTTTGGTTAAGAGCCACGATCCCGCCGAAAGCTGCAACCGGATCGCATCTCAAAGCGTTTTGGTAGGCGTCAATCAGTTTTGAAGCAGTAGCTGCACCGGAAGGATTATTGTGTTTAACAATTACGCATGAATTTTCTTCAAGTTCTTCGAGTAATTCAACTGCTGCTGTAATGTCTAAAATATTATTATAGGAAAGTTCTTTCCCGTGCATAATTTCAAAATGATCAAAAAAACTTCCGTAAAGTGCGGCTTGTTGGTGAGGATTTTCTCCATAACGAAGTGTTTTCGTCTTCGGTAAATGTAATCTCAAATCCGAAGCTTCAAATTTAAAACGGTTCTCAAGTGTGTTGGAAATAAATGTATCATACTTTGCGGTATGAGAATATGCCGAAACTGCCAAACGTTTTTTTGTCTCTTCCGAAACTGATCCGGCTTTCAATTCAGTTAAGAAATTTTCATATTGCGAAGGATGGGTAAGTACCGAAACAAACTTATGATTTTTTGCGGCAGCACGAATGAGGCTTGGACCGCCGATGTCAATATTTTCTATTAATTCTTCTTCTGTAGCGTCAGGATTCCTTGCAACTTTTTCGAAAGGATAAAGATTCACACAAACTATATCTATCGGTAAAATTCCATTTGCTTCAGCTTGTTTTTGATCTTCTGCAATATTTCTTCTTTGTAAAATCCCTCCGAATATTTTGGGTTGAAGTGTTTTAACTCTTCCTTCAAATATCTCCGGAAAGCCAGTGTAATCACTTATTTCGGTACACGGGACTTCATTTTGTTTAAGAAGTTTTGCGGTACCGCCGGTTCCAAGGATTTCGTAATTGAGAGCTATTAGTTCTTTGGCAAATTCTACTATGCCGGTTTTGTCGGAAACACTAATCAGGGCAAATTTTTTCAAAATCGTATCAAACTCTCTTACGTTAAGTAAACTCTATTATTATTTATTTCAATTTTTCTTTGGACAAATTTTGCAATTACCGATGGAAGAAGAACATGCTCTACTTCTAAAACTCGTCGTGCAATTTCTGTAGGAGAATCTACATCTGAAATCGAGACGGCAGCTTGATCAATAATCAAACCTTCATCGTAATTTTCATTTACAAAATGAACTGTTGCGCCCGAAACTTTTGCAGAGGAATTGAAAACTGCTTCATGAACGCGAATACCAAACATTCCCTTCCCGCCAAAACTTGGAAGAAGCGCCGGGTGTATGTTGATTATTTTATTAGGAAAAGCGCGAACAAATTCTTTAGGCATAAGTTTCAAAAATCCGGCGAGAACAATTAATCCAATTTCATTCTCGTTGAAAATTTTTAGCAGTTCTTGAAAAGTAACAAAACCACTTTTGGGAGATTCGCTTACTGATAAAAACGGGATGTTATTTTCTTTAGCAATTTGAAATGCCGCACAGTCAAGCTTATCGCTGCAAACCATTGAAACCTTACAGATTTCCTTTAATTCTTCCGAAGCAAGGATTGCTTTTAAATTTGAACCTCTACCGGATACAAATACTGCGATATTCATTTTTCAAAAATTGATTGGCAAAATTAGTTATTTAATGAAATATTGTCAATGAAAGAAAGCCAAACTTTGTTAAAATTGTTAATTTTTTACAAATCGGCTAAGATTTTTCAACATTCCCTTTAATTTATTCTCATAGTAGAAATCGGAGAAATCATCAGCTTTTCCAAAATAATATTTGGCTTTTTCACTATCGTTTTTCTTTACACTCGAAGCGGAGGCAAAATAATAGGCAAATGACGTTACCCACTGCTCTGATTTGCTCTTCTCCCCTATTGCTTTTTGTGCAAAAATAAGAGATGAATCGTAATTATTTTTGGAATAATACGCCTCAGAAAGCAGTAAAAACATTTGTCCCCGTAAAGAGACAGAACCGTTTCTGTTCAATATTCCGGTTAAAGAGTCAATTGCAGTGTCATATTTTTTTTGTTCTAAAAGATTTGAGGTGAATATGAGCGACTTTTCAACTTCAGAAATAGTTCTCCTTAAATAAATCTCACTTTTTTTCATTGCATAAAAGTCGTCATCCAACATCTCATTCCCCTTTTGTGCCGCTTTGTAATAATTGGAAGCCGGTTCATCTAAAAATTCACTGCAAATAGCTAAACGGTAGTTGGCAATACCGGAATAGTTTTTCTCCTTTGTCTCGCTTAAAAAGGAGAGGTAAAAATCTTTCGCTTTTGCAAAATTGCTCTCATAAAAATAAACATCCGCAAGAAGGAATTTTGAGAGCGCAAGTAGTTGCTCAAATTCGTGATTTTTCCGTTTTACAAGCGGGAGTAAAATATTTTCCGCTGAGTTCAGATTCCGGTTTTTCACTTCGATCACTGCGAGGGAGTAATCGAATAACAAGTTGCCGGGAAATTGTTGATTCAGTTTCACCAAATGTTTTTTCGATTTATCGTAATCAAAATAAAACTCGGCATACAGTTGCGATAAATAATATTCTGATTCAACTCTTGAGAAATTCCCTTTTTCAGCGCAGATTTTTAAATATGATAATCCTTTTTCGGAATCTCCGTCAAATCCGATCATACTCAATGCCCACTTAAACCCGCTTGGAACCTGGCTCAAAGCAAATTTGATCAAACCAATACCGAGATACGCATCATAGTAAGCAGAATCAATTTCCAGAACATTTTCTAAATAACTGTTTGATTTTTTGCTTGTCCAAATCATATCAAGAAATTTTTCAGCTTTACCATACGCAATAGCTCGATAACTGTACGCAGCGCCTAAAATAAATAACGTCTCTTTATTTTTAGGATTATTCGATAACTCATCTTCAGCTTTTGAAATAGTAATATCGGACTGATGCAAAAAATCGTTCAAATATTTCTGCTTATTTGAGCCGAAGTATTTCCAAAAGGACAACGTGGCTGAAAAATGATTCGCGAAGAGGTCATTCGGATTTTTTTTTAAGATCGCCGAAAAGATCAACTCGGCTTTATCAAAATCAAAATTATAGACGGATTGAATTCCCTCATTCAATCTTGATTTTGGACTTAATTCTCCGGCAAATACTGTTTCAGCAAAAAGGACGAGTACAAAAAAGGATAAAATGAATCGATTGTAACGAACATGGTTAAGTAACAATTCAGTTCTTCGCCTTCGTTTCTTTAAACGTGATAGCGGCTTTGACAAAATCACGGAAAAGCGGGTGAGCTTTTGTCGCCCGGGATTTTAGTTCGGGATGAAATTGACAGCCGACAAACCAAGGATGATCTTTTAACTCAATCATTTCCACAAGTTCTCTATCAGGAGACAATCCGCTGAAGACTAATCCTTTGCTCTGCAAAACTGTTCTAAATTTATTATTTACTTCATAACGATGGCGGTGGCGTTCGGTGATGTATTCTGATTTGTAAGCTTGAAATGCTTTTGTATTTTTCTCGATAGTGCATGGATAGGCGCCCAAACGCATCGTTCCGCCAATATTTTTTATATTTTTTTGATCGGGCATAATATCGATAACATTGAATCGTGTTTTATGGAATTCCGAACTGTGCGCTTTTGTTATTCCACAGACATTGCGCGCATACTCAATAACTGCGCACTGCAAACCGAGACAAATTCCGAAAAACGGAATGTTATTTTTTCTGGCATAGGTTATCGCATTTATTTTCCCTTCAACGCCACGTTCGCCGAATCCCCCGGGAATTAAAATGCCGTGCATCCCTTTAAGAAGTGTTTTCGGGTCTTCCGTTTCCAATTCTTCCGCACTGATCCAGTGTAATTTTACACGGGCATCATTCTCAGCACCGGCATGAACAAAGCTTTCTATGATACTTTTGTAAGCATCCTGCATTTCTATATATTTTCCGCAGACGGCAATGTCAACTGTCTTAGTTGGGTTTTTAACTTTTTCAAAAAAGTTTTCCCATTCATCAAGTTTTATTTTTCGTTCAGGAATGTTCAAATGTTTTAAAACAATTTGATCAACTTTTTCTTTGTAAAAAACCAAAGGGACTTCATAAATAGAAGAGCAATCGTAAGCTGAAATAACACATCGTGATTCAACATTACAGAAGAGCGCAATTTTATCCCGGATATCTTTAGCTAATTTTTTCTCGGAACGGCAGATCAAAATATCAGGTTGAATTCCTAATTCTAACAAATTTTTAACACTATGCTGCGTGGGTTTGGTTTTCATCTCACCGGCAGACGCGATATACGGAACTAAGGTAACGTGGAGAGAAATGGTATTCTTCCTTCCAAGTTGAAGCATAAGCTGCCGCATTGATTCTAAAAATGGTAAACTCTCAATATCACCAACGGTTCCGCCGATCTCCGTAATAATAAAATCATACTCATCAAGTTCTTCAAGTTTTTTCATCCTCGCTTTTATTTCATCGGTGATGTGAGGAATTACTTGCACAGTTGCGCCGAGAAACTCCCCGCGGCGTTCTTTTGTAATTACTTCATTATAAACTTGACCGGTAGTAGTATTGTTCGCTTTGGTCATGTTCACATCAAGGAAACGTTCGTAATGGCCAAGATCAAGATCGGTTTCCGCTCCGTCTTCCGTAACATAAACTTCACCGTGCTGGAACGGATTCATCGTTCCGGGATCAACATTTATGTATGGGTCAAATTTTTGGATGGTTACTTTATAGCCGCGCATTTTTAAGAGAAGACCTAAGGAAGAAGCGCTGATTCCTTTTCCAAGCGAAGAAACTACTCCACCGGTTACAAAAATGTATTTAACTTTTTTCTTTGATGACATATCTACTTTTTGTGTTACAATATAGGGGGTTAATAAGTGAATTCAAAAAAAATAAAAAAAAATCTCGGTACTAAGACCGAGATTTTTGTATATCGATTAGTTTTTAGACAAAAAGTCTTTCAACCAGGGGGTTGTTACAGATTTTGGTCTAACGATTGGATACTGTAATCCACGGTTTACAACCGCTTGAGCTGCCAAACCGATTCCTCTAGACAATGCAAATATTACCGTATAATAAGAAAATTCTTTTATACCGTAATGGTAGATTATTGAGCCGGAGATAGCATCAATATTCGGCCACGGGTCTTTAATCTTTGCGATTGTTTGAAGAATTCCCGGAACGGTTTCAAAAATGTGTTCTACAGTCTGGAACAACGGATCTTCTTTACAATATTTCTTACCGAAATTCATGAATGCGGTAAAACGAGGATCAACTACACGAAGAACTGCATGTCCGTAACCAGGAATAACTTTTCCGGATTCCAACGTTTCATGTGCGTATTGAGCAATTTGTTCACGTGTTGGATTACCGCCGAAAAGTTTCATCGTTTCAAGAATCCATTTTACAACTTCTTGATTTGCCAATCCATGTAATGGTCCGGCAAGTCCGTCAAATCCGGCTGACATTGAATAATAGAGATCGGATAGAGCGGAATTAACAGTTAACGTTGTAAAAGCAGAAACATTTCCACCCTCATGATCTGCATGACTTGATAAGAATAATTTTACCAATTCATAGAATTCATGTGGAGAAGAATCCAAACCCATGAGATGAACAAAATCACCGGAAAGGTCTTGATCCGGGTTTGGATGAAGCAGTGGTCCCTTGTTGAAACGTAAACGATAAACTGCAGCAGCGAGTCCGGGAAGTTTGGCGACAATATTTAAAGCATCTTCAAGAGTGTGCTTCCAATATTCATCTTTTTTCATCCCTTTCTCGTACATTTTTGCAAAAATTGATTCGCGTTGTAAAACAAGAATTGCAGTGTTGAGCATTACCATTGGATGAGTATCCTTCGGCATTGCTTTCAAAACATCCCAAACATAACTCGGGATTGTTTTGCGTAACTTTAACCGATGTGAAAAATCTTCCAGTTCTGCAACATCCGGAAGTTCACCGGTCAAAAGTAAATAGAATACTTCTTCCGGTGATTTTTCAACTAAATCAGCTAAAGGCATTCCCCTGATAATCAAACCTTTATCCTGCGGAACGTTCGAGGTATCGCACATAACACCTTTTACTCCGCGCATACCACCAAGTAACTGAGCTACGGTTACTTCAGAAACAATTTTGTCCCCATTTGCTTTGGCAAGTTCACTTAATTCTGAACGCCAAGTACCGATCTTCTCTTGAAGTTTTTCATAAATATTTTGCATAAACTCCCTTGTGTTAAATTGTTAATAATATTTACAAACAAACTTAGTTTTTTTTCTCTTTGAATTCAATATTTTATGAGTGAAAAAATAAAAAAAAAGATAAAGGATCATTTTGCTCGAAGTCGTCATTATTTCTGTTTCTTTCTTCTTTTCGGCAACTGCACTTACTTTTTTGGCGATGAGAAAAACTTTAAGCCAATCTTCGATTGAATGTGAGGATAAAAAAGAAATTTCAATAATCATTGCCGCGAAGAATGAGAAAGAGAATCTTCAACAACTTTTTCTAGCGTTGGAAACCCAAAATTATCCGAAAGATAAATTTGAAATAATTTTTGTAGATGATAATTCTACCGATGGAACTTTTGCCGAAGCTGAAAAGTATGAGAGCCGCTTTCTCAATTTTCATATGCTAAAAGCCGAAAATAAAATTCTCCCGGCAAAAAAAGGAGCATTGGATTTGGGAATATCAAAAGCGCAATTTCCCTATCTTCTTTTTACCGATGCAGATTGCGCCCCGCAAAAAAACTGGTTCAATGCCTTCTCCGAAAAGTTTTCACTTAATTATGAATTAGTCTTCGGCTTTGCTCCATTCAATTTCAAAAACACTTTTCCCAATCACTATTTTTGTTTTGAAAATTTCAGAACTACCGTTTTAACCACAACTTCTGCCTGGTTAAAACTCCCCTACTCTGCAGCTTCAAGAAGTTTGGGGATCAAGAAAGATGTTTTCTATAAACTTGGCGGTTTTACGAACACCTTGCAAACACTTGGTGGAGATGATGATCTTTTAATTCGTGAAGCAGTCAAAAATAATTATAAACTCGGAATCGTTTCTGCTAAAGAAAGTTTGGTCTTTTCAAACACACAGGAGAACTTCTCGAATTACTTTTCTCAAAAGAGACGGCACACAGCAACTTCCTTCCATTATTTGTGGCAGCACAAATTATTTCTTGGGGTTTGGCATTTAGCAAACATCCTTGCAGTTGATTCTCTCTTTTTTCTTCCTTTTTATCCTGAAACCGGTTTTATCTTTCTTTCAAAAATTTTGTGCGATTATATTCTTGTTTATTCAGTCCAAAAGAAATTCAGCTACAAATTTTCTTTTGGAGAGACATTCTTCTTCCAGGTCATGTACGAATGTTTTGTTGTATTCAATTTCTTCAGCGCAAAGTTTTTTAAAGTGAAATGGAAATGAAATAGAATTAACTTGCAAGAGAATAGATGAATGATTGAATGACTGGATTTAGTGATAAGTGATTAATTGTTTTCATTCAACCATTCCACCATGCATTCATGCTCTTATTTTTTTTAACAACTGTAATATTTTACGAACTTTCTGTTAGTTTTTATTTACACCACTTGTGTTTCTAATTAATTTCTTATTTTTGAGCAACAAAGTTGAGAAACAATGGACTATAAATTATTAGCTGAAAAAGCATTCGAAGCAAAAAAAAATGCAATGCCCACCTACTCCAACTTCTTTGTTGGGGCAGCATTGCTAACTGAAGACGGAAAAGTTTACACTGGTTGTAACGTAGAAAGCAGTTCATACAGCCTTACAATTTGTGCCGAACGCAACGCAATATTTAAAGCTGTTTCCGAAGGAGAACGAAATTTTAAAGCCATCGCTATTGCCGCCGATACCGTTGATTTCTGCTCACCGTGCGGCGCCTGCCGGCAAATCATTTCCGATATTTGTAAAGATATCGACATCATTTTAACTAATCAAAAAAAAGAAATTAAAGTCCTTCGCACAAAAGATTTACTCCCTTTTGCTTTTGAAGAGACCGACTTAAAAACAAAGACCTCTTAATCGCATGCACGAATTCAATCCTCACTCATCTCCAAAAGAAACCGGCTGGATCGAAGTTATTGCCGGATGTATGTTCAGCGGCAAAACCGAAGAACTAATTAGAAGACTTCGCCGCGCAAAAATCGCTAAGCAAAACGTTATCGTTTTCAAACCGAAAATAGATACGCGGTACTCTGCTGATGAAATTGTTTCCCACAGCGAACAATCTCTTCCTTCAATTATAGTTGAAACTCCGCAAGAGATTCTTGAACTCTCTAAAAACGCGCAAGTTATCGGCATTGATGAAGCTCAGTTTTTTTCAAAAGAAATTGTTGATGTCTGTAATCAACTTGCAAATGATGGGAAACGTGTGCTTGTAGCGGGATTAGATCAAGATTACCGCGGTGTTCCGTTTGAGCCAATGCCGCAGCTGCTTGCCATCGCCGAATATATCACAAAAACTTTAGCAATCTGCGTTGTCTGCGGCAATCCGGCGGATAAAACTCAGCGTAAAATTATTTCTGCAGAACGGGTAGTTGTCGGTGCTGCCGATATTTACGAAGCGCGTTGCCGCAAATGTCATTTCATTCCACAAGAATAATCATTAAAGGAACTTATGGATTTTGTAATTTCACTACTTCGAGGAACATTTGGAATTTTTCTTTTACTCGGGATTGCTTTTCTTTTTTCAAACAATAAAAAGAGAATAAATTGGCGGTTAGTTGCAACGGGAATTTCAATTCAAGTTCTGTTTGCAATTTTCATTCTTCATTCCGAAACACTGCGAAGTTGGTTCTTCCCGCTTGGATGGGTTAAAGATACAATCAACTGGCTTGGCTCTGCAATAGTAGCTCTGCTTGGTTTTACAATGGAAGGATCAAAGTTCGTTTTCGGTAAACTTGCAATAAACAGCGGTGCAGAATCGATCGGTTTCTTTTTCGCTTTCCAGGTGTTACCAACAATCATTTTCGTTTCGGCGCTTACTTCGGTTCTTTATTATCTCGGCATTTTACAATTGGTAGTTAAAGGAATGGCTTGGGTAATGGCAAAGTTATTGGGGACAAGCGGAGCTGAATCTCTTTCAAACACTGCAAATATTTTTGTCGGACAAACAGAAGCGCCGTTGCTCATCCGCCCTTACATCGCAAAGATGACGAACTCTGAGTTGCTTACTATCATGATCGGGGGAATGGCAACGATAGCCGGTGGAGTTATGGCAGGATATATTCAAATGCTGGGACAATCTTTTGCCGATGCGAACAACATTCCTCTTTATCAGGCGCAACTCCGTTTTGCCGTTCAACTTTTAGCCGCAAGTTGTATGGCGGCACCGGCTTCGCTTGTTGTGGCAAAAATTCTTTTCCCTGAAGTTGGCGATCCGGTTACTAAAGGAACCGTAAAACTTAAAGTAGATAAGAACGCATCAAACATAATTGAAGCGGCTGCTACCGGCGCTTCTGACGGTTTACAACTTGCATTAAACGTGGCTGGAATGCTTCTCGCCTTCATCGCGTTAATTGCGATGTTCAATTTTATATTAACCAGTTTGGGAGATGTTGTTGGTGTTAATCAAATGCTGAAAGCAAATTTTGGTAAACCACTTTCATTGCAACTTATCTTTGGTTTACTGCTGCAATATCTTGCTTATGGAATAGGGGTGCCGTGGCAGGATGCTTTAAACTTCGGAAGTTTGATCGGGACAAAAGTTGTGTTAAATGAATTTGTTGCTTACCTCGATCTGACGACTTTAATTAAAGCCCATGCGATGTCTGAAAAAGGTATGATCATGGCAACGTATGCATTGTGTGGGTTCGCGAATTTTTCTTCCATCGCAATTCAGATTGGCGGAATTAGTCCATTAGCTCCCGAACGAAAAAAAGATATAGCTGCATTAGGTTTGCGCGCAGTGCTTGGCGGAACGCTTGCAACTTTGATGACGGCAACGTTAGCCGGAATATTATTGAAATAATAAAAATATTTTGTACAAAAAACACAGACTAAAGTCTGTGCTACGTTTTTTCCGTAGCGCAGACTTCAGTCTGCGAACAGATTATTGAAATAGGAATTTTACATGATCAATCTCAACTCCATTTTCTCAGAAACAGTTTCTGCTTTAAAAAAAATTGCTCCGTTTCAACCTGAGATAGCAATAATTCTCGGCAGCGGACTTGGTGATTTTGCTTCATCACTTGATCTAAAAGTTTCTGTTGCAACTTCTGATTTACCAAATTATCCCGCTTCAACAGTTGCTGGACACCAAGGGAAAATTCATTTTGCTGAATACGGCGGAAAGAAATTAATTTTATTCCAGGGAAGAATTCATTTTTACGAAGGGTACGATCTTTATCAATGCCTCCTCCCCGTTCATCTTTGCGCCGAACTTGGCTGTAAAAATATTTTGTTAACGAATGCAGCCGGAGGAATCAACCGTAATTTTTCTCCCGGTGATTTAATGCTGCTCACTTCCTTCAACTCAATCTTTCTTAAAAAAGAATTATCGGAAGTGATGGGAATTTCCAACTTTGATGCAAAAAATGCTTTCCTCGATTGCCCTGCTCAACAACTAAATGCAACGATTAATAACGCTGCGCTTGAAGAAAAAATTCCGTTAAAGGAAGGATCATACTGGTATTCCAAAGGTCCTTCATACGAAACACCTGCCGAAATTGAAATGATGCATAAGTTCGGCACAGATGCAGTCGGGATGTCAACAGTACACGAAGCGGTTTACGCTATTGCAAAAGGAATGAAGTGCGCGGGAATTTCCTGTATTACCAATTTTGCCGCAGGAATTTCAACTCAAAAACTTTCGCACGAAGAAGTAACCATTACTGCTAACCGAGTAAAAGGAAATTTTGAAAGGTTGATTAAAAAGTTTGTTGAGATGAGTTAATTAATTCAATTTTTTGTTGATGACTTGCAACGCTTCGCCGTGGCGAATTAGCGCGTTGGAAATTCAAAGAAAAACACTATTGGCTTTAGCCAAATAAAAATAGTAGTTTTTTTTACTCTGCACTTGTTTCTAATTTTTTATTTTCTTAGGTTTTACTCAAAGATTTAGGGCATTAACACGGTAAGATGATTTCAGGTATTTTCATATTTGACATAGTCCGGCAAAAAGTTAAAATCTACTACTCAAAATTTATTACAGAATACTTTTTAGCAAAACACAAACGGAAACATTTTTTTGCTTCCTCCTTCCAAATAACAAATTTTACTACACTAACAATAAAATCACTAAACTTAGCAGAAGCTTATTCTGTGATTGTAGGCACTTTCCGGCGGCGAGCAGTGTCAACTATACGGCGAGCAACTTCTGCAAGACGGCGAGCAGAGCCAACTATGTGCCGAGCATCACTGGCAATAAGGCGAGCAGAGTCTGCAATACAACGAGCAATGTTGGCAATAAGACGAGCAAACTTAACAATAGACCGAGCAATATCAGCAATATGGCGAGCAGATTTAACTAATAAGCGAGGAGCTTCAACTATTCACTTTATAGGGGTAAAAACGTGGTTTTTAACACTTTCTCTCTAAAATATCCCATTATCAAGACAAACAACGGTGGTTTTTACCATCGGCAAATCTATCTTTTTATTAAATGCTCTAATAAATTATTCAATTTCTTTAACTTAATAGGATCGGAGGATCAATATGTCCAAACCTGAAGAAACAAAAAGAGTTTATGCAATGAGTGATGCTGCGGCTCTTGAATTAGAAAAGACCATCAGAGGCTGTTTTATGCAAGACCAAACGGATTTTATAGCATTTGACGGTAGATTTAACTCTCCTTTTGAAACAGATTGGCTGAATGAAATTACGGCTGCTGAAGAAGAAGCGAAAGATAATAATGTGGTTACTCAACAAAGCGGACTTACCACAGAGGTAACAAAGTTGATGGAAGAAAGCAAAAAAATATTCCAATCTTCCAAGTACCATATCGAAAAAGCTTTTCCGGCAAGTACGGCTGTTCTTAATGAGTTCGGTTATCGTGATTATGAAAAAGCAAGGCAGGCGCAGAGTAAGATGATCCAGTTTATGAACCAGTTTCATAAGACGGCGGTAAAATACTCCGCGCAGCTATTTGCTAAAGGATTTACACAGACAAAGATAGATGAAATAGGTTCTATCAAAACTGCGCTTGATGCGGCAAACCAAAAACAGGAAGCGTTTAAGAAAGATAGAGGTGTACTAACGCAGGAGCGTGTTGGTAAATTGAACACTGCATGGAAGATAATGCAGGATGTCTGCAACACGGCAAAGTTTGTCTATCCCGAAAACTATGCAAAGCTGGCGCGGTATATAATAAGCGAAAGCAAAGGAACACCGCCACCAGAAGTGCCACCGGTGCAGTAAGTTAACACTGAGAGATACCATCCCTTTAAGGGATGGTATCTCTAAAAACTATTTGTTGACTTGCAACGCGCTTTAGCGCGTTGATTAAAAGAGAGAATATAATATCGGCTTTAGCCAAATGATAAAAGTTAGTTCGGCTAAAGCCAGGAGTTGTTTGAGTGTTTTAAATCCACGAGCTAAAGCTCATGGCAATTCAGAAACTCATGGCAATTCAATTGATTTTTTTTACGTAAGTTAAGTTTATAAATAACAGAAAGAATTTTATCGGATACTAAATACTTAAATAATAATTAAACGCAGCTATTGCGTTGTTCTTAACTGAAAACTGGTAATTTTTAAACACACAAGAACAAGCATAGAAGGCTGCGTCCAGAAATGGACGCGCTTTCTTATGTCTTTGTGTGTAGGCATACCAGTGCCTCAGTTAAGGATGTAACGAAAGTTGCGTCCTTTTTTTGTTTAAAAACATATTTAAAAATTGAAATACATTCCAACCCGCCGGGATGGTAATAAATATTGGCGGGAGAGTAAGTAGGTATTGATTTAATTAAATAGGAGTTCAAAATGAAAAGGTTACTGTTACTTCTGGTGTTTTTAGTTGTATCTGTTTCTCTTCATGCACAAAACTTTTGGGAGCAAACCAAAGGTCCATTTGGAGGCTCTGTTTATGCACTTGCAATAAATAGTGGTGGAAATGTCTTTGCAGGGACTGGTAATGGGGTATTTCGTTCAACAGACAATGGGAATAACTGGACACACATGGGATTGACCAATACATATACTAACTCAATCGCAATAAATTATAAAGGAGATATTTTTGCAGGTACTGATGATGGGGTATTTCGTTCAACAGACAATGGGAGTAATTGGACTCAAATAAATTCTGGTTTGACAGATATAAATGTCAATACTATTGCACTAAACGGAGATGGAGATGTTTTTGTGGGAACTAATGCCGGAGTACTTCGTTCAACCGACAATGGAAATAACTGGACAAAAACGGGATTGACAAATAATATAGTAAATGCTCTTGCAATTAATAGTAGTGGAGATATTTTTGTAGGGACTGAGGTTACAGGTGATTGGAATTATGATGGTGGTGTACATTGTTCAACTGATAATGGTAACAATTGGACTGACTACTTTAAAAATTATTCTGTTAATTCCCTTATAATAAATAGCAGTGGTGATATTTTTGTAGGAATTTATAATAATCATTATTTCCCTTCTTCTCGAACGGAATTATATCGTTCAACCGATAACGGTAGTTACTGGTCTCAAACAAATGCTCCAACTGTAAATTATATTTATTCTTTTGCAGTAAACAGTAATGGAGATATTTTTGCTGGGTCTTCAGATAAAGGCGTATTTCGTTCAACGGATAAGGGAAATAGCTGGCCTCAAACAGGCTTGACGAGTACCGACGTTCGTGCTCTTGCAATAAATAATGATGGAGATATTTTTGTAGGGACTTATGAGCTAGGAATATTTCGCTCAACAGATACGGGGAATAATTGGGCTCAAACAAATTCCGGCTTGACCACTAATTATATAACTTCTCTTGCAATAAATAACAGTGATCATATTTTTGCAGGGACTTTGGATGGGGTATTTCATTCAACAAATGATGGGAACAACTGGACTAAAATAAATAATGGTTTGACATACAGATGGATTTCTTCCCTTGCCATAAATAATAGTGATCATATTTTTGCCGGAACTTTTTATGGTGGAGTATTTCGTTCAACAAATAATGGCAATAACTGGACACAGATAAATGTTGGGTTAACAGAGTATGCTTTAATCAATTCTTTTGCAATAAATAGTAATGGATATATTTTTGCAGGAGTTTATCAAAATGGTGTATTTCGCTCAACAAATAATGGGAATAACTGGACGCTAACCGGCTTAATAAATAGAACTGCTAATGCTCTTACAATAAATAGTAGTGGAAATATTTTTGCAGGAACCGCTGAAGGAGTTTTCCGTTCATTGGATAATGGGATTAACTGGACTAAAAAAAATTCCGGCTTGCCAGCAAACACTAATGTTAACGCTATTTCAATAAATGTAAGTGGGTACATTTTTGCAGGGACCAGTGATGGTTTATTTCGTTCAACAGATAATGGGAATAACTGGACTCAAACGGGTTTAGCAAATACTTGGGTTGGTTCTCTTACCATAAATAGTGATGGAAATATTTTTGCAGGAACTTCAGATTTAGGAGTATTCCGTTCAACCAACAATGGGAATAACTGGACTAAACTAAATGATGGTTCAGCTCATTATGGTCCTTTTGCAATAAATAGTAAAGGATATATCTTTGCAGGGACAGGGAACAGCAGTGTGTTCCGTAGTGTAAGTACAACAACTTCAGTAAAAGATGGTGGAGATAAAATACCAACTAGATTTTCGCTTTCTCAAAATTACCCAAATCCTTTTAATCCATCAACAACGATAAGGTATGATCTACCAAAAGAAGGAATGGTTACTCTTAAAGTTTACGATTTACTTGGCAGAGAAATAAAAACCTTGGTTGATGAATTTAAGGGAGCTGGAAGTTATAATATAGAATTTAATGCAAGTAATTTATCAAGTGGAGCATATTTCTATAGAATAACTTCAGGGGATTTTACAGAGATTAAGAAACTTATTTTGTTAAAGTAACATAGTGGACACTCAACGCAGACAAACACAAGAACTGCCAAAGTTTTACTTTGACAGTTCTTAAAAAACAATTGTGATTGAAAAAGAATAGTGGAGACCAGAGACCACTAATAAAAACGGGATAGCACAAATAAAATTTATAAGAGGAAAATTGAAAATGAAAAGAAACATTTATTCAGCATTAATAGTACTTGTGTTCGCATTAATTTTTCTTGGCTGTGGTGGGCCAACAAAGCTTGCAACAACTGCATTGATAGTTCCTGATTTTGATTTTTCACCACCAAGCCCCGCTGCTCCGGGTAGTGCAGGGATCAAAATAGGTTTGATTGATCCCGTTTACTCGGGGAATTTCCTTTTTTCAAACCAAGCTCCTTTTAAACAATTTCGCAAAAACATGGGTAGTGATTTTGAAGAAATACTAACAGCACGCGGATATTTTTTAAAAGGACCTTATGAAGTATATGATTTGATGACATACGCTGATAAAAATGAGTGTGAGTTAGGATTAGACATAGAGATCGATTTAGATATAACTCAGACTACGGGTGGGTGGACCCGTTTTCAACCCGTCTACTACCAAGGTGGCATAGTTGGTGGTAATTATGCCACATATGCCGGCACTTTAAACCTTAGCGGTAAAATAACTGTTTCAATAATTGAAACTTTTACCAGGCAAAAATTATTGATTAAAAGTGTGCCCGTACCGCAAGAGGACATAATGGTAAAAGCCGAAGCAGATTTCGTGTTTGGAACAACAGGCCTTCCTATTCGTGACCCTGGAGTTCATAATCCTATTGCCAATGCATTATCCAGTTTGTATAAAACTACTATGAAACGAGGATGGGACTTGCTTGCGAAGGAAGACTTAGAACATTTACAAAAACAAGTTCCTGAAATTAGGGAGAAGGCTGGTTTCATTAAAAGATAACAAAAAACAATTATTTCAAACCGTCCGCATCTACGAGGCGGACGGTTGAGTTATTTTTAAGTCCTATTGAAAAATCAAAAACGGTGTACCTCCGTAAAGCAAAACAAGTAGTAAAAAATTAATGGAGAATAAAATGAAAATTGAAGCTCTGAATCCAATAAATAACATTTCTTTAATTTTATTTGTTGGACTTTCTTTGTTCCTAATAACTGGTTGTAGTAAGCCGGTAATCGAAGGAAAAGTAGTTGATTATTACAATCATCCTGTTGCTGGTGTAAATGTAAGTGTTCAAGGAACACAGTTTAATAGTGTAACAGATACTGATGGTGGGTATTCTATCGGTTATGTTCCCGGTAAGGTACAATTAAAATTTGTCAAAGCTGGATATGTTGAGGCATCTAAGATATTTGACATTGCTACAGAGTCTACATTTCCCGCAGAACAAACGCAACTAATGAAATTACCATCAAATAAGGGTGTATGGTTTTTAGGAGAAAATGGATATTTAGATATTTCAGTTGGAAACCTTATTGAAAACAAAACGCAGACGAGTTTGGGTGGTTGGATACCGCCGATAAATCACCTTGCCATAAATGTTTCATCAAATTTTACAGTGCTTCCGCCAAGTAGAAGCTATAAATTTTTAATTAGTTCCACCGATAAGATATTGTTGGTTAAACTACTTAGCGACAATTTAGTTTATAGTAATTCGAGTGAATTTGGTACAGGTGTGTTTAAAGAAGAATCAATGATATTAAAAGAAAACAATATAGAAAATATAAGTCCTGCAATTTCTTTAAGAACTGTGTCACTAGAAGCGGGCAAATATGCATACATTAGGTTTGTAGATACACCAGAAACACCCTTTAAAAGTAATTATCCATTTAGGGGTTCATTCTATTTGAGTGCTTATTTTTTTGAGATAAAGTAAATAAGTAAACCTTCGAGGTCTCAGAACAAAAACGAATTCTCAGACCTCGAAGGTTTTAATCTCCATATTTTCCAACCACTTTACACCCCGCTCTCTCCGGATGATCTGCCACTAATTGTTCATTCTTCACTTTTCGTATTAGCCAGAAGATTAAAAAATCTCCACATGCAGTTACCGTAAAAAGTAATCCCGTTACAAAAAACCAAACACTTCCGGTAACAAATGAAATAGTAATTGGAATGAATCCTAGAATAATTGCCGGTGTAAGCAAAGCAATTCTGTAAACTTTCGCAGTAACCGCTTCTCCACAATGAGCGTATGGCGAAAGTGATCTTACATTGAATCCGAATTTTATTTTACTGAATGGGATTTTTGCAAACATAATCCAGGAGATTGCATGAATAAGTTCATGCAGGATTAACCCGATAACAAAAATTAAAATGAGAAGAAGAAAATTAGAAGTGCTACCAAACTCGGAATAGACTTTCTCCGTTCCCCAGAGAAACGAGTATGGGAGGACAGTCACAAGTAATGAGAGAATGAAAATTGGGAAACTGTAAATGTTCGCTTTCCACAATGGGATTGACAAATCAATTTCTTCTACTTTATCTCTTATTTCATCGCTCATAAAAAAGCAGCAGTAATTTGCGCAGCAGCAAAAACAATCGCTGTCTCAGATCTTAACCTGTTTTCTGTTAGCTGAAAAAGGTTTTCCGATCCGGCTAATTCAATTTCCTTTTTGTCCAATCCGCCTTCCGGTCCGAAAATAAAATAGTAATTTTTATCATCCGATAATTTCAACTCACTTAATTTCTTTTCCGCGTTTTGTTCGAAGAGAATTTTAGTACCATCTAATTCTAAAATGTTTTTGAAATTTGTTAAAGAATGGATCTTCGGTAAATAACTTCGCAGAGATTGTTTCATCGCTGCAAGTAAAATCTTTTCCCACCGCTCGACTTTATTTGTTTTTGCAACCGTTCTCATCGATTCAAATATGATGAAATTTGTTATCCCCAACTCAACACATTTCTCCAAAGCAAATTCAAACCGCTCCGGACTTTTCAATTTAGGAATGCAGAAATAAATATTCTGAAATTTATTCCCATATATTTCAATCGACAGAATTTCAGCGGTTAAAAAAGTTTTATCAACATCAGTAATTCTACAAGTATAAATTTCTCCGCAACCGTTGGTAACATAAATGTCATCATCAATTTTATGACGCATCACGCGTGTGAGATGCGAAAATTCTTCACCTATTACTTTTACCGAATTCCCGGTAAAGGAATCTGGATGAGAATAATATAATTCTATGTTAGAAAGATATGCCAAGGTCAAACACCAATTCTTTTTTTCCAAGTTCGTTCATTGCAAATTCCAATCGGGCAATATTATACGGAAGTATCAAAGTTGTGAGACCAAATCCATAACCCGAAAAGCCGTGAGATAAATTAATTGATTTCTCTCTCAATTGTGTAACTCCCGCATCGGCAAATATTTGCGCATACATTTCAACACGGTATGTTAAAAGCGCTTCGGGAATCAACGGCAAATTAATGTGTATGTTAATTTCTTTTAAGACCGGATATTTAAATTCAAGTTGCGAAAGATAAAGATTGTTCCCTTCCGATCGCTCGGTAAAATGTCCACGGACTCTTTCACTGTAACCGAGAAAACTGTTATCGTAAAACGGAATTAATTTCCCGAACGTCTGCCGTGTTGTAAATCTCCATTTAGAAGAAAAGCTTTTATACACCGTTCTATACTCCCGAAAATCGGCAGAGAAAATGTTGTAATCTATTCCGCTGTTTCCAAAACCTTTTTTCAAAATATCGGCGTTGAAAAATATTCCGTCAGTCGGGAATTGGGCAAGATCACGGGAATCGTAATAATAGCGCAGTCCTAAAAATGGAAGTCGATCGATTCTCGAATTGGATGCGTTGATTCTCGAAATAAATTTTGGCGATTCAACATAAGAGAATCCGCCGTAAACATCGGCTTTATTAAAAAGATTGAAGCGCTTGCCGACAGCAATGTTGCCGCCAATAAATTTCTGTTTAAACTTTTCTCCATAGAGATACTCGGCGTAGGCGCTTTTATTATTTTGGTTTACATAGACAAAATAAGCGTCAAAATAAATCGCTTCTTTGCGGAACCAATAGGGTTTCGTGTATTGCAGTGTAAACGAAGGATCATATCCGAGGCTAAACGATGACCTAAGTTTTTCATTTCGCCCTCTAAAATTCATTATCAAAACATCCAACCCGTAAGTAGCTTTTTTCCAGTCTCTATCGCGTAAAGCTAAAAAAGGAATTGGCCAGATATACCAGCTCTCATTTACTTCTATGATAAGTGTTGTTTTATCTTCATTCGATTCGGGATAAAGTTTAACGTTGGTGAAAATTCCGAGACTATAAATTCTCTCGCGGTTGAACCTTAGTTTTGTTGAATCAACAATATCACCCTTAGAAAAATTTAGTTCAGTTAAAATGATTTCCGGTTCGGTAATATCATTTCCTCTTATGGCGATTGAATCAACCCGGAATGGTTTGAATGACAAATTCTGTTGAGGAACCGCAAGCTGACAAAACATTTCAGAAACGAGAACTGCAAAAACCAAAATAAATAATTTCATTTAGTGCCACCATGTTCTGCAACAATAAAATGAATGGTTGCATGATTGCATTGTCGATTGGTAATCATTAAACGATCAAATAATTTTAAGTCCAATTCATTCATCCATTCATCTTCATTCATTCATGCTCTCAATTTTTGTTGAACTAATAATTTTTCAATATAATATTATCATTTGCAATAGTTCAGTTCTATCGCAACACATCGGTTTTGCACAGTAGGAATGCCGTTCTGCTCAGCTAATGCAGCGGCTTCATCATTTATTACTCCCAATTGAAACCAGAGATATTTTGGTTTGATCTCCAAAACATCATCCATTATCATCGGGACTTTATCCGAACTTAAAAAGACATCAACTAAATCTATTTTATGCGGAATATCCTTTAACGAAGCATAAACGGGGATGCCGAAAACATCTTTCAAAACCGGATGGACGCCGACTACATTGTAGCCTCTTCGTTTTAGCAATTCCGCAATTCTGCCGCTGTCCCGTTCCATTTTATTCGAGATACCAACAACGGCAACGGTTTTCGATTCTTTTAATATTTTACAAGTTAGTTCCAATATCAATCTCTTTCATTGTTAATAATTTTATGGGGATTCAAAGCGGTACAAAATTAAGAAAAAAAGCCGACTCGAAAGAATCGGCTTTACAAATAATCACACACGGATTTATTATTACCCTATTTCAGCAAAACAAATTTCTTCGTCGCAACAAAATCATTCGCACGCAATTGGTAAAAATATATTCCACTTGCCAACTGCCAATTGCCAACTGCCGACTTAAATTCCACTTCATATTTTCCCAGTTGCTTTTCTTCATCCACCAAAGTCGCTACTTCATTCCCAAGCATATCATATATCTTTAAAGTTACAAAACTGCTTACCGGTAACTGATAACTAATAACAGTACTCGGGTTAAACGGATTGGGATAGTTTTGAAATAAAGAAAAATCCGTCGGAGCAATTGACTCTCGCTTAATATCTGTTGGATTTTGGTTTTTAAAATAACTGAATGTCCCCTCATAATTTCCAAGTACCAGATCGAAATCTCCATCACCGTCAAGATCAGCACAAGCAGGCGCTGCGTTTTGATCTACTACAATTGAACTTGTAACGGAAGTATCTTCAATCCAATCAAAAGTATTATTGTAAAAAAACTTTACTTCACCGGAAATGTTGCCGACAATTAAGTCATAATCTCCGTCTTTATCATAATCAACAAGAGAAGGAATCGCGTCGCCACCAACGTCTATGGTGCCAAAGAAATTTTGAAGTTCAAGCCAGTCTTCCGATTCTGCCGTCCCGATATTTTCATAAAGAGAAATCGTGCCGTTATCTCTTCCAATGATCAGATCCAGGTCATTATCTTTGTCGAAATCAATTAAACGCGGAACTGCAAATCCATCCATTACAATATTCATCGCAGTTGTAACAGCGGTAAAACCGGATGCAGTTTGCATGTGCAAATAAAGTTTTCCTGTAAAGTCGCCGGCAATTAAATCGGGTTTGCCGTCGTTGTTCAAATCACCTACCGCAACCGCAGAATAAATTGAATGTTTTACGTTCGTTAAAAATGCTGAGTTTTCTTTCCATGCCGGATTACTTTTCGTTCCAACATTTTCAAAATATTTAATGTTCCCTAATTGAGTTCCGGTGAACATATCCAAATCACCGTCAGCATCGTAATCATAGAGAAGAGGCGAACTTGCACCGCCAATATCAATGGTTCCGCCGAATATGGTAGTGTTTTCTTTCCAGGTTGGAGCTACGTTTGTTCCGGTGTTGGTATAATAAAATATTTGTCCCGAAGCAGTACCGAAAATAAGATCAGTTTTCCCGTCGCCGGAAAGATCAACTAAAGCCGGAGAATTCCAATAAGTTGTTGCACCAACTGTTTGGAACAGCGAACTCTTGTCACTCAAATTGTAAGTAATCAAATCGCCAATATTCTCGTAATATTTAATTCCGAAACCGTCTCTTCCAACGAGCAGATCAGTATCACCGTCTTTGTCTAAATCATAAAAATAGGGATAAGCGTAAAGTCCGACGTCGAACCATCGAACGGAATTGCTTTCCAAAAACTCAGGTGAATTGTTTAAACCGGAATTTTTATAATACTTCACTCCACCGTCCTCACTTAAACCAATTGCTAAATCAAAATCACCATCATCATCCATATCAGCTAAAGTTGGAATTGGATTTTCTCCAACTGTAAGTTGTGCAAAAATATTTGTTGATTCCATAAAATCGGGTTGTGTGTTGCTTCCGATGTTTTCGTATAAATGAAGTCCCGTATAACCGCCGGTAACAAAATCAAGATCACCGTCGGCATCTATATCAACGCAAACACCCATCTCGGCATTAAGTGAGTTGACATTTGCAAAAAGAGATTTATCCATTACAAACTTTGGAGTGGTCCTACTCCCGGTATTCTTAAAATAAAGCGGAGCCTGCGCTGTGCTTCCCAGGATCATATCGAGATCTCCGTCGTTGTCTAAATCATAAAACCGCGGTTGTGAAAAAGATAATGAGGGAATTCCGGTTGGATTAAAAATATGATTATCCTCTTCCCACGGTTGCGCATGTATTAATTGCGGAAGGAATAGAAAAAGCACAAAAGTAAAAAGCGGTAAGTACAAATTGTTTTTTGTTTTCACTTATTTAATTCCGGAGTTATTGAAGATTAAATTCATCGTTAAACATTTTATGAAGATTTTTATCTCCATATTTATCCATAGCAAAGTTAAGCATTTCTTCTTTTGTATATCCCGTATGGATTTCTTTAACCGTAACTTTTTTGTCGGTTTCGTTTACGACGTAATGAATTCTCCACGTCCGGTAAGCCAAAACAAATTTCTCGTTCGTCTTACTTTCTAATTGAACAATTCTTTTTCGGGTGGAATCGGTGGGATTAAACTCCAATTGAAGCCGCGCAAAATTCACCAAATTGATCTTCGCGTTATTCTTTAGCCAATCTGTTTGTTTTATCGCTTTCTTTGAAAACTTTACTTCGTAAATATTTTCAACTCCGCTTTTAACCCAGCCGGTAGCTGAATCGGGGAAGGAATCCGAATAAGGCAGATAAGGTTTGATATCAAGTACGGGAGAACCGTCAAGAATATCTGATTCTGAAATATAGACTTTTAGTCCTTCAACTTTTTCAAGTTTTACACAGCTCATCCCTATTTGATTTGGTCTGTATGGAGCGCGCGTTGCGAACACTCCGATCTTTTCACGCGTGTGCCGCGGCGGAGTTACGAGTGGTTTCCAGCCAGGTTTTCCATTCGGCGGATTTGTATTTAAATGGAAGTTGTAGAGGACCCAAATTCTGTCAAAGCCGTTTAGATTTTTTACCGCCTGCTCAAAATTTTTATTCGGAAGAAGTTCGATAGTGGAGATATTACCCTTAGCCAAAACTCCCTGCCGCGGAGTCTCGTAACGATAAACTTGCTCTGAACGGACATACCCGATCGGTGTAATAATTATTTCTTCACTTTGCATACCGCAAAATCGTAAATTATTGGGAAGAAAAGAATTGAAAGGTTAATTGTTAATTTCTTTGACTAAAAGGAAGAACATGTATACAAAATTCGAATTTCTATACATATCCGAAATCATATATATAGAAATTCTATTTTTCTTAACGGTTAAATTGGTTTATTGTAAATTTAGCTCCGTAGGAGCTACCGGTTTGTAGTAATAAGAAAGAGAACAATTATTTTAGTTCAATCGGAGCGGTCTGTTAACTCTATCTATTCAAATAAATTCTGTTATGAAGCAATCGCAAATGATTTTACGGGCATCGAATCAGATTCTAATTTTTGCAAACTTACAACTTTGCTGGCATGATCAATGTCAAAGCCAACCACGGCGCCTGTTTCGTCAAAATCTACAATAATTCCGTCTGCAACTTCTTTAGATTCAACACTTTTTTTCCGACAAATCAATATAAAGTGAATCGGTTTCCGGATAATAACTTAGTTTCATTTTTCATACTCCTTAAAATCTCTATCGGAGAAAACATATTGTAAGTTGGACTAAAGAAATGGGTTAAGAAATAAATATTGTTACTCTTTTTTGAAGCCCAAGTTCAATAATTCTATAAAAAGTAGATATTTGTATATCGCTTTTACCGGCTTCAATTCTTGAAATGTAACTTTTCTTAGTACCGGATTTCTCTGCCAGTTGTTCTTGAGTAAGTTTTGATTTAGTTCTTTCTTCCTTAAGCATTTCTCCCAGCCGAAACGCAATTGAATCAGTTTCGAACTTATCGCGGCGTTCATTTCCTTTTTTACCGTATTGCTTATCTAAGTGTTCTTCAAACGTGGTTATTTTTTTCATTTTCTTTTCCTTTCAATTTTTTCTGAGAAATATTCTTCTTTTAATTTTCTCCCTAATTCCAATTCATTCTTTGGCGTTTTTTCTGTTTTTTTATTAAAGCAATTAATAAGAATTACGAGATTACCTTCGTCAAAAAAACCGAATATTCTAATGCTGCTTTTGTTAGTTATTACTTTTACTTCATATAAACCGTCAGTTCCTTCCAAATGTTTCAAGAATTTAATTGGAACTCTCTCAACGTTTCTAACAAGATCAAGAACAAAATCAATTTTTTCTTTTGTTTTCAGATTCTGCTTAGAATAGAAGTCTAAAAAGTAATTACCATAGAATAATACTTTTCTTTTCATAGGACAAGATAACTAATTAGTGAACAACATTCAAAAGATATTTGATGCATTGTAGCTCCGTAAAAGCGGTCTGTTGCGTTATGCTTCTACAATTATATTTCTACTTCTGATTTCTCGTAAAATCGTTTAACAGGTCGCCCCGATGGAACTATGTTGGTATTAATGATTCATCTCTACTTCGGGATTAAATGAATTTTTTCTACGTTAAGCCCGAAGGGCTATCATTATTATAACACTAACTACCACGGCCAAGATCAACCCCGAAGGGGTGACATTCGTTTCTCAATTTCTTATCGAATAAAATTTATTATCGAGTTTTTTAATTAATTTCTAATTCCATTTTTTTTATCACATCATCAAGCAAATTTCCATAGAGTGATTTGGCATTGGATAGTGATTGATCAACCACCAACTGAAGAAATTTCTCTTTCCCGCCTTTTTCCAAAATCCTAGCAATGAATTCACCGGAAATAGGATAGAGGATTTCGTCTGCATACTTAGATTTGTTCGACCATGCTTCAACAATCGATATCCTATCCGTATATTTTTCTGTTTCCCGTAAATGTCCGACTTTCATAAAATTAGTATCTGGGTCACAATCAAAATATACTGCAATGCCTTCGTTTATAAAGCGGGTTTTCTTTGCATCTTTAGATAAATAATACGCAATGATATGAGTAACTTCATGCCCCGGAGTTTGATTTGCTTCTGAATGTATTATGTAAAATTCAGGAAGAGCAAATCCCAATGAATAAATCCCCTTTTCTTTTGCCTCAGCATCTGAATTCCATATATAAAAATCAATTTTACTCTGTAAGGATACATTAAAAAACTGACTAATTGTTTGAAATGCTGATTCCCGCGTCACTATAAATTTTGTTTTATTGGTTATAATGCTATTCGGTTGAAAATGAAACACAAAATGTTCTGTCTCCTGTTTTTCCCAATCTTTATAAAAATCAGAGAATCCCCATATTAATATTTTATCTTGCGCGAATTTTACAGCATTTTTTCCAGCGTTTAGTGCCAAAGAAGCATTCAAATATCGGAAACACTTTTCCTTATCTTTATCAAGATATGCTATCATCGCAAGATAATTAAGTCCCCACGCTTTTGCCCCACTATTTTGTTTGTCAAAATTGACTGCTTTTTCAAGAAACGGTTTGCTTTCATCTAATCGAAACTGATCAACCAAAACTCTACCTTTAAGTAAGTTTAAATCAGCATTGTTGTTATCTTTTTCTAGTAAAGAATCTGCCAAAATATGAAACTTGCCATATTCTTTGTTTTTTATTAAGAAGTTTAAATCTTTATATACATTCTGCGCTGTTAGTATTTGCATGAAAAAGAATAACACCATCATAATTTTGTGTAGCATGTCTATTGCCTTTTTGAAATGATATTAAGGTTAAGTATTTCATCCATTCGGAATTTTCAATTTTTTCTTAATTAAGCCCGAAGGGCTGGCATTATTATAATACATCATCACATCATGGATCATCAACCCCGAAGGTGGATGTCGCATTAGCCTGCCCGCACATGGGGTTGCTGACGGGAAAAAATCAGATGGCTCGTATCCAACACCAAATAATTATAAATAGCTCTGATGATTCGATAAATGTTTTTCCGAACCAATCGTAGCACAATAAAAGAGTAAAATATGGCGATTATTTTAGCCATATTTATCGATAAGGCTAATAAATTCAGTTCTACACTTGCCCCGGATATACCTTTTCTGTGAAATCGTCTAAATCTCAAATTCCATTTCATCTGTCCAAAACTTCGCTCTACGGTTTTTCGTTGATTCATTTTTTCCTTATTGTTTTCTTTCATCTTCTCTGACATCGCTTCTCGTAGCAAAGTAAAACTCGTCTTGGTGATTTTTTTCTCTGCCTTCTTTCGACAACATAATCTCAGCAACACACATCCCTCGCACTCTCGGCATTCATAGACTTGTTTTTCGGTTTCAATCAAATGCTTTTGGTTCGGACAGAGAAAAACATTTTTCTCTTTATCAAAAACAAAATCATAAATGGTTAAACTTTTATTTCTCTTTACTAATTCCTCTACACTTGCCTGCTTCTCCTTCTCGCGTGCATCATTGATATAGGCATGCACTTCATTCTTTTGGATATATTCAAGTGTTTCCTCACTATTGTATCCCGAATCAGCTACATATGCGCGGGTTTTGTCCGCCCCCAAGACTTCTTCGGTTTTCTTATGCTGTGGTGAGAATTCATGGTTATCGGATCTGGAAACTGTTAGAGTCTGTGTCACGATAATACCCGTAGCTGTATCTACCGACAGTTGTGGATTATATCCGCTTGTTGCTATCGACTGCATCATCCGGGCTTCAGGTTCTTCTATATTAATTTGGTGGTTCTCCCGATGTTTCTCCTTTAACTCTGCTTTTCGTTTTGACAACTCTATTTTCGCTTTTTGCGTTCTTTCTAATCGTCCCTTTTTCGACTCTTCCACTTTTTTCAATTTTGCCAACTCTTCTGTTTCTTGCCGGTCGGTCTCTTCTACTTTCTTTAGCGTCTCTTCCAACTTCTTCTTTAAATAGCTTTCATGCCTCTCTAAATTTTTAGAATTCTTGCTGTGCTTCTTACTTGTCGCCGCTGCAAACTTACTCCCATCTATACTGATTGTCTCATAGGTTGCTATTTTATGCTTCCTGGCAAAGAGCACTACTTGCACTCCTAATTTTGGGATTTCTTCTTTATACTTTTGAATAAAGCGCGCAAAGGTTGAATGATCCGGTTTCCGCTACTCGGTCAGAAACATGTAGTAGATATCTCTTTGACATTTTGCTTCAATTTTTCGACTGCTGAATATTCCCTCACTAAAGGCTAACATTACGACCGCCATCATATCTTCTGGAGGATAATTTGGTGCACCGGTACTTGAGTGTTTAGCATAAAAAGCTGAAAAATCTAATTTGTTAATCAGTTTATATAACTGCATTGGTGTCGAACCTTCGTCGATCAATTGATTCAAATCTGGTCTCTCAAATGCAAATTGTAATTTGTCTTTTGTCCTTTTTAGTACCGGCATTGATGGTTATTTGTTTGTGATTTTATGCTACAAAAATAAATATTAATTCTGCTTTTGAACCGCATATTACCTATTTCTTTTCCACATTCGTAGTTTTTTATCCACATTTTTCGTCGTTACTTATGCGACATCCACCGAAGGGGTGGTATTATCATATGTGTAATTTTATTTCAATCTTTACTTGTAATCTTCCACCGGCGGACAACTGCAAATTAAGTTTCTATCTCCGAACGCATTGTTCACCTTTGCTGTAGCCGGCCAAAATTTATATTGCTTCGTCCAAGCAGATGGAAATGCCGCTTCTTCACGCGAGTATTTGTGTTTCCATTCAGTCGCAGATACTGCGTGCATTGTGTGCGGTGCATTTTTAATTACGTTGTCTTCTTTATCGGCAGCACCATTCTCAATCGCATCCATCTCTTTTTTAATAAGGATCATCGCTTCGCAGAAACGGTCTAACTCTTTTTTCGATTCGCTTTCCGTCGGTTCTATCATCATTGTTCCGTGGACCGGGAAAGAAATTGTCGGCGCGTGGAAGCCATAATCCATTAACCGTTTTGCTATCTCTTCAACTTCAACGTTTGCGGTTTTCTTAAAGTCGCGCATATCGAAGATCATTTCGTGTGCAACTCTTCCCTTTTCTCCTGTGTAAAGAATTTTGTAGTAAGGTTTTAATTTTGCAGCGATGTAATTCGCGTTTAGAATTGCATATTCGGTTGAAGTTTTCAATCCTTCGGCGCCTAACATTTTAATATACCCATAAGAGATAATTAAAACATTTGCGCTGCCGAATGGCGAAGCTGAGACAGCATGAATTCCTTTTTCTCCACCCACGGAAACAACAGAATGGTTTGGTAGAAACGGAACCAAATGTTTTGCAACGCAAATCGGTCCAACTCCCGGTCCGCCGCCGCCATGAGGAATGGCGAATGTTTTGTGAAGATTCAAATGGCACACATCCGCACCAATACTTTTGGGACTTGTCAGCCCGACTTGCGCGTTCATGTTTGCGCCGTCCATATAAACTTGTCCGCCGTTAGCATGAATGATCTCGCAAATTTCTTTTATGCGCACTTCAAAAACTCCATGCGTTGAAGGATAAGTGATCATCAAAGCGGCTAAATTATTTTTATGTTCTTCAGCTTTTTTCTTCAAGTCGTCAACATCAACATTTCCCTTTTCATCACACGCAACTACAATCACTTTCATTCCAGCCATTACCGCGCTCGCGGGATTTGTTCCATGTGCGGAAGATGGAATGAGCGCAATGTTTCTATGACTCTCATTCTTATCAATAAAATATTGGCGGATAACCATCAAACCGGAATACTCGCCTTGCGCGCCGGAATTTGGTTGAAGCGATACTCCCGCGAATCCAGTAATTTCCTTTAACGATTTTTCCAATTCTGAAATTACAATTCGATATCCTTCCGTTTGAGATTGCGGTGCGAATGGATGAATGTTTGTAAATCCCGGATGTGTAATACCAAGCATTTCAGCCGCAGCATTTAACTTCATTGTGCAGGAACCAAGCGGGATCATTCCGTAGGTTAAGGAAATATCTTTATTCTCCAATCTCTTTGCGTAACGCATCAATTCAGTTTCAGAATGAAAGGAATTAAATATCGGATGCTGCAAATAGGAAGAAGTCCTGACCAACTCAACGTGATATTTCTTCGACGAAATTTTAGAAAGAGTTATATTTTTCTTCCCAACTGCTTCAGAAAATATTTCCACAATTTCTTGAACGTCTTTTTCTGTTGTCACTTCGCTCAAACTTATTCCGATAAAGTTATTCTCCACATAACGGAAGTTGATCAGTTTATTCTCTGCAAGTGATTTTATTTTCGCAACTATTTTTTCATTGTTAACATCGATTAAAAGCGTATCAAAGTAGAATTTATTTATTTGCTCAAGACCTAAATCAGTTAATGAAACCTCAAGCTGCGCAGTTAAAATGTGAATTGTTTCCGCTATGTCGCGTAACCCTTCAGGTCCATGATAAACTGCGTACATTCCCGCCATCACGGCAAGAAGCACTTGAGACGTACAGATATTGCTTGTCGCTTTTTCTCTTCTTATATGCTGCTCGCGTGTTTGCAGAGCCATGCGCAAAGCGGGATTGCCATCAGCATCCACCGATACGCCGATAATTCTCCCCGGTAGAATTCTTTTAAATTCTTCTTTCGCGGCAAAGTAAGCAGCGCTAGGTCCGCCAAATCCCATCGGAACACCAAACCGCTGAGTTGTTCCAACTGCTACATCAGCGCCAAATTCTCCCGGAGCTTTTAACAACGCAAGACTTAAAAGATCTGCGGCAACAACTACCTTAATATTTTTTTGATGGGATGTGTTTATAAAATTTTCGTAATTTATAACCGAGCCATCGCTGTTTGGATATTGCAACAGCGCTCCGAAGTACGTTTCATCCAAATTAACTTTTGAAAAATCACCCACGGTAATTTCTATTCCGTTCGGATTTGCTCTATTTAATAATACATCAAGTGTCTGTGGAAAAACTTTTTCATCAACAAAGAATTTATTCTTTTCAGAATTATTTCCGGAGTGAAAGAACATCAACATTGCTTCAGTAGCGGAAGTTGCTTCATCTAACAAAGAAGCATTCGCAATCGGGAGTCCGGTTAAGTCGCTTACCATCGTTTGAAAATTAAGCAGGGCTTCTAATCTTCCTTGAGAAATTTCCGCTTGATACGGCGTGTATTGTGTGTACCAACCCGGATTCTCCAAAATATTTCGTTGTATTACTGCCGGAGTAATGGTCGGGTAATAACCCATCCCGATATATGATTTCGCAATTTTATTTTTTTGCGCAATGGAATGGATGTAATCTAAAAATTCCTTTTCCGTCATTGGCGGATCGAGATTGAGCTCTTTTTCTAATTTTATTTGCGTTGGGATAGTTTCGTCAATCAGTTGATCGAGTGAAGAAACACCGATCTCTTGTAACATTTCATTGGTTTCTTTTTCAGATGAGCCGATGTGGCGTCTTAAAAATGATTTATAAGAATAGGCTTGTGGCATAAAATAACTTCATTTTGTTGGAATAATTTTTTTTGGTTATGAAAAATAAAGAAAATAGAGGAGAGATAATAGGACAGATGGAACCAGATCGAAAATAATATTAATTCAGTTCTGGTTTGTGCAGAAATTTATGATTCTCAATGGGAATTGACGCTAACGCATTTTTTGCCGCTTCTTGTTCGGCAGCTTTTTTACTCTTCCCCTTCCCTTCTCCCCAGATTTTTCCATCTATTTTAATTTGAACGGTAAATTCTCTGTCGTGTTCAGGTCCGCTTTCACCTGCTACAACATATTTTGGATTTTCGACTCTCGCAGCCTGAGTGTATTCCAGTAATTGGCTTTTAAAGTTTTCATCTATAAGATGCAGCCCAAGTTTTAAATTCGGTTCAACAATGTATTGTCTTATAAATTGCTTTGTTTTCTCCATTCCACAATCCATATAGATCGCACCGATAAGAGCTTCAACACCGTCGGCAAGAATTGTTTTAAAACCATTATGCAACCCGGCATTGAGTTCGGCACCGACGAACAAATATTGTAATAAATTAATTCGTTTAGCGCACTCATAGAGGGCGGTTTTATTTACAAAGTTAGAACGAATTTTGGTTAAAAAACCTTCGTCTTCTGCGGGGAATGCATTAAATAGCGCTTCACCGATAATGAATCCCAGAAGTGCATCTCCCAAAAATTCAAGCCGCTCGTTTGATTTGGTAAATTTTTGATGATCGATGGCAGAGCGGTGGGTAAATGCTTCAATGTATATTTTGGGATTAGCTACTCTATCGTTGATAAGTTCTTCAAGTAACTTTAGATTTTTTTTAGTAAGAAGTTTGAGGGATTTGCGTTTGTCAAAGTACCTCGATAAAATGCTTATCACGTTACTCCGAAAATTTCTTGAAAAGAAGTGAGGCATTATGACCTCCAAATCCGAAGGTGTTGCTTATTGCAGCTCGAACAACTTTTTTCGTCGGAACTTTTGCGCTATAGTTTAAATCGCATTCGGGATCGGCTTCATCCAAATTGATCGTTGGAGGAATAATATCATTTTTAACTGAGAGAACTGTAGCAATTGCTTCTATACTTCCAGCGGCTCCTAACAAATGTCCCGTCATAGATTTTACTGATGAAACAACAAGATGATATGCGTGATCACCAAAGACTGTTTTAATTGCTTTCGTTTCCGTCACATCGTTGTAAGGTGTTGATGTACCGTGAGCGTTGATATAATCAATGTCTGTCAATTGTAATCCCGATTCTCTAACTGCTTCTCTCATCGCACGAATAGCACCGTTGCCGGATGGTTCCGGGGCAGTGATATGATGTGCATCGGCAGTTAAACCAATTCCAACAATTTCAGCATAAATATTTGCACCGCGGGAAACAGCATGTTCCATATCTTCTAAAAGCAAAGCACCGGCGCCTTCGCCAATTACAAAACCGCTACGGTCTTTATCGAATGGTCGAGAAGCTTCTTTGTATCTCTCATTCCACGTTGATAAAGCACGCATCGCATTAAAACCGCCTACCGCCATTTCAGCAACCGGAGCTTCTGAACCGCCGCATAACATTAAATCAGCGCTTCCCCGTTCGATCAACATAAATGCATCGGCAATTGAATGGGAAGAAGTAGCACATGCTGAGGTTGTTGCATAATTCGGCCCTTTCAATCCAAAGCGGATGGAAATTTGTCCTGCTGCAATATCAGGGATCATCATGGTTACAAAAAACGGACTGATTTTATGGGGGTCTCTATCGCTAAAATAAACGAAATGCTGGTCGGTAAGAGTTTTGATTCCACCGATCCCGCTGCCAAAGACAACTCCAAATCGTTCAACATTTGTTTTTTCAAAATTGATTTGGGAGTCAAGGATAGCTTGTTCTGCAGCGGCTAAAGCATATTGTGCAAAAGGATCGATTCGTCTTACGGCTTTTTTGTCGATGTAAAGAAGCGGATCAAAGTTTTTAACTTCAGCCGCAAATTTCGTATCGAAATTGGAAGTATCAAACTTTGTGATAAGTTCAACACCGTTTCTCCCTTCTAATAAAGCATTCCAAAATTCATTCGCGGTATTTCCGATAGGTGTAACAGCACCTAAACCAGTAATAACAACTCTTCGTTTTTTCATACTTCAATATCCCGGGGAAAATAAGGGGAAAAGAAAAACTTTTCCCCAATGAGATTAGCTTACTTTTGATTTTAAGTAGTTCACTGCATCGCCGACCGTGCCGATTTTTTCAGCATCTTCATCAGGGATAGAAACGTTAAACGCACTTTCAAATCCCATAACTAATTCTACGATATCCAATGAATCTGCACCTAAATCATTTGTGAAAGAAGCTTCAGGTGTAACTTGAGATTCTTCAACACCAAGCTTATCCATAATGATTTCTTTTACTTTTGCTTCAACATCCATTTTAGGACTCCTCTTTTTATTGTTTATGAAAAATAATATTAATTAACACTACATGGTCATTCCGCCATCGACACAAAGCACTTGTCCGGTTATATAATCTGCATTTTCGGATGCAAAGAAGAGAGCTGCTTTGGCGATAACATCAGGTGAACCAATTTTTTTTAACGGAATAACAGAAATGATCGCTTCTTTCTGTTTGTCATTCAATTTTTTTGTCATGTCTGTTTCAATAAAACCGGGAGCCACCGCATTAACCGTAATATTGCGTGAAGCTAATTCTTTTGCAACAGATTTTGTGAATCCTATTACACCGGCTTTTGCTGCAACATAATTTGCCTGTCCCGGATTACCGGAGATGCCTACTACGGAAGAAATATTAATGACTCTTCCGTACCTTTGCGAAATCATCGGCTTAACCGCACATTTGGTATAATTGAACACACTTTTAAGATTTGCACTAATAACCGAGTCAAACTCATCTTCAGACATACGCAGGAGCAAATTATCACGAGTAATCCCAGCGTTGTTTACTAAAATATCTAAACGATTGAACTTTTCCAAAGTAAAACTTATAGATTTTTCCGCGTCGCTAAACTTGGAAGCATCGGCTTGAATACCATAAATTTCAAACTGATTGTCTTTTCCCCATTGCTCAATTTCTTGTGCAGATTCAACAGAACTATGATACGTGAAAATTACTTTAGCGCCGTTCGCTGCAAAGACTTGAGCAATACTTTTTCCAATTCCTCTTGTACCGCCGGTAACGAGTGCTACTTTATCTTTTATCATTTTAGTTATTCCTTCCATTCAAATATTCATCTCTATATTGAATTAACTGATTATAACCTTCATCCCCTAAAAAACGGATCAGCTCATCTTTACATGCTTCAATAATGTTCGCACCATTTTCGTTTGAGCGATTACATTGTTTTAATCGATTTATATGGTCGTCGTCGAGAGTTAAAGTTTTTTCAAAAATGGTAATAGGGAAAAGATAACAATAAAGAGGTTTGTAATCCCAGGGATGTTTTCCTTCATTTATTGCGAGAGCTTGAATTACACAAAGTCCATTTTTATCAAGGAAGGTACATTTCCCGTTAATTACTTGAGTTCCAACGGCAATGCCGGAATCAAAATCATCGTCTTCTTGAGGTTCTTCAAACCACTCGGAAATATTTTTTGATTGAGTCTCATCCATTAAAGGAATGAGTTTATCTTTTAACGAAAGAATTTTCTCGTGCTCGGCTTTATCTGTGTAAACACCGTAATAACAGCATTCACCGTTGCAACGGCAACCGAATTTAAATGTAAATAACTGCGGGTCTATTTTTAATCCGTTGATGTGATAAATTTTATCAGATTGTGTCATAAATATTTTTCTACTTCATTAAATTTATCAATCCCAAAACAAACTGCGTTTGGATTAATCCTTTTTACAAGTCCTTGCAAAACTTTTCCCGGTCCGATCTCAACGAACTCATCAAATCCATCGTTCGTCATGTTTCTAATTGTCTCTTCCCAACGAACGGGAGAAGTGACTTGCTCGAATAATAATTTTTTAATTTCATCTTTTTTCTGTACCGGTAACGCGGTAACATTCGCATAAACTGGAAATTTAGCATCGTAAATGTTTGATTTTTCCAATTCTAAAAAGAGTGAGTCTTTTGCGGACTGCATTAATGGCGAATGGAAAGCTCCACTCACCACCAACTCTTTGACTAATTTCGCTCCATTAGCTTTTGCAAGTTGCATTGCTTTTCTAACACCTTCAACAGAACCGGAAATAACAATTTGTCCCGGCGAGTTAAAATTTGCACATTGAACAATTCCTTCTGCTGAAGCTTCAACACAAAAACTTTCTAATTTGTCAGCATCCATTCCAACAATAGCAGCCATCGTTCCTGGATTTTCAATCCCGGATTTTTGCATTGCAACTCCGCGTGCTCTAACCAATTTAACTGCATCTAAAAATTGAATTGCCCCGGCAGAAACTAAAGCAGAATATTCTCCCAACGAATGTCCTGCAGCTCCCTGGCAATCGAGTGTTCTTAAAAGACTTGCCAATACTACACTGTGTAGAAAAATTGCAGGTTGAGTAAATTCTGTCTGTTTTAAAACTTCTTCCGGACCATTGAACATTATTTCAGAAAGATTTACTCCCAAAATTCCATCAGCCATCCGGCTCATTTCTTTTGCTTCAACGGAATTTTCGTACACGTCTTTAGCCATACCGACATATTGCGAACCTTGACCGGGAAAGAGAAATGCGCGTTTGCCCATTTTTAATCCATACCCCAAGTTAAATAAGTAGCACCCCAAGTGTAACCTGCACCAAATGCAGCAAGAATTAAATTGTCCCCTTTTTTAATTTTTCCGGCTCGATAATATTCAGCCAAACAAAGAGGAATTGTAGCAGCCGTTGTATTGCCATATTTATCAATGTTGATCATCACTTTATCTTTGCCAACACCCATACGTTGTGCAGTTGCATCGATGATTCTTAAATTTGCTTGGTGCGGGACAAGATAAGCTACGTCGTCACCGGTTAGATTATTTTTTTGCATCAGTTCATATGAAATATCAGCCATACCTACTACAGCAGCTTTGAAAACAGGTTTTCCGTCTTGAAAAATATAATGCATTTTGTTATCAACAGTTTCATGTGTAGCGGGATTTAAACTTCCACCGCCTTTCATATATAAATAATCTTTACCTTGTCCATCGCAATGGAGCAATGCATCTTTAAAACCAATTGATGAATCTTCGGTTGGTTCAATCAAAACAGCAGCGGCAGCATCGCCAAATAAAATACAAGTGTTTCTGTCGGTATAATCTGTTATCGCGCTCATTTTGTCTGCGCCGATAACAACAACTTTTTTATATCGTCCACTCTCAATTAAAGAGCATCCGGTTTGGAAAGCGAATAGGAAACCTGAACAGGCTGCGGAAAGATCAAATCCCCAAGCATTTTTTGCTTTAACATTATCTTGAACAAGACAAGCGGTAGCCGGGAAAAACATATCGGGAGTTACGGTTGCGACGATGATAACATCAATTTCTTCTGCTAATAAATTGTGTTTCTCCATCAAATCTTTAAGAGCGCCGGTTGCTAAATCGCTGGTTCCTCCCTTTTCAAGAATTCTTCTTTCTCTAATGCCGGTTCTTGTGATGATCCAATCGTTTGATGTATTTACTATCGATTCAAAATAGGCGTTATCTAAAACTTTTTCCGGTGCATACATACCAACGCCGGTGATTGTAGCATTTATTTTTTTAGTTGACATTCTCATTCATCCATTATTAAAGATAAACCTGCGAGTGGCAGGGATTTATTGTTTGTTCATTTCCGTAGCAAGTTTTGCAATCAATTTTTTGTCATGCATTTCTTTTGCTTTAAGAACCATGTTTTTTATCCCCAGAGCAGAACTGGATCCATGTCCAATTATTGTAATTGCTTTAACTCCAAGAAGTGGAATTCCCCCGTATTCATTCGGATCAAATACTTTAAAAGTTTTTCTAATTGCGTTACGGGAAATTGCAATTTTTATTTTATCGAAGAAGTTTGCATCAGCAGTTTTCTTTAACATCGGTTTCATGATCTTCAGAAACGATTCACCAAACTTTAGCAAAATATTTCCGACAAAGCCATCGCAGATAACAATGTTAACTGTTCCCAGTAAAATATCACGTCCTTCAATGTTGCCAAAAAAGTTCAATCCGGAATTTTTAAGAAGTTCGAAAGTTTCTTTTGTTACCTTATTCCCTTTCTCATTTTCTTCTCCCACTGAAAGTAACCCGACGGTTGGATTTTTTATTCCGAACATCTCTCTTACATAGACATTTGCTAACTGTGCGTAACCGAGAAGGTGTTGTGGTTTAGAATCTACAAAAGCGCCGACATCAAAAACCGTGGTGATCCCTTTTAGGTTAGGAATATAAGAACCGATTGTAGGTCTTTCTACTCCTGGTAATCTTCCAATCAACAAAGTTCCAGCTGCTGCAACTGCCCCGGTATTTCCAGCACTAACAAAAGCATCTGCACCACCGGAAGCAACTAATTTCGCTCCGATTACTAAAGATGATTTCGATTTTGTTTTTAGTGCGGTTGTGGGAGAATCATGCATGGTAATAATTTCTTCCGAATGAATAATTTCTACTCCTTCAAGTGAGAGATCATTTTCCTTTGCGATCGCTTTAATTTTTTCTTCGTCACCAACAAGAATTAAATGGAACGAATTATTTTCTTTTAAAGCGGAAAGTGCCCCAATAATTTCGTGCTGAGGGGCGAAATCGCCCCCCATCGCATCTACAACTATTTTGCACTTTGGAGAATCGGAAGAAGGTAAAGACATGTAAGCTAGGACTAATTTTTCGGAATTAACATTGAGCGGCCGTTGTAATAGCCACAGCTTGGGCATGCGTGATGAGTCAATTTCATTTCACCACAGTTTGAACAAGCGCCTAATGCCGGAGCTTCAGCTTTATAGTGTGTTCTTCTTTTATCGCGTCTAGTTTTAGACATTTTTCTTTTAGGATTTGGCATTTGCTTCCCTATTGTACTTTAGTTATTTGATAATTTATTTTTTAATTGTTGTAATGGTAACCAGCGGTCATCAATTACTTCGTTCTTGCAGTCGCACTTTGTTAAATTTAAATTTGAACCGCAACTTAAACACAATCCTTTACATTCTTCACTGCAAATCTTTTTAAGCGGAATTGCTATTTGAGCATAGTCATAAATTTCCGGAGAGATATCAACTTTATCAGCTTCAAAAGAAAGATATGTAACAGAATCATTTTCATCTTCCGGTTGTTCATTTCCAAACAAATAGACATGCTTAAAATCAACTTTTAACGGTTGTGTAAAATCAGTTAAACATCGATCGCAAGTAAAACCTGCTTCTACTGTTAAACGCACATCCAACACAATTTGGTTATGCTGCTTGTCCATTTGTAATTCCATTTTATAAGAATTCGTAAATGGTTCGGATAACCCGATTTCACTCGGATTCCCATCAAAGAACAGTTCGTGAATTCCTTCACTAAGATTTGCAATTTTTAGTATCATATTACAAAAGAATGCGTAAAAAACTTGCCAAATATAACTATAGACGTGTTGATAATCAACAAATTGAAGGGAGTAATTTTAATGGAAATTTGGCTGATTTTTACTGTTTTCGCTCTATTACAAAATCAATTAAGGTTGATAAAGCGGTTTTAGATGCATTTTCCGGAAAAGACTCAAGACAGTGCTTGGCTTTCTCCGCATACTCTTTTGCAATTCTTTCGGCGTAGGCAATTCCGTTTTTAGAATGGACAAACTTTATCACTTCGGAAACAGAATCTTTTTTACTTCCGCTTTTAATAATTTTTTTGATCCGGTTTGATTCATCCTTGGAAGATTGGGCTAAAGAATAAATTAAAGGAAGCGTGATCTTCTTTTCTTTAATATCTCCACCGATAGGTTTTCCAAAAAGTTTGGTTGAACCTTCATAGTCAAGAATATCATCTTTTATTTGAAATGCTATTCCGAGATACTCACCATATTTCCTCATAGCAATATGAAACCCATGATTGTCCGAAGAACTTCTCGCCCCGATCTCACAACAAGTCTCAAATAAGGAAGCTGTCTTATCGGCAATAATTTTGAAGTATGTTTCTTCGTTAATATCAAGTTTGCGGGTTTTTTGAATTTGGAGCAATTCCCCTTCCGACATTCGTTTTACTGTGTCGGTCATAATTTTTAGGAAGTCAAAATCTTTTCCATCCACTGCAATCATTAATCCGCGGGAGAGTAAATAGTCCCCCATTAACACGGCAATTTTATTTTTCCAGATTGCGTTAATCGAAGGGAAACCTCTTCGTTTATCGGCATTATCGACTACATCATCATGAACAAGTGTAGCGGTGTGGAGAAGTTCAACCAATACTGCACCTCGATAAGTTCTTTCATTTATTTCACCGGAGATTTTTGATGAAAGAAGAACTAATAAAGGGCGGATTTTCTTCCCTTTTTGCTTTAAAATATATTTTGTGACTAAATCAACCAACCCGACTTTCGATTTCATCGACTCGCTGAAAACTGAAGAGAACTCCGCAAGTTCAGTTTTAATCGGTTTGCTGATGTTAGTTAGAGAAACGTTGTTCAAGTTTTTTTCACTGAATATTTTGAAATAATGATACTAACTTCATAAAGAAAGAGTAACGGAATAGCTAAAACTAATTGCGATACCGGATCAGTTCCGGGTGATAAAATTGCCGCTAGAATCATAATAATGATGATCGCATGTCTTCGATTTTTTCTCATAAAAGTTGGAGTTAAGATCCCAAGTTTTGACAAGAAAAAAGAGATCATCGGTAATTCAAAGATCAATCCGGCACCGAGCATCACGCTAAAAATTATCGACATATATTCATCAATCGAAAATTGATTTTTTATCGTCGTAGTTCCAAAATGAGCAGCAAAATTCAGTGTTAAAGGGAGCATTACAAAATATGCGAAACCAATTCCAACCAAAAAACAGACTGAAGAAAAGATCACTATTGAAAGAATATATTTCTTCTCATGTTTTCTAAGTGCGGGAGAAATGAACCGCCACAATTGATAAAAAACATTTGGAACACTTAAAATAAATCCGCCGACAATCGCTACCTGGAAATAGAGAAATACTTGCCCAAATGGTTTTAAATTTTGAAGATCGGCGCCAACTTTTTTCGCGGGACCAAGAAGAACGATATCGATTAAAAAATCGATGAAAACTCCGCAAACGGCAGCGCCAACCACGATTCCAATCAGAGCATAAATAATCCGCCACCGCAACTCTTCAAGGTGATCGAGAAAAGTCATTTCAACTTCACGTTCACCATTCCCAATTGCTTTTTTCGAATTTTCTTCCACTAAATTTTCTACAGTTATAATTCGGAATAGAGAGGAAAATTTTTACAGAAATTTTTCACTTCTTCTTTTATTTTATCAAGTTGAGCATCGTCGGCTGAATTTTGAACGGCACGGTTTATAAATCCGGCGATCACTTCCATTTCCGTTTCATTCATTCCTCGTGTGGTCATTGCGGGAGTTCCAACGCGAATACCGCTTGTTACAAAAGGACTTTTCTGATCGAAAGGGATCATATTTTTGTTTACGGTGATACCGGCTTTGCCGAGCGCTATCTCTGCAACTTTTCCGGTAACATTCTTTTTTGTAAGATCAACAAGCATTAAATGATTGTCGGTTCCATTTGAAATAATGTCGAAATCGTACTCCATTAATTTTGAAGCGAGAGTTTTAGAATTTTTAATTATTTGTTCGGCATAAAGTTTAAATGAATCTTGAAGTGCCTCACCGAAGGCAACCGCTTTCGCCATAATAATGTGCATCAATGGTCCACCCTGAATTCCCGGCATTACCGTTGAATCCAAAATTTCAGACATCATTTTTGTTCTATCCCCTTTAGGAGTTTTAATTCCCATCGGATTTTCAAAATCTTTCCCCATCAAAATAATTCCGCCGCGGGGTCCGCGCAATGTTTTATGTGTTGTTGATGTTACAAAATGGCAATGCTGCAAAGGATTGTTCAGCAAACCCTTAGCAATTAATCCCGCGGGATGAGCCATATCGCACATTAAAAACGCACCAACAGAATCGGCAATTTGTCTGAACTTCTCATAATCCCAATCACGTGAATAAGCGCTGCCACCGGTGATGATTAATTTCGGTCTCTCTTTTTTAGCTAACTCTTCGATCAAGTTATAATCTAAAAGTCCGGTTTCTTTTGAGAGTGTGTAACCGGAAGCTTGGTACAAAATTCCGGAAAAATTAACGGGTGATCCGTGAGTCAGGTGTCCGCCGTGTGCAAGACTTAATCCCATGAATTTATCACCCGGCTTCAAAATAGAAAAGAAGATAGCCATATTTGCTTGCGAACCGCTGTGTGGTTGAACGTTCGCATAATCCGCACCGTACAATTTTTTTAATCTTTCACGGGCGAGGTCTTCTGCCAGATCGACAAATTCACAACCGCCGTAATAGCGTTTGCCCGGATAACCTTCAGCGTATTTATTTGTTAAAACTGAACCTGCTGCTTCGAGTACTGCTGGACTAACAAAATTTTCGGAAGCGATTAATTCTAAATTGAATTGCTGTCTCTCCAATTCCAATTGAAGGACTTTTGCAATTTCCGGATCGTTTTTTAGGAAGTTCATTTTATATCTTTTAAATTATTATTAATAGTCTTGTCTAACAAACCAAAGTTCACCAAGGCTTACCGACGCGCCGAGTTTGATCATGTTTTCTTTTAGCAAACCGGGATCGGTTGATCCTCTTGAAATATATTGCAGCGAAAGGTCCAAATAATTTTCTCTGCTGAATGGCAGCGAAACTCCAGCGCTTACAGATAATTCATTGATGCCCGTTCCGTTTATTTTATAGGGAGAATTGCCGTAACTGAATCCGCCACGCCAAATAATTAGATCGGAAAGTGAGTAAGCTTGCGCGCTGTTTTTTAATTCAATTCCCAAACTGATTTTGGAAACGTTTTGCAAATTGCCATTAGCATTTCCGGAGATTGAATAATCCGCCCAATTTTGGAAGAGATAATCGACATAAAGTTGTGTACGAGCATTCAGCTTTGCCGAAGCACCGATGGTGACTCTTGGTGGAATTTTCATAGAAGTAATTCCTTGTGAAAGAGTATCATTCACATAGGCGCCGATTTTTGTGAATGACGTATCTGCATTCATTTTAGAAATGAATGATACTGCAACACCTAATCTGAAATCTTGAATTTTATCACTCTTAAAAAGATTTTCATTCAGATTTGGGGAAATCAATCCGAAAGTACCGCCAAGTCCTTTAATTCTATATTCTGATGTAAAGGAGGAATTTGATGTTGTGCTGTTCGGGAAGTTGAGATTAGAATGATAAGCTAAAGTTCCAAAATTATAATCCAATGTTGCACCCAGACTCATATCGAACGGAAGCGTATATGAAGTACCGAGATAAACTTTTGAAAGTCCACCGTCACCGGAATAATCGAAAGAGTATTCTTCCGTTTGGGTTACCGGATTTATTACTTGTACTTTAGTTTCGTACGCGACTTTGGACAACGGAACTAATCCTAACGCGATCGCAATTCCGTTTTCTTTGCTTACGGGAAATGCAAAAGAAAATCCCGAAAAATATCCGCCGGAATAAAAACTTTTCTGAGTCTGGTCTTTTACAAAATTTCCATTGAAGTAAGCTGCAAATTCAACTCTGGTTAAATTGATCGAATGCCAGGCTGCGGGATTAAGCATTGAAATAAATGCGTTGTCATCCATGGCAACACCAAGTCCACCCATTCCCGCTCTTCTGGCGGAATAGGAATACTCGAGATCTCCAATTCCGTATCTCGAATAGGGAGAATTTACCTGTGCAAAAAGCGGCAAACTGAAAAGGACAAACAAAACTATTTTTTTGATGTTTTTCATAAAATTTCTTATTTCTTTTTCTGTGAATAAGTGATGGTCAATCGTGGTTTCAATTCTCCGTTCAACGCATTGGAGTTGAATAAAGCGAAGTTCTCAATCCCCTTTATCTGATAATAAGGCATGATCAACATTCCGTAATTATTTTTTGTAATAACTGCATTGTTGATAATTCGTGCTACATCTCCCGAATAAGTGTTTCCAGAACGGGCGAGTGAAACAACGAACTGAGAATTTGTCGAATCAGTTGTCGAGTCGGCAATTTGATATGCAAGCAAACCGTCTGTATAAGATGAACCAACTTTTATATTTAAAGTATCGATATTTAATGTCAACTTAGCTGTATTTACCACAGCATCCGCCGGTAAATTTGAAAGATCAAACCATAATTTCCCTTGAACTCCTGTCCCGCTTTGTATGGTAAGCGTTTTATTAGAAGCTTCAGGGAATGATCCTTGGATTAAATGAACATCAACAGAACCGTTGTAAGTTAAGGTGTCCTGATAAGTTTCATACGTAGAAGATTTTTTAACTACAATTTTAATTGTTGGAACATCAGTATATGAAGTGGATGCAGCAAAACCGGTAAATCTGCAAGTTCCATTTGGTTTCAATAACAAACCATAATTTTTGCCGAGTGAAGTATCCTTAGCAGCTTTGAACCAGTCTTTTGCCAAATTCGGATCAACGGAAAACGTATAAGCAGAGCCTGTATTTGACTGCGAAAGCATAACCGATGAAGAATTATAACTTAATTTAGGAAGTGAATCGATCGTAAAAAGTGAATTCCAAGATGAAGTTACCTGGTGAATCCCAACATTAAACGATTGCAGCGTATCGCCGAAGAAATAAGTTCTTGTTAAAGAAATATCGGCAGAAACAAAAGTAAGATTGGAATCAAGATCGGCTAAATATTTACTCGACACACTAAAATAAAACGCCAGAAGAATTTGGGATTCAACATTTGCATCTTTACCAACCAGCAAAACTTCAGAAGAACCGAGTGATAATTTTGCTTGATGCGGTTCAAATTTTTGTGCAAGGGTATCGGTAAATGAATCTAATTTAGAAACGATAATATTATCTTGATTTAATAGATCACTTCCCAAAGAGGAAGGGTCATCACTGCAGGCAACAAAGAAAAATGGAACAAGGATTAAGAGAGCCAAAACAAAACTCGATTTTTGGCGGACAAGAGAAATAAACTTCAGATAATTCAACTAAATATCTCCATTAAAATCATGAATAAGGAAGTCAACAGCTTCCGTGAAATTTTCGGCAACAAAGTTGGGGATTTTCTTTTCTTCAATCAAGAGAGAAAGATGGGCATTGCCATTCCCCGTTTTAACAAGAATAGATTTCACCCCGGCATTCATCGCACATTTAATATCGATGTGGGAATCACCGATCATATAAGACTTGGAAAGATCAATCCCAAATTCTTCAGCTGCATCAAAAAGCATTTTTGATGATGGCTTTCTGCAAGCACATTCTTCATCAGATGAAAATTCGGGATGTGAAGGACAAAAATAAAACTTATCGATCTGCACGTTAAAGGGAAGAATCATCTCGTTGATCTTGTTATTAACAGAAATTACTTGTTCTTCCGTAATCAGCCCGCGGGAAATTCCGGCTTGATTGGAAACCACGATCAACATAAAATGAAAATCATTTTTTAAAACAGCTAAACCTTCCGGAACTCCGGGGAAAAGTACAACTTTTGATGGGTCTCCGATGTAACCGGGATCTTCGTTCAGGGTTCCATCTCGATCGAGGAAAACGGCAATGCTCATATTTTAGATTGACAAAACCGTTTTATATAATTCAATATATTTTTTAGCGGAAGATCTCCAACTGAAATCAGACTTCATTCCGTTTTTAATAATTTTCTGCCACGATTTTGTATCATGGAAAAGTTTGACCGCTCTTTTCACTTCTTTAAGCATTGCAGCAGATTCATATTTTTGGAAAACAAATCCGTTTCCTTCTCCGGTCTTTTCGTCGAATGCGAAAACCGTATCGCCTAAACCGCCTGTTTCCCGCACAATCGGAATTGTGCCGTAAACCAAACTATACATTTGATTTAGTCCGCAAGGTTCAAACTTAGAAGGCATTAAAAGCATATCAGAACCGGCTTCAATCAAATGCGCCAGGTCATCATTGAATCCAAGGTAAGAAGCAAATTGACCGGCATGTTTTTTCGTTAATTTTTCAAATGCAACTTGATATTTTTTATCTCCGGTTCCAAGAAGTACCAACTGAATGTCCATCTTCATCAATTCTTCAAACGATTCGATAACCAGATCAATTCCTTTTACATCGTTCAACCGGGAAATAATTCCGATGACAGGTTTAGTTTCATCAAATTGGAGTCCGAAGCGTTCAACTAAAATTTTCTTATCGTCCAATTTCTTGGCAATAGTTTCAAAAGAATATTTGTGGGGAATGAATTTATCCGTTTGAGGATTCCAGACGGCAGTGTCAATTCCATTTACAATTCCTGAGAGAGTTGATTTCCGTTTTGCAAGACAAGGCTGCAAATCCAAGCCGACTTCTTTTTTACCAACAATCTCTTTTGCGTAACCTTCGCTTACTGTGGTTAAATAATCTGCGTATTGAATCCCGTTTTTAATGAAATTGAATTTTCCGTTTAATAAAGCACCTTTATCATTCTCTAAAGCTTTTGGAAGTTCCGTTTTATCGAAGGTCGAAGCCGGGAAAATTCCCTGGTACGCCAAATTATGGATCGTAAAAATACTTTTGATCGAATCGAACGGAGCTTCATTCGCATAGACATTTTTGTGATACGCCGGGATCAATCCGCATTGCCAATCGTTGCTGTGAATAATATCGGGAATCCAGCCTAAAAGCGTTATTAATTGGAATACCGACTTCGCCATTAAAATGTACCGCTCGTCGTTATCTTTATAATCGGCGCCTGAGATCGGGTCAGTGTAAAGGCTTTTTCTGCTTCCAAAATATTCTTGATTATCCAAGAAATAGATTTGCACACGAACACGCTGCGAGGGTAAAAAAGAAGAACGGAGCGAAAAAACGACATCCTTATCCCCTATTTTTACAGTGATATCTTTTAAACGCACTACCTCGTGAATTTTATATTTTCTGCTATCGATTGCTCCATATTTTGGAACTAAAATTCTTACTTCGTGTCCTAATTCAGTTAACATTTGCGGAAGAGCTGCTGAAACGTCTGCTAACCCGCCGGTTTTCATGAATGGAAAAAGCTCTGAAGTAACGAATAGAATTTTTAATCTTTTTGAAGATGTCATTGGAACCTTGGTTTTATTTAGCGCAAAAATAACAAATTCTCACATTTTTTCCTAAACGGAAGTATTTGCACTATTTGAAACTGAATTAAAATAACCCATCTCACCGGACCGGGAATTTCATAGTGGATTTTCATTCAATCATTCACCCATTCATTTACTCGAGTGACCAGCTCACCACCAGGGGAAAAGTTTAATTTCCTCCCATCAGATTAAAAAGATTATCTTCCGAAGAAATATTTTTATATTTCTTTATCTTTTTAAGAAAGTTTATGAGAAAATTCGCTTTAATAATTTTTTGTCAGATAACTGGTTTGCTGATTTCTTCCTGCGGGTCGTCGATTGATTCAACCAGTGGTAGATACAAACATACCAAAGAAGAAAAAGTCAAGGTTATCGAAAAATCAGATTCTCCTCTCATCGAGGATTTTGATTTCTCTCCCTACTTCCTAAAAGTTGAGAATGAGAAACCTCAAAACAAAGTTTCAAACTCAATCAACAACGAGCTGTGGTGGAATTATCCTAAAGTAGATAACTCTCAAAAAATATCCGTGCGTCTGCCGGGCTACCGTGTGCAAGTTCTTGCAACCGATGATCTTGACGAAGCCCAGCAAATACGCTCAGATATTTATTTCAAAACCAATAAAAATGATATCTATATCTCATTTCAAGCGCCACTTTATAAGGTTAAAGTTGGCGACTACGCCACTCTTTCCGGTGCAAATAATTTGGCGTTTAAGTTAAATCAACTTGGATTTTCCCCCACGCAGGTTGTGGCTGATACCGTAAATCTTCTTCAAAATGCACTGCCCAATAAAAAATAATGAAGACTCTTCTAAAAAATCCGGCACAAATAGTTACGGTTTCAACCGGCGGCAAAAATTATAAACGCGGAAAAGAGTTAAACGAAATAGCAGTTCTCGAAAATCATTCAGTGATTTTTGAAAATGATTTAATAAAAGATTTAATCCCGAATTCTTCAATTACGAACGAATCAAATTATAAAATTATTGACGTAAACGATAAGGTCGTTCTACCCGGATTGGTTGAGTGTCATACCCACACGGCATTTGCCGGTTCACGTGCAAGTGAATTTCGTTTAAAACTTTTAGGCAAATCGTACGAAGATATTGCAAAACTCGGCGGCGGCATAAACACTACAGTTTCCGCTGTTAGAAATTCCACTTTTGAAGAATTAGTAAAACTTATTTCCCCACGGATAAATTATTTCATCGCTCAGGGAATTACAACTCTTGAAATTAAAAGCGGGTACGGACTTGATTTCGAAAATGAAATAAAACTTCTTCAAGTCATTCAGCATCTCCAAAAGCTATTTCCGATTACAATTGTTCCCACTTTCCTCGGAGCGCATACAATTCCAACCGAAATGAAAGAGAACCGAAACGCTTACATCCATGAGATCACCCATAAAATGATTCCGTTTATTGCTGAAAATGATTTAGCAAAATTTTGTGACGGATTTTGCGAATCAACTGCCTTCTCTGCAGATGAGATTAATTTGATTTTTTCCCATGCGCAAGTTTTCGATTTAGAATTAAAATTACATACGGAACAATTCAACTCAATTGGCGGAATCGACGTTGCATTGCAACATCAAGCAAGTAGTATCGATCACCTTGAAGTGATAAAAGAGAAAGATATTGCTAAAGTTGCTCAATCTGAAATTACTTCTGTTTTACTTCCCGGTGTTTCATTCTTTTTAAATTATAATTACGCTCCGGCAAGAAAATTAATTGATTCAGGTGCCATTGTTGCACTTTCAACAGATTTTAATCCGGGCTCTTCCAATATTGCCAACTTGAATTTTATTATGAGTCTTGCTGCACTAAAAATGAAAATGACGATCGAAGAAACAATTTCCGCAGTTACCATTAACGCTGCCAATGCCCTTCTGTTGAGTGAAGAAGTTGGAAGTTTGGAAATTGGTAAGAAAGCTGATTTTGCGGTTTTCAATACAGCAGATTATGCCGACATCGTTTATAACATCGGGAAAAATTTAAATGAAATAACAATTAAAAACGGTGAAGTGATTTATCAAAACAAGTTTGAATGAACGGATGAATGATTGAATGAATTAAAACTTTTTTATTTTTCATTCAACCATACGATCATTCATCCATTCTTTATTATGAAAATCTAACCAAAATTGTTGTCGTTGTTTAATTAAATGATAAATAAGTTTTAAATAAAGTTAAGCCGAAATTCTCTTATGAAAATTATCGAATGCGTTCCAAATTTTAGCGAAGGGGTAAACACCGAAACTTTTGAAGCAATCAAAAATGCTTTAACTTCAATCGAAAATGTAAAACTGCTCAGTCTTGAGCCGGATAAAGATTACAACCGCGTGGTTGTTACGTTAGTTGGCGACGAAAACGGAATTGTAAATGGTGCTGTTGCCGTTTCAAAAGCGGCTGCAGAATTTATTGACATGCGTAATCACAAAGGAGAACATCCGCGGCTTGGTGCGATTGATGTTGTTCCCTTCATTCCAGTAAAAGATGTTACAACCGAAGAATGCGTTAAGTTGGCAGAAAAGTATGGCGAAATTATTTCAAAAGAACTGAATGTTCCTGTTTACTTATATGAAGATGCAGCACGAAAAGCAGAACGGATAAATCTTTCAGATATTCGTAAAGGTGAATATGAAGGATTGGAAGAAAAATTAAGAGATCCTGCTTGGTTTCCTGATTTCGGAACAAATGAGTTTAATCCAAAGCTTGGAGCAATTGTTACCGGCGCTCGTTTCTTTCTTGTAGCGTACAACGTAAATATAAATTCTACCGATGTAAAATTTGCGAAAGAGATCGCGGAGATTTTGCGCGAATCCGGCAGACCGAAAAGAGATACAAGCGGAGCAGTTATAAAAATTGATGGAAAAACAATTAAAGAGCCGGGACGATTAAAATGTTTCAAAGGAATGGGTGTGAGTTTAGAAAAATATAATCTCACACAAGTTTCTATCAATTTAACCAACTATAACGTTACACCTATGCACGTTGCTTTTGAGGAAGTAAAAAAAGAAGCGGAGCGTTTGGGAGTTGAAGTTACGGGAAGTGAAATTGTCGGGCTAGTTCCACTTGAAGCAATTTTGCAATCCGGTAAATTTTATTCGGATGGGAAAGCTTTAAACGAAACCGGACTGGTAAATCTTGCAATTGAAAAATTAGGATTGAGCAGCTTGAATCCGTTCCATCCAAAAGAAAAAATAATTGATTATATGATTTGAGCTTGGTCATTGGTCAGCAGCCATTGAATGTCGTGGAGTCATCACTATGTATTAGCCCTGAAAGGGCGAAATACATCAGATAAATAGTAATTTGGTTTGCATGCAGCCCTACAAGGGCGAAATAATCGATGAGACATTCGGATAAACAAAATGAAATTTTTAAGGAGATAAAATGGAATTATCAAACACATTAGAAAATTATTTAGAAGAACTTTCTTCAAACTCCCCTACTCCCGGCGGTGGAAATGTCTCGGCGCTATGTGGAGTACTCGCCTCGTCGCTCGGCACGATGGTTTGCAACTTAACTATCGGCAAAAAGAAATATGCGGATGTTGAAAACGAACTCACTGTAATAAAAAATAAACTTGGTTTGATTAAAGAAAACTTTCGCAAGCTTGCAAAAAAAGACAATGAAGCATTTGATAAAGTAATGCTCGCTTTTAAAATGCCAAAAGAAACCGAAGAACAAAAACTTGACCGCGCAAAAGCTATTGAATCTGCAACCATAGATGCCGCAATGGTTCCTGCGGAAGTTGTTTCTGCCGGAAAAGAAATACTTCCTTTGTTGGAAACTATTGTTGCAAAAGGGAATCAAAATTCTTTATCAGATGCCGGAGTTGCTGTTTCGCTTACCAAAACTGCGGTTGAAGGAGCCTTCTTAAACATTGCGATAAATTGTTCGTCGCTTTCAAATCAAACTATAGCGAACGAAATTCTTATCCGTGAAGAAATGAAATACCATGAAGTAAAAGAAAAAGCCGAATTTATCATTGCTTCAATTATCAAAAAAATGAGAGTCAATTAATTAGGAATTAGGAATGCAGTCAAAGGGAAATTAATATGAAAAGATCAAAAATTGTTTTGTTTATTGCATTGCTACTTTTCTGTTCGGCCACTCTTTCCTCTCAACCAAAAGTAAGGCTTGGGATCGACGTTTTGAAAGAAAGAAAATTTGATGTACTGAAAGGAAAACGTGTTGGATTAATTACCAATCCAACCGGTGTAGATCAAAATCTCAAATCTACAATTGATATTTTATTTGAATCGAATGAGTGCAAACTAACCGCACTTTACGGACCAGAGCATGGCGTTCGCGGAGATTTTTCCGCCGGAACGGAATTCGATTTTTACACTGATTCCAAAACTAATCTTCCGGTTTACTCCATCTATGGAAAAACGCGAAAACCATCAAAGGAAATGTTAAAAAATATTGATGTGCTTGTTTACGACATTCAAGATATCGGCTGCCGTTCTTACACATTTATCAGCACACTTGGTTTGGCGATGGAAGCCGCTGCCGAGAATAATATTCCATTCGTTGTACTCGATCGTCCGAATCCTCTTGGCGGAATTAAAGTTGAAGGCAATCTTGTTGAAGATGGTTTTTATTCGTTCGTCAGTCAATATAAAATTCCTTATGTACATGGCTTAACGCTCGGAGAATTTGCAAAGATGATCAATGAAGAAGGAATGTTATACAAAGATTCCCTCAAAACAGAAAAAATTAAATGCAATTTAACTGTAATACCGATGCAAGGATGGAAAAGAAAAATGGATTTTGCCGCAACCGGTCTGCAGTGGGTTCCCTCTTCTCCGCATATCCCTTATGGCGAAACACCGGAGTATTACGTTGCTACAGGAATTTTAGGAGAACTCGGTTATATATCTGAAGGTGTTGGTTATACAATCCCCTTCCAAACATTTGCAGCGGAATGGATCGATGGTGAACGTCTTGCGAAAAACATGAATGCTTTAAATTTAGGCGGCATTTATTTTCGTACAATTACTTTTAAACCTTACTACGGGAAACATAAAGACAGCACCTTGCACGGGGTTCAACTTCATATAACTGATTATTCAAAAGTAAATTTGATGAGTCTGCAATTTTTATTTTTGCAAGTGCACAATGAAATGTATCCGGAGAAGAATCCTTTTACCAGATGCGATACTTCCCGCTTAAAAATGTTTGATAAAGTTTGCGGAACATCTAAAATTAGAAAGATGTTTACGGAACGAATGAAGTACGAAGATATTCAATCTTATTTGACGAAAGATGTTGATGCCTTTAGAAAACTTTCGAAGAAATATTATTTGTACACGAAATAGAAATATGAACTTCGCATTGCTATTTTGAACTAGTTGATTATTTACAAAATAACTTCGAGGAAAAAATGAAGGCTTCCGGAATACTATTTGTTTTATTTTCCTTTCTCATCGTTGTGGGAACTGATGGCTGCTCTAAAAAAGATTCCGACTCAATTAAGATTGGAGTGCTTCTTCCCCTTACCGGTTCACAAGCTAATTTTGGTGAGATGGAGAAAAATTCCTACGAAATGGTTAAAGAGCAAGTTAATGCCAACGGTGGTATCGCCGGTAAAAGACTTGAATTTATTTATGAAGATGATACCGGCAAACCGGATGTAGGCAGAGCGAGTGCAGAAAAACTCATAAACATTAATAACGTTCCACTTATAGCCGGAGGTTATAGTTCGTCTGTTACGTTTGCTGCCTGCGCCGTTGCTCAACAATATCGAGTTCCTTTCCTTGTAAACACAGGCTCGGTCGATAAGATAACCCAACCGGAAGATTTTAATCTAACCATAAGCGACGGCAATAAATTTTATATCTACCGTTTGAATCCTGCCGTATCTGAATATGCTTCCGGTTTGGAAGGACTTTTATCAACAGTAGTAAAACCGGCTTCGGTATTTATCATCCATGAGAACACAGCTTTTGGCTCCGAAGGTGCAGCATCTTTTAAAAAATTTGCGGAAGCATTAGGCATTAACGTTCTTGATGTAAAATCATATTCGGCTGGTGTTATTGATTTCAAACCATTATTAGAGAATGCAAAAAAATCAAATCCCGATATGGTTTATATGATCTCTTACGTTATGGATGCTGCATTGTTAATGAAACAATCGCGTGAAATTAATTTTACGCCGAAATTATTTGTAGGAGCCGGCGCTGGATTTACAATGCCGGCATTCAAAGAAAATGCGGGTAACGCAAGCAACTTAGTTCTTTCTGCTACTTTATGGCATCAGTCGTTACCGATAAAAGGGGCGGCCGAATACTTTGACAGTTACGTTAAAAAATATGGTGGCGAAGGTCCAGATTATCACGGCGCTGAAGCCTATGCAGCAGCACAGGTTATTGTTGATGTTTTAAAAAGATGCAACGGGGATTATACGACAGAAACAATTAAATCCGCTCTTGATAAAACTGATCTGATGACGGTTTTCGGTCCTGTTAAATTCACTTCTTATGGGAAAAAGATTCATCAAAATAAAATGGATACTTTTGTAGTTCAGTGGATCGGTGGACAATTAAAATTGATCTGGCCGAAAAATCTTGCTAACGCAACTTTCGATTACCCGATCGATTGGAAAGTTGCATGGGAATAAAATTCTATTTCGTCATTCGGATTTTTCTAAGTTAAACAGTAATTTCTTTATAAGAAAAATCCATAAAAGAATTTAATAGAGGAATGCAAAATTGGATATGATCTTTCAAACTTTAGTGTACGGGCTATTGATCGGCGGTTTGTATGCGATGATAGGGATCGGGATGACACTTATCATGGGTGTGCTTGGAATAATCAATCTTGCACATGGTCAGTTGATGATGGTTGCAATGTACATTACCTGGGTTCTCTGGCAATATGCAGGGATCGATCCTTACCTCTCTATTTTTATAACTATTCCGCTCATTTTCTTTTTAGGTCAAGGAATCAGCAAGTATTTGCTTTATCCACTTATAAAAAAAGAATCGATTCTCCCGGAAAACCAGGTTCTGATGACGGTTGGTATAGGAGTAGTACTGGTTGAATTAATCAGAGCAATCTTCTCAAGCGATTATCGCTCAGTTAGAACAAGTTACACTGATGCTTCAATTCGTCTCGGTCAAATTTCATTAAGCGTTCCTCTTGCAATCGCATTTTTAATTTCAATCATTTTTACGATCGGACTTTTCATCCTTTTAACCAAAACAGATCTCGGTAGATCGATCCGCGCAACAGCGCAAGATAGAAGTGCAGCAACTCTGATGGGAATCAGTGTAAAGAAAATTACAATTCTCACTTACGGAATTGGAAGCGCACTTGTAGGTGCAGCCGGAGTTTTACTTTTACCCGTTTATTATTTATTCCCCGATGTCGGTCCTATCTTTACAGTAAAAGCATTTGTGATAACAATACTTGGCGGACTCGGTTCTCCGATTGGCGCAATCGTTGGTGGATTAGTTCTTGGTGTTGCAGAAACTTTTGGTGCTACTTATCTCTCTATGGGGTACAGAGATGCAATTGGACTTGTGATATTCTTACTTGTGTTGGTTTTCCTTCCGGGCGGATTGAAACGATTAACAAAAATTTAGGGAAACCATGAGCGGTAACGAAAAAATAAAATTATTAGAGATCAAACGTACCGAGTGGTTTATTCTTGCCTCCGCAATTGCTGCACCATTTATTTTTAGTTTTTCTCCTTACTTCCAGGGACTTCTCATCTTTGTATTGCTTTGGGTTATCATGGGAACTTCATGGAATTTGCTCGCCGGATTCACCGGACAAGTTTCGTTCGGACACGCGGCTTATTTTGGTATTGGCGCTTATGCGGCGGCACTGCCATTTTTACATTGGGGAATCTCTCCCTGGTGGGGTTTGCTTACCGGAGGAATAACTGCTGTATTTCTCGGTTACGTTCTTGGAATTATGGTCTTCCGTTTACGCGGTCCATACTTTGCTCTTGGAACTTTAGCTTCTGCCGAAATTTTAAGAATAGTTTTCGGCGAAGAAAAGTGGCTCTCCAACGGACATAACGGAATTCTCTACATGACAACCTGGGTTAGTAAATATCCCTATTATTTTGTCGCGCTCATTCTTACAATTGGTGCGATCCTTTCCGTTAAAATTGTAATGAAAAGTAAAGCCGGATATTATTTTCTGTCGATCAGAGAAGATGAAGATGCTGCAGAGGCGATCGGCATCAACACAAAAAAATATAAAAACATCGCTACAATAATTTCTACCTTCTGGGCAGGAATGGCTGGTGCATTTTATATGATCTACATGGGATTTGTTGACCCCGAAACCGTATTTGCGCTTCACAACATTTCGATAATTACAATTCTGGTGGGAATAATTGGAGGAGTTGGAACGATCTGGGGACCGGCAGTTGGCGCGGTTATTATGGTTTTAGTACAAGAACTTTTCCGCTCTTCTTTTTTCGGATTTGCACCTGATTGGGTCTCACGATTTCATGCAATGGCTTTTGGTTTGCTGGTTATTTTTGTGATCCTTTATATGGCTGGCGGTGTTGTGGGTGATTGGGATTTAATTGCTAAGAAATTCCGGTTAAAAAAATCGGCGGAGCAATAACTATGAGTAAACTGAAAATAGAAAATCTCATAAAAGTTTTCGGCGGACTAACAGCAGTAAATGATGTCTCGGCCGAAATTAAAGAAGGAGAAATCTTCGGGTTGATCGGACCAAACGGAAGCGGAAAAACCACAGTCTTTAATCTGATCAGTCAATTTTATCCTGTTACCAACGGAAAAATAATTTTTAACGGACATGACATCACAAAGAAAAAAACTTATGAAATTGCGAGACTTGGAATTGGAAGAACTTTCCAGTCAGTAAAACCATTAAAAAGATTAACGGTAGAAGATAATATAATGGCAGCCGCATTCGCACGCGAAAAAACTACTGCCGGTGCAAGAAAAGTTGCGAATGAGGTTCTTGAATTTTGTTTACTCCGCGATGTTAGTCAAATGAACGCCGGGGGACTTCCGATCGCGGGAAGAAAAAGATTAGAAATTGCAAAAGCGCTCGCTACCCGTCCTTCCCTTTTATTACTTGATGAAACAACTGCGGGTTTAAATCCATCGGAATTGGATACGGCGATCGAAATTATAAAAAAAATAAGAACCGAACTTGGAATTACCATCGTAATTGTTGAACACATTATGAAAGTGATTATGAATATTTCTGATAGAGTGCACGTGATGGCGCATGGTTCAACAATCGCGGAAGGCTCTCCTTCAGAGGTTGCAAAAAATCCGACTGTGATCGAAGCATATCTCGGTTCGGAATTTATTATGGAGAAAAGGTAACATGCTTAAAGTTGAAAACATGAGCATGAGTTACAAAGACCTTCAAGTATTGTGGGATGTAAATTTTGAAGTTGCAAAAAGTGAGATCGTTGTTCTTGTTGGAGCAAACGGCGCCGGAAAATCTTCTGTACTAAAAACAATTTCGGGACTTCATAAAAAGAAGAACGGATCGATAGCGTTTAACGGAGAAATTTTATCTGAAATATCTCCCGAAAAAATTATTAAAGAAGGGATTGTCCATGTTCCCGAAGGAAGAAAATTATTTAACGAGATGACCGTTGAAGAAAATCTTGTTATGGGCTCGTTGTTTGGCGCTGCAAAAGAAAAAAGAAAAGCTTCACTAGAAGAATGCTATTCCCTTTTCCCGCGGTTAAAAGAAAGACGAAAACAAACCGCAGGGACATTGAGCGGTGGTGAGCAGCAAATGGCTGCAATAGCAAGAGGATTAATGTCGCTCCCGAAATTATTAATGCTTGATGAACCAAGCCTTGGATTATCGCCGGTTCTTGTTAATGATATTTTTGATATAATTAAAAGAATTAATAAAGAAGGAATTACAATTTTGCTTATCGAGCAGAACGTGCAAACTACACTCACCTTCTGCCACAGAGCATACGTCCTTGAAAACGGAAGAATAACGATGAGCGGCACAGGGAATGAATTACTGAATAATGAACATGTTAGATCTGCATATTTGGGGATTTGATTTTTAACTACTTCCCGAAACTACTGTTCTCAGATTGCGTAGGAACATTATAATTTAGATATTTGGGTAAAGCATTTCATTGCTTTGTTTAGATAAATCAAATAAACAATAAAAAAAAATTGCGATATGAAGAAAGAATTGTCTGTAGATAAATTATTATTGGAAGCAAAAACATTTTGTGTTACAGAATCAAAAGCTCCCAACAAAGAATTGTTTGGAGTAACCGATGGGAAAGCTGTAGGAACCCATATTGAACATAAATTTCAACAGCATTTATCGGAAAAATATAATTTAACAATTGGTTCTTCTGCAAAGGGAATTGATTTGCCCTCTGTAGATACAGACATAAAAGTGACTTCCATAAAACAACCACAATCTTCTTGTCCTTTCAAAAATGCAAATCAGAAAATTTATGGACTCGGTTATAATCTTCTTGTTTTCGTCTATAATAAAGTAGATGAGCCGGTTTCAAAAACAGCAAAGCTTGACTTTGTTAGCTGCTCTTTTATTTCAAAAGAAAGAACTGCTGATTATACTACAACTTTTAGACTTCGAGAGATGGTGAAAGATAAAGCCAATGTTGAAGATATCATCGCTTATTTGAACGATAAAAATTTACCCGCTGATGAAATTACAATCAATCAATTGGCCGAACAAATTCTTAATAATCCTCCGGAACAAGGTTATTTAACAATTTCAAATGCTTTGCAGTGGAGGTTACAATATCAAAGAATTGTTACTCTGACTGGTAAAGTTGAGGGGATCAATAAAATTGTTGACAAAATGGGAAATAGATGAAAGTCTTTAACGCAAATATTTCACTTATTGTTGCAGATTACTTAAATGATTTTTTGAAAGACATCTCGTTTTCCGGTGAAGCAAATCAAAAAATATTTGAGGTCTTCGGGATTATACTTTTTTTTGCAGATGACAATGAATTAAATGCACTTAAAGAAATTATTTCCCTTCCCCTTAACGCTGTTGCCGAACCGGACAGGGCAGAGTATGGTGATTTTCAGACAAATGAGAATTTAACAAACAGTGTTACGTTGGATTTAGCATCTAAGATTACTCCTCCTGAAATAGTTGTTGAACCGACTTGCGGGAAAGGAAATTTTATAATTGCCGTATTAAGAAACTTTAAGCATGTTAAAAAGATTTTCGGGGTTGAAATCTTTAAGCCATACGTCTGGGAAAGTAAATTTAATATCATCGATTTCTATCTCGGAAATCCAGAGCATAATAAACCGGAAATTTTAATATCCCATTGTGATGTTTTCGATTTTAATTTTAAACAAATTGCGAAAAGTAATCTTGGCAAAAACATTTTAGTAATTGGAAATCCACCTTGGGTTACAAATGCAAAATTAGGCAGCCTGAATTCTTCAAATCTTCCTAAAAAAACTAACTTTAAAAATCATAGCGGTCTAGACGCTATGACGGGAAAAGGTAATTTTGATATTGCCGAATATATTACCTTAGCCATGCTCAATACTTTTCAAAAGATGGACGGGCATCTGTTATTGCTAGTAAAAAATTCAGTGATAAAAAATATTGTTTTTGACCAAAAGGCGAACAATTACCTGATCGCATCAATGGAGAAGCATTGTATTGATACAAAAAAAGAATTTAACGTTTCAGTTGAGGCATCTTTCTTTTACTGCAAATTAAACTCCAAAACTGAATTTGACTGTAAAGAGTTTAATTACTATAACAATGAAGCACATTATCAAATATTTGGTTGGTTAGATGATAAATTTGTGTCGAACATTGACACTTACATTCATACCAGGGCGATTGATGGAGAATCTCCATTTGTTTGGCGACAAGGTTTAAAACATGATTGTTCAACAGTGATGGAATTGGAGAAATTAACTGTATCGACTGAAAACAAAAATGTACAATACAAAAACGGGTTAAACGAAGAAGTGATTTTAGAAGACGGAATAGTGTATGGAATTCTGAAAAGTTCGGATCTTAAAAACACAGTTATCAATCAGACAAGGAAATTCACAATTGTTACTCAGAAAAAAGTTGGACAAGATACAAACTACATTCAGTCTGAATATCCTAAAACATTTAAATATTTAACAGAGCATCGGGCCAATTTTGATGTGAGGAAATCTAGTATTTATTATAACAAACCACCATTTTCAATTTTTGGAATAGGTGATTATTCTTTTAAACCTTTTAAGGTAGCTATATCCGGACTTTATAAAACATTTCATTTTACATTAGTGTTACCACAAAATGGAAAACCGGTTATGCTGGATGATACTTGTTACTTCATTGGCTTTGACAAAGTTGAATTTGCTGCCTATGCGTTAATACTTTTAAACTCAGACACAACAAAACAGTTTTTGCAATCTATAACTTTCGCCGATGCAAAAAGGACTTTTACAAAAGACATTTTAATGCGAGTTAACTTTTTAGAATTAGCAAAAACAATGGATGATAAATATTTGGAGTCTGAATTGTTTCGATTAAATACTATCTACAATTTTAACTTGACTTTGCGGTGGTGGGACGATTTTTTAACAACAATGAAGCCGGTTGATAATGGTCAATTTTCGATGGCTATTTAAAAACTTATTTGCAAATCTAATTTTAATTAACTGACTAACGAATATAAATCAATTAGAAATAATCACATGAACAACGCAGATCTTATTAAAAAATTTTACGAATCATTTGCCAATGCAAACGCCGACGGAATGGTAAATTGTTACGATGAGAACATCATATTTTCTGATCCTGCTTTTGGTGAATTAAAGGGTAACGACGCAAAAAATATGTGGCGGATGCTTCTGAGCAGAAGTAAAGATATAAATATCACTTTTGAAAATGTAAAAGCGGATGACAAATCCGGTTCGGCAAACTGGAGAGCGGAATATGTTTACAGTCAAACGGGAAGAAAGATAATAAATAAAATCTCCGCTCAATTTGAATTCCTGGATGGGAAAATTATCAGACATACCGACAGTTTTAATCTGTGGAGATGGACTCAGCAAGCACTTGGCTGGAAAGGGTATCTTTTGGGTTGGTCTCCGTTTATGAAAAAGAAAATTCAAAAACAAACCAACCAGTTATTGAAACTCTACACAAAACGAAATCGGCTCTGAGTTTTCTCGCTGCACTTCCTTTCGCGTAAAAAAATTCCTTGTCAATTTTTCGGTTGTAAACTCCTTTCGCGAAGACTAATTTTGGAATAAAAAAATTATGCTTACAAATTCAATTATGTACAAAGCGCTGGTAAACAAAGATGTTTCGTATGAAGGAATATTTATTGCAGCAATCAGAACCACCGGTATTTTTTGCCGTCCGACTTGCACCGCAAGAAAACCGAAAGAAGAAAATGTGGAATTCTTTAGAACTACGAAGGAAGCCATACTTAAAGGTTACAGACCTTGCAAGGTTTGTAATCCCTTAGAGAAACTTGGCGAGACTCCCGGCTACATTAAAGAGATTCTGGAAAAGTTAAACGTAAATCCTTCCATCAAAATGAAAGATTGGGATTTAACGCAAAAAGGAATCGAACCAAGCAAAGTGAGAAGATGGTTTTTGAAAAATCACGGTATCACTTTTCACGTATACCAGAGAATGTTTCGTATCAACTCTGCGTTCAAAAAAATACAGAACGGAGAGCCGGTTACTGCCGTTGCGTTTGACGCGGGTTATGAATCGTTAAGCGGTTTCAACGATTCGTTTAAATCTGTCTTCGGGGTTTCTCCTTCAAACAGTAAGGACAAACAAATAATTAACATTATGCGACTCGAAACTCCGCTTGGGACAATGTTCGCGGGCGCTGTTGAACAAGGAATTTGTCTTTTAGAATTTACCGACCGCAAAATGTTGGAGACAGAGTTAAAGTCATTAGCCAAACTTCTAAACGCAAATATTGTTCAAGGTGCTAATCGCCATTTCGATTTATTGAAGCAGCAACTTGAAGAATATTTTGATGGGAAAAGAAAAGAGTTCACCGTTCCTTTGTTTACCGTGGGAACGGAATTTCAGCAATCTGTTTGGAAAGAATTACAGACTATTCCTTATGGCTCGACACGTTCTTATTTACAACAAGCAACCGCGTTGGGCAAACCTGCGGCAGTACGTGCGGTGGCAAATGCAAATGGGATGAACAGAATTGCGATAATCATTCCCTGCCACAGAGTTATTGGCGAAGATGGAAGTCCCACCGGTTACGGCGGCGGAATCTGGAGAAAAAAATGGCTGCTTGAGTTGGAAATGAAAAACATCAAATAGATTTTTCTTATTTTGCATCAAAATTATCTCAGATATTTGCTGGCACTATTCAGGTAAAACTATGAAGAAAAAATATCTCTCCCAAAACTTTGATTTAAACAAACTGATCGATGTGTTAGATGAATTGCCGCTTTGGTCGGCTCCCTTTGGCTTAAAATTACTCGATGCGATCGATTACAAGCCAAACATTTTAGCGCTTGATATTGGTTTCGGAACCGGATTTCCGTTAACCGAATTGGCAATGCGTCTCGGTGAAAACTCAACGGTTTATGGAATTGATCCGTGGAAAGAAGCGATTGTAAGGGCAAATAAAAAGATTGACTTGTATGGTATAACAAACATAAAAATTTTTGAGGGCGTTGCGGAATCAATTCCACTTGCAAATGAATCGATTGATTTAATCGTTAGCAACAACGGAATTAATAACGTGAGCGATATTGATAAAGTGTTTTCTGAGTGTTCAAGAGTTATCAAACCCGGCGGACAGTTTGTGCAAACGATGAATCTTGACAAAAGTATGTTTGAGTTTTATGGACAATTAGAAACCATTTTGTCGGAATTGCGGTTGCATAAAGAGATTGAGTTAATGCGCGAACATATTTATCATAAACGCCGTCCGCTTGACGAGATTGTTTCGCTGTTACAAAAGCATGGATTTATTATCAAAGATTTGGAACACGATCAGTTTAATTACAAATTTGCTGATGGTACGGCGATGCTCAATCATTATTTCATCCACTTAGCCTTTTTGGAATCTTGGAGAAAACTTTTACCGGAAGATAAAACGGAACAAATCTTTGATACAATTGAAACGCGGTTGAATGAACAAGCGCGCCCACTTGGCGGTATTAAACTAAGCATTCCGTATGTTATGATAAATGCAAAGAAGAAATTATAACTAACTTTTTTATAATAAAAACTATGCTTGATTTTAATTTGACCCTACAAACAAATGAAATACTTTTGCGACCGGTAAAGTTGGAGGACTTCGATTCATTTTCGAAATTGACTGATAACAAATCAATGTGGATTTACTTTACAAGCGATCTCTCGAAAAAATCCAAATTAAAAAAATGGGTAGAAACTGCTATTAGTGAGAATGAAAAGAAAACCCGTCTCGCTTTTACTGTTGTTGATAAATCCACAAACAAACCGATCGGTTCAACAAGTTTTGGAAATATTTCCAACAGAGATAAACGGATTGAGATTGGTTGGACATGGATTAGCAAAGAGTATCAGGGCAAAGGAATAAACGATCAAATAAAGTTTTTGATGCTCCAATACTGCTTTGAGTCAATGGATTTTGAAAGAGTCGAATTCAAAACGGATGTATTAAATGATCATGCGAGAAAAGCGTTATTAAGAATCGGGGCAAAAGAAGAAGGAGTTCTACGGAGTCACACTTTGATGACACATAATCGTCGTCGAGATACGATCTATTACAGTGTATTAAGATCAGAGTGGAATGAAATAAAAGGAAAGACTTTGCAAGATCATTTTGACAACAATTAAAATGTGATTCCATTCGCTCAATTCTACAGAATTTTACTCGATAGTAAATTAAATTATACTGGATTTAAAAATGACCGATACAGAAAAAATAAAATGGTTCGATAGAAGTGTAAAATTTCAGCTCAACGGATTAATTTTCCTCGAAATGAAATCGAGAAAAAATAAGGTTGGCGTTTGGGTGATCGAAGATACTAAGAATAATACCGTATTAAATTCCAACATGGAATGGGAACTGGAACCTACTCCCGCCAAACGAGACGAAGCTTTTCTCATTCGTACAAGATTTGATCTCGAAACCGCGATAAGTGTGTACGAACAATACAAAATGTTTGCGGAAACTTAATTCCGCAAAACACTTTAAATTAAAAATTTATAAAGAAGTTTCCTCTGCATGCACTTCGGTCAAATATCTGTGAACCGATGCTGCGCACTTTCTTCCTTCAGCAATAGCCCAAACTACAAGCGATTGTCCGCGTCTCATATCGCCGCAAGCAAAAACTTTATCAAGCGAAGTTGAATGCACCCGTCTGACATTCTCACGCGAATAACCGTAAGGATCCTCATCACCAAATTCAGCTTTTACATTTCCCCGCTGATCCAATTCCATTCCGAGAGAAACAAGTTCATCAATCAATCCTTTTTTCTCCGGGTGAACAAAGCCTGCAGCAATCAAAACTAATTCTGCCGGTAATTCAAATTCAGTTCCGGGAATATCAACAAACTTACCTTCCTCAAATTTAACTTCTGTGCAAACTAATGAAGTTAATTCTCCCTTGTCGTTCCCTTTAAATTCTTTTGTATTAACACTCCATTTTCTTACCGCACCTTCTTCATGACTAGTTGAAGTGCGCATAATTAAAGGCCAAAAAGGCCAAGGAGTATTGAAAGGACGCCCCTCAGAAGGCATCGGCATTATTTCTAATTGTGTAACCGATTTTGCTCCTTGGCGATTAGACGTACCTACACAATCTGAACCGGTATCACCACCGCCAAGAACAACAACATTTTTTCCTTGTGCATTTATAACTCGATCGACTTTTTCTCCAGCATTAATTTTATTCTGAAGAGTTAAAAACTCCATCGCAAAATAAACTCCGCTCAATTCTCTACCGGGAAGTTGGATATCTCTTGGTCGCTCCGATCCACCGGCAAGTACAACTGCATCAAATTTTTCGAGCAATTCTTTTGCACGAATATCTACTCCGATGTTAACATTCGTTTTAAATTGAACTCCTTCATCTTCCATTTGTTTTAGTCTTCTATCGAGAATACTTTTTTCCATTTTGAAGTCAGGAATTCCATAACGAAGCAATCCTCCGGGACGGGCATTCTTTTCAAAAACCGTAACAGTATGTCCTGCTCGCGTTAACTGTTGAGCCGCTGCAAGTCCCGCGGGACCTGATCCAACAATTGCTACAGTTTTTCCACTAAGAACGTGCGGCATTCTTGGTTTTACATGACCATCTTTAAAACCTTTTTCAATTATAGTCCGCTCAATTGCTTTTATTGAAACCGGTTTTTCATTGATACCAAGCGTACAAGCTGATTCGCAAGGCGCCGGGCAAAGTCTTCCCGTAAATTCGGGGAAATTATTTGTTGTATGAAGATTATCGAGTGCTTCTTTCCAATGCCCGTGATAAATCAGATCATTCCATTCGGGGATATAATTTTTAACCGGACATCCGGTATCTCCGTGGCAAAACGGAATGCCGCAATCCATGCATCTTGCACCTTGAATTTTAGTTTCTTCTCGTGTAAAAACAGTTTCAAATTCTTTGAAGTGTTTTACACGTTCGTCTGCTTTTTCCTTTTTAAGAACTGCTCGTTCAAATTCCATAAAACCGGTTGGTTTACCCATTGTGTACCTCGTCTAAAACTATTTCATTGTCTAAAACTTTTTTCGCGGTTTCTTCTTTTTCCATTCTTGCCAAAGCTTTTTTGTATTCGCCTGGAATAATTTTCCAGAAATTTTCCTTTTCCTTTTCCCATTTCTGTAGAATTCGTTCTGCTCTTTTGGAGCCGGTATATTCAAAATGCTTTTGTATCAGATCGTGAACTTCTTTTACATCTTCTTCCTTTATTAAATACTCTACATCCACCATCTCGTGATTAATATATTTGTTAGCATCCTTTGAACGATCCCAAATGTAGGCGATACCGCCGGACATTCCGGCTGCAAAATTTCTTCCGGTTTTTCCGATCACGACTACTCTACCACCGGTCATATATTCGCAACCGTGATCACCAACTCCTTCAACAACCGCATTTGCGCCTGAGTTACGAACAGCAAACCGTTCACCAACTACTCCGTTGATGTATGCTTCACCACTTGTTGCACCGTACAAACATGTGTTCCCGGCGATAATATTTTCAGCCGCATCAAACGTAACTGTAGTTGGAATTTTTACAATTAATCTTCCGCCTGAAAGTCCTTTTCCGGTATAATCATTTGATTCACCTGTCAGATCGAGCTCGATTCCTTTCGCAAGAAATGTTCCGAAACTTTGTCCGGCTGTTCCGCGAAGTTGGATTTTAATTGTTCCGTCAGGAAGTCCTTCATCACCGTATCTTTTCGCAATTTCACTCGAAAGCATTGTGCCAACACTTCGATTTACGTTTCTTATTCTTGTTTTAATAAGTACGGGAGTTTTGTTCTCAAGAGCCGGCATCGCTTCTTTTATTAACTCATGATCAAGCTGCTTTTCAAGTTCATGATCTTGTTCACGAGTTTTATACAAATTCGTGTCGTACAACGGAGTTGGTTTGAACAACGGTTTGGAGAGATCAATACCACGGGCTTTCCAGTGATCATTCATCCGAATGGGAATTATCTTATCCGTTTGCCCAACCATTTCGGTAAGAGTTCTGAAACCAAGTTTAGCCATTAATTCTCTAACTTCTTCTGCAATAAAAAACATAAAGTTTACAACGTACTCCGGTTTACCGCTAAATTTCTTTCTCAATTCTGGATCTTGAGTTGCCACACCAACAGGACAGGTGTTAAGGTGACATTTACGCATCATAATACAACCTTGTGTTACAAGTGGGGCTGTTGCAAAACCAAATTCTTCGGCTCCAAGAAGAGCGGCAATTACAACATCGCGTCCGGTTTTTAACTGTCCGTCTGTTGCAAGAGTAACTCTGTCCCGTAAACCATTCAGTACCAAAGTTTGATGAGCTTCACTCAAACCTAATTCCCAGGGAGAACCTGCGTAATGAATGGAAGAGATCGGACTCGCACCGGTTCCGCCGTCATGTCCACTGATAAGAATATGGTCAGCATGAGCTTTTGCAACTCCTGCTGCAATTGTTCCGACACCAACTTCCGAAACAAGTTTAACACTTATGCGTGCCTTTGGATTAATATTTTTTAGATCGAAGATAAGTTGCTTCAAATCTTCAATTGAATAAATATCGTGATGTGGCGGCGGACTTATTAAGGTAACACCGGGAATGCTGTATCGAACTTTCGCAATGACTTTATCAACTTTATGTCCCGGAAGTTGTCCACCTTCTCCCGGTTTAGCGCCTTGGGCCATTTTAATCTGAAGTTCATCTGCATTTACTAGATAATTTGCAGTAACGCCAAATCGCGCCGAAGCTACTTGTTTAATAGCTGATCTTAAACTATCACCATTAGGAAGTTTTACAAATCTTTCCGGTTCTTCACCACCTTCACCGGTATTCGATTTGGCTCCGATACGATTCATCGCAATCGCAAGCGATGTATGTGCCTCGCGTGAGATCGAACCAAAACTCATCGCTCCGGTAGCAAATCTTTTTACAATTTCACTTGCCGGTTCAACTTCTTCAAGCGGAATTTGAGTACCTGATGTATCCAAATCAAATAAACTCCTTAGAGTTACTCTTTTTTTATTTTGATTGTTGATCAATTCGGTATATTCTTTGAAGGTTTTATAATCACTTCTCTGCGTACTAAGTTGAAGTTTTGAGATGGTAAGAGGATTCCAAAGATGATGCTCGCCGTCTCCACGGTAATGATACAAACCTCCAACATCAAGAGAGCTTTGATCAATTTGGGGATCAAGCGCATGCATATGCCGGCGGATCGTTTCCTCCTCAAGCATTTCGAGACTTAATCCTTCAATCTTCGTAGGTGTACCGGTAAAATATTTCTCAACGATTTCACTATCCAAACCATCAGCTTCAAATATCTGTGCTCCGCAATAAGATTGCAGTGTGCTTATTCCCATCTTGCTGAAAATTTTGAAAAGGCCCTTACTTACAGCTTTAACAAAATTCTTCGTCACGGTTTTGTAATCCATTCCTTCCGGAAGAAATTTGTATTCTGTTAAGTAAGCAAGAGTTTCATATGCCACATAAGGATTAATAGCATTTGCTCCATATCCGCAAAGTAAAGCAAAGTGGTGAACTTCTCTGGGTTCTCCGCTTTCAACAACTAGTCCAGTTTTTGTTCGTAAGCCTGCTCGTAATAACGCGTGGTGAACGCCCGAAGTTGCGAGTAGACAAGGGATTGCTGCGTGGCTTCTGTCAGTTCCTTTATCAGAAAGAATGATGAGAGAAATTCCGGATTTAACCGCCTCAACCGCTTCTTCACAAATTTGATCCAAACGCTCACGCATATCATGTCGAACAAAAGGATCAAATAAAAGTGGAATTGTTATAGATTTAAAATGCCCTTTGGCGATAAATCTAATTTTCTCCATTTGCGAATTTGAAAGTAACGGATGTTCCAATTCCAGTCGATGAGCATGCTGGGGTGTTTCATCTAAAAGATTCTGTTCAGGTCCAACGTATGTGGTTAATTCCATTACTAGTTCTTCACGTAACGGGTCAATTGGTGGATTCGTGACTTGAGCAAAAAGTTGTTTAAAGTAACGGAACAACATCTGCGGTTTATCCGAAAGAATCGCAAGAGCGGAATCATTCCCCATCGATCCAATTGCTTCTTGACCGGAGGCAGCCATCGGGAGCATAACTTTCATTAAATCTTCTTTCGTGTAACCGAAAATCCGTTGACGAATTAAAAGAGTATCGTAGTGGACTTTGTAAATATCGTCTGGAGCCGGAAGATAATCCAGCTTAACCATATTTTCTTTCACCCATTTTCTGTATGGTTGACGGGTGACAATGTCTTTTTTAATCTCTTCATCGGTAATAATTCTTCCTTGTTTTAAATCAAGAATAAACATCTTACCCGGTTGAAGTTTTCCCTTCACAGCAACATTTTCGGCATCAACGCTAAACGTTCCAGCTTCTGAAGTAAGAACCACAAGTCCATCTTTTGTAATAACATAGCGCGATGGCCTCAAACCATTTCTGTCCAGAGTTGCTCCAATAATGTTTCCATCTGTGAACACCACTGCAGCAGGTCCATCCCAAGGTTCCATCATTGTTGCATGGTATTCATAGAAAGCTCTCCGATCGGGATCCATCAAATCATTTTTCGACCATGCTTCCGGGATCATCATCATCATGGCATGGGGGAGGCTTCTCCCACTCATAACGAGAAGTTCTAATACGGAATCAAATGTTGCAGAATCACTTTGTCCTTCCATGATGATCGGGAGCATTCTCCTTAGGTCTTTTCCATAATATGGTGATTCCATAACATGCTGACGCGCTGCCATCCAATTTTTATTTCCTCTTAATGTGTTTATCTCTCCATTATGGGCGATCATTCTAAACGGATGAGCTAAATCCCAAGTTGGAAAAGTATTAGTAGAAAACCGCATATGGATCATCGCCATTGCAGATTTCATGTCGGGATCGTTTAGGTCTTTGTAATACGCTAAAATTTGCGGCGCCAGTAACATTCCTTTGTAAATTAAAACTTTGCTGGAAAATGATGGGACATAATACTTGCTTCTGTCCAATTTTAATTCTGCACGGACACGCTGGTCAATAATCCGTCGGATTAAATAAAGTTTTCTCTCAAATCCATCTTGATCAACTATTTTTTTATTCGCACCGATGAAACAATGTCTGATAAAAGGCTGAGTTGCTTGAGCTCCTTTTCCAGGGACTGAAGGATTAACCGGAACGTCTCTCCAGCCTAAAAACTTTTGATCTTCATCAATAACTATCTTTTCAATAATATTTTCAATTGCTTTTCTGAGAGTAGCATTGTGGGGAAGAAAGGTAACTCCGACACCATAACGGCCTTCTTCCGGAAGATCAATATTCTTTTCACTTGCAACTTTACGCATGAATTCATCGGGCATCTGGATGAGGATACCGGCTCCGTCTCCGGTATTCGGATCAGCACCAACAGCACCGCGGTGTTCTAAATTTTTTAAAATATCCAGCCCTTTCTCGATGATCGAGCGAGACTTTCTTCCCTTCACATCGGCGACAAATCCCATTCCGCAAGCATCGTGTTCAAATGCAGGATCGTACATTCCCTGCTTTGCGGGAGGGTAGCTATTCATTTCATATTCGTGTTGTTGTTCATCTAAAATTGACATACTCGTTACTCCAGTTTCACAATTCGTCTTAAAAACCTATTCGCAGGAAAAAACTTTAGAAATTCCGTTAGTTGATACGTTACTTCCTAATGTATTAAGGGAAATGAATAAATTTATAAAATTTTCTTTGGCAATTTAATATTTACTCGGAAATTATCAAGGGAAAAGAGATAAAATGCCTGAAAAGGTGAATTCATATTCATGGAATGTGCATATTATCAAATTCTTTCCATCGAAATTTTGGGGATAAGTATTTCCGAAACCGCGATCACAAATCAACTTCTTTGAAAGAGAATCTAAAGTAATCTCTCACTTTCACTTCTCGTTGATTGTCAATCAGTATTTTCATTTGGTTTGTAAAAGAATAGTTAATATTTTTTACAAAGTAATCTGCAAATCTCACTACAAAAATAACATGGAGATTTTGCAAAAAAATAAATACATCTCAGTAATGAACTCAAATTAGATAAAGTAATTTGGGAAAGGCAGAAAAATGAATCAATACGTAGCATTTCTACGAGGAATAAACGTTGGAGGGAATAATATCATCAGAATGGATGCATTGCGTATTGAATTTGAAAGAATTGGATTTCATTCTGTAAGAACTTACATCCAAAGCGGTAATGTTATTTTCCAAACGGAGAGCACTAATAAAAGTAAAATTGAAAAAGAAATTGAGACAGCTCTTTCGATCAAATTTAACTATGATGCAAAAGTTTTGATCAGATCGAAGAAGGAAATGGAGAATACTATCGCTCACTTCCCTCAAATTTTCAGTGATACTGATTGGAAACACAACGTGATCTTTTTAAGCAGCGCGATTAATTCGAAAGATATTCTGAAGCAGTTTGATATTAAGAAAGAGATCGAACAGATTTCCTATTACGATGGCGTTTTATTTTGGTCGGCAAACTTAGCCACAATAACAAGATCAACCATGCTAAAACTTTCCGCAAGAAAAGAATACAAAGAAATGACCGTGAGAAACGTTAATACAACTAACAAGATTCTTGTTTTGATGGATGAGGTTGTTAAATAAATCAGACTATCATTTGGTTTTAAACTCTACCCAAATAGCTCCTCATTTGATTCTGATTTCGAAAAATATAAATACTATAAACGTCGATTCATACAAAAGCATTGGTTACATCGTGTCGGAATTAAAACTCAATTCCTTTAACGTTTAGTATTAATCCTTTAAAATTGGACTCTGCTTCAGAATCTGTAAAAATATTGGTATCGTAATATTCAAGCACAAAATGAGTTGCGACGTAATCAACAATTGGGTCATCGGCTAACAAGCTATATAATTTTATTATTCCTTCTGATGAAACTCCAAGACCATCTGTTTTTCTATTTTCATAACCCCCTCCATGAAAGCGGCCGGAAGTAAAAATCACTGTTTCAAAGAATCTGAGAATATGACCTCGATGAACGGTTGTATAATCATCGCCCCTTAATTCTATCAGGTTTTTCCCAATTTTTATGTCCCCTAAAATATTTTGGTACTTAAAATTGCTGCCGTCGTCACTCCATTTTATTAATCGGTCATCTGCTTCAACTGAAAAAGAATAATCAAATAAGTCAAACGTCGATTTACTTGAATGCAAATCCAAACTGAAATTAAATGAATATCCGAGCCGTGCTGTTCTTGGCAGAGGATCTTTTTGCGCAGGATCAGCATATACCACTTCTTTCCCAACGTTTAATAACGAATAACCGAGAACAAAATCAACGTTCGGCTTAAGAAAGGAACCCCCCTCGAGATTAATTTTTTGGTTCGGGAAAAACATTTCCGAAAGTGGTGTTACTATCATCAACCCAAAATCGAAAGCTGTTCCATCAATGCCGTTCAATTTAACTTCTTCTATAATTGGAGATTCAGCAGGAGAAGCTTTATACGACTTAATAGAGATGCCGAAATTGAATTTGACAAGTTCGCCATACCCGACTCCGAGACTAAAGCAATCAAACTTGTCATAACTTTCATATGTTCCAATCGGATCGGGACCATCGGGACCAGTTCTAACATATTCACCGAAAGAAAATTTATTATGGAGATAACCAACACCGATGGATAAAGGTAAATCATTATTGTTTCTTTTAAAATTATAACCCGCAGATAAACCAAAAGACAGTGTAGAAAGGTTTGGTAAAATATTTTTGAGCCATTCTGTTTTCTGCGGCATATACGAAATTGATAAATTGTTTTCGCGGGAAAAATATCCGAGTTGCGCCGGGTTGTAATAAAATCCTGTAGCGTCTTGCATCGGACTGGCAGTTCCTATATTACCTGCTCCAATAAAAAGTGGGGATGGCTGTAAGTACATCGTTGACATCACCGTCTGTCCATCAATCGGTTTAACTAATATTAATAACAGTAATAACGAACAATATTTTTTTGCCATTACGATCTCCTTGAATTTATTAAGATTTTTTCTTCACTACGCTTAGTGACTCTATTATAATTTAATTATTGATTTTCCTTTTGAAATGATATTTATCCCTACAGTCAGATCGTTATGCCAGTGAGCTCCGATCTCACCTTTCTCAGTAACTTTTATTAAACATGGATGATAATCGCCACGGAAATTCGTTAAGATCGCGTCTATAGCAATCCCTTCAAATTTATCAGAATAGAAAAGGTAGAAATAAATCAGTTCCTCCAAAGTGCAGCCCGCTTCATCCTCGACAAACGTGGTGATTGCCGAAGCTGCTGTGTGTGATGAATACTTTTTTGAATCATGAGTAAAAAAGAGATATGGTTTTGCATAGCTGTTGGAAACATTTGTCAACTCTTCCAACTTTAAATAATTTGCTAACCCAGCTTTCAAGATCAATTCTGCTGTTGGAATTCTCGGATCAACTATAACCGGGAGATCAAATCTTCTTTCGCAATTCGGTGGAATTCTATTTCCTTTGTACTGGAATGAATTTAGATAATCTTCAATAGAAAGATTGAGAAGTTTTGGAAAACCAAGCTCAATTAAAAATTGGATTTGCCCTAGGATTGCCTCTTCTATCAACGGATAAACCCCTTCTTGCTGATCATTATCATAAAATATTTTCTGCTTTTCAATTGCTCAACCAGGTAATCGCTTCACTTTCGTTACTAAATATTTTTACGTTGTAACCTCTGTTCAAACAAGCGGTTTCGTAAAAACTTGCTACTTCTAAAGCAGGTGAATCGACTTGCACTATCACAGCTTCTTTCATCCTTTGATCGAATCCGATCGTTTCATAAAGTTGGATCACCGCATAGAGATCAAAAACAGAATGTCCATCTACCAACGGAATAGTGTCGGCGATAAATCGTAAAATGTTTTCTTTCTTTGCGAGAGTTACACAGGAGGTAAGCGCTTCTTTAAGTTGATCAGGAGTAACGGTGCCGGAATAGATCAGTTTTATGATCTTCGGTTCGGTGATTAATTTAATATCCCATGACATAATTTTATTCCTCAAATAAATTTTAGCTGTCCAAAACTTTTATTTTCAAATGCTGAGTTTAAAATAAATAAAATCCCATTCAAAAGTGATTTCTATTTCAATTCTTGCAAATTACTTGACTCTATAAGCACACCGCCATCGACCGGATGTTGTTGGGGATTAATATCAAGATACTCGGGAAATCCATACTTCGCATTATATTTTATAACCAGTGAATCACCTTTAGGATTGTTAATTATCCCAAATAACGAATCCACAGTATAGTAATATGGACTTGTTACCAAGCTCCCATCACTCACTTTTGTTATACTGAATATCAAGTCTGACTTCACAGTAAGTCTCACAACTACACCGCCATCCGGACAAAAACATGTTCGTACCTGATCTATCGAATAGTTATGGAGATTTTGTGAACGCCATGACTCGTATGGAGTTTGCGGAAGAACCTCCGAAACTGATTCTTTTTTACACGATGTACATCCAAGAAGGAGCAAGAGAAGGATGAATGATCTAATCATACGCACTCCATTATAAATATATTTTTCATCGAACATTATTACAAATTTTGCATTTTGCAATGGATCAACTAAAAATAATTGTTTTACTTATTGCAAGATAAACAGAAAACTTCCCACCAAAAAAGTGTATGCAGAAAGTTAAGCCAAAGACTTTGGACCTCCTGCTTTTATTGTTAGAAATTTCAGTATTGAATGCCGAATTGCTTCTCAGTTAACTCCATTTGCATTCAGATGTGCCGAATACTTTTTATCTGAATTTAAGATATGCTCAACTAACCACTTCTTTAAGAAGTTCATCAACTCCAACGAAAGCATGGCGCTTCCGCTCTCATACTTTTTGCGGAAAGCTTTAACTTCTTCAATAAGATCGCTGTGGAGTTTTATGTGGGTTTTAGAATCGGGATAATTGTTTGTGTTTAAAAGTTTTTCTTCAAACGCAAAATGGAGTACGGTGTAGTCTAACAATTCATTGAGTAATTTTTCCATCACTTCTTTTCCCTTTCCCTCTTTCATTTTGTCATGCAGTTCGTTAATAATATCAACTAATTTTTTATGTTGCCCGTCAATCTCTTTTACTTTAACGGAGTAGCTGTCGTTCCAATTTATAAGTGCCATAAAACCCTTTCAATAATTTTGAGTATAGTTTTCCGTCTTTATTATCGAAGAGGTTCGGGATAACTTTAGAGGGGAATATTTTGGCTGGGTTTCAGTAAGATTATGGAACAGAACTTTGAGTGAAAATTTATATCACCGATTATTGACCCATTTGGGTTGAGCCGGTTCTGCGAACATCATTTTTCATGGTTATTTCAATTTCAACTTATAATACAATTCCGAACTCGTTCTTAAGTATTGCAGCATACTCTTCTTCATTCATTAAGACTCGTTCCCGCCGCTCTCCGCCTAAGGTTTCAATTAAACGCATATCGCTAAGAGTTATGCGTCCGTCTGGTTTCGCTAGAGAACAAATTCGCCGGCGGGTAAATATCGACTCCGGTGACGTCTGATGATAATTACACATTTCTTCAAAGTCTGTTAATTCGTAAGGGTTAAGTGAAAAACGGTAATGTGGTTTCCAAACGTTCTCTTTATTACTTCCATTAAGGATAAGATAATTCCCTTCTTCATCGATACGGTAGGCTTGCTCTCCTTGTAGTTGTGCATCTCTTTCGTCTATCAATAAAGGTTGTTCAAATGAATCACCAAAGCCTACATCAACTAACCATCTTTCCTCAAGTAAAACCATTAATGTCATGTGGTCAAAGTCGGGACCAAACCCGCCGTTAGGTTTTGCAACACCTCCTGAAAGCATTAATACATTAAACCCGAGTTCACGGAGAAGTGTTGCGAATAATCCGTTAAGTTCGTAACAAAACCCGCCGCGACCTTTTAAGATAAGTTTATCAAACAAAACTTCCTCTTTAAGAATGATGGGCTCTTTTTTATGAATACTTAGATTCTCAAAAGGAATAGTTCTTAAATGGGCTAGTTGCAATTCACGCAGTGATTCAATCGTTGGAAGAAGTGATCCTTTAAATTGTATTCGTTCAAGATATGTTTTTATGTCCATAGATCAGTTAATAAGTTTTATTGAGATTAATGTATCTAACTCCATTGCTTTTCAATTTACTACCTGAAAGAGCAATGTTGATTTGAAGGGTTACAACCAATTTATTCCACGTTTGGTGGAGTTTGTTAAATATAACATTCAAATCGTCTTCTTTTGGCAGATAAATTGAAACAGTTTTGTGTCAGTTACTAACCGGACCAAAAGATAATTTCAGCATAAATAATTCTTTTGTCCCTAACCAACCTGGATTGATAACCGGCCGAGAATTTAGCGGTTCATATACAATTGTTGAATTGATATGGAATAAATCGAATACATTAATTCCGCAACCAACATAAGCATTTAGAAAAACATAGCTAAAATTATGCTTTAATCGGTTGTACGTTTGATCGTCACTGTTCCAATATTTGCCATTTGTTAAACCGAAACCAAATCCGTAAAAAGAATTAAAGAAAGAACCGTTTGAATAATAATATTTTCCATCAATACCGTACTTAAATTCATTTGCCTGATGTATATCGCCATTCCATTTTACATATTCAACGGTAACGGCAAGAACATTCGGGAAATATAATTTTTCAGTTTGCCTGCATAAAGGAAAATCAATTTTAATTGAAAATTTATTATCCGCATTACTAAAACCCGTTCCGTATAAATACAAATATGTACCTGCTTTGTGGTAGAATGACAAATCGTCTCTTTTTAGATCTTCGTCGTTCATCCCTTTGAATAACCCGTATATTGAACCGGAAAGAAGTCCAAGAGATCCGCCAACGATCGGCATAAACATAAATCCTATTCCCATTTCATCTTGAAAATCTCCTTTCACCCATAACACTGAATACAAACTAAATGCCGCTGCTGCTCCGGTACTGGCATGTAATATTCCATATTTTAACGGCTGACTTATTTTATAACTCATCCCATATTTATCATAAAGCGCCGTATCTGAAGGCATTATTTTACTTCCCAACGTAGTTATTTCTGTTTGAGCTGCCGAAACGCAAGTAAAAAGTATAAACAAGAAGATATATTTTATCATTTATTTTATTGAGTGTTTATTGTCGAAACTTAATGGCGTGTTATACCAAATACAACACAACCGAATTAATTATTTACTCACGTTACGCAAAAGATTGAATTGGTTTCTTAATCATAATCTTAATCTTTTTCATAATCTGCATTAATTACAAAAAAACGAGTAGCATTAAAAAAATGATTATGATTAAGAATTCTTTCGCTTTATAACTGCGTAAGGTGACTTATTTAATTATTCCTCTTTTGATACTCTTTTTTTTGATCCCCGTCTTAGCCCCAGACTTTACGAGGATCGGTTTTACTGGTTTAATTCTTTTCTACAAATAATAAATATCTACATTGTTTTAGAAGCGCAAAGTTTTCTTAACTCCGTTAGGAGTTATATATTTGTAGAAACAAGCTCCCCACCTAACAGGAACCCCGTCGGGGTTCTATATATCCATGTTAAGTAATAACCAATTACTAAAACGGTTCAATGCGCCGGAAACACCAAAGGTTCATATATAGTCTTCTTCGTTGCTATAAATGTAACAGTTGGTAGTTCGCATCCAAGATATTTTTTCAGAAATACTACTTCAAGAGTATCAGGTGAATAGCTCTTAATATCAAAGTAGTACCTATAAGAGATATAAGGAATTATTCCATTAGTATCAATATCAGTCGGTCTTACAAGAAAATTTTTTCCCTTTGGTCTTAGTGCAAATTCTGGCGCGTCATTAACATGATTCATACTATCGTATTTGGGGTAGACAAACACATATATTTCCTTAGAATCCCCAATAGGAATTGGGAACAATGGAATATAAGGGGGCCCGACCATCCTTAAACTCATTGTCCAACTTAGGCTCAAATTAAATGAACCGGAATCGCATTGACCGACATATACACGACCTTTATCACATGGCTGACAATTATTATAGACACGATGCCATTCTATTCTTGAACATCCATATATGAGTGGAATAAATATGGAAACCATAATGATATACTTTGATCTCAATAAGTTCTCCTTACATTTTTGCATTGTTGCCACACGGCGTGTTATGTAAAAATCCCGCACTGCCGTATTAATTATTTAATTATTCCTCTTTTGATACTCTTTTTTTTGATCCCCGTCTTAGCCCACAGACTTTACAAGGATCGCTTTTACTGGTTTAATTCTTTTCTACAAAGATTAAACATCTACATTGTCTTACAAGCGCAAAGTTTTCTTAACTCCGTTAGGAGTTATATATTTGTAAAAACAAGCCCCCCACCTAACCAGAGCGCCTTAGGCGCTCAATATAAAAGTATATTTTTATTTGATCTAACTAATTTTCTATCGTAACAAAATCATTTTCTTTGTTTCCACAAAATCTCCAGCCCGAAGTTGATAAAAATATACGCCTGAGGCGTATCCGCCTTTGGCGGATATTCCACTTGCCAACTGCTGATTGCCAACTGCCGGCTGGAATTCTACTTCATAACATCCCGCTTCTTTTTCTTCGTTAACAAGGTTTGCTACTTCTCTTCCTAAAGCATCATAAATTATTAGCTTAACATTACTTTGTTTCGGAACCGAATATTGTATGGTTGTTGTCGGGTTAAACGGATTTGGGTAATTCTGAGATAGATCATAATCCTTAGGAAGTAATTTCTCTCCGGAGATGGGAATATCGACTATGATCGAACTTCGAAGATTATGCTTTGTCCAATCGAATGGAAGGCACAAACAACCGTCACTGTAAGAAACATCAATTAACCCTATATCCATTTTAAATGTAAATTTGAATGTAGGGACTACCGGTTCTTTACAAGTAGAGATATATTTAATTCCGAATGTATCAACCATTGCATATCTATATACCCTTGCTGTGTCGGCAAGATCCTGAAGAAAAGGAAATACTGAATACATTACTTTTTTCTCTGTTTCTTGTCGATAAAGACGATGATTCCCTTCCTTTAATTCTATGATCTCGAATGTATCTATCTTTTCAGTTGGTCCGGTCCAGGGGAGACTATTCGTTTTTGTCCAATGTGTTCCCGCTTCTCTCAGTTTCCAAATTATTGAATCAGTAGAAATTTCAATGTCAATTACTTGGATAACCACATTCCCTGTGTCGCTATAGTCATCTATCGCCCTTCCGCTATCTCTATACTCATAGTCATAGCCATAAGTCCACACGCGCCCAAGAGTAAGTGGAAAAACATCAACAAGAGAATCCATTCTTGTTGCGGATTGATCTGGTTGTCCTTGTACGGTAACCGCCATAAGTAACAAGAGAGTGAACAATTTTATAGTATTCATATTATTCTCCAATAATTATAACTCGATGAATATTTATCTAACATTGTACGCACTGTTTTCTCTTTTTATTGATCCCCGTCTGAACCGGGCAAGCTCCACGAGGATCGGTTTTACCGGTTTAATGCTTTTCTTCAAATAATAATTATCTACATTGTTTTACAAGCGCAAAACTTTCTTAACTCCGTTAGGAGTTATATATTTGTAAAAACAAGCTACCTACCTAACCAGAGCGCCTTAGGCGCTGAATATAATTTTGGTCATCATCTTTATAATTTCAATGCGATTCAAATATACCATATCGAAGACACAGTGACGGGGTTTAGGAGCAATTTATGTGCCCTTAAGATCACTTACAAATTCGTCACTTACATTTTTAACTGATATTCCATAGATATTTTCAAAATCATCTTCATCGTTGCCTTCTAAAAGAAGTCTAATGTATTTATCAAATCCATAATTATCCAATAAATATTTTGAAAAAGCACCTGCAGTTTGGTTATATTTTTTCCAACTCGTAACAAACAAATTAGAATTACTTAGATATTCATAAGGTGAAAGAATGTCATTTGCTTTTAGTCTTTCCTTATAATAATTATATAATCTAAAACCGGCCAAAGAATCTCCTGAATACATTGCAAGACCTTCATCCATAAATGTATTATAAAAACCTTTAATCGGTTTGCCAAAATATTTTCTAATTACTAGATGAGTAACTTCGTGTTTGCCAAGTACATTGCTAATCGTATCTCCATCGATATAATAGACCGCATCGTATTCGGGAATACAGTGAGCATAAGCTTTTTCTGAAGTAATAGCTATTTTAGCCCATAAGCTTGGGAAGATAAAGAAATGTATTTTTATCTGATTATCATTTACATTAAAGAAACTGTTTAGCTCACGCAGATTTGATTCTTGCTTACGCGCTATTGAATCAATCCATAAAACTGTCCTTGAATCTGGACGATAATAATAATTATAATGTTCTGAAGAATACTTCTTCCAATCTCCGCCGGATAAAATAGTATTTGGTTTATTTCTCTCCTTAAATGACGAGCAACCCGCAAGAACAACTGCGAACAATAAAAAGATTGAGAATTTCATTTTCATTAATATTACCCATCAATTAATTTATAAATTTATTTAACTGCCCGCATCCGGTTGGATTAGATAACTTAGTTAGTTTCACTAACAAGGTACCATTTCCATGTTTTCTTCTAGGAGTTCTTCAAATATCTCATCGTTGCGAATTTCTAAATTACCTTTGTAATAAATTATACTACAGCATTTACCATCCTCAAATTGAAAATAATATGTGGCAGGAGCTGTTTTCTTAATTGTTATTCTTTCCATCTGTCGAATAATTTTTTCGCATTCAACATCATTTGGTTTTTCCGAACTTAGGTTTTTAACTTTTAATAATAATTCCGGGCTTATCTTACTTTGATATCTAGGGTTTTTAATCAAAGGCATCCCGAAACAATCTCCGGGATTATATTTTTTTACTAAATAAAATCTCATTTTTATTTCTTCATCATCACCGAGTGTAACTCGTATAGCATTGATAGCGACAGCTGAAGTTTCTGAATTACTTACCACTGAACAAGAAATAAAATGAAAAACTAAAAATATTAGCAATAAGAATGTGAATGTTCTCATAGAAAATCTTCCTACCAATTTGTTATGTACGAGCACTTCACTACCGTATTAATCATTAAATTATTTTCCTATTGGCATTCTTTTTATTGATCCTCTACGAGGATCGTTTTTGGGGGTTTTATTCTTATCTACAAATATTAAACATCTACGATGTTTTATACGTGCTAAGTTTTCTTAACTCCGTAGGAGTTATATATTTGTAGAAACAAGCTACCTACCTAACCGGAGCGCCTTAGGCGCTCCATATTTTATTCTGATCTTATTTCTCGCAATGCAAATCAATTACACCACATTGTCAGCGGAATTTATTTTGCTCTTGTTTATCCACCTTTTGGCGGGACTCTTTACTTATTAAAGAGGTTAAATAGCTTTTAAAGTTCATTTATTTTTTTTAATTGTTTACCCAATATTTCGTTAGGTAAATTGTAATATTCATTTGGAACCTCTCCAGGTATAGGAGGCATGGGTTTTCTGTATTTCAAATTTCTTTCTGATTGTTTAATACATTTAGCTTTTCTCCGTAATGATAGAAAACTCAGATTCATATTTAAATCAGGCATTTGAAAATAATTTACAACAAGCGATTTATTTATATCTTCACCTTCTTGGTATTCTAATACCTTTGGTTTAGACGATTCTCTCTTCCTCATATATTTTTGATGTATTATGTTAAAATAATCGCTCTGAAACGAATCATTAAAATATAGTACTTGATCGGCGCTAATAAACTGCAATGAATTTATTTGAAATACATCCCCTGTTGTAAGATCACATGTAATATTCTTATTTTTCTTCCCAATTTTATAAACAGAACTATCATATAAAACTAGACAAACTTTTGGAGATAGAGGAATGAAAATTAAAGCGCCTATCGATAATAGACCGTTTTTTGCCTCTTTTAGATCTTCTATATACTTATTATATATAAAAACGGGTGAATCTGATGTTATAAAATCTTGATTTTTATTAGCTAAAAGTAAATGACAATTTAAATCTTCAATACATATAAAAAATTTGTAAGAATAAGGCAGAGTTTGAAGGACAGGCTCCTTTAAACCAACTCTAATTTTTTTTACATCTAGATTAGGGAATTGTTCTTTATTCCGCAATAAAACCAGTTGATTAAATTTTTCAATGGTAGAGTTAATATCTTCAGCAAATTTCTTCGTTCGAGTTATTTGGACTGCGACAAAAGCTAAGAGATTTTTATGAGCATTTGTTGAAGTGTTAGGTAAATTTTGATTCAAAAGAATATATTTTATTACTAACGAAAATGATTTTTCCAATTCAGCCAATATATTTTCATTATCCAGTCCATAGAAGTTATTTTTATAACACTGTTCTCGAAGGCTGACGTTTTTATAAATTTTTTGCATGCCGATATGATACAAGTTTATTTGTTTTACATTCGTCATAGAAAAATTTCTTAAATAAAATCTCGGGACGTAATGTTGTCTTTTTTTATTTATGATTTAGATAGCTACCTAACTGCATTGTTTTTAAGCCACCAACCATAACAGCAATGCAGCTTTGAAAACCAATACCGATGATTATTTATTAATTCATTTTATTAACTAAACTCAGAGAGCAACAAATTTCTACAACACAACTTTACAACCACACAGATGCCGCACTGATAAACGCTGTCCATGTTGAACGGCGGGTTAGCACATGAAATAATATAAAATTATTTCATCAGATTATTTTAATGTTATAATTAATTCTGGTTTAATATCTTTAACCACTTTATATATACCCAACATTTTGGAATAATTTGATTTATACTTTGCTTTCCATTGGTAAAAGGAGACAATAACAAAAGATGTGGAAATTAAAACACATAATAATAATATCGATGTGCTCATTTTATCATAATTCAATAATAAGAATATAGTAATAAGTGAAAAGTTAACTACGCTACTTCGAGAGATTCTCAATATATGTCTATCAAATCGGAAATCTTGCATAACATCTGAAGATGCTTTTTGGAAGAGTAATCCACGTGCGTTATAATAGTCATAACCAGCATCAGAAAATATTTTATCTCGAAACTTCTTTTGAAAAAATAGTTTAAAGATTCTTTCAGAAATAAAATTAACAAGCCAACCGAGTGAATAAGTAATTGATAAATAAGGAATAATAAGAAAAGCAGATAATTTATATATAGAATCTATTATGAATGTTGTTGTGTTTGGATCAAAAGAAATAAATGATAGCAGAATGAGAAATAACCATATTTCCGAGATTGTTCCGATAATTAAAATCTCGACAAAAAGTGTAGTTAGTGCCATTTATTTTCACCATTATTCTTAATATGTAAAACATGCTAACGGCGTGTTATATTAAAATCCGGCACTGCCGTATTATTTAATTAAATATTTACAATTCCATTTTATCTCTTCAATCGCTCTGGCGAATTAAAAAGGTTATAGACAATTATTATCTTAAAATTCTGTACCTAAACTTATTTCTATTGCTCTGTTTTTTATACTGTTATTTGGTATTGAAAAACTATTTGTGAAATCTAAATGATAGGATATTTCGACAAATGGATTCAACCCAATATCTAATTTTGGCATAAACCCTAAAGATAAAGTTCCACCGAAGACATTTTTAAAGTCTTTATAAGTTGACGAAGGTGAATCAAAATCATCATAACTTTTTAAGCGGATGTCATATCTTGGTGCAATTTTAATAAATGTTTTTCCAATTATAAGATCCATGCTATATTTTAATGAAATTGGAATTGATAAATAATTATGATGGAAATCTTTGTATTCTTTACCGATGGGTTCTGGACTTTCTGGTCCAGTACTAACAAATTCACCTCTCCAACCCTTTTGTATATATTTCAATTCGGGAGATATTGAAAAATTATTAAAACTAAATAGATCTGCATAAACACTTACACTAAATCCACTTTTCCATTCAATAAGGTCATCAACAATCTTAAAGGTGTAATCTTGTCTTGAACTTACATAACCAATTTTAAAACCATAACCTTGTAAGAATTGTGCAAATGAAGAAGAAGAGAAAACTAAAACGAGGAAACAAAGCACATATTTTTTCATAAAATTCTCTTTTTATTGTTTATAACCATAATTAAACCTGCCAAAATTTCTTCCAACACTCCTGCAGTAAGAGCGTTCATTCTTTCTTTATCCTCCCCCAAGAATGATAGACGTGGGGTAAGGCGTCCATCATCCTTTTAGGGAAGGTGTTGCCAAGGGGCGTGGCAACTATTTTGTTTTCGGTTTCCTTACCGGTTTCTTACGGTCGGACTTTCGTATGCCGCCAAGCTGTTCGTATTGGTCGGTGTCTTCACCAAATATACTAACAGCCCCGGAAAGTACTTTTGTGCACATCTCACTAAGTTTCTTTTCTTCCGCGTCAAAAGCGTTACTCACTTCATCCGCAGCTTTTAGCGCCTTGTTATAGTCCGATCTTTTTAACTCAACAAGGGCAATTTGGGCACTCATCTCGGTTACGGTAAGAGGAATTTCAGAATTTCCGTAATTAACCGGGGTTTGCCGCTTTTTGTCAATCACCTGCATGCCGTTAAGCCGACCTTCGGCTTTTTCAACAATTGATGATTTCGTTTTATCTCTATACGCCATATAGCGCTCCTTTTATTTGTGATAGATTATTGTTAAAAGGCATCAATTTTATTATAATGCCTCGTTTTTTCGCTAAAATCGAAGTATTGTTCCTTCCTATCTCATTTTGATTCATAGCAAACTAAGAAAGCTAAGAGCAAATGCTTGTTTCCTTCTTGCATATCTAAGATAGCTAAGAGCAAATGTTAGTTTTCTTCTTGCATATCTAAGATAGCTAAGAGCAAATGCTTGTTTTCTTCTTGCAAATCTTAGATAGCTAAGAGCAAATCTTTGTTTCCTTCCTCCCAAACTAAGATAGCTAAGAGCAAAACCTTGTTCTCTTCTTACCAAACTAATTTGGCAAGAAGTATTTCTTTGTTTCTTTTCTTCCTAACCGAAATGGCAAGGGAACAAATCAGAGATGCTTTCTTCTAAACTTTCAAGGTAGGGGGCTATTTCTATTTCGCTTTCCTTCTCTTCAGTTTACAAAAAATGGACATAAGTTACCGATCTACGGGACTTAGAATATTTTTTTTTGATTTATTTGGCTTGGGTTAAGAACTAACTGCCCCTTACTGTAAGCGCATTTTTGCGGGTGTTTCGGCTTAAGCAATTAGTTCTCTACTTAACTGTACTTGTTTTTACAGTTGGTAATTTTTAGGTGTATGGACATTAAACAGAACCTCCGTAATGTTGAATGAAAACCATTTTAGTTTTAACCCCGCCTTTAAAACTTTCGTTTAAATGCGGTTGTTGGGAACAAAAATAAAATAATGTTTTAGAAAAACAAAACTATTTTTTCTTCCCCTTAAAAGAACTTGGATGAATGAATGCATGAATGAATGGATGCATGGACGAATGAATGAATGCAGGGATGCAGGGATGCATGAATGAATGTTTTCCATTCAAACATAGCGCAACAAGTAACACGGCAAAAGTCAAAACAATACAGGCTAAATACTTTAACAAAAAATATTTATTCCCCACCTGCCTGACGGCAAGGCAGGTGGGAATATTAGTTGTTTGCAGGTTTCTTAGTTACAAAGATTCAACCCGCCAAGGCGGGTTGCAAAAGAAATCCCGTCTACCTAATGGCAGACAAGTAGGGATTTAATATTTGTAATATCGATACAAAACAAAAAAAGAATCCCATTGGGGATTCAATATTTTTTATTTGTAATACTTGAACAGTTGTTCGTTAGAAAAATATTAAAAGAGAAAACAGTTAAAATATTCCCCCGAGTCTCACATGCTTAACACGAAACAAAAACTTAAGCGGCAATATCATTCAGCCATGCAATCATTCAATCATTCTAATATTATAATTTGATTGTGGCTAACCCTACAGCCTCTTTCCACTTATCGAAATAGAACATACCACTGCCCGCTAGTATTGTTTTAACCATGCAACTAACGTAACAGCGCTTTGCGACTTATTATAAAATTCAGAATCGCCTTCTAACTTTAGAACTACTTGCTGATATTTATTGATCTCCGGACGAAAAATATAAACGGAATATGTTCTACTCCCCATATCAATCCCTACACGAGTTGTATCGGAATAATCTGTTGTTGTTACCTGGTTGGCAAGATTATGGCTCCAGTTTAGGCTATCGCTTGGAATTGTTTTGATGTAGGTTTTTACATGCTCATATTTAGCTTGGAGTTCTTGTTCCGTATAGAGCCCATCGGCATGGTATAAGTAAGGGATGGTGTCTTTTGCGGGATTGTACGAATACTCTTTTCCCTCATTATCAATCATTATTCCATGATAACTTATCCCCCATGCATAATTGAGATATTCAACTTCAAAAATTATATTACTGCTGCTGTTTTGAATTTGATCGTTTACACTTGAATCCTTGCACGAAAAAAGGAGAAGCGCCAACAACATCGGGATTATTTGTTTCATACTACACCCTATACTTTTTAGTTTGATAATATCCCAAAGTCAATTTTTAACAATTCAACTCTTCAATAATTAAAAATCCTCTTCCTTTTCACTTCAGCTTGTGCTAAAAAAAGGAACAGTCGTAAAAAGAATAAATTTAAAACCACGCATATGCTTCCTAATTTATAGTATAATTTTTTAACATAAATTCATACATAGTAAAACCGAAATACTGCCACGTCTTTACTATTCCAATGTTTGGAGCCATCCAAAATTGCGCAACTATTCCAGATCTTTGGTAAACATCATATAAAACACAAGGATACGTTCGGAAATTAATTGTCACTGTCTCAGAAAAAGATTTTGTTTTTATTGTATAAGATGAAAATGTGCTGCTGTCATTGTTAACAGTTGGATACTTTAAAACTCTTTCAACTTTTGAGTGTCTAGGTGGAATGGTTAGCTCCGCGTCTACACTAGCTATATACAGTCCATCATTTTCATTGTTTAATACCATCTTTAATGCGGGAAAGGTGTTTATAATTAAGTTTTTAACATAATATCCTTTAAATGATTCCATGGAATCAGTTTTTACTACTTCCATAGTTATTTCGGAAGAATCAATCAATCCTTTTATTGAGTTATCAGAATTGAGACTATAATACATACATGTGTATTTCCAACTGTTGTTAAGCTTTAATGGAAGGATTTCAATTTTACTATCCTGGGATTCGGTAGGATTAGAAAATTTACAATTAATTGATAGCAATAAAGAAAATAGTGAGAAGGCATAAACAATCTTTTTCATAAATATTACATAGTCCTAAAGAAATTATTTATAGTTTTTTTTGATCTTGACTTTGATTTCAGTTCCATATCATCGTTTTAGGTATGAGTTAAACAAACCAAAGAAACCAGAATCATTTTTCGCCAGAGAAGAGAAGCTACAAGACCGAATGCGAAAGAGATTTAGTTTCAAGTAACTTTTTAGCGGAAAGTACGTTTAAGAGTGAGCTCCGCCTTCCCACATTTTTTTTATAAATACCAGTGCAATTGTACTACAAAATATGTGCATTGTCAATAACAATTATTATTTCGTAACACTGTTCTAAAAAAACATAATAAAACCGCATCATTTAGCGGGTTTCTCACTTTTATTTAGCAGAAATTATTAAACCATATAAACCACAAAGATTATTACAAAAACCTATCGTCCCAAAGTCTCACCGTCCCAAAGTCTCACCGTCCCAAAGTCTCATCGTCTCATCGTCCCAAAGTCTCACAGTCCCAAAGTCTCACCGTCTCATCGTCCTCCAATCAACTCTACTTTACTTCTTTAAGACTCTCTAAAAAAACATCCGCTTTTATAAATCCAGTAAAACGATGAACTTCATTCCCCTTGGAATCAATAAGTATAGTTGTCGGAACACCGATGATCTTAAACTTTGTCCGCAGAGCATCAACCTCATCAGAAACAGATTTCGTCATATCTGCTTTTAATCCGCTAAATCGTTTTGATTCTTCTATCACCTTTGCATTAGAAAAAGTAATGGCGTCAAGTTCCTTGCAAGGAATACACCAATCGGCGTAAAAATCTATGATGACCGGTTTCCCTTCCGTCTTTGCTGAGGCAATCTTCTCCTCAGAGAATGTCTGCCATTCGATCGATTTCTTTTCAGAAGGAATTAAAGCAAAAACCGAAAGAGCAAATATTACAAGCGCAAAAAGTGTTTTGAAAATTCTGAATCCCATTAAGCGGTTCGCAAGTTTATCAACAAACAAAAGATAAAGCGCGGCAATTATTCCGAAAACCGGAAGAAGATAATAAGCAACTTCTTTTGGAAGAATAGGCGAAACAAAATATGCAGCCATTCCAAGCAGAAGCAATCCGAAAATATGTTTGACGGCTTCCATCCATTCCCCGGCTTTAGGTAATTTCTTTATCTTACCGGAGAAGATTGCAAGAAGGAAATATGGGAGTCCAAGCCCCAGCGCAAGGACAAAGAAAAGTAGAAATCCGGTAAACACATCAGCTTTTGCTGCAACGTAAGTAACTAATCCAAGCACAAAAGGTCCGATGCAGGGAGCTGCGACGATTCCCATTGTTAAGCCCATAAAGAAAGCGCCGAACAATCCCCCTTTTGCTCCACCGGCTTTCATCACCAACCAATTTGGGAGTTGAAACTCATAAACTCCGAACATACTTAACGAAAGAACGATAAAGATGAGCGCGATAAAAAGGATAACAAAAGTATTTTGCAGCAGCGCGCCAAAGACCGCGCCGCTTAACGCTGTAACAACTCCAATAACCGAATAAGTCAAAGCCATTCCCAGCACATAAAGCAGACCCATCATCACAAGTTTGCTCGTCTTCCCCTCAGCTTGTCCGCCAAAATATCCAACAGTTATGGGAATAAGTGGATAAACACACGGAGTAAGATTAAGCGCAAGACCGCCGAGAAAAACAAAAATTAAACTTAGCAGCAATCCGCTCTTATCAAGTGTTGAGAAAATAGAATCATCATTTTGTGTGTTCGCTCCTTTGGGAGTTTCAAACGAAGTGAGTTCGGTTTTGACTGATGTTGCAGAAGTATCGGCAGCTAAGGCAATTGCTTTTCCACTCACTAAAACTGTTAATGTGTCGGTTGCATTATTTGGAGGCATACAAGTTTGACTGTTGCATGCTTGATATTCCAACGTAACAGCAACTTTATATTTCCCTTCCGAAAGCTCAGCAGGAATTTTTAATGCCGCAGTTAATTCAACTTCATTTTCATAAACTGAAAGAAGTTTCTCACTGAAATCAAATTTTATCTCTTTCCCTTTTGGATAGACAACACTTCTAAAAGATATTTTCTCCGGTGAAGAAGCGGTTAATTTTGAAGGGATAAGAAAATCTTCATTCGGCTTGTTTGAATTGATATGCCAGCCGGGATTGACAGAAACTTTAACATTTACTTTTACTTCACTGCCGGGATGGATTGTATCCTTATTTGTCAACGAAGCTTTGATGTGAGCATGTTCCCCGCCGAATTGCGCGAAGGAGTCAGTAGAAAGTGGAAAGTAGAAAGTAGAAAGGAATAAAATTATTAATCCAAACTTCATCCCCAGTCTTTCAAAACGTTTTACTTGAAACTTTTCACTTTTAACTTTCAACTTGCCACTTGCTATTTTCCACTTGTTACTTTCCACTTTTAACTTTCTACTTTCCACTTGTTATCTTCTCCATCCTTGCACGATCGGGAAGCGTCTGCCGTACCCGAAAGCTTTGTTTGATACACGCAAAGCGGGAGCTGCCTGCTTGCGTTTAAATTCATTACGATCAACCATATGCAGAACTTTTGTTACAACCTCGCGGTCTCCCAAAACATTACTTATCTCGTCGATCTCTTTATTTTCTTCTAAGTACATTCGTAAAATTTGATCTAACAACTCATACGGCGGAAGCGAATCCTGATCTGTTTGATCCGGTCTCAATTCAGCCGAAGGAGCTTTCGTTAATATTTCATCGGGAATAATTTCTTCATTTCGATTTATAAATTTTGCAACCCGGTAAAGATCGGATTTATAAACATCAGCGATAACCGCAAGTCCGCCGCACATATCGCCGTACAAAGTTGCGTACCCGACTCCCATCTCCGATTTATTTCCCGTAGATAAGAGAAGATATTTAAATTTATTTGAAAGAGCCATTAACAAAAGTCCGCGTGTCCGTGATTGCAGATTCTCTTCCGTAATATCTTCCGGGAAATTCCCGAAGATAGGATGAAGCAATTCCAACGTTTTGTCAACTACCGGTTGAATAGAAATTTTGTTTGATGAGATGCCGAGATTTGCAATAAGTTTCTTAGAATCTTTTACACTTCCCATTGAAGAATATTTTGAAGGAAGCATAACCACATGCACATATTCATTTCCTAATGCTTGAACGGCAAGATAAGTAACAATCGCCGAATCAAGCCCGCCGCTTAATCCGACAAGCACTTTTTCAAAATTCAATTTTTTGCAATATTCTTTTATACCGTAAATAAGTGCGTCATGAATTTCTTCTTCAAAAGTCCGCTCCACTTTGGTTATTGGTTCATACTTTTTGTTTGTATCATAAAGAATATAATCTTCATCAAAATTCTTCCCGAGCTGAATCAAATTTCCACCATTATCAAAACACATTGAGGCGCCGTCGAAGATCAAATCAGTCTGCGCGCCAACGTTACAAACATATGCTAGACTTATTTTATCCTTTTTTGTAAGAGTCGAAAGCATTTCCAACCGTGCGAGTCTTTTCCCATAAGAATAAGGACTCGCGGAAATGTTAATTAAAAATGTTGCTTTCTTATCAATCAATCTTTCAACGGGATCGTTGGAATAAAGTCGCTTCTTCCAATAATCTTTATCGTTCCAAATATCTTCACAAATAGAAATGCCGAGCTTCTCACCTTTGAACTCATGCACAAAAACATCGCGAGCCGATTCAAAGTAACGCATCTCATCAAATACATCGTAATTGGGTATCAACGTTTTATGCTGAACGAATTGTATTTTTCCATCGTAACACAGGATTGCAGAATTAAAGAGATTTGTTCCTACTACATCGTCTTCTTCTGTAAGAGAACCAAAGAGAAGTCCAACCGAATTTGTTTGTGCAGCTATTTCGTGTGCGGCAGAATTCACTGCATCACGGAATTCTTTTTTTTCGACCAAGTCAAGAGAAGGATAACCAAGCAGCGCAAGTTCCGGGAAGATCACAAGATCAGCTTTATCTTCAACAGCTTTGAGGTATCCGTTAATTATCTTTTCTTTATTTCCGTTAATATCCCCGATCACCGGATCAATCTGGAAGAGTGCAAGTTTCATATATAAAATCTTTTTTTTGCTTCAAAGTTAAAGAGAATGAGGGAGATTGGAAAACCATTAAAGAAGTAGAGGATTTTCAAAAATATTCTTTGTAGAATGGGAAGAATATTTGTCTAAATAAGCTGGAAGAATGACTGAATGAGGTTGAATGGATGAATGTTTTTCATTCAATCATGCAGCCATTCAATCATTCCAAATTATTTATGATGTTGCGACTAGTCGAAGCCGATCCTTAAAAATCTATTTACCTTATTAGTCTTATTCCTTCAACTCTCATTTTTGTTTCATAAACCGAATTTGTTTCATCTTCAGTTAAGTACAATGTTTTATAATCGCTCCCGCCAAATTCTATGTTACTTGGTTTTAATCCGGGTGTTTTAATTTTGTACATAATTTTTCCTTCGGGATCAATTACATAAACTGCTCCGCCGCCAAAATGGGCTGCATACAAATTTCCGTTTTTGTCAAACGCAATTCCATCCGGATCGCCGCCCGGTAATTCAACAAATGTAGTTTGTTTTTCGAGTGATCCGTCTTTTGCAACTGCATATTTTAAGATTCTGCTCTTAGCTGATTCACAAACGAAAATTGTTTTATAATCTTTGGAGAAAGCAATTCCATTCGGGAATGCCAGGTCTTTTGCAACCAGAACAACTTCTCGTGTATCATTCTTCACCATAAAAACTCTTCCGTCAAGAGTATCTTTATTATAACTTTTCGGATCGGTGAAGTAGAGATTTCCTTTATTATCAAAGGCTAAATCGTTTGGGCGGTTAAATTTCTTTCTTCCAAAACCTGAAGCATAAACTTCACTCTTTCCTTGCGGAGAGATTTTTAAGATCGCTCCAATTCCGTAATCGCATGCGTAAATATTTCCATCGCTCCCAATCGTTAAACCGTTTGTTTGGCTGATCGTTAATGGTTCTTCTGATTTGGAAAGAAAGATTTCTGCTTTACCATTACTAACTTTTGTAATCCATCTTCCGTAACAACTTGATGAGTAAAGATTTCCACTGCCGTCCCAAGCTGGTCCTTCCGGAAATTTTTGATCTTCCGCTATTTTTGTCCAAACAGCTTCACGTGTTGTAACCTCAGAAAGATTTTGCGCGAAATTCATTGCAGTAACACAAACTAAAAAAAATAATAATTTTTTCATTTCTTCTCCTTTTTGTCTTCAAAGATGGAATCATCAATTCCAGCATTTACTTTATAATTTTTGTAGATCACTTTTACTGTCCCTTTGGTCAGTTTTGTTTTTTTTCTTTTCGGACGATCGGGATCGTCTTGTTTTTCATCTCCCATCTGTCCCGCCATATTCATTTTACTTACATCAAAACTAAAGACCATTTGCGAAGGAAGAGGTAAATTGACCTCAGCTGGATAATCAAAATCGATGATGAAAGTACCGTTCATCTTTGTGGTTGATTCAACTTTTTTAATAATTGATTTCTTTTTATCGATCCACACTGTTGAAAGGATCACTTCAGTTACTTCTCCTAACGGAATCACCTTAACAACCGCGCAGTTTATTCCATCAACCATTTCATCTCTTTCATAAAAACTTGTGTATGCTTTTTGAAATAATGAATGGGGAGTAAAGTTCAATCCTTCCTTCGGAAGAAGCGCAAACCCTTGTGATTTGATTTTCACTTTATCAGGTTGCTTGAAAAATATTTTTGCTTCAGTTTGCGGAACTTTCAGGAAATTTACATCAACTACAATCTGCACATCAACTTGATAATCCTTCACTTCGCTGAATTTCTTTTTTACTTTGTCGATGATGTCTTGTCCGTCTTTCGTCTGGGGAAATGCAAGTTGGACAAACAAGAAGAGCGCTAATATATATTTCATGTTAACTCCAAAAATTCTAAAATCGTTAAGTAAGAATATCTTTTCTTTTAAAAACGAAAAGGGTTATTCCGAAAAATGCGATGATGTGTCCGGCGAGTACCAAATAATTTTTTATAACTTCTTGGTAATCTATCGGATCATCGAAAACCAGACGCCAGGTTGACATATAATTTGTGAACAAATAAGGTTTTATCGTTCTAAAAAAATCGATGTTGATTGCTGAAAAGATTGTGAAGATAATTATCACCGTCATAGTTGTTACAATCGGACCAATCGCATTTTCTACCAGGGAAGAAAAGAGGAAGCCGAGAGCGCAAACGACACTCATGCTCAGTGCTGCAGAAGCATAAGCAAATGCGAACCGCCAGAGAATATCATTCTGTGCAAAAATTATTACTGCATCATTTATAACGATCAGTTCACCAACTCCAAAAATAATAAGTCCCAATCCCAAACTTATCACAGCTAAAAAGAGTACAAGAAGATTTGTATAAATCAATCCGGCAATAAATTTTGCCGTAACTAATTTTATCCGGGAAACCGGACGCGTAATGAGCATTCTATAAGTCCCGGCGGTCGCTTCACCCGCAAGCAAGTCCCCAGAGACAAGTGCAATTAAAAACGGAATGTGAATAGTTAAACTTCCGAGAATTATGTAGGCGATCAAATATCCGTTGAGAAGATTTCCGACAAAAACAAAACTGTCTTTAAAACTTCGGGTCATAAATTCAAGGTAGTGAGCGCCTTGAAAGTACATCGCAACTTGAATGATAGGAACCATTACTCCGATAGCTCCAAAACCGATGTAAGTTCTCCATTTGCGGAAAATTTTATACAATTCAATTTTAACGAGTGTGTACATCAGGCTCCCTTCTCGGTCAAATGCAAAAAATATTCTTCGAGCGAACGTTTGGGAACAATCGAATGAACTCCAATTCCCTTTTCGACTAAGAATTTATTCAATGGTGATATCTCTTCTTTTTCGAGTAGAAATAGAATTTGGTAATCACCAAATGATTCTATTTTTTTCTGCCACTGCGTTTCGACAAGGAGTTTTTTTGCTCTTTCAATTTCATCTATTTCAAAAGTAACTTTTAAGTTGGTAGCGTTAAGCAAATCCTGAACCGTTCCTTCAACAACTGTCGTTCCTTTATTGATAATTATCATCCGGTTGGCAACAAGCTCAACTTCCGCTAAAATGTGTGACGAAAGGAAAATGGTTTTTTGTTTTTCTTTTGAAAGATGGATGATAAGCTCGCGTATTTCCTTCATCCCTTGCGGGTCAAGTCCGGTGGTTGGTTCATCAAGAATAATTAAATCGGGATCATGTAATAAAGCCTGCCCAAGTCCGAGTCGTTGTTTCATCCCGTGAGAAAAAGTTTTTACTTTGCTTTTCGCGCGTTTCTCCAATCCGACGGTTTCAAGAATTTCCATAATTCTTTTGTTTGAAGTATCGCAGCCTGAAATCTGTCCGAGTATTTCTAAGTTCTTATAGGCTGATAAATAACCGTAGAAATCAGGTTTTTCAACAATAGCGCCAACCTTCCGCAGAATTTCATTTCTCTTCTGTTTCAGAGGTTTATCGAATATTTTTATTGTTCCGGAAGTTGGATTGATGAGAGTTGTCAACATTCTGATGGTTGTACTCTTCCCCGCGCCATTCGGACCGAGAAATCCGAAAATATCTCCACGGTAAACGTTTAACGCCAAATCGTTCACAGCGGTTAGGTCTTTAAATTTTTTTGTAAGATTTTCTACTTCAATTACTTTTTGCATCCGCAATACTTTCTTTAACGAATTTCAAATTGAAAACTCTGTTGTAAAAATAATGGTTTTACTTTAATCTATTTTAGAAAATTGATAAGCGGTAGGGACTTGCCATGGTAGGACTTGCCATGGCAAGTCTCTACAATTGTATAATTGATTGGTGGTTTGATTAGAGGGAAGTGAGAGTTAACTATTCTATGGGAAATCTACTGCAAACCCGAAAGCGACTTTATCAATTCTTTCATCAAAATATTCGCTGAACATATTGTTTCCGGAATAAAATGAAAAGTAAAACAATATTCCTTTTGATTCCCAATTTCCGAATTTAATACCGAGTTGAGACTGATTTGAAAAAGAATAATCAGGCAACCCTGCATAATTTATATTATGCGCAAGAAAAATATTTACCGGTTTGTCAAATAATTTTCCGATGATTTTATCGCTGTGTAATTCAAATCCGGCTAACGCGGAAAACCGTTTTAGTGTTGAAGGACGAATGCGAAGAGAAAACGCAACCCCGCCATAATATCTTAAATCATAATTTTGAAGATGAACGTTGTTAGCTGCAACAAGTTCGGCAAAATCACGAGTGAATGGAATCGGTCCTCCAGGTTTTGTCCAATCTCTAGGATAGGGATGCACCCAAAAATTACCATCGACTAAATGGGCGCTGTTGTGAATAAAACGAAATCGAAATGAAAGAAGATTATCATCAAATGGTTGGGTGTAAGTCGCGTTCCCGCCAAAGAAACCATCCACAGCGTCGATTTGCAAACGGAGTTGCTCGTATCCGATAACGGAAGCGTATGCCATAAATTCAATTCCGAAATTCAATTTACTTTTATGTCCCGGAAATTGAAAAGAAAGTAAATCCATTGTATTGCCGATATCAACTTTTAGATTTGCATTCTCCGGGTAATAAAGTACACCAATTTTTGCTTCTTGACTATTTGCACGAAGTGGAAGGAAGTTTAATCCATCGGGAAGAAATTCAAACTTTGTTTGGGGAAAAACGGTGGAAAAGAATTCCACTAAAAAAAAGAGTAGCGAGAAGATGAAGGTTCTAATAAGCATTCTCTGTAGAAATCCGTTCTTTATACTTTTGCAATCAACGAAAGAATAAAAACCACCGTTGCTATAGTAAGTATCATTGTAAAACTGAAAAGAGCAAAGCCGAGAACTCTTTTATATTCAGGGTTAAAGTTGACCGGTTTTGTGCGGACATCTTTTACTCTGTAGTCACCGCTTTTTACATCCCAATAATCAGTCTTAGGCAAAGATGGGGCAAATCCTCTTTTTATAGTTTGAGGGTTAAACTTTATAAGTTTTAAAGTATGTTTAGATTTTTCCAAATCGTGTGAGATTGTTGTATGCCACCAATTCTCAGGTAATTTAAGAGTTCTAAGTTCACTTATTTCGTTGTTATCAATTAAAATTTCATGGGTTAAGTCTTCACGTTTAACTATTGCAAGCATTTATCCCTCGAACATTTGTTTGATTATTGAATTTAGTAATTATATTTTGGTGAGGTAAAAATAACAAAAAATAGAATCTATCAAATAAGAAAATGAAAAAATTATTATTCTTTGCTTTCTTTGTTCCATTTCTTCTTTTTGCACAATCTCAACAGTCCGAGAAAAACAATACTCCTATTTACATCGCTTTTCTCTGGCATATGCACCAGCCGATTTACTGGCCTTATGAATCCATCGTAACAACACAAGCGCAAGGGCGATATCCTTATTCTGTGTTCGATATTCATAACGAACGGCTTGGACCTTATAATTCATGGCCGAAAGACGCAGTGCAAAAAGGCATTTCTGCCGGACTTCAAAATTTTGGTGCTCAAGTGAGTTTCACCGGTTCGTTAATTGAAAATCTAAATAATCTTGAAGCGAACGGAAACAACAATTTTAAAAATTGGAAAAGCAACTGGAATAGTATTAAAAATCAGAAAACGTCTCTCGGTAATCCCAGAATTGATATGGTCGGTTTCGGTTATTTTCATCCATTGATGGGGCTAATAGATTATCAAGATATTCGCAAGCAAATCCAGATGCATAAAGAAATTTTTACACAAAATTTTCCCGGTTTATATTCCAAAGGAATTTTTCCGCCGGAAAATGCTTTTTCAAATAGAATGATTCCCGCTTTAGTTGATGAAGGAATTGAGTGGGCTTTGGTTGACAATATTCATTTTGAAAGAGCTGTAAAAAATTATCCATTCGATAAAGGTGGAAATCTTTATGAACCGAACAAAGCCGATCTCCAAGGTGAAAATCCAAATGACTGGATACAACTAACTGGCGTTTGGGCAGGGACAAAAGTGTCCGCAAAGTGGGCTCGTCAACCACATTACGTTGAAAATGTAAATCCGGAAACGGGTGAAAAGAAAAAGATGATCGCTATTCCAGCCGATAGATATTTAGGGAATGAAGATGGACGGGGTGGTTTCGGCGCTTTGAATTATGAAAACGTGATGAGTCAATTTGAAAGCAGCAATACCGATCCGCAACATCCGATTTTACTTGTGCTTCATCACGATGGAGACAATTACGGCGGCGGAAGTTCAGCATATTATGGTTCGAATTTTCAAAATTTTGTCGATTGGGTGAAAACAAATCCACAAAGATTTGTCTGCACAACTATTCAAGATTATTTAGGGATGTATCCTCCAAATCAAGATGACATTATTCATGTTGAAGATGGAAGTTGGAGCGGTGCGGATAACGGCGATCCTGAATTTAAGAAATGGCTTGGCGATCCTGGTAGTGATGGTTATAGTCCAGATCGTAATAGTTGGGGAGTTATTACCGCAGCAAAAAATTATGTAGAGACCGCAAATCAAATTAATGCAAATGATGTATCAACAATTCAAGCATGGAAATATTTACTTGTTGGTGAGGCGAGTGATTATTGGTATTGGGATGGATCAATCGATGGGATTTGGGATGCGCATCCTACACGCGCAGCAAATCTTGCAGTGCAAACGATTCAGACACTGGCAAAATCGGGAACAGATTTAACGCCTCCTACCATTTTTTCTCCTCAGCGTGAACCATATAATCCGGGTGCAACGGAATGGTTAATTTCTCAACCGTCCGACTTTATAATTTGGAGTTATATTTATGACATAAGCGGATTGAAATCCGTTACTTTAAAATACCGGACAGATAACGATGGAATCAATCCATCCAACTCTATTCAAAATGAAATGTATGTTGGAGGAGATGAAATTTCTGCTTGGCAGGATATAGAAATGACCGGGAAAGTTATTCCCTCAAAAACTTCTCCGGCACCATTGGTTAAAGCAAAAGAGTTTTCTGCGGAGATAAAAGGATTTAAAAATTATTTGGTTGATTATTACATCGAAGCCGTCGACAGTAACAATAATATTGCCAGAAGCCCAATAAAACATGTTTGGGTGGGAGACGGTCAAGGGACTACTCCGGGAAATTCCTCTCTCACATGGCAACCAGAAAAAGCAACGAAAGAAGATACAATAACAATCAAACTTTCCGGAGTTAATCAAGGTGCAAAATTGCATTGGGGTGTGAATGGATTTAAAGAACCAATAAACGCTTACTGGCCATCGGGAACAACATTATTCGCTGCGGGACAATCAGTTGAATCTCCTTTTCTATCAACCGATTCAGCCGGAGTAATTCAAATTAAAATCGGATCGTTTAATAATCCGTTGCAAACTGTAACTCAAATTGATTTTGTAATCCATTATAATGATAACACCTGGGACAATAACAGCGGGAAAGATTATAAAATTCTTTTAGATGATAGTAGTCAGACTCCTTCCAATTTTGTAGTTGACGGTATACTTGATACAAGCGCAAAAATTGTCGCTCAAAACAACAATGCTAAACTTTATCTCGATTGGAACGGTACCGAACTTTATATCGCAACGGAATCGGCGAAAAATCAAGGGAAAGATGTTTTTGTTATTCTTTCAGACGATCCGACAACATTAAAAGCGACGCCGTGGAGCAAACAAGGCAGCATTGGAAGTTGGGCAGCATACTTAGGAAACGAAAGCACAAACAATTATTGCAGTTGGTACGATCAAAGCGGAACGACAAAGATCAGTGCAAATAATTTTTTAGAAGGAACAATAAATCTTCAGCAAGAATTTGGAAGCATTCCAACAAAAATTTATTTAGCAATAGGGCATTACGGAACAGCTGATAACGGAACATTGGTTTCTCAAATCCCGACCGGAAATGGTGACGGCAATATTGATGCAAATGAATTTTTCACCTTTGATTTTACATTTACCGGAATAAAAGAAAATATAATTCAACCGGGCAAATTCTCTCTTGAACAAAATTATCCGAATCCTTTTAACCCGGAAACCGCAATCAATTGGCAACTGGCAGCAAACAGTTTTGTAACGTTAAAAGTCTTTGACATTCTTGGAAATGAAGTTGCGACTTTGGTGAATGATATGAAATCTGCGGGTAGTTATAAAGTTGTTTTCAATTCGCAAGAGACAAATAGCCACCAACAACTTCCAAGCGGCATTTATTTTTATCAATTAAAATGCTCATCTGAAGCCGGTAATTTTATTCAAAATAAAAAAATGGTTCTTCTCAAATAAGGATTATATAAAAACGAGGTGTGCTATGAAAAAGTTAATAATCTTCTTCTGGTTATCCTTAATCTTTTTAACTCCGCTGCTACATTCTCAACAGGTTGAGAATTTTGGGCTTACATTAAAACATCTTACTTCACTTAAAATTGGTGAAGGAATAATTACCGTTGGAACAAACTCCAACGGTGTGTATTGGCAAAACCTTTACTCTGTTTCCGATACCGGTTGGAAACAGATTGAATTAAACGGAGTGAACGTTCAGACAGTTTATCCGCACAAAAGTGGACCAATCGGTTGGGCGATTGGCATCGGTGTAGCACCAAATATCAATAATCCTGAATATATTTTTTGCAGTTTCATGGGAGGATCAGTTAGAAAAATGAGTTATGGGATTGACACAAACAATACTGAAGCGATTTCCGAAATCGATGGGTTCCCCGATCCGACAATTTGTGGTGAAACATTCGCTGTTGGCGGGCGTCTTCTTTATCGAAGGTATTTTAATGATACGATCTGGCAACCAATTTACAATCGTACAATCGAAGGAAATTTTGCATCACTAAAAGCAAGAGAAGAAAATGCTTACGTCTATGCCGGTGGCGGGGAAGGTTTTGCCGGAATGTTGTTGATCCGTTCGTCGGATAAGGGGAATACTTGGGAAGGTCTTTCACCCATGTGTTACGTGGCTGATTTAGATTTCTACGGCGATTCAACTCATAAAATTATTGTTACCGATCGTTCTAAAATTGTGCGCTCTACCGATTCCGGTTTGAATTGGTCTACAGTTTTTTCAAGCGATTCTCTCAGATTTCAAAAAATATCTTTCAGCCGGGATGGTAAATTTATTTTTGCTATTGCAAATAGTAACTTTTATGATCTGCCAAGAACTTATCTCTTCACCAGCTACGATGATGGAAATACCTGGAAGATCGATCAACTTCCGATTTATGATATTGTGGTAGGAATGGATTTAGATTACGATAATTTTATATATCTCGCCACCATTAGTGATGGAGTATTTAGATTGAAGTCTCCGATTGTTAATGTTGAGAATAACTCCGGACTTGATTTACCAACTACTTTTCAGTTGAACCAAAATTACCCCAATCCGTTTAATCCGGAAACAGTAATTAGTTGGCGATTACCAAGTAACAGTTTTGTAACACTAAAATTATTTGACATTCTTGGGAATGAGGTAGCAACCTGAGTGAATGAAGAACAAAAAGCAGGACTTCACAACTACAAATTAGGATCCGCCATTGGCGAAAGGAATTACGGATTAGCCAGTGGGGTTTATTTCTATCAAATGAAAGCAAATAATTTTATTCAGCACAAAAAAATGATAATGGTCAAATAAAGTAATTCTAAAATTGGTTATTGACGATTTCATATACGGATTCTTATTTTATCCTATGAACTTTGCTTTAAAAAACTGAGGATATGAGCAAAGTGTTTTTAACATTTTGAACCGTTGTTGAAATATTATATCATCTTAGTTATCTTTGCCTGCACAAATAAAACATCCATGGAGGTGGTAAATGTTGGCGAAAAGTGGAACTTTAATTGTAATCATTTTTTTTATTTCATTCTTACAAATAACTTTAGCTCAGTCCTTTAAGAAGACCACTGGTGCTCCTTCAGAGATTAAGATAAGTAGTTTAAATATAAATCAAATCCTAATTGCATTTAATAATGAAGGAGGATTGGGGTATTGGTATCCCGTAGCTGGAGCGAGTTGGACACAGCTGAGTTTTAGAGACCCGAATACTGGCTATGATAAAAATGGAAATATGCTCATCTACGACCAGGGAATTTGGATTCTCGGTAAGATGCAAGGCAAACTTCACGCGGCAGTTTCTCAATGGAACACGTCTTTTTCTCCCGGGCCAATTCTTGACAACGCACCTGCTGTAGTATCTCATCCGGAAGATTCTCTAAAATATAGGAATTACAAAATCACAAATGGCGATGATGAGACTAATATTGATTATAAACAATGGCCTTCAAATTGGGGAGCACCTGCTGATTTAAACGGCAAACCTTTAGTCAAAGGGGATCAGACAATCTGGGGTGTTTATAATGGATATGATTCTTCAAAAGTAAATTTACCTTGGTGGGGTCCTAACAGTAAAAACAATGATCCGTTTCCGGTTGAAGTACATCAATTAGCATTTGCACATAAGCGTGGAACGGTAAAAGATAATGTTGACGTTTTTGCAAATACTATCTTCTTGGAATGGACAATCATTAATAAATCTCCAACCTCAATAGATTCAACCTTTATCGGTTTGTGGAATGATATTGATTTAGTAAATCCGTACTTCAACATGATGGCAATTGATACTGTCAATCAACTTGGATACTGTTACATAAAAGCAGACAGCTTATTAAATAGTGATTACATTAGTTTATATGAAAGAGCAGCTCCGTCAGTTGGGTATGTTCTATTGTTTGGACCAGTTGTTCATGGGAAGCCTTCCGATGAAGCAACCTTTAAAGGTAAAATGTTGCATGGATTTCGTAATTTATCATTATCGTCTTTTCATGCGATAGAATCGGAACCTGGTTATCCACCGTTTGCAAATGCAAGTAATTCTGAGCAAGCATGGAATTATGCCAATGGATTAGAAGCTCACGGACAACAAGTAGTTGACCCAACAACCGGAAAAATTACAAAATTTCAATTGAGCGGAAATCCAATTAACAATCAGGGTTGGCTTTATTCATCTCAAGAATGGTCTTCCGGTGAAGCGGGATTTGTTACTTTTACCGGACCATTTAATTTGGCGCCTTTGGACACTCAGTGGGTTATGTTTGCGTTAATTCCTGCGGAAGGTAACTATGCGATGGAAAGTGTAAAACTTTTAAAAGAGAAGGCGGCATTACTTCGTTCTCTACCTTACGATACTTTAGCGTATGGGACAACTCCATACAAATTGAATTACATTGATTCAACAAACATTGCAGATACGGTTTACTCAAAACCTCCCATTGAATTTAACCTCCATCAAAACTATCCAAATCCATTTAACTCGGGTACAGTTATAGAATTTAGCTTAAAGGAAACGAGTTCGATTTCGTTAAATGTTTATAACATTCTTGGCGAAAAAGTCAGAACGCTAATGAGAGAATATAAAACTTCCGGTGAATATTCCATTCAATTCAATGCGAAAGATTTATCCAGCGGTGTTTATTTTTATCAATTAAAAACGGATAATTCTATCCAGAATAAAAAAATGATTCTTTTAAAATGATTTTTCGTTAAAATAATTTGCTTTTCCCAATTCAAGTTTGGTTGTTTCCCTTCAATTAAAAATAGTAAAGATATTTTATTTTGAATACTCCAACGCGATCAACAACATGCATGCTTGCAGGTAAAATATTCCCGGATGGATCAAACTGCTGGCTTCTGTCTCTTATTTCATTCACCGCAAAATAGATCCAGCTTTTTGGAGAAAAATTGTACGAGAATAAAAATCCGAATATAACCTGCTCAAGTTTGTCTGAAGATTTAACGAAAACATTATCCAAATAGAGACGTACTCTTAAATCGTTTATTGGAGTGAGGGTAACAAAAGGTCTTGCGTTATAAGTAATTTCTTCAACATTTCCTTCCGGATTTCCTTCGATGAACATATCATATGATGTTCCGATGTCCATAATTGAAAGGGCTTTCCACTGAAAATATGTACCTGCCCAAGAATAAGATGCCAGATAATTCCGGGAAAAATTGTAAGTCTTTGTGTATCCTCCGTATAAATTTCCATTCCATTTTGGAGAAATATTAAACCATGAGCTAAAAGTTAATTCCGAAGCAAAATATTTTACATCAGAATCCTTCTGGTTTCCAAATGAATAGTCAATCTCATAACCCCAATTGTCGCGAAGCTGCATATTTATGCCAAGTATGCCGGAATAATCCGTGTACGCATCAACTTTTTCATAAGTGAATGCACCACCGCCGTAAATTTGAAGTTGAGCAATATATCCTTCGTCATAATACCAATTAGGTCCTGTGATGCCTACAAAAGTTCCTGTTCCCTTCCACGGAACATATCCAACGTCGTTGATATCAAATTTATTTCCTACATACCTGGTTCGTATCAAGGTCATCCATTTTGGAGAGAATTTTGTAAATCCTGCCGAAAGAGCAAAATCACCTTCTGAGTTTTTGAAAGATCTGGCGACCTGATACGCTAACTGCCAATCTGATTCTCTGAAAGCCCCATCAACATCAAGCACACCGGAATTATTTCCAACAGAATTTTTGCCTACAAAGAGTATTCCAATATTCGAATTATCGAGTATTTGTTTTTTAACACGAGCCGAACCAAAATAGGCTCGTTCTTCTCTTTGATTTCCACCATTATTATCAACGTAATCTGTTTCACCGGTCATAGCAAGAAATCCGCCGTATTCCCAATCATTAATTCTGCCGAAAGCTTTTGTTCCAAAAATTAATGGGACTTCATTTCCGCCGGGTAATTTTTTGCCAATCCTTCGAGAATAAAATAACTCCATTGGACTGTAAAAGCCTGAGTTTTGTTGTTTCCCGGCGGGCATAAATATTTCGTTCCCTTGCGTAAAGAATGGTCGTCGCTCGCTGAAGTAAGTTTCATAGCGCGAAATATTAAACTGAAACGGATCAGCTTCAATCTGTGCAAAATCTGGATTGACCGTTAATTGGTAAGTTAACTTTGGGGATGGATTATAAAGAATATCAAGTCCTGCATTCGGATCATTTTTATATTTACCATCAGGCAAGTAGGTAATTTTAGAAATTGCGAGTGGATACAATTCAAGATTCAATCCTTTAACTGTCGGTTTGAAATCGTTAAAAACCAGCCTCCCGAATTTCGAAATTCTTTGTCCTTCGTTCTGTTCATATTCACACCAGTACAAATCTTCACTAATCTTCGACATCCATCTGTCAAAATCCAGTCCCCAGCTTTCTGCTTCGTTATATTGAATTGATTTGTAAGGGATTTTCATCTCAACAACAAAACCCCAATCATAAACTTTTGAATCTGCGAACCAGATTCCATCCCAATTGTAGTCTCGATTTCGGCCGTCGTCTAAAAGTCGGCAATCAAGTTTTACTCCAGCAGCAGTTACGGCAAATTTGTACGAAGTTTTTTTATCATTAAACGTATCAATCATAAACGATACAATATCGCTGGAGCCGAACTGGTCTAAAATTCCCGCATTGCTTTGAATATTCGATCGCGTATCATAGTTTATCATCAAACAATAAATTGCATCTTCTGTGGTCAATACTTTTGCGACGGTCCGTTTCGATGGCTCTTTTGCGTAATAGGGCGAAAGTTGGAAAAAAGTTGCAGTGGAATCGGCAGAGTTCCAGGTTGGATCAATAACTCCATCGATTAAAATGTCTTTATCAGCTTTTTTTAGTAGGAGATATTTTTCGGAATTTTTCGTCCCGGCGGAAAGCATTGAAGAGAAAGCAAAAAGTAAAATAATGATAAACATAGGCGTTCAATCGTTTAAGTTTAAGATTTTATATTTTAGTGGAAGCAAGCTAAAGACGTAAGCGAATTGGATTAGTTCTTTTTTGATAAATGGGAATATAATCGGGTAAGCGGTCATGATTTGAATTGCAAAATAAACCAAAGATTCTTCTGTCTGATAAACGGCGGCGAAGGTTGAAAATTTTTTTATTTATATTTGTTTTAGAAAAGAAATTAAAAAAATTAATATCATCCAAGCATTGCCAAATTATAAACTACATATTCAATACGACGGAACTAATTACTGCGGATGGCAAATCCAGAAAAATCAGCCGTCGGTGCAGCAGACACTCAAAGATGCAATTGAAACTTTGATCCGTGAACAAATTGTACTGAACGGAAGCGGGCGGACAGATAGCGGAGTTCATGCGTTAGGGCAAGTAGCTAATTTCAAGTGTGAACAACAACTCGATTTATACAGATTTCGATATTCACTAAACAATACAATTCCATTTGACATATCAGTTACTAAAATCGAAGAGGTTGGATCGGAATTCCACTCTCGTTACGATGCAACAAGCCGGACATATCTTTATTTTATTTCAAAAAATAAAACTCCTTTTTTCAAGAATTATACTCATTTTTATTATTCACCACTTGATATAAACTATCTCAATCAACTTTCCAAGTTGCTGGTTGGAGAAAGAGATTACACCTCTTTTACTAAACATGAAGCCGAAACAGAAAATAAAATCTCCAATATTTTGGATGCGCACTGGCGAACGGAAAAAGATTTTTCCATTTTTAGAATTGAGGCAACCAGATTTTTGCACGGAATGGTGCGAACAATCGTCGGAACACTTTTGGATTTTCATAAAGAACAAAAGCCGTTTGGAGAATTGACAAAAATTATTGAAGCAAAAGACAGAATCTGTGCCGGAGAAGCAGTCCCGGCAAAAGGATTATTTTTATATAAGGTGAAGTATTAACATGATCTCCCTACAAAACAAAACAGTTTTTATAACCGGAGGTTCACGCGGTATTGGAGCGGCTTGCGTGAAGATGTTCCATCAAGCCGGAGCAACCGTTGCTTTTTCTTTTAAAGAAAATGAAAGAGCCGCAGAAACTATGATCAATTCATTTTCAACTAACCTTCCCCTTTCTTTTAAAATGGATCTCTCTTCTGAGAAAGATATTGTTGAAAAAGTGAATTTAGTTTTAAATCGTTTAGGAAGAATCGATATTTTGGTAAATAATGCCGGTATTTGGAAATACGGTGAAGCTGATAAAATGACACTTGAAGATTGGAACGAAACCATTCAAATAAATTTGACATCAACTTTTTTAGTGACGAGAGAAATAATTCCTTCGATGAAACAAAATAGATTCGGTAGAATTATAAACATTGCATCAACCGCCGGACAGCGCGGCGAACCATTTTATTCACACTATGCAGCTTCAAAAGGTGGGATGATTTCTTACACAAAATCGCTCGCAGCAGAACTTGGTGAATTTAATATCACCACAAACTGCGTTGCCCCCGGTTGGGTGAATACCGATATGGTCTCCGGAGTTTTTATAAATAAAGATTATAAAAAAGAAGTTGAAAATATAATTCCCGTGCAGCGCATTGCAGAGCCGGAAGACATCGCCGGACCGGTTCTATTTCTCGCATCCGACTTAGCGCGTCATATCAATGGTGAAATCTTGAACGTTAACGGCGGCAGTATTCTTTGTGGGTAATTTAAGTTTGTTTGAGTTAGTTGTTTTAGCCGTTTCAATTTTTTATACTTCTCATATAAAAAGTAAAAGTTTTTAAATCGAATTAATAATTTTTTCATGTACAGAAAGGTTCATGTATGGATTTTCTTGGGAGTCTTCATCCAAAAATAATTCACTTCCCCATCGCGTTATTTTTTGTTTATACTATTTTAGAAACGGTTGGTCTAATTTTTAAAAAAGAAATTTTTACCAAAGTTGCATTTACAATTTTAGTTCTTGGTCTCATCGGAGCTCTTGGGGCGGTGTTAACCGGGAATCAAGCTGAAGAAATTTGGAAAAACTGGACAAGCACAAGTAAACATCTTGTAGAAGAACACGAAACTTATGCTACCATTACACTTTGGTATTTTTTCGGACTCGCTATTCTCCGAACAATGTATGTTATTAATGTTGAAATAAAAAAGAAATTTGACCAACACGTGACGAAAATGAAGATCGGATTTGTTGTGCTTGCTCTCGCCGGTTGTTACTTTGTTTATGAAACCGGTGAACACGGCGGTAAATTGGTGTACAAACATGGTGTTGGAACTTCAATAGATAAACAGTCCGAGCAAATCCAAAGTGAAGACGAGGATTAATCTAATTTGAAAAAAATATCTGTCCCGATTTATTTTCTTCTGCTTTTCATCCTCCCCGGATTGAATTTTGCTCTCCGCTTTTTCAATCTTCCTAATTATTTTTTCTTCCTCGGATTCAGATTTTACGGGATCATTTTACTTACCGGAATTTTTCTCTATTTCTACAGCGGGAAAGATATTTGGAAGCAGTCGCTTTTTTCATTTTCATTCAAAAAGTTTTATCGTTATCTCTTTTTTGTCACACTTCCACCGGCAATTGTAGCTGGCGGATTATTTCTTTTAAATAAAATTGAGCTTGGCGACCCCGATTATTTTTACGAGCTTGGTTTGTCTTCAATCGTTGATTTCCCTATTTATTTTATCTGGAACCTCCCACAGTTTTTGATTCTTTATACTTTACTGCAATCGGTTGATTCTTCATTCAGACTAAAGGTTATACCTAATTTTATCTTACTCTTCTTTTTCTTTTCACCGGAGCTATTAAGCTTTCCGAAAATTTCATTTAATGTTTTTTCTATAATTAGCGTTGCTCTGGTTCTTTTAACTTTAACTCTTTTAATTTATAAAAAGAAAAATCCACTAACATTCAGTTTTTATATTTTTACCTCAGTTTGGATAGCGCTGTTACTGTTCGGAAGTTCTTCTGAAACATTGCTGCAAACCTTTTTAGCAAAAACGTATACTTCATGGGATGGTTTTTTCGAGATCAATAAAAAATTTGCTCCGTATATTTTGCCTTCATATTTCTTTCTCTCTTTATTTTCGGTACTATTTCTCAAAAAGGAAAGTTAAAAGATTGATACTTTTCTTATATTTGCCAGAGAAAATTTCCAAGCAATGAAAAAATATTTTGTCATATTAACCGTTTGTATCGCATCTTTCGTGTCTGTTGTTCACGCTTCAGACAAAGCAAGAGGAACCTTTCTTGCAATTGGAGTTGGTCCCCGCATTCCTACTTTTGATTTTCAAAACACAACTATGCTTGGCTATGGTTTTAATGTTGAGATCGCTTACACCAATAATGAATATCTTCCCATTTTTCTTTTTGGAAAAGTTGGTTTTGAACAATTCCCCGGAGCTCAAAGTTTTTACCAGGTATCAACATATTCACATTTTTCTACAAGTCTGTTACCGCTTTCTTTCGGTGCGCGATATTATCTTTCCCCGATTTTACAAAATGTTGTTATCATTCTTCCAAGTATAGAATTCGCAGCAACCCTGACAGTTTTTCAAAAACTTCATCAGTTTAAAGTTGCTTCAGGTAAAAATAATTTTCTGGAAGAAGGATCAAAACTTGGTTTCACTATTGGTGTGGGAGCCTCAATGTTTTTAATTGAAATGCTTGCTTCGTACAATTACCTGGAAAATAATCAATACATCTCGTTAGATATGAAAGTAAGATTACCTTTATATGTAAGTTTTTAGAGGAGAATATGAATTACAAAAATCTTTTATTCGAAATCGATTCCCACGTTGCTGTTGTAACTCTCAACAGATCGGAAAAATTAAATGCATTAAACAATGAAACGTTGAACGAACTGTACGATGCTTTTCTTTCGCTTGAACACAATGCGGAAGTTCGCGCTGTAATATTAACAGGAAGTGGAGAAAAAGCATTTGTTGCAGGAGCTGATATATCTGAATTAAATCAACTCTCTCCTTTAGCAGCAAAAGATTTTGCCGAAAAGGGTCAAAAGATTTTTGCATTTATCGAACATCTTTCTAAGCCGGTGATTGCTGCGGTAAACGGGTTTGCACTCGGCGGAGGATGTGAACTTTCTTTGGCTTGCCATATCAGATTAGCTTCCGAAAATGCAAAATTTGGACAGCCGGAAATAAATTTGGGTATCATCCCCGGTTATGGCGGCACTCAACGTTTAACACGACTTATAAACTTTTCTAAAGCGCTCGAATACATTCTTACCGCTGATTTTATTGACGCTCAGACTGCTCTTCAACTTGGTTTGGTAAATCATGTTTATCCTTTAACAGAATTGATGGTGAAAGCAAAAGAACTTGCGGGTAAAATTGCTGCAAAACCTGCTCAAGCTGTCCGCCTTGCTCTTAAAGCAATTCAATCGGTAAAAGAATTGCCGCAGAGCCAGGGTGAAACTTACGAAGCTTCCCTCTTTGCACTGACAACAGGAACAGAAGATTTTAAAGAAGGGACATCAGCGTTTTTACAAAAACGGAAACCGGACTTTACTCATAAATGATCGCAGAAAATTCACCACTTCAGTTCAAGCCCCAGGATAGAAAATTTCGCACAGTTTTTCTGCTCTTATTTGCTCTCGCAATTTTTCTTTTATCGCTAAATATTATTCTCTCTTTTTTTACTACAAAAGAAGTTAGCAATAATGCACCACGGTTGACCGCAACTGAGATTAATTCTCTCTTTCATAAAAGTGTTGCGGAATTTTATTTGGGTGATGAATTTTTGGTAAAGATAAAATCGCCAAAGAAAAAGGAGGACTCGTTATTATTTACTTACCGCTTAACACTCCCTTATGATGTTCCTGTTCCGGTTTTTCTTCAGAGTGTATTTAGAAATTTTAGAGAAAAGGATGTAAAGATTTCTTCCGTCGAACTGGCGTTGAATAAAAAATCACTGTTGGAAATTTCTTCGGGAGAAAAAGAAAAATTTTACACAGAATTGATCCAGGATTCTTCCCTTCACCGTGATAATGGAAGCCTTGCTTTTGCTCTTTCAAATTATGAAAATCTTACAAGAGAAGAATCAAATAAATTGTTGAAAGAACCGGAATCATTTGCGTTTCTCTTAGAACCGAAAAAAGAAAGTGCAGAGTTTACCAAAACAGTTTTAACCGCTAAGAAAGAATATATAGTTAATTTGACAGCCTCAAGTCCAAATTCAGAATTTATTCTTGCAGAAAATTTTCCGATCGTTCGGAATAAACTTGCGATAAATTCTTTGCTGCGATATTATCCCAGAAATAATTTTTTCTTTGTGGATCAAAAATCAACCCTTTTAACTTCTTACGCTTATGAAAAAGTCAGGAAGGAATTCACAAAGCGAAAATACAATCTCTTCTCGTCAAATTCATTTACAAATCTTTCTGAGGTAAAAGAGGATGAATTGGAAAGAAGTCTTTTTAATATTGCTGAAAATTTAACCACCGGCGAGGTTAGACTTATTATTCTTCGAGCAAATCATTTTTACAATTTGATGGAAAAAATTAAAAACCTTAAAAAAAGAGGTATCCGGTTCATTCCTTCATCTGTTGCGGTACAACAGATTAAAGAGAAATAGAGACGTCACCACTTTCGTTTAATTCAATCACTTCATTAAAATTAAAATCAACCGGCTTACCGGCAAATTGAGTTTTGTCTCCAACGAGTACAACAATAATTTCCTCATCAAGAATGTGTTTCTTTGCGGCGTTCAACGCATCATCAACTGTTACAGAACGAATATTTGAAAGGTATTCATTGAAGTATGAAGGTTGAAGATTGTAGATATATAAAGTGTTCAATCCCGAAGCAAGCTGGTAATATGTTTCAAAATTGCTTGGAAATCTTCTTATGATCGAAAGCTTTGCCGCTTCAAGTTCATCAGTTGTGATCGTTTCTTTTATTTGATTAAGCTCGTATAAAATATCTTGAACCGCTTCAATAGTGTGTTCCGCTTGAACAGAAGTTGTTAACAAAAAATAGCCCTTCTCCTTCCGATAAGAAAAAAGGGAACTTGCCCCATATGTAAAACCTTTTGTTTCCCGCAGCTTAAAGTTGATGCGCGAATTAAATTGTCCGCCAAGAATAGTATTCATCACGGTCTTAGCATAAAAATCACCATTACTTCTTTTATCGGAAAGATTCCCGATGCGGATTTCTGTTTGCTGTGCATCCGCTTTATGTACAAAGTACATACGACGTTTTTTTATTGGTGAAATGAATTCCGGAACCGGTGCAGTTTTGGCGATTCCAAAATTATCTACAAACTGATTTACATATTTTTTGAGATCTTCAGAACTAAGAGAACCGGCACAAATAAATCCTGCTTTATCGGAAGCTATGTGAGAATGGTAAAAATTTATTACATCTTCATTCGTCAACGATTCAACATCTTTTTCTTTTCCCAAATTAAAATGTCCGAGTTTGTTTTCACTTCCGAAAACTTTTTCTTCAAAGATTTTATCGGCGATAGTGTCGGGCTCATCATTTATCTGCATAAGTTGCGCGAGTACTTTGCTCTTTTCACGGAGAAATTCTTTTTCTTCAAAGTGAGGTTTGTTAAGTATTTTATTTAGCAACGCAAGAGTTTCTCCGAATTTTTCTTCAAGCGAAACCAAAGTGAAATACATAAATTCATGGTTGATTGAAATATGAATCGATGAACCGAGCATTTCAAATTGATTGTTCAACTCAAGAGATGTTAATCCACCGGCACCTTCATCAATCAAAATAGCAGTGAGATTAGCGAGTCCACTCTTCCCTGCATCCTCAAGTACACTTCCGCTTGAAATAATCAGCGTGAATTGCACCATCGGTAGTTTTGTTTTTTGAATGAACAATCCCTTCATTCCGCTTTCAGAAACGATGTGCTGAATTTGGGGGAGATGAAATTTTGTTTGTTCAACAATTTGCGGCGGTGTTGTTCTATCCAATATCATCATAGCTTTCCTTCCTTTTCTTTTGGAACAAAACGGAGGTCAATATGTGATTTATTAAAATACTTAGCACAACTTTTCACCGATTCTTTCTCAACACTTTCATAAAGGGTCAGTTCATTTGAAAAATAATTTGGTTCACCTAAATAAAAATTATAATGGTTTAGATGATTTGCAACCGAATCCAGGCTTTGCATTCCATATATAAAATTGGCTTTAATTCCGTTCTTTGAACGGATCAATTCTTCGGTTGTAACATCACTGGCAAAAAGTTCATCCAATTCTGCAAGAATAATTTTTTTAATTTCATCTAAAGACTTCCCAGGTTTTGCCGTTGCCGAAATGCAGAAAAATCCACCATACCTCCCTGAATATTGAAAAGCAGAAACTTGTAATGCAAGTTCCCGTTTGAGAACTAAGATGTTATGTAGCCTTCCGTTTTTTGAACCGGTAAGTATATCCGATAAAATATCCAGAGCAAAATTATTTCCGTGAAAGATTTTTTCAGTTTTCCAGACGAGAAGTATTTTTTCCAGACTAACGGAATCGAAAACAATTTCACTTTTCGATTCTACAAATTCACTCACTTCAAAATTTAATTGAGGAACATCCTTGGAAGAATTAATCCCACCAAAATATTTGTCCGCTAATTCTTTAGCATTTTCTATTTCAAAATCTCCGGCAATAACTAAAGAAGCATTTCGAGGCTGATAATACGCATTGAAAAAGTCCTTCACATCTTTTTGAGTGTAAGATAAAATATCATTCATGTATCCGATCGTTGGTGCGTGGTACGGATGATTTTCGGCAAAGAGCAGACCGAAAACTTTTTCCCAGGTTAATCCGTACGGTTGATTATCATATCGTTCCAATCTTTCGTTCTTCACAACATCAATTTGATTCGTCAGCGTTTCATCGGTTAAAGCTTCAAGAAAAAATCCCATCCGGTCGGATTCAAGCCACAGCGCGGTTTCAAGAAAGTCGGAAGGAATTTTTTCAAAATAATTTGTTACATCAAAACTTGTGGATGCATTAAGCGTTCCGCCATTGTCTTGAATAAATTTAAAATGTTCACCCTTTTTAACATGCTTGGAACCCTGGAACATCATATGTTCGAAGAGATGCGCAAGTCCGGTTTTGTTCTGTGGATCGCAACTTGAGCCAACGTTGTACCATAGATTTACAACAGCGATCGGGAGTGAAGCATCTTGATAAAGAATCACTTCCAAACCGTTTTGCAGTGAATATTTTTCGTAATCGAGCGAGAGAATTTTCATTTATAGCTCAAAAAAAAAGGCGAGTTAACCTCGCCTTTGAGTGAAGAAATGGACTAAAAGTCAAATGTTAGACTAAAATTATACCAGCGACTTCTTCCCATAAATACCAGTGCGGTATTCTTTGAATGGTCAGAGCCATCTTGTCCATCAACAATATAATCTAAATTGTTGAGAGCATTGAACATGTGTAAACCAACATTTAACTTTTTGAAAAACATTTCCGTAAACAAGAAATCAAATCCTGCATGCAAATCTAAAATATAGTAATCAGGCAATCTATATGATTGTGATCTATCATTGATATTAGTTCTTTGATCAGGATTGAAGAAGGAATAGAATCTTCCATGGAAACTATAAATAGGATTGAAATAGAAGGTAGTTCCGTTAGAAAGATTTTCTGTATAAGTAAACTGTAGAGAAGCATTCGTCATTGGAAAATCACCAACATATAAACCATCTACATAAGAATTAACTTTCGTTTCTTTAGTTGGATCATCCTCAGGAGCAATAATTGCAGTTACATCGTTTTTAAATTTATTTTGAGCATATGAAAACGAACCTTCAACTTCTAGTTTTTTATCTGCTTTCCAGATAGCTTGAAGTTCACCACCAACGTGTAATTGAGCGGCACCTGTTAAGTTGTAGTAAAAGGTGTTTCCCGTAGTTGGGTTTGTTACAGAACGGCTGATAGCTTTATCTTTCCAACTTGTGTAATAACCATTAGCCATAACTGCAAGAGTTGGAGTGTTGAGATTATACCCAGCTTCAATACCAAGAATTTTTTCGTTCTTAATATCTTGATATTTGTTATTAGCAAAATTGAAAACATTATCAAAGATCGGTGCACGTGAAAAATATCCAACGTTTCCAAAAATACTGTTGTGATCATCAATATTAAAGTTAAGACCTGTTTTGAGGGTATAACCCATAAAACTGGAATAACCTGTTTCTCTTAAGGGATCAGATTCTAAGAAATTAAAATGATCGATTCTATTAAAACCAGTGTTAGAAAGCGAAACGTTTAAGAAAGTACTTATCTTCCCTTCTTTATATTCTGCTTGTCCGAATCCACCGATTTGTCTTACTAAACCATCGTTGTAGTAAGCAACTTTATCACCGATTTTCGCCATGTTTGCCGGATTATTTTTATTTGATTTATCTAAGTAATAATCACCACCAATAAGGTTAGAAATTTCTCTGTAATGCTCACCCTTATAATATCTTCCATCGATACCAAAGTTTAAGTTGATATTTTCATTTAATTGATGTTTGATGGTTGATAAGATACCAACCCAAAAATGATTATTTACAGAATGTCTTAAGGCAGTTACAGATTTCTTTTGGGTCTTGCTATAGAGCGTATCGATGGTAGTTGTATTTTTTGCATAAACAGCGTCCCAATCAATAGTTCCATCAACTCTACGAGTGTAATTACTTCCAATTGATCCGGTTCCCCAACCATTGCCTATTGAAACGTAAGCAACATTGGAAAGTGTCGTAGCTTTAGAAATCTGCCAGTTCCAGTTCAGGTTAAATTGTGGTTTATGAAATTTATTGTATCCTTCCCAAACCACCTCATTATTTAATAAACCATAATTTGCATTAAAATTAAATCCGCGTGTGTTCCAAGTAGCGATGGATTGTCTTGAAAATCTCTGTCCGTGTTCTTGAGGAGAAGCAACTGCAGAAAATTCTAAAGAATGATTACTCCAAACTCCGCCTATGGAGAAGAAGTATGTAAATTCATCTAATGGGGTTTGTTGTACATAACCATCCCATTTTTTTCTTGAAAACAAAGCAGTCATCCCAATGTTTGAGCCAAAATTAGTCCCAAATGCGACTGTTGATTTTTCAAGTTTGTCTGATCCAAATTCAGATTTGTATCGAACAAATTCTTTTCTTGACCCGACTCCTAGAGTTGTAATATTAATTACGCCGCCAATCGAGTTAACTGAATAGGGAGATGCGCCTAAACCTCTTTGAACCTGGATACTTGATGTTACATCACCTAAACCAGCCCAATTTGACCAATAAACCCAACCATTTTCCATATCATTTACCGGCACACCGTTGATCATGATAGCGATGTCCCTCTGATTAAAACCTCTAACATATAAATTTGCATCACCTGCTCCACCACCACCAACCGACGAATAGACGTTTGGAACAGTAATCAACATTTGTGGAACATCTCTTGAGGCTAATTTAAACTCCAATGCGGCACCTTCAACTTCAGTAAAAGCCACTGGAGTTTCACGTAATACAGCTCTTGTACCTTTAACAACCGTCTCCCCGAGAAGAACACCGGCTGAATTTAAGCTAAATTCAACAACCAAATTGTTATTGACATTGAAATTCTTTAGTTGCGCAACATAGCCGATGTAGGCTACTGCAACCTCGTAGGTTCCCTTAGGTAAATTTTCAATTCTATATTCACCTTTCTCGTTTGTAACAGCACCTAAGCCGAGTGCTTTAACAGTCACAACAGCACCAATAAGTTTTTCATTATTTTCGCGGTCTGAAACAGTCCCGGATAAAGAAAATTGAGCAAATGTTGCATGAGAGAAGAACAAGATAAACGCTATCACCCCAATAATGTATTTGACCTTCATTGTGTACCTCATTTTGTTAATAGTTAAAATTACCAGAGCAATATTATAAATAGAACTCACAAAATCCAAATTATGTTAATATTAAATTTCGAGACAGAACTTGTTTTTTAATGAATTAATTTTAATATCCTATCAGTTCTAATCGAACCGATCAACCGGAACAGTTCAGAGAATGGAATTTCTCTATCCCATGAGAATAGAGACATAAACGCTTCGCCAACAACCATATCACGGGAAACAAATCCCCAGAAACGTGAGTCGGCAGAATCATCTCTGTTGTCACCCATCATAAAGTAATAGTCTTTTTGAAAAGTGTAAGACGAGATTGGTTTTCCTTTTAAAGTAATGGTTTCACCATTCACTTCAATTACTCTTGCAGCAAATTCTCTATCAATAATAGTTCTCCACTCTTCAACGTTTGCAACAGTTATTGGAATAGTCATTCCCTTCTTAGGAACTACAAGTGGACCATAATTGTCCTCGTTCCATAATTTCCCTTTTGGAAATATCTGCGTGTTAATTCTATCTTTCGGAAGCGGATAAGGCGACAAATATTTTATGTAAGGAGGTATCCAGAATTCTTTCCCGTTCACAAAAACAACTTTATCACGAACTTCAAGAGTATCGCCAGGTAAACCGATACATCGTTTTACATAATTTACATTCATCGCAATTTGTTCTTCGGGAATCGGCAATCCCGGAATTCTTTCATCGGCACGTAATTGTTCTTTATTGCCCGGATACTCGAACACTACAATATCACCATGATGCGGATCTTTAAACTTGAAGAACGGCATTGTGAAATATGGAATTTCAATTTCAGTAAAAGGGATATATTTAGGTGAACTTGGTCCGTAAACAAATTTATTTACAAGAATAAAATCTCCAACAAGAATCGTGTCTTCCATTGATCCGGTTGGAATCCGGGTGTTCTGAATAAAAAAAGTTATGATAAATAATGCCGCAATTGCTGCAGAAAAAAGAGAACGAAAAAATTCAATAAATTTCTCCGTAAATGTTTCAGGGGCTTTTCTTACTTTCTTTCCAAAGGGATGAAGAATTTTGTCGGTAACTGCTTTAAGTTTTTGCAGTCCAGTTTCAGGAGATTCATTTTCAGGTTGTATGTCCATTCGTACTTTCTTTATTGTTTAAGTGATTCAAATTTTTTCTTTAACAGATCGTTAACTACTTGCGGATTCGCTTTGCCCTTTGTGGCTTTCATCGTTTGCCCCACAAAGAATCCAAAAACTTTTTCTTTCCCGTCAAGAAATTCTTTTACTTGATTTTCGTTTGCGTCAAATATTTGTTGAATTATCTTCTCAATTTCAGAAGTATCGGAAATTTGAATAAGATTTTTTTCTTTTACAATTTCTTCCGCAGTCTGTTTCGTCTCCAACATTATCGCAAAAACATCTTTTGCAATTTTCCCGCTGATCGTTCCATGCTGAATGAGATTTATTAGTCCGCCAAGATTTTGCGGAGTAATCGAAAAGTCTTTAACATCAATTTTTTGTTCGTTCAGAACTTTTAATACTTCCACCATCACCCAGTTAGACGCCGCTTTGTAATCATTTGTTACGTTTGCAACTTGCTCAAAATAGTTGGCGAGCTCTTTTGTCTGTGTAAGTACTCCTGCGTCATAAACCGGAAGATGAAAATCGTTCATAAATCGTTCATGTTTGGCATCCGGTAGTTCAGGAACTTCTGCCTTTAATTCATCGAACCACTCGTTATTAATTTCAATCGGAACCAAATCGGGATCGGGGAAATAACGGTAATCATGCGCTTCCTCTTTGCTTCGCATTGAGTATGCTTCGTTTGCATCAGCATCCCACAAAAGAGTTTGCTGAATTACCTTTCCGCCGTCTTCAATCAATTCGATCTGACGGTTGATTTCAAAATTAATGGCACGCTCTACATTTCTGAATGAATTCATGTTCTTAATTTCAACTTTTGTCCCGAGTTCTTTTTGACCAAAAGGACGAACGGAAATATTTGCGTCGCAGCGGAGAGAACCTTCTTCCATATTGCCATCGCAAATTTCCAAATATTGTACAAGCTGTTTGATCTTTGAAAGATAGAGATATGCTTCTTCGGATGTTCGCATGTCAGGTTCGCTTACAATTTCCAAAAGCGGAACACCGCATCGGTTCACGTCAATGCTGGTGGTCGTTCCCCTATCGTGGATCGATTTGCCGGCGTCTTCTTCCATATGAATACGGGTGATACCGATATTTTTTTTCGTCCCGTCCTTCTTTTCGATTTCAACGGAGCCGAATTCACAAATTGGTTTTTCGAATTGAGAGATTTGATAACCTTTGGGCAGATCAGGATAAAAATAATTTTTCCGTGCGAAGATTGAGTTTCTGTTTATTGTTGATTTTGTCGCCAACCCCATCAGCACCGCATACTCCACAACTTTTTTATTCAACACAGGAAGTACACCGGGATGCCCTAAACAGATGGGACAAACGTTGCTGTTAGGTTCGTTTCCAAATTTTGTTGAGCATCCGCAAAATATTTTTGTATTTGTCAAAAGCTGCGCGTGAACTTCTAACCCGATTACCGCTTCAAATTTCTGATTCATTAAAATTTTAGAATTTCCTTAATAACTTATTTACTTGTAAATATCCTGTAGTCCCACGGCTTCAACTCAACTGAAAAGGTTTTCTCGATTTTTACTTTTTTCTTAGTGCAGTAATCTTTTCCGTTTTTCAATTCAGGTGCGGATGTAAAATCAACGTTTACGTTTTCTTTAGAAAGATTCGCGACAATAAACACTTTTTCTTTTCCGTAACCTCGAACAAAGGAGACGACTTTATCAGAAGATGAATTTTTCACCTCTTCAACTGAAGCGCCTTTTCCTCCCGCATCTAATACAGAAAAATCTTTTTTTAACTGAATGAGTTTTTTAAAGAACTGAAAGAGATTGGATTTTTTCCAGGTGATCGGATCTCTCTCAAAAAAATTCAACCGTTTGGTCAATTCGGCTTCTTGCCCGTTATATAAAAGCGGCATTCCCGGCAAAGTAAATGATAAAACGGAAAATGCTTTCACGCCGTCTCCAAGCCGCTCAAACTCAGTTCCGTTCCATGAATTTTCATCATGATTGGTAATAAATCTCATGCGGAATGCATGAGGAACATATTTCCCTTTTTCTTTTTGAAGCTGTTGAAAGATTTCCGAAACGGGTTTCTTCCCTTTCGCAATTTCGTTGAAAACATGATACATGTCCCAAGAATAGGTCATATCAAAAGCAGTCGTATGATTAACTGGACTTTCATCTTCAGCGAGCATAAAAACTTTTTTATGAGCTGCTAATTTAGGATAGAGGTAACTCCAAAATTCGTTGGGAACCATTCCGGCAACGTCGCACCGGAAACCGTCGATGTTGTATTCATCTAACCAGTATTCCATCGCGCCGGACATGTAGTTCCATAATTCTTTATTCTCAAAATTCAGATCAATAACGTCAGCCCAATCGGCAACCGGCGGAATAAATTTGCCGATTGAATCTTTTGTGTAAAATTCAGGATGTTTTTTTACTAAATCATTGTCCCACGATGTATGGTTTGCAACCCAGTCGATTATTACATGCATCCCAAGTTTATGAATTTCTTTAACTAAGGATTTAAATTCTTCCCTTGTTCCTAATGATGCATCAAGTCCATAATAATCTTTAACAGAATAATAGCTGCCAAGCGTTCCTTTTCTGTTTATTTCACCAATCGGATGAAGCGGCATGAACCAGAGAATTCCAACTCCAAGTTCTTTTAAACGAGGAAGATGAGAACGAAATTCTTTAATTGTCCCCGAAGGAGTAAACTGCCGTAAATTTACTTCGTAGATTGTTTGGTCATAACTCCAATCAGGTGCAGTTATTTTCTGCTGCGCCTGAAATGGAGTTGAGAATACAAAAAGAATTACGAAAAAGCTTAACAAATATTTTTTCATACCAAATTCCTTCAGAGAATTATTTTTCTATTCCTACAAGTTCAACATCAAAAATTAAAAGTGACCCGGGAGGAATTACTTCTCCGGCACCCGAATCGCCGTATCCTAAATCAGGACTGATAAACAATTTCCAAGTATCGCCGACTTTCATCAATTGCAATGCTTCGGTCCATCCTTTAATCACAGAATTAAGTTGAATCACCGCAGGTTGATTTCTTTTATAAGAATTATCGAACTCTGTCCCATTGAGTAATTTTCCGATATAGTGAACTTTAACTTTGTCTGTTGCTTTCGGCGAAGGACCGTTACCGGATTTAACCACCAAATACTGCAATCCGCTGGATGTGGTTTGTATTCCCGGTTTGGTTTTATTTTGAGCAAGAAAAGTTTGAGCATCTTTTTTGTTTTGGCTGCTTAAACCTTGAGCTTCTTTCATTTTCTTTTCATACATCTCGCGTTGAAAATCCATCAACACTTTGTTTATTTGTTCGTCTGTAAGAAGTTGCTTGCCATACAATCCGTCTTTGAATCCTTTTGCAACTATTTCGGAATCAACATCAAGTTTGTTCGACTTAAAATCTTTCGCAATTCTAAATCCGATGCTGTAACTTGCCTTTTCTTTAGTAGATTTCAAATCAGTGGATTTTGAAATTTTTTCTCCACAAGAATAGAGAATTAATGAACTTATTATGAGTAAAACAGTCTGTTTCAATTTTTTTCCTATGATTTATTTTTTATTTTGTCAATATAAAAAAATTAAGTGTTATTCTTCTGATAAATTTTAGTACCTAACACTTGTTTTTAAACATAAAATACACCAATTGAAATTGTACAATGAGCAAAAAATCAAAAATTATTCTGAATATAGAACTTGACGAACATGAAGTTCCCCAAATCATTTCCTGGCAAGCTGATGATGCCGGGTTTGACGGCGAAAAAGTAGCTGATGCAATGATGCTTTCGCTCTGGGACAAAGAAGAGAAATTAACCTTCGGGATTGACCTTTGGACCGACCAAATGCTGGTTGAAAATATGAATATTCTCTTCCACCAAACGTTTCTAAAAATGGCAGACACTTACAACCGGGCAACAAATAATTTTGAAGTAAGTGAAATGATAAGAAAACTTGCCGACGACTTTGCAGAGAAACTCTCGTTATTACAAAAATAGAATTCACAAATCACAAAGAGGATCAAATGAAAAAAGGAATACTGCTCATCGTTGTTCTTTTAAGCTTTTCTACTCTTGCCCAAAACTTGCAGCTTAACTACGATTTTGGCAAGGATAGAAAATATGTTACATCGACTTTTGAGATGTTTAAAACCGATGAATACGGTGCTACATTCTGGTTTGTCGATTTCGATTTTAACCATCCGGGAAATAAAAGCGCTTCACTCGGATATTTTGAAATCGCCCGCTATATCACCCTCCCGCTTCCTATAAAAAACATTTCCGCAACGTTGCAATACAATGATGGAACGGCGCCTTGGGGTCCACTTGGACACGTTTGGCTTGCGGGATTAAGTTATCCGATCAATCTCGGGCTTTTCGTTTTAAATACTGACTTACTTTACAGGAAAGATTATTTTTCTGAAGGGAGCGATGTACAACTCACTGGCGTCTGGTTTATCCCGATCATGGATGGGAAAATTAATTTCACAGGATTTTTCGATATCTGGTCCACAAAAAACTTTGCTACCGATTCACGTAATTTTGTTTTTTTAAGTGAACCTCAACTTTGGGTGAACTTTGGAAATCATCTCGCCCTAGGTGGAGAAGTTGAAATAAGTAATAATTTTATCCCCGGCAAAACTGAAGTGCAGATAAACCCGACTTTAGGATTTAAGTGGAATTTTTAAAATAATTTTCAATATCAGTTAAAATAATAACCGACTTTCAATAACGGAATGAAAAGTAATTCGCCCGTATAATTAAGCGGGCGCATTCCGGCAATTTCCCAAGACATATTTGTTGAGCGGATTCTTAATCCAATACTAAGCATTCCCGCATTTCCCTCTTCGTACGTTGAACTTACATTTTCATATTCAAGCATGAGTGATGTTTTTTCAGAAGGGTCTATTCTTAATCCCGCCATAAAAACGATAAATGGTTTCGCATCTTCTGCAACTCTAACATATCCCACACTAAAATGAAAACTATTTTTTCCATCTGCGATACTCACCACATCACCAAGAGAAAAAGCGCTTCCTTTGGGAGTATATGTTCCATAGATGGAATTTTGAACCGAATTATAAGTGATTACTTTCTGTTTAAATCCCATTGTAAAAGATTCATAAAATTGAGTCGTTACCGGGAAAAAGCTAAACGCGCTGAGATGTGTTGAAGAGGTAACTGCATACGAATAATTAAGCAGCAACAATTCATAATCAGAAAAATAGGAATTTTTTTCCGGCATAGTGTAAGCGGTTGGCATTAACAATAATTCATTATCACCGGGCGAATAACTTTGAGAAAAGAGATTCAAAGGGAGAAATAATAACGCGGCTAAATAAATTTTTATCTTCAATATCTTCCTAAATAATTAACTGACGTTTCTTAGGAGGAAGAGAAAGTTTGTTGATTCCGATAGTTTACAGCACTATTCCATGTCTTTGCATTTGTGTTCTTTCAACCATGTTTTAGCTTCTTTAAAAGATCTGAACTCATTCAATATGATTTTACTTCCGCTAAGTTTATCCTTATATCTGGCTAAAATTGTTTTCCCTGCTTCAGTGTCAAAATAAAGAAATGCTTTTTTAGTTAATCCTGCTTCCTCAAGTTTTGGAAATATTTTCTCTGCAAGCCAATCCATTTCACTCGATTTTAATTCAAATAAATCCCGTGCATCCACAAAAATTCCAAGATCAGGATATTCTTGCTTCAATTCGATAAATTTTTCAACAGCTACCTTATGACATTTTTTAAATGCTTTACTGGTGTGGAATCCTTGTTTAACTATCAATTCCAAACAAGGAATAGAAGAATCAAAAGATAATATTGCCGAATCACTTTCATAAAGGATCATTGTTTTCCTCAATGACTTTTCTTAGTTATTACACGAATGGAGTATCATTCAAAATGATTTATCAAATAGTAGAGAACAACTTATGAGAACATAAAATTTAAATGATTTAAAGTCAATTGGAATTTTGTGATCGATGCAAATATTTATAATTGGGTAAGCTAATTTCTTTTTTTGTGCTATGTTTAGGTTAAGATTCTGAATTATTACAAACATTAATTCATTCGACCATGCATACAAAAAGAGAATTAGACTCACTTACCGCAATTATTGTGGACGATGAACTCCACGGAAGAGAAAATCTTAAAACAATATGCGAAACATATTGTCCTGAAATAAAAATTTTAGGATTGGCTGATTCCGTAGTTAACGCGAAAGAACTTGTCCGCATCCATAACCCCGAAATAGTTTTTCTTGACATTAATATGCCAATACTCGACGGATTTGATTTTATTGATGAATATACCAATCCTAAATTTCGTGTTGTCTTTGTTACCGCACACGAGGAGTTTGGAATTAATGCAGTAAAAGCTGGTGCTTTAGACTATCTTTTAAAACCAGTAAATATTAAGGAATTAAAACAGACAGTAAAAAAACTTTTGCTTGATAAGCAAAAGAATCTAAAAGTTGAAGCAGTCCATGAATCGAAAAAGTTAGTTCTGCCTGCATCTCATGGTTTTGAAGTACTGGTTATTGATGATATCATTCGGATTGAGGCAGACGGATGTTATACAAAAGTAATTCTAAAAGAAGGGAAGAATAAAATTATTACTCGCACACTAAAAGATTTTGAAGATACTCTACCAAAAGATTTATTTTTTAGGATTCACAAATCGCATCTGATCAATTTGAAATGTATTAAAGATTATTCCAATCTAAGCGGAAATTTAGTTACCATGATTGACGGAAGCAAAGTTGAAATCTCCCGTAGAAAAACAGCTTCATTTATTCATAAAATAAAATCTCTGCTGCATGTAGTTTAATTATGTCCAAGAATAAATTATTCTGCATCCGTTTCATTTCCCTTTTATTCTTCAGTCTCCAAATTCATGCTCAAACTCCTTCATTTTACCATTACACTTCATCAGATGGTTTGGCTTCTTCAACGGTTTATGATATTATTCAAGATAAAGATGGATTTATCTGGTTCGGAACTGCCAATGGCCTGAGCAAGTTCGATGGAAAACATTTTACAAATTTCAGGACGAATGACGGTCTCAATTCCAATTCAATAATCTCTCTTGCAGAAGGAAATGAAGGTGAATTATACATTGGTAATTTTGAAAAAGGAATTAACGTTTTTAGAAACGGTCGAATTGAAAACTATTGCAGCGATATTGCTGGAAAAAGTTTTGCGTTATCATATTTAATGCTCGTTCCTTCGAATAAAAATGAGCAGAAATTTTTCGCATATAGTCGTTGGGGAAGTATAAATATAATCGGTGATAAAAAATCTACCGGGTTATTTACCGGTGGTATCAACACTTTCCCCGCGTTAGTAAATAAATTAGAACTATTACCGGATGGTACTTTGTTAGCTTTAACAACAAAAGGACTATTCAATTTAAAAGACGAAACTCTTTCCAAACTTCATGTAAATGGTTTCCCGGATGCTGATGTTTATTGTCTCACAAACGATAAAAACGGAGGTTATTTTATCGGCACAAAGGGTATCATCTATGAAATAAAAAACAATAACGTAGTTGGAAAGCATAAAATAAATATAGCCGGCAACAATGATGTAGTTGCAATTTTGAGAGACAGAAATAAGAACATCTGGTTTTCAATTATGAACAAAGGTTTTTATTTGATTCCGAATGGTTCGAACAAAATTATTGATGTCGGCAGTAAAATGGACTTGCAGAAAACTCTTGTAAATCATTACTTTGAAGATAGTGAAGGTAACATCTGGATAAGCACCTTTGGTAAAGGTGTGTACTGTATTAACAATCTTTATGTGCAAAGTTTCAACGAAAAAGACGGTTTAAGTAGTAATAACGTTTATTCCATTGCAAAAGAAAAATCCGGGAAATTGCTGCTTGGCACTTTTACCGGTATCAATGTTTTAGAAAACGGGAGATTTGACCAAATAAATAACAATACGGGAAAGACGATAATTGATTATATCTACTCTATTCAGAATTACAATAATGAGTTTTTTGTCAACAGCGCCTCGGGAAAAAATGCTTTAGTAACTATTTCTTATAAAGGAATAAAAGTGCACGTGTTTGAAGGATTGTCTTTCTGTAAGTTAAAAAGCGGATTATTTTTATTCGGAACGAGGGTAAATTCCATAAAAGTACAAAGAGAATTTAATGACAAAAATTATCAATCGTCTATTTTACAAGTGTTTGGAGATAGCTCAAAGGCAAACCGGGTAAACCAAATATTTGAAGATTCAGAAAATAATATTTGGGTAGGTACAAGCTTAGGTTTATGCAAATTTTCTGTTACTTCGAACGACGTCTCAAAATGGAAGAGAACCTTTTTCACCTCAAATAATATATTAAATTCGAGAATACATTCGATCTTTCAATCAGATAAAAACGACGTCTGGTTTGCCGGCGAAAAGGGGATTGCCCGTTATAATCTAAAAAATGATTCGATAACCAGCTTCAGCAATTTTATGGGTTATGATCTTTCATCTTCCACTTCACTTGTTTCAGATAATAAACATCGACTCTGGATCGGCAATATGAAAGGACTTTTTTTGCTTGACGGAAATTCGATAAAACTACTTAACCGGGAAACCGGTCTTCCTTCAAACGAAATATTCTCGCTTGAATATGACTCCAGGAAAAACGTACTTTACATCGGAACAAGTAACGGCCTTTCCTTACTTGATGTTGAGCAATTCGACAGTTATGTCCCCTCTCCTCTAGAACTTAAAATTATAACTATTAAAGCCGGCGATTCTGTATTTACAAACTACGATAATCTCGAATTCGAACCCGGGCATGAACATGTTTATATTGATTTTAAAGCACTAAGTTATTCTTCACCCGGTTCTATAAAATATAAATATAATTTGAATGGTGAGTGGACGGAAACAGATCATGATTTTCTTGATTTGATTTCTCTAAAGCACGGGAATTATAAACTGCAGATCATGGCTAAATCGCAGAACAGTGATTGGAGCAAACCATATTTTCTTTCCTTCCGTGTCCTCCCCCGTTTTATCGAGACAATTTGGTTTGATCTATTATTAATTACTGTATTAGTGAGCGTTCTGGTCTTCGTAATAATTGCTCGATTGAAATTGAATAATAAAAAGATCCGAAAAGAATTGGAGCTAACGGAGAGAATAAATGAACTTAAACATCAGGCGCTTTCGGCAATGATGAATCCCCATTTTATTTTTAACTCACTCAATTCTGTTCAGTATCTCATCAACAGCCGGAGAAACGAAGAGGCGAATGATTACATAGCCATGATGGCTAAGTTGATTAGAAAAAATCTTGATACGGCAGGAAGCGGATTTATTCTTTTATCTGAAGAAATCAACCGGCTTAAACTATATCTTGAACTTGAAAAACTGAGATTTCAAGAACAATTTTCTTATGAGATCATCACAACCACTGATGTTTATATCGATGCGCTTATGATTCCCAATATGATCATTCAACCATTTGTGGAAAATACCCTATGGCATGGAATAATTAATTCCGGTATTAAAGGGAAAGTAACCATTTCATTTTCGTTCGAAGATGTGGATATTGATTCGGTGATCTGCCGATCGTTAATAATTCGAATTACCGATAACGGCATCGGGATTAACGCAGCAAAAAAGAACAAAAAAGAGGACCATATTTCCAAAGGGATACAAATTATTGAAGAACGCCTCCGGTTACTGAGCGCAAAAATGGAGATCCCCAAACCGATCATACTTGATGATCTAAGTAACCTCAATGACAACTCACACGGAACGGAAGTGATAATTTCGCTTCCTCCCCATCTCTATAAAATGATCAACTCTGAGTAATGCTCGTCTTTTAACTTGCCGATAGTTCACAATTACCGACCGTTCACTTACTGAAACATACCTTAAGCTTGTTAGCTATTGATGTGTCCTCACATTGTAGATAGCTTTCGATCAAAATTAAAGACAACAAAGTGAATTTTCTAAAAATGCTGATGAGATTATTTATAAAAAAGCATGCTAAGTCTGCACCTCTTTTAATTATAAAGAAGGATGCAAGTAATGCTAACATAAAAGAATTCAAATCTATTGAAGAAGCAATTGCCGATCTGGAAAAAGACCCGAATGTTCCATCAGATAAAATAGAACAACTAAAATCATCTCTCAAAAAACTGAAGAACAAGACTTCAATTACGATAAGAAACGGTGAAATAATATAATGTTTAATAAAATATGTTCAAATCAATCGCACCTGACTATACAGAAAACATCGCATACAATGATTACTATAAATTCAAAAAGGATACACACAATGAAAACAAAATTATCCATCATTTTATTGATGGCGATGCTTGGCTCATCAACTTTTAGCCAGAGCATTACAAATACCCTTGGTTCAAGCGGTTCATTTATTATTAAAGATGGTTCAACTACATTTTTCACTCTCGCCCAATCGACAGGGTACGTAACATTAAATAAGAGTATGTCTTTGCCATACACTACCGGCTCAACGATAGGAGTGATATATAAAGGCGCAGAAAGATTTATACATGACTATACTGCATCCGGAACAGACGGTTTCAATACTTTTATTGGGACAAGTGCTGGTAATTTTACGATGAGTGGAACGAACCAACAAGGAAGTTATAATTCGGGATTTGGGACACAATCACTTATAAGTCTTACAACCGGCAACCGAAACCAGGCTTTTGGTCCACAAACACTTGTTAGCAACACAACCGGATTCCATAATTCAGCATTCGGAACACAAGCGCTTTACTCGAACGTTATCGGGAGTAGAAATTCAGCGTTCGGCGAAGGCACTCTTATAGGCAGCACGGGTAACTCGAATTCAGCATTCGGGTCAGGAGCTGGTAACAATGTTAGCTCGGGTTCAAATCTAACTTTACTTGGATATGATGCCCAAGCAAGTTCTGGAACAGCTACAAATCAAATTACACTGGGTGATTTTTATGTCACTTCACTCCGTTGTAATACTTCAACTATAAGTTCTCTTTCCGATGCAAGAGATAAGAAGAATATTCGAGACTTAAAACTTGGCATAGATTTTTTGATGAAATTAAAACCAAGACTTTTCAACTGGGACAAAAGAGAATGGTATAATAACAATTCATCAGACGGAAGCAAGATGCAGAAAACTCCAACTGCAGGTTTTATAGCCCAAGAACTTGACACCGTGCAGATGAGCGAAAATGTTGAATGGTTAAATCTTGTTTTAAAAGATAATCCAGACAGAGTAGAGGCAACTGCCGGTAATCTTTTGCCGATTATTGTAAAAGCCATCCAGGATTTGAAAAAAGAAAATGACCAGCTAAAAGTTAAAAACGAAGTTGCTCAAGTCGCTAATGAGAATCTAAAGATTACAACCGCTGAGTTAAATGATAGACTTACCAAGTTTGAGAAGATGCAAACTTTATTAATAGCTGAAATAGAAAGGCTTAAAACTAATAACGATGAAACGACCAAAGTGAGTCTGGGGACAAAATGAAAACGAAAATATTTTTCTTACTAACTATATTTTTTTCTTCTTGGCTTTATTGCCAGAGTTCTATTGTTTATGGCACGGGAACAATCATTGAAGTTGGGAATGGCGCAGATGTTTGTGCCGGTACAATTACGGTAAATGGAACGTATAGTGGTGGAGGAACATTTTGTAATGGTGCTTTACCGGTTGAATTAGTCTCCTTTAATGCAATTGTTATAAAAGATAAAATAGAGCTAAACTGGAAAACTGCAACTGAACTCAATAATTATGGATTTGAGATAGAAAGAAGTGAAAAGTTAAAAGTGGAAAGTGGAAAGTGGGAGGTGGTTGGATTTGTGCAAGGAAATGGCAATAGCAATTCACCAAAAGAATATAGTTTCATTGATCAGTCAGTATTGTCCGGGAGTTTTTCATACAGACTTAAACAACTTGACAATGACGGTACATTTAAATACAGCGAAACTGTTGAAGTTTCAGTTGGACAATTTCCAAACGATTATTCTCTGAATCAAAATTATCCAAATCCATTTAACCCTTCAACCACTATAGCTTATGACATTCCCAAAACAAGTTCTGTTAGAATCAGCGTGTACGACATTCTAGGGAAAGAGATAAAGTTATTATTAAACGCGGAGAAAAATCCCGGACACTATGCAATCATTTTCGACGCAAAAGAATTAGCTGGTGGAATATATTATTATTCAATTAAAGCCGGAGAATTTTCTCAAAGTAAAAAAATGATTCTGCTGAAATAAATAATACCACCTATTCAATTAAGATAGAACAAATTAACTAGGGCGAAATGCAGAGCATAGTCACCCGCAAAAAATTAAAGAACGGATAAAAGTAATGTTCAAGATAAAATTCGCTGCCATTCTTATTTCATTTATCGTTTTGTTTGGGAGCTTTGCAAATGCACAATGGGTGCCTACAGGCTTAGCCAACGGAACTGTAAATATCGTCTTTGGGAATGACGGGAACCTCTTTGCAGGATTAATAAATGGTGCTCTAATCTCCACAGACAATGGTTCAAACTGGAATTATACAAGTATCAGCACAACTTTTTCTGTTTGGTCTTTTGCCGTAAATGGGACAGACATTTTTGCGGGAACTACCGGTGGACTTTTTCGTTCAACCGACAATGGATTAACGTGGAATACTGTTAATTCCGGTATGCCGTTAGTTCAATCATTCGCAGTTATCGGCACTACTTTTTTTGCGGGAACTGAAGGTGGTGGTGTTTACTTTACCACAGATAATGGAACAAACTGGACTCAAGTAAATACCGGTTTAACAAACCTTCAAGTTCGAGCTCTCATTGCGAGCGGAACCAAACTCTTTGCAGGAACTCTTGATGGAGTTTTCCTCTCCACCGACAATGGAGCAAACTGGACTCAACTAAATACCGGTTTATCAAATCTTGATGTGCGCGGCTTTGCAATTTTAGGAACAAATATTTTTGCAGGAACGAACGGCGGTATTTTTCGATCCAATATCAATACAATCAATTGGACAAATGTAGCCGGCGGACTCGTTCGCGGTTTTGCAGTTACCTGTGGAACAGACATTTATGCGGGCGGGTGGTATAACGGAGGTGGTGTAATTCATTCAACTGATAATGGAACCAACTGGACTTCTTTCAATACCGGATTAACTACCACTACCGTACCGACTCTTACAGTTAAAGGATCAGATCTCTTTGCGGGAACTTGGAACGGAGGGGTCTTCCGTTCCCCCACTAATTGCACATCTATTGATACTACATGCTCTATTTGCGGAATGAAATTTAATGATTTGAATGGTGACGGAATTCAAGATCCAGGAGAACCAGGGATCGCGAATTGGGAAATTAACATCAAAAATAGCATCCTTCCAAATTCATATTCAATCTTTACTGATTCAAGTGGGCAATATTGTATTGACAACCTCGCGGCAACAGGGATTTATACTATTTCAGAAAACAGCCAAAACGGATGGACTCAAACATTTCCGGCAAGCCCCGGGAAATATTCCATTACACTTTCCCAGGGAGACCACAGAGATTCTATCAACTTCGGAAATCATCAACAACCTTTACTTGGTTCAATTTGCGGAATAAAGTTTAACGACCTGAATGGAAATGGAATACAAGACGCTGGCGAACTTGGACTTGCGAATTGGGTAATCAATCTTAAATTCCAAAATGCTGCAGGTTTCATTACATTAACAGATACAACAGACGTAAATGGTAATTATTGTTTTAATGATCTGCAACCCGGCGGATACTATACCGTTTTTGAAACCAACCAAAGCGGATGGCAGCAAACATCTCCCCCATCTCCGGGGACTTATACAGTCCCTCTTTCTTCGGGAGAGCACAGAGATTCTGTTAATTTCGGAAATAAAGAGCTTCCTGTAGTTGGTTCTATCTGTGGAATAAAGTTCAACGATCTGAATGGAAACGGAATTCAAGACCCGGGTGAACTTGGACTTGCGAATTGGGTAATCAATTTAAAATACCAAAATGCAGCAGGCTTCATAACAATTACTGATACAACGGATGCGAACGGAAATTATTGTTTTAACGATTTACAACCTGGTGGGACTTATACGGTTTTTGAAACGAATCAAAGTGGATGGCAGCAAACTTCTCCCCCATCACCTGGAATTTATACAATTCCACTTAATTCGGGAGAACACAAAGATTCAATTAACTTCGGAAACAAACAGCTTCCGGTAGTTGGCTCTATCTGTGGAATAAAGTTCAACGATCTGAATGGAAACGGAATTCAAGACCCGGGTGAACTTGGACTTGCCAACTGGGTAATCAATCTTAAATTCCAAAATGCTGCAGGTTTCATTACATTAACAGATACAACAGACGCAAATGGTAATTATTGTTTTAATGATCTGCAACCCGGCGGAACGTATACTGTTTTTGAAACGAATCAAAGCGGATGGCAGCAAACATCACCCCCATCTCCCGGAATTTACACGATCCCACTCACATCTGGAGAGCACAGAGATTCTGTTAATTTCGGAAATCAACTTTCTACAGTCGGTAGTATCTGTGATTCACTTAATGCGACGGTTACGAAAAGTGTTGCAGGAGATTGCTGCTGGAGTATCAGTCTTAATCAGCCATCAAATACAAGTGGTATAACCGGGATACAGTTCTTGCCGTTATCTCCAAATACTTTTGCACTTGGTAGTTCACAACTCGGAAGCAGCTACTCAAGCGGATGGTTGTTTGTAACCAATACAATTAATCAATTTACAGTTAGAAGGTTAACCGGAGATATCCCATCCGGCTCACTCCCTAATTTCTTTAATTTCTGTATGAATAATTTGTCGAGTCCCCAGTATGTTGTCGTAAACTGGTTAAACGCCAACAATGGAGTTGTTTGTTCAGACACCGTAACTTTGGATTGTGAAATTCCTTGCGTAACCTTCAGTAAGGATACCGTTATTTGCAACACGAATGATTACACACTGCAATATTCTTTTACTAATAATGCAACGTATGCTGTTAACAAAATTGAAGTTATTCAAACCGTTCCAGCAGGCATAACGGTTACGCCATCAACAATGTTAATTCCTCCGGTAAATCCGGGACAAAGTTCGGGAGTGCTAACATTCAGCATTAGCGGTGCTTTACCGAATACAACAGTAGCGATACATTTCAGGTTTACAAGTTCCGATAGTTGCTGTTTTTGTACCGACATCTTATATGTTACAACTCCATCATGCATGTGTGAAGAGGTTGGCGCCACGCTGAATGAAGATACCGGCAACTGTAGTGATACTCTAAATATCTCAAATAGTTTTTCGGGGAATTATTTCACACAGATCAACTTAACAGCTTTACCAAGCGGTACGGTATTCAGCAACTGGAATACAAATACTTCAGCCAATTGGTATTCGTTGAACACATTCGCCGCCAACACGATTCATCTTGTTAACATCGGAAGCGGCTTTATTCCATCCGGCAATTCCAACAGCATACTTAATTTTATGTTGTCGGGATATACAACTTCAACTCAAAAAATTGTTATTGAATGGATAAGAAATGATTCAGTGAAATGCGTGGATACTTTGATTACTCATTGTGTTCCTCCCCCGCCAACGATGTATTGTACACAATTGATAGATGATTCATTGATTTGTCTGCCGGACGGAACATTCCAATATAAATTCAAAGTGAAAAATAATTCAACAGATTCAACTACCGGATTTCAGTTGAATGCTATTTCTCCTTCTTCTGTGTCCTTCAGTCCGAGCAATTTCAGTAACGTTGCAATTGGACCATCAATGATATCACCTGAACAAACCGTGATCATCAGCGGAATTGGTGCGAATACTCCATTTTGTTTTGATATTGCTCTCTACAAACACATTATGCAAAAAGATACTCTCTATAGCTGGTGCTGTCATAGCGATACTGTTTGCAACACCACACCAAACTGTGATCCAAAAGATTCGTCTGAAGCATGTATAACATGGAATTTATTAAACAATCAGTTGGTAACTTCTACCAACGGAAATATCACCGGAACATCTGAATCTATTAGCACCGGCTCGTCCGCACCGTTTATGGCTATATTCCCTCCTTATACAAGTAATGGCCAGAGACTTATGGTGTCGGGTGGTTGGCCGGTTGGTTCTTTGGATCTTAACCGATTCATCGAATTCAATGCTGGTCCTAATTTAGGAAATAGTTTTACTGTTAATAGTGTTTCTTTTAATTTTGGCGACAATCCTCAAACTACTAATTACAACATCATTAATTCTCAAGTGTTTTACTCGACCAATAATTTTTCGAGCAGTACCGCATTGGGAGGTACCTTAGCTTACTTAAACACAACGATGTCCACATTTGCACTATCGAATTTAAATATTTTCGTTGGCAACGGTCAGACTTTTTCGTTAAGTATCTATCCCTATTCCCCAACGGGAAGTGTTACCGCAACTGTTTCCCTTGCTATCCATAATAACGTTGTTATTTGCGGAACAACCTCGCGGGTAGTCGGTATTGAGGGACAAATTGACTTCCCAACCTCTTATGCATTAAAACAGAATTATCCTAATCCATTCAACCCTGTATCTGTAATCCGATACGATATACCTAAATCGAGTTTTGTAAGAATCAATGTTTATGACATTCTTGGTGAAGAAATTAGATCGTTAGTAAGTGAAGAGAAAAATCCCGGTACTTATGAAGTTACATTCGATGCAAAAAACTTGCCTAGTGGAATTTATTTTTACACTATTAGATCGGGAGAATTTAGTCAAAGCAGAAAAATGATTTTGATGAAATAGAATTCAACCAAATTGTTAATACAAAGCCGGAGTTGCTACTCCGGCTTTTTTATTTTTTTAATAACGATTTCAATTATTTTTCAAAACCCGTCTCTTTTATTGAAAAACATCAGCTAAAGGTTGACGGATCGTTATTAAAAATAGATTTCGTTTGGTTATTTTGAACCACCAAAAAGAATGAAGTGTAATTATGAGAGAAACAATTTTAATTATTGATGACGAAAATGATTTAAGAAGTCTTCTTGTCAGGATAATGAAGCTGGAAGATTATACTACCTATGACGCCGCAAATGCAGTATCAGGTTTGGAGCTTTTGAAAAAAGAAGATATTTCCGTTGTAATTGTTGATGTAAAACTTCCGGATGCAAACGGAATTGATCTTGTAAGTAAAATCAAGGAGATCAACCCGCATTGTGAAATTATTGTGCTTACGGCTTACGGAACAATTGAAGACGGAGTTCGCGCAATCAAAGAAGGTGCCTTCGATTATATTACAAAAGGTGATGAAGACAATAAAATAATTCCGTTAGTTCAGCGGGCGACTGAAAAAGTTCAAATGAAAAAAAGAATTGAACTGTTGGAAAAAAGCGTTGGTGAAAAATTTAATTTTGATGCAATCACCGGTAATTCAACTCCCATAATGAAAGCCAAAGAATTAGCATCAAAAATTGCCGTGACTGACACTCCCGTTCTTCTTCTTGGAGAAACCGGAACAGGAAAAGAATTGTTCGCACAGGCAATTCATTATTCGGGAAGCAGAAAAAATTATCCTTTCGTGGCAATAAACTGCAGCGCGTTTTCAAAAGACCTTCTTGAATCGGAAATGTTTGGTTATAAAGCAGGCGCTTTTACCGGAGCGGTTAAAAATAAAAAGGGATTGTTCGAAGAAGCCCATTTGGGAACATTATTCCTGGATGAAATCGGTGAACTTGATATTTCCCTTCAAGCAAAATTGTTACGCGTGCTTGAGACAAATGAATTTATAAAATCCGGCGATACTAAAACTACCAAAGTTGATGTGAGAATTATTGCCGCCACAAATAGAAATCTTGAGAATGAAGTTGAAAACGGAAATTTCCGGTCTGATCTTTTTTACCGCATAAACGTTATGCAGATTGAACTTCCCTCTTTAAGGGAAAGACGGGATGATCTTGAAATCTTGACAGAATATTTTGTTCAGCACTTCAGTAAGAAACTAAAACGAAGTGTAACTAAAATCTCCAAAGGATTTTTAGAACGAATTAAATTCTATGATTTCCCCGGAAACATTAGAGAACTCCGTAACGTAATTGAGAGATCAATAATTTTATCCGAAGGAGGAGTTTTATCAGAAAACACACTTCCCAAAGAGTTTTTTCATGAAGAATCAGGTGAAAAAAGTGCAATTACAAAGTTGGATGAAGTGGAAAAAAATCACATCTTAAAAATTCTTGAAAGTGTCAACGGAAATAAAACCAAGACTGCCGAAGTATTGGGAATTGGATTGACCACTTTATACAGAAAACTCCAGACTTATGGCATTGAATAGCTTAGACATACTTTTCTATAAAAGGGGAAATCTCACTGATGAAAAGTCTGAGAAATTCCATTTCCGAGGGGTCGGATTTCAAATCGTCTGATATTTTAACTCCTATAACACAGAATACAGAATCTTTGCTCATCAATGGGAAATATTTTGCGTGAACATTTTGCAAAGTATCAGTTGATTTTCCGGTTTCTCTTTTGAACTCAAATGACGATTCTGCTGCTAACCAATCCAAGTCATCAACCCTAAAATTGCTCATGGGATGGACTTCTCTTTTTAGTTTATTCTGATCGGCAGGGAAAATTATTACCGATTCAAATCCGAAAACTTTTTTAAACTGTTGTACAACATTCATTAAAAGTTCATCCAGATTCTTCCCCTCCGATAAAGCTTTCAAAAGAAGATACAGCGCATTCGATTTTCTTTCTTTTTCAATCATCATATTCTTTTGCTTTTTTAGCTGTGATGTTAATACTCCATTAGTAACTGCTACAATAAAGTACATGAACAACATCATTGCATCTTCCGGTTTTGCAATACGCATTGTAAAATGTGGTGGAATAAAATAATAATCCCATGCAAAAGCGCTAATAACCGCCGAAAGAATAATTGGTCCTCTTTCAAAATTAAAAAGCGGAAGGAGAAAAATTATCAACAATAGAATTAATGAGACAGTTTCATAACCGATACTATTCTGCACATTATACAGAATCACAATAATAATAAACATAAGAAGAGTTGAAAAGTAGTACTGATTACTTTTTGAAATGCTGAAAAATTTGTTTTTGGGATTCATAAAAAATCTCTTTTTACTTTTTATAAGCAAAATCCATGCACAACCAAAAGTAAGGATATTTTTATGATTTCGACAATTTAAAACAACGAATCCTGCCAAATTGGAAATCGACCCTATCATTTCGGAGTGGTTTTAATCCCCGTATAAAATGATCGGCAAATCTTCCCACCTTGTTATCCCGTTGCAGTAAAACAGTTTAGAAGTCGTATAACCCAATGCAATAATCATGGCACTAATTTGGACTATTCTCCTGCAAAAATTGGAAAGTGAAATGGAAGTTTTAGTAGTAATTCTTGGATTAACAGTTTTCTTTTTAATGTTCAAATCAATTGAATTCTTCGAAAAGTTATAGGAGTGAAAAAATGTTTCTTCTTTTGGCAATAAGTATAGTCACCTTCTGCTATCTTTTGTATGTATTAATGAAACCGGAAAAATTTTAGGTAATAAAAATGAACACAGAAATTTTAGGTGTAACGGTAATAGTACTCTTAACATTCGCCATCGCTTATCCTCTTGGGAAATACATCAGCAAAGTCTTTCACGGAGAAAAAGTATGGAGCGATTTTCTCAATCCTCTAGAAATATTTATCTTTAGAATAACTTCGATCAATCCAAACGAAACGATGGATTGGAAAGAGAACATGAAAGCTTTGTTGCGATTGAACACAGTTTTCTTTGTTTGGAGTATTATTCTTTTGATGGCGCAAAAATATATTCCATTTTGGAATCCCGCTGATATCGGAAATATGGAAGCGACACAAGCTTTCAACACCGCTGTTAGTTTTACAACGAATACAAATCTGCAACATTATTCAGGGGAAATCGGCGCAACATACTTTACACAATTAATAGTGTTTTGTTTTTTGCAGTTTGTTACCGCAGCTACCGGGATCGCAGCACTTGCATTACTATTTAAAGGAATAATGCAGAAGCAGGCAACTGATCTTGGCAATCTTTATAATCTCTTTTTAAAAAGCTGTACAAGAATTTTGTTACCCCTTTCTTTTATTGTCGCCGTCATTTTACTTTTTAATGGAACGCCAACAACTTTTGAGGGATTACAAAAAGTTGTTACTCTTGAAGGCGATACAAATCTTGTTGCAACGGGACCGGCTGCACCGATGATCGCGATTAAACAAATTGGAACCAACGGCGGCGGATTCTTCGGACCAAATTCAGCTCATCCTTTTGAAAATCCGAATTATCTCACCAACATCGTA
>JBAZBI010000005.1:0-209540 GCA_041671545.1 Ignavibacteriaceae bacterium
GTAATAAGTTTATTAGAATTGGAAAACCCATTGGATTTTCGCAAAGGTAAGTGCTGCTTCGCTACGCTCAGCAGCACTTACCTTATCTTTTACTTTAACCATTTACACAGAATATTTTACACTACCCGATATTTGCGGTAATGGGGTAAAAATATTGCAAAACGATGATTTTAGGCTAAAAACGAAGGGAATGGTTGGATTTAATAATTTGTAGAGCCATGCCATAGCATGGCTTTACGCTGATATTTTATTTTATAACAATCATCTTTTTTGTTTGCACAAAATAACCTCCGCCGAAGGAGGAACGGAGTTGGTGAAAATTAAAGAGCATGGAAATAACAAGGAAACCGATAAGCATAACCGATGGAAGGATATAACCGCTCTCTGATGTAAACCCGTTTTTGCCGGATGTGTCACGTTTTGAAGTGAAGTATTTTTTAAGAAATATTTTTGAATAGCACAAAAAAGTTTCTCTCAATTATTAACATGTTTTATCTAACTAAATATATTAAAACGGTTGGATATTTGTTTTTTCTGGAAGCGCTCCTTAGCGTAGATTTTAATCTGCAAAACAATTGTAAAACAGAATAGTATTCTGTTTTACGGTTATGGAAGCCCCCTGATCCTGTTGCGAACCGCTAGTTAACTCTCTAATCCAAAACTTAGCTTTACAAGACATTTCACAACTTATCTTTACAATCCATTTCACAACTGTTTAAAAGGGATTATAATGAAATTAACAAGGTAGTGTCGATGTTTTCTTTTAGAATATTTTCAAGGCAATTTGCTTTATTTTTTAGCAACCACTAAATAATTTCGCTATCAATCCAACTATTCCGACAATCGTACAAATAATTCCAGTAGCTCTCAAGATGTATTTATTTACTGTTACTGATATATCTAAATCCGGGCCGGAAGATTTAAACCCTACTAATAATCCAAATACGCCAGTTAATAGGAAAATTAAAATAACTTTATTATCCATCTTAAAATCCTAAATAATTTCCAAATCCATATTGAAACTCATTTATACCACCACTAGTTATTCGTCGCAACATTCCAGCTTCTAAAGGGCTAAGGTTGCCTCCAGGTTTTATTAACCGTGGAACAAATAAACCGACGGCAACGCCAGTAAGATCCCAAATAAATTGTTTTGCATACTTTTCCCCACCCGTCGACGCCAATTGATATCTACTAATCGCAAGAGATGCCCCACCATATATTTCTGCTGCAGCAGCAAAACCGGGGCTAGCAGATGTTCCAAAAGTTGCATACATACCAACTGTAGACCAAAATTGTAAATCATTGGCTGCTGTATGAAAATTGGTTGCTGTAAAGGTTTCATTAAAATATTTTTGTGTATTGAATATGTTTTGATTGAACTCCGTCTTGCTTTGATTAGAAAGTGACTTCATTGCTTGAGTTGTATTTATCTTAATTTGGGAATAATTTTCTTCATTTGAGTTATTCATACCAAAAAACTCTCGAAATAAATTACTAAACGAAAATTCAGGTGTTCCCACCTGTGCCCCATCCGGATCAATAAACTTTACCGGATTATTCCCAACATACAAATACGGTGAATTAAATTCATCTGCCGGATCCATCGTATGCCATCTTCCAAGCTGCGGGTCGTAATATCTTACGCCGTAGTGGTACCAGTTTAAACCGTGTTCGTCTTCCAATTCCTTACCGTTGTATTTAAATTTGTTTTCGTTGCCGCTCACCGAGGTGGTAACGGTTAATCCAAAAGGATAATACATTTCTGTTTGTACAAAATACGGAGTTCCGTTATTATTATCAAAAACAACCTCGTTCGACCAACTTTTAAAGCCGATTATGATAAAGAAAAAGATTCAGCCAAAGGCTGATAAGTATGATTAAGAATCAGCAATGAAACAGCATGCACTACCGAACCTCAAATGTCTTGACGGATAGTTATATTGTGTTCAAATAATTATTGATTTTTGGACGAAAGGAGATTTGTTATGATAGATTTCAAAAATGCAACGTTCATTAAACTTAAACCTATTAAAATAGAAGAGATCATAGACATAATGCCGAAAATGTTTCTGGATGGTGAGAATGTCTTTGCGGCTTTTCAAACTGTAAGAGACCAACTCGTCTTTACCGACAAAAGAATAATTGCCGCAAACGTGCAGGGAATAACCGGAAAGAAAATTGATTTTACTTCTATTCCGTACAGCAGGATACAAACATTCTCCGTTGAAACTGCAGGCATGATTGATCTCGATTGCGAGTTGGAGATATTCGTAAGTTCAATCGGTCCGATCCACTTTGATATTGTAGGCGGATTTGATCTTGTGGCATTCAGCAAACTGATCGGGAAATATATTTTGTAGAATAAGATAGTTTGGAAAGATGTGTATGATAAAAAAACTTAACTGAATGGATGAGTGCAGATGAATGGATGAATGGTTTTAATATAAAGCTAATTTATGTTTTTCATTCAATCATGCAAACATTCAGTCATTCATTGCAAACTTTTTGGTTAAGTTTCGCTTAAAGATGATTGAAAACGAGTACGAAATAAATTTTAATTATTTTTCGCTCCTTCTTTTATCCACGTCTTAATTCCATCAATCTGATTTTTTGTTAAACCTGGATAACCGAAGGGAGGCATACTACTGGAGCCTAATTGTCCTTCTACTGCCCAGACGAGTCGAGAAGTTTCTGGTTCATAATCATTAATAATACCGGGAACGTGCGCATTTGACCAGCTTGTTAAACTTAGACTTCCCGCCCGTGTTTCGTCATCATGGCAGCCGGAACTTGTACACTTAACGTTAAAAATTGGCTGAATATGTTTCCCAAACAAAACGTTTGAAGCCGGTATAATAGCGTCATCAACTTGTTTGTTGGTTACGGTATCTTTACAAGATGATATAAAAATTAACAAGATGGTAGAGAGTAGAACAAAGAGTATTTTCATATTCCGGGAGTTTTCTTTCAAATTAAATTCATTAAAGAGTTAAAAATCTTGGCTGTAAATTTCAGAAGAAATCTTTTAGTGAACAATGTAAAAATGAAAATATTTGCCGGGATTGCAATTTCATTGCAACTTAATGCTAATTGGCAAAATTGAAATCTATTTCCCGATTCACATCCTACCGCTTTTTCCACTATATTTGTTCAGTAATTGTTATCTTTTAATAAAAAAGTTGTAAACCTTGATTAAAAAAATTGCAGCAAAGCTAAAAAAGTTTCTTGGAAAAAAATCCAAAGTTGTTAAATCTACTCCGGTTGAAATTGAATCGATAAAAAAAACTTCTAAACCTCAAAGTAAAACGCATGTTATCGAGAGACCACACATTGTAAATCCTCATCGTAAACCTTATAAAAAAGAAACTCCTGAAGAATATCGGCTTCGCCACGAAAAAAGGTTGCAAAATAAGTCTGCAATTCCTCAATCCGTACCAGCAAATAAATTTGAAGATTGGGACGAGACTGTATTCAAAGTTCCGGGAGTAGAGGGTAAAACCCGGTTTCATGATCTGAATCTCCCGAAAGAAATCCTTCGTGCAGTGTTTGATTTAGGATTTCAGTATTGTACTCAGGTGCAATCTGAAGTGCTTCCTAAAGCGATGAGTGGAGATGATATTACAGCGCAGGCTCAAACCGGAACGGGGAAAACAGCAGCGTTTCTTCTTACAATATTTAATCACGTATTAAAAAATCAGTTTGTTGAAAAACAGAATCCGGGAACACCACGCGCACTTATTCTTGCCCCAACGCGTGAACTTGTTCTGCAAATTGAAAAAGATGCAAGAGGACTTAGTAAGTACTCGCAGATTTCTATCCTTTCGCTTTTAGGTGGAATGGATTACCGAAAACAGCAAAGCACGTTGCGAAATAAACCATGTGATGTTCTGATCTGTACTCCCGGAAGATTGATTGATTTTATGGAAAAGAAATTGGTGAATTTGGGAAAGGTCGAAATTCTTATCATTGATGAAGCTGATAGAATGCTTGATATGGGTTTTATTCCATCTGTAAAAAATATTGTAAGGCATACTCCGGCGAAAGATAACCGTCAGACAATGTTTTTTAGTGCCACGCTTACCGGCGATGTAAAGCGACTTGCGGAATCGTGGACAAGAAACGCAAGTGAAATAATCATAAAACCTGATGATGTTGCGGGTGATAGTGTTGAGCAAATAACCTACATAACTACCATTGATGAAAAGCCGACTCTCTTGTACAATTTGATAATGAAAAAAAATCTGGAACGGGTTCTGGTTTTCGTAAATCGGAAAGATGATGCAAAAAGGTTAAAAGAAAAATTTCAATTGTACGGAATCAGTTGTGCACTCCTTTCAGGAGATATAGAACAAAACCAGCGAATAAAGCGGTTGGAAAAATTTAGAGAAGGACAAATTCGTGTACTTGTTGCAACGGATGTTGCTTCGCGCGGAATTCATGTTGAAGGCATTTCTCACGTGATAAATTATAATATGCCCCAGGATGTTGAAGAATATGTCCATCGCATCGGGAGAACCGGGCGGGCGGGGGCTACTGGTATTTCAATAAGTTTTGCCGACGAAGATGATTCATATGAAATTAAAAAGTTGGAAGAGTTTCTCGGAAAGAAAATTGAATTTACTTTCCCCGAAGAGGAGCTTCTTGTTTCGATACCGGAGGAACATAAAACCGTTGAATACAAAAGACCACCTCAAAAACCGTATCATAAAAAACCTTTCAGGGGACCAGGTAGAAGAAAATAGAGATAAAATTATTCCAATGTCAAAGTGAAAATATTATTTATCGGCGGTACGGGAGTAATCAGCACGGCATGTTCTGAATTGTGTATTGAAAAGGGATTCGAGCTTTATTTGCTGAATAGAAATTTGTCACTAAGAAAACCTCCCGCTAAAGCAAAAGTTATTAATGCTGATATAAGAGATTTACATAAAGCTAAATCAATTTTTGCAAATGAAAAGTTTGATGTAGTTGTTGATTGGATTGCTTACAATGATGAACATGTTAAGAATGACTTCGAACTATTCAAAGAAAAAACGGCTCAATACATTTTTATTAGTTCTGCATCAGCGTATCATAAACCTCCACTTTATTCACCAATAACTGAACAGATACCGCTGCATAATCCATTTTGGTCTTACTCACAAATGAAGATTGCTGGCGAAAAATATCTAATGCAGAAGTTCCGAGAGGAAGATTTTCCCGTTACTATTTGCAGACCTTCTCACACATACGATAAAACCAGATTTCCTCTCTACGGTAATTTCACTGCGTTTGACAGAATGAAACAAAACAAAAATGTTATCATTCACGGTGATGGTGAAACGTTTTGGACACTTACAAATGCAAAAGATTTTGCCAAAGGATTTATTGGACTTCTTGGTAATCCAATAACTATTGGAGAAGCGTATCATATCACTTCTGATGAAGCCTTAACATGGAATGAAATTGCAGAAATTATTGCCGAAGCCGCAGGATTGGAATTGAAAATATCTCATTTACCGGTTGAGTTTATTGCCCAATACGATGCAGAATGGGGATGCAATTTATTGGGAGATAAAGCATACAGTACGGTTTTCGACAATTCTAAGATTAAAAAAATTGTTCCTGAGTTTAAGACCTCAATTCCATACCGGGAAGGTGTGAGAGAAAGTATTGAATGGTATGCAAAAAATGAAAATCAGATTGTAAATACTAAGTTGGATTCTCTGATGGATAAGATGATCCTCGATTACAATGCCAAAAAATAAACCGATTCTATAAAATCACTTAACAAAACCCAAATTGATTTTTAACAAAATCCCTAATATTTATTGCTAACATAGTATCACAGATCTAAAAAGGGGAGCGAAAAATCTTAAAGCTAGGGACACATTGTTTTCAAACTTTTGAGATCGGAGAAAAAGTTTGCCAACATCACTTTAATTTAATAATTTGCCCATCGGAAAAGTTCGTTGTAAACGATTTCACTTACGAAAACAGATAAAATTTACACATCAGGTTAAAAAGAAAAGTATGAAGACAAAATTTTACTCTACGATAGTATTAATTATTTTCTCTCTAACTGCATCTTCTGCACAAGAAACAGAGAATAAATTTGAATATACTCCTTCAACTGAAGAGAATGCGTTTTTAGATAAAGTCCAAGCTCAATCTTTTCAATATTTTGTTAAAGAAGCAAATTTTCAAAACGGGTTAGTCAAAGATAGAAGCACCGAAACCTCTCCGGCAAGCATTGCCGCAACGGGATTCGCAATTCCTATCTGGGCGCTCGGTTCTGAAAAGGGATGGATGAGCAGAGATTCCGCCGCACAAATCACTTTAAATCTGTTCCGCTTTCTCCATAATTCCGAACAAAGTCTTGATGACAGCGCGACCGGGTATCAAGGTTTTTATTATCATTTTCTTGATATGAAAACCGGAAAAAGATTTTGGAACTGTGAACTTTCTTCAATTGATACTGGACTACTCTTAGCCGGGATCCGATTCGCAAATCAATTTTACATTTTTAACAATCCTGTAGAAAATGAAATCCGGGAGTTAGCCGATATTTTAACAAAACGGATCAACTGGGAATTCTTTCAGATAAAAAAAGATAACAAGTTTAAGAACACAATCTCACTTGGCTGGGATAAAAAACATGGATTCAACGATCTTGGTTGGTGGGGTTACACCGAAGCTCTCTTTATCTATGTTTTATCTGCTGGAGCAGAAATGCCGAATGCAGAAAAAGGATATGATGCCTGGTTAAGTTTTTATCAGTGGAGAGAACCATATGGAAAAGAATCGGGTCACGTTGTGTTCCCGGCTTTGTTCGCTCATCAATTTTCACTTCTTTGGATTGACTTTAGAAATATTCATGATAGTTACATGACAAAAAGGGGAATTGATTATTTCGAAAACTCACGGCGTGCAACCTATGTGCAAAGAAAATATGCAATTGATAATCCAAACAACTGGCGAGGATATGATTCGCTGACATGGGGTTTATCCGCTTGCGATGGTCCCGATGGTAGTTATAATTTTGACGGAAAAATATTTTTTGGTTATTCTGCAAGAGGCACTTCCGGTCCCGATTCAACTTTTGATGATGGTACAATAGCGCCTTACGCTGCGGGTTCATCAATTCCTTTTGCACCGGAGATTTGTATCCCAACGTTAAATTCGCTTTACAAAAATTATGGTGAAAAAGGTTTGTGGAGTAAATATGGATTTGTTGATGCTTTCAATCCAACGCTTAACTGGTATGATAAAGATGATCTCGGTCTCGATCAAGGACCGATGCTTTTAATGATCGAAAATTATAAAAGCGGATTCGTCTGGAAATATTTAATGAAAGATGAGTTGGTACGAAAAGGATTAACAAAATTAGGATTTACGAGTAAATAACTTTTCATGTTAGTGCCCAAATAAAAGTATTGAACTATTTTATTTCAACAATTCAACTTGTTTATTCTAGTAACAAAGGAGTTATTCTTTAATAATTCCTGAGCTAAGAGGTTTGCTTCATCGGTAATTGATGTTGGATAGTGCATAATTTCCAATAACTTGATCGCATTTCCTGAAGAACATGGCCCTTCTTTTATTTTGTAATTGAAGAAAAATTTCCCTTTTTCAACTTGTTCACTAAAATGGTACATCTTGAAATTATTTTCGAGCAGATCCTGTAATTCTATATCGTGAGTTGTGACGAATACCCTGCTATTCGAATCAAGAAATTTTAAAACAGCAGTAGATGATGCCAGTCTTTCAATTGTGTTAGTGCCTCTGAATATTTCATCAACGAGAAATAAATATTTCTCTTTTTCTTGAGAGAGTTTGATGAACTCTAACAGTGTCTCTATTTCGACAAAGAAATAACTTTTCCCTTCTTCTAAATCTTCGTTCCTTCGTATCGCTGATTTAATAAAGTAATTTGGAATATTAAACTCATCAGAAAGACTAAAATAAAAAGTTTGCGAAAGAATAAAATTGATACCAATCGTTTTTATAAATGTAGTTTTACCAGACATATTAGAGCCAGTGATCAATATTGAGCTGGCGATGTTGTCAACTGAATTGGGGATAGCATTATCGATCAAGGGATGATATAAATCTCTAAAACTTATTTCCCCTGAATTGTTAAAAATCGGGCTGGAGTATAAAGTTTTTTCTTCTAAATACGAGGCAACGGAAATTGATACATCCAGATTAGCCACAGTTTCAAACACTAATCGAATATCGTTTTGATATTCACGCAAAGTATTGGCTGAACGGTAATAAGCAATGATATCGAATAATAAGAACATATTCAGATATTCGATAGCTACAACTGCCAATTCATTTAGGTGTTCTTTATCAATTACCAAATAACCTAATTTCTTTTTAAGAGAAGTTAAAACATTCTTCTTGTTTTTCAGAAATTCTATTTCAGCAATCGGAACATCTGTTTTAATTCTTCCGATGGAAAGTGCAGCGGCAATTAAAGAATTTAGACTTGAGAATCCAGTAAAATATTCATAGATCTGCTTTGAGAAGATTTTATTTATAAGAAGATTTATTATCAGTAATATGAGTGCGACGAAAAGAAGAATCCCATTAACCGGTATAAGCAAAATCGATAATACCGTTAGTAAAGAGGAGACAATGAAAAATGGAAAAAATTTTGTTGTCGGAATAGATTTATTCAAGACTAAGTAGGCGACAAAATATGATGAAACTCCACTTAGTCCAAAAAGATTTAGCTGAATTTTTTCTCTCAGTTGTTGATTTTCTTTTAAGGTGGCAGTTAACTCAAATCTTTTTTTTAGAAATGTTTCATCCTTTTCATATTTATGTAGGAGGTGGTAAAGATATTGTTGCCCAATTCCTGTGAGATTTCTATCCATAGAAGCAAAGATCGAATTGAAATCTAAATCATTCCAAGTTTTCTCATCAACAATTGGTTCGCCTCCTTTGGGATATAACAATTTATGATATGAGGAAATTAAATCGAAGTTACGATGCTTAGCTAAAGGTTTTCCCCAGATACTTCTTAAATAGTTGATTTGATTCTTCATAGACAAGGACATAATTTTTATTCCCGTAGTAGTTTTCAATAAAAATATAAGGTCTTATAAGAAAATATAACACCTTCACTTCAATTAGTTAAAAACTTTTTTATCTTACTAATTCAGAACTGTTGAGAAGCTGATTTTTCAATTCATACAATGTGTAGGTTTGAGCTAGATTGTTGCTAATAACTCCATCGTACTTTTTTCATTTGCCGAAATTGATTTTAATATTTCCGCGGCTTCTTGAATATATTTGAAGTCTTTTGTTTCACTTACTTTTACAAACAAACCGGAAACAGAATTCCAAAGAGTGGCGATTTCAACAAATGATTCGTAACCGAGTTTTAATTTTTCATCTTTGAGCAGATCGAAACTTTCTTTTAAAAAATCCCGGTACAAATTTCTGAACAAAGCTCCGCCGGTTCCAGCCTTTTCCATCAGCATTGCCGTTGTTTTAAAATCTCTTTCGATGTTCTTACTCTGCTTAAACCATTTTACAATTTCTGTACTTGTCTTTAAAATCCCTTTATATCCGATATTTGTAATAGGGGGATTTAAAAAGTCATTTGCGTTATTTCTGATCGCCGTAGTGATTATAGACTTCAAAACATATTTATTGTTCGTTTTTCGAAGTGAGTATGACAAATTCTTCGATGACATAGGACCTTTCTCTGCTCTTGCCAAAGCTAAACTTTTCAGAGAAGTTTTTGCGATTGTTCCTTGCTGTTTTGTATCCACCAAATAAGCGTAAGTATTGTCATAACCATAAAGTGCTACGTAATGCCCTGCAAAGTGGAATGGTCTTGAAAAATATTCAAGATGATAACAATCCAATTTTAACCCGACCATTTGTCCATTATCTATTAATCTTTTTACTTCGTCCCAGGCTTTTTGCGTTGAGGATGTTTCTTTAGTCGTTAATTCAAGTTGTAAATGTTCTGCAATGTTTTGAGTTAGTGCGTCCGGTTTTATTCTTCCTCCGATGAAAGGGAAGTCCATCATTTTCATATTCCAGAAGATGTAGCCGAGTCCTTCGCCCAAACCGAACAACATCGGCTCACTTAATTCAATATTGAGTTGGTAGAGTAAAGTTCCGGTGGCGGTTGTCTCACAATGTTGCCCAACAAATGGTTTTACATTTTCTATTATTGATTTTGTTCTCATATGTGTTTTCGATTAAAGTTGAAAGTAATTTTTTGGAAAATGAATTGAAATTCCGCAGAAGGACAATTCGGCAATAACGTTGGTTTAAATTTCGATCCTGTCGCCATGGCTCTTTGGCGAGGAGATTACTAAAAACTCAAGATTCTCCGTACCATTATTAAATAGTTGATGCGGAATTTCGGCTTCGATATAAATTCCTTCTTGTTTATTGATTTCAAATCTAGATTCATTCACATCTATCGTTGCTATACCGCTAAGTACAAAAAAGAATTGTTTGGCTTTTTGGTGATAATGTTTCACTTCAAATTGTCCGGGCGGAACTACTTCCTGAATAATCGACAAGTCTTCCGTTTTTAGGAGATGCCAGCCATCGCAGTTGGCGCCCCACATATAATGCTCTCCATTATTTTTTGACACAACTTTATTCATACAAAACTTTTTTAGATTGAATTTATTAATCTACAATCTTAATTGATTTTAAAATTTCCTCTGCTTTTACAACTTCTTGGCAAGGAACCATAACTTTTATTTCATTTACAATATGTCCTAAATAATCTCCTTGAGCTTCAAAAAGTGTATAGGCAAATCTTGGTCCTCCTTTTGGTTGATGACGACAAAACAAAAGTGGATGAATCCCATCTTGTTCAAGACAAGTTTTGGCATATTGTGCAGCAGTATCATCGAGAGTCCCATAGACGCGAGCCATTCCGGAATAAATTTCATAATTGTTATGCTGATTACAAAGAAAACGACTATTTATTTTAGCTCCACACTCTTCACAATAGGGAAGAGAACATACGATACAAACTCCATCGGCAAGAATACCGTTATGGTTATCACAAAAGATCTCATCGATGAAAATATCGCCACATTCAGGACAAAACTCATCATCTGTTTTAACGCTGTTATTGCAACCTTCACATATCAATAGATCATCCTTTAGTTCACTCATAATTTTCCTCGTAAAAATAATTTATTATCTTCCAAATTGATCAAGATGGTGATTCAAATGATGGACAACTAATCTCTCCCACTGTACCTTGCCTACTTCACCAAAGAAGGGATGAAATGAAAATTTATAATTTTCATCAGTCGCTACAAATTTATTTAGATATGAAATCAACGTCTCTTTATCCTTCTCTAATCCTGTTGGTTTTGTCCCTCCACCAGCTGCTTGATCTAACCCATCAACTGTAGGGATTGTTTCGTTCTTAATTGCCATTTCTCTTATTTTTTTCACATCTACATTTTGTCTTTTCAAGCCCTCAATTTCGCCAAACATCATTCTGAATTGATCAGCGCAGTGGCAAATCATTTGGGAGACATTCATTTTCCCAAACTTGGCTTTGTCGTTTTCATCAATTGCTAAAATCCGGTTTATAAATTCATCTTTTTTTTCAATAGTCATTTAGGAATCTCTAATTTTTTTTTGAAGATCAGTGTTATACTTCATCCGCCAAAACGAAGACGAATATTTACTTCTCAAAACGCTATTAGCTAAAAAACGATTTCTTCTTATTTCAATGCAGAAATTGTAAGCCGGATACGTTCTTTCTGATTTTGCGGTGCTTTATCCAATGCGATTGTATAATACTTAACGGCATTTGCTTTATCGCCCTTGTTGGCAAAAGCTTCTGCAAGACTATCGTACGCATTCCATGAAGCTGGGAATTTTTCCACGATCGCTTTGAACAATTCAATTGCTTTATCAATATCATTTTGCTCTTGCATCAAAGAATAAGCGTAGGTGTTTAACTCTGCTTCTGTCCCAATACGAATTCCTTTTTTTGCAAATACGTCTGCTTCATCCTTCTTCCGAAGTTTATTAAGGAGTTGTGCCTTGGTCAATAAATTTGCACCGCTTTCCTGTATAGCGATGGAATGGTCAATCCATTTTGCAGCTTCATCAAGATTAATATTTTTTGCGATACAATATGCCGCCGCCTTTTGATAATTTACGGCATTAAAGCCGGCAGCGCTAACTAAAATTTTTCTGTATCTCTCAAGCACAATGTTGTCAACATCAAATGCAGCAGTGAATTTTACTTTTAGATTTTCCCATTTAAGAAAAACATCAGCCGAACCGGCAGATAAGTTCTCAAATCCGTAGGTAAGCCATTCGGTAAACTCAGATTTTTCCGGTGTAACTTTTATACGCAGAGCATCTTCTTTTGGATCGTAAAAGAAACTTCCCCAAGCCGTATTTATTTTATTGAAGATGATCGTCCACTCTTTATCGGTTACAAGTATGTGTAATCCATATGTGTTTGCCGGTAAAGAATGTCCGTTAATTTTAATATCGTCAGAAAAAGTTATCGTGGTGTTTTCGTTAGCACCTGCTCGCCAAGGGGATTCCTTTGCAGTGCCAAAACCAAGTTTTGTCATTCCATAAGGAACTAACTTTCCCCAAATTTCTCTTCCCTTAACCGCTGGTCGGTGATAATCTATTGTAATTTCACTGAGTCCTATTTCCTGAACCACTTTTGCTTGTGGACTAACCTGGATTTGCGGAAGATTCTGTGCCGGTAGCGATACGGCGAACGAAAGAATAATTCCACTTAGTAAAAATCTATCTAACTTCATTTTCGCTCCTTATCTTGTTCTGTGTAAAGATATTTTTTAGAAATACAATTTTCAAGTCTTCGGAAATTCAAACTAAACTTATGTAAGAATTAGAATTTAAATTACCGTTCAAATACTAACGGAATATAAGTATTCCGGAGAATAAAAATCTATTGTGAAATAATTTTTATAATGCAACCCAAATTGACTGATGACCATTGACTAATGTACTACTGATCCCTTTTCAACGTAAAAATCTTTACTATCTTATCGCTGTTCTGCTTAGAACCGTTCAACATCTTCATAGTTTCTTTTAATACACCGAGCGAGCGCTGACTTAATAAATCTATTTTAATTAACCCAATATCTTCGATAGAATACATATCGGGTTGCGTAACGATCAAACCGAGTCCTTTGTTCTTTGCAAACTCAACGGCAACATAATCGGTTATTTTGTTTTTAGTTATTATTATTCCGCTTGGATGAATGCTGATATGGCGCGGAAATTCAGCTAATTTAGCTGCAACAGTAACGATAGTTTTCCATGGTTCATGTGTAAAATCAAGAGAGCGGGCTTCAGGAAATTTTTGTGCAATATTCGGCAAACTGTACGCTGTTGACCAGGGAATAAACTTACTGTATTTAGAAATTTCCGCACTTGAAATACCGAAAGCTTTTGCAACTTCGCGGAATGCCGACCGCGCTCTGAACGTTACCGTTGTAGAGATCATTGCAACTTTATCGTAACCGTATCTCTCAAAAACATATTTGATGATGGAGTCGCGTTCTTTCCAAGAAAAATCAAGATCAACATCCGGCGGGGAAGTTCTCCCTCTGTTCAAGAACCTTTCGAAATATAAATTCTGTTCTATCGGATCAACTTCAGTAAAACCAAGACAAAAAGAGACGAGACTATTTGCAGCGGAACCGCGTCCGATATGCATGATTCCTTTTTTCTTCGCTTCATTGATAATATCCCACACGATTAAAAAGTAGTCGCTAAAACCGAGTTCGTCAATCACTTCCAGTTCATATTGCAGCCGTTTAATTGCCTGTTCGGTGATCGGTTGATAACGGTTTGATAAACCTTCAAAAGCGATTTTCCACAAATATGAAAAAGAGGTTTCTTCTTTTGGCAAAGGATAAGTTGGGAATTTATATTCTCCCAATCTCAAATTTACATTGCACGATTGCGCAATACGTTCGGCATTCCAAACCGCTTCCGGCAAGGTTTTCCACGTTCGTACAAATTCATCAGGAGTGAGCAAGTGGAATTCTTCATCGGATGTAGCCCCTTCCGGCAAGTTGGCAACTCCCAAATTTAACCTTATGGAAGTTACCACTTTATGAAGAAGAAAATCTTCACGTGTTAAAAAATATGCCGGATGCGAAGCGACGATCTGAAGATTGTTCTGCTTTGCAAATTCGTAAAGAGTACGGGTGTTCTTCTTAGCTTTCCGGGTAACGATCAACTCAACAAAAAGATTTTGCCTCAGCAGATCGTCGATCTTAATTTTCTTTAAAAGTTCAAGTGAAGAGGTAATTACGTATAGATCATGCAGCGGTTCGTTGAAAAGATCAACTAAAGAAAAATTTTCTTTCAATTTCCGTGAAGTGATAATTCTGCAAAGATGAGAAAAACCTACATCATTTTTTGCAAGAAAAATTGCGTACAATCCCTTCTCTTTCGGATCATCAATAAATCCGCCAAACACCAGTTTTATATTTTGAGCAGCACACTCTTTTGCAAATTGAATTAATCCATACATGGAATTGGTATCGGTCAAAGCTGCATAAGGACTTCCGTATTTCTTTGCAAATGATACTAACTCCCCGATACGGATCGTTCCGTTAAGCAACGAAAAATTTGAATGTGCATGAAGTGTAAGCATAGTTCTATCGATCCTGGTTCGCTTCTCCGAAATTCTTTTTTTGTATATGCAATTTACCATTAAGTGCTAAATTCTAAGAGTAAGATTTTTGAGAGCGACAAGAGGATGGTTCCGTATTATAATGAACCATTCTTTATCGAAGTTCCATTTCTTTCCCTTCTACATTACCCCAAATTCCTTATATTTACAGCAAAATTTTTATAAAATAAGTCCCGCTGATGGCGGAAGGAAACCGGATATTATGGCTCAAGTGGATGTAATGGATAAAATTGTATCTCTCGCAAAACGGAGAGGATTTGTATTTCAATCAAGTGAAATTTACGGCGGACTAAACGGATGCTGGGATTATGGTCCTTTAGGAGTTGAACTTCTGAGAAATATTAAAGAAGAATGGTGGAAAGCGATGACCTACCGCGATAATATTGAAGGATTGGACGCTTCAATATTAATGCACCCGCGCGTGTGGGAAGCTTCCGGACACGTTGAAAACTTTACCGATCCAATGATTGACTGCAAGCAATGTAAATCCCGTTTCCGGTTGGATATTCTGGGTGAAATGATCCAGGAGAAGAAGAAAAAGAAAATATTAGAAACTCTACAACTTGAAGGTGATTTTGACAAATTATTAGAAGACGCAGATAAATCTTCGTTACTTCTTGCCGAGATCAATTGTCCGCAATGCGGCAACAAAGGAACATTCACAGCAGCGCGTAATTTTAATTTAATGTTCAAAACATTTGTCGGTCCGGTTGAAGATGGTGGCTCCGTAGTTTATTTGCGCCCCGAAACCGCCCAAGGAATTTTTGTGAACTTTCTCAATGTGCAAAGTTCGGCAAGACAAAAATTGCCTTTCGGTATCGCACAGATAGGTAAAGCTTTCCGTAACGAGATCAATACAAAGAATTTTCTGTTCAGAACTCGCGAGTTTGAACAAATGGAAATGCAATTCTTTGTTAAACCGGTAAATGATGTTGAGTGGTACGAATACTGGAAAGCTGAACGGATCGCATGGTATAAATCACTTGGAATGAACGAAAGTAAATTACAATTCCATGATCATCCCAAAAATAAATTGGCGCACTACGCAAAAGATGCAACGGATATTGAATATCAGTTCCCATTTGGTTGGGGAGAAATTGAGGGAATTCACAACCGTACAAATTTTGATTTAAGCAGACATGAGGAATTTTCCGGAAAATCACTAAAATATTTTGATGAAGAAGCGAAGGAAAAATATATCCCGTTCATTATCGAAACATCAGCCGGAGCGAGTCGGTCTTACATGGCTTTCTTAATTGATGCGTATTATGAAGAAGAAGTGAACGGAGAGCAAAGAGCTGTCCTTCGTTTCCATCCGAAACTTGCACCGATAAAAGCCGCGATTCTTCCTTTAGTGAATAAAGACGGGATGCCGGAATTTGCCCACAATATTGAAACTGATCTCAGAAAGAACTTCAAAGTATTTTTTGATGATAAGGGAGCAGTCGGTAGGCGTTACCGCAGACAGGATGAAGCCGGAACTCCATTTTCGATTACGGTTGATACACAAACACTTGCAGATGGAACTGTTACAGTACGAGAGAGAGATACGATGGAGCAAATCCGTGTTTCTGCTGCTCAGTTAAAAAACTATCTAATTGAAAAAATATAGCTGATAAGAATTTAGTTGACAGAAGTAACTGTATAAAAAATAAATAGTTATGGTTTTTTATGTCAACCATTTTTGCCTATCGAAATAATATGAAAATAAAATTATCAATCTTTATTTGGCTGCTCACACTTAGTGCATTTCCACAAGATGCAAAGTTTGATTCAGTTGCTGCCACCGGTATTAAGCAGATATACAACATCCAGTTTGAAGATGCTGAAAAAACGTTCCGCTCTTTAATTTCAGATTACCCGGAGCATCCTGCCGGAAGATTTTTCCTTGCAATGATCGACTGGTGGAAGATTCTTTTAGACATTGATAATGAATCATTAGATGATCTTTTCTATCAAAAATTGGAAGACGTTATCTTTCAATGCGATGGAATTTTGAAAAAGGATGAAACAAATGTTGATGCTCTCTTTTTTAAAGGTGGGGCGATAGGATTCAGAGGAAGATTAAGAGCTGCTCGAGAAAGTTGGTTAAAAGCTGCCGATGATGGTCGTGAAGCTTTACCAATTGTTGAACGCGCCGCTAAATTAAATCCGAAGAATCAAGATGTGCAGCTTGGATTCGGAATTTACAATTATTATGCGGCAGTAATTCCGGACCAATATCCTCTTGTAAAACCATTGATGATCTTTTTCCCTTCCGGTGATAAAGCGAAAGGAATTGAGCAACTAAAAAATACCGCTTTCAACGGAAAATATGCGAAGTACGAAGCGCAGTATTTTCTGATGACGTTGAATTTTCAATATGAAAATAATGCTTCCGAAGCTGATACCTACGCAAAAATGTTGACCGCTCAATTTCCGAACAATCCAAATTTTGAAAGATGGATGGGAAGAATAGCGGTTAAAAAAGGAGAAGGAGCGCGGTATCACCAAATATTTTCCGAAGTGCTCGCAAAGTGTGATCAGAAAAAGAGGGGATATAATAAAGTTGCAGAACGTGAAGCAGATTATTATGTAGGACTGTTTTACAAATCCATCAACGCACCGGATTCTTCAATTATTTACTTTGAAAAAAGTTTGCAAGTCTCGTTGGAGTTGGATAAAGACGAGACTTCTGGTTTTCAGGTTAACACAGTTTTGTATTTGGGGATGATGCACGATGCTATTAATCAACGTGAGAAAGCCAAAGAATATTATAACCGCGTTCTTGATCTAAAAGAGTTTGGTTCTTCTAAAAATATGGCAAAACAATATTTGGAAAAACCTTTTAAAAACTAGTGTTTATTCCAATTCTGTGCATCGCTCCAATTTGTCCCAGGGAAGAGAAAGCATAATTGAATTGATAATCTTTTACAGTAACACCCAAACCGATTGCAAAACCTGCTAAACCGGCAAAGTTTCCGACTTTTAGTTCAGTTCTTTTTTCGTTATCCAATCCGGCCCGAAGTTTTAATACCTTACTTAGAGTAAATTCACCTCCGACTGTAAAGTTTTTAAATCGGTTGAAGAAGTTAGATTGGCTTTCATTAAGTTTGTGGAAATCAACAAAAAACCTGAGCGGCAAGTGGAGAAGTTTTTTTGAAGCGCCAACGGTAACATCAAGAGGCAATTCTTCTTTTGTTGAAATATATTTGGAAAGTTGCGTTCCAACATTTGAAAGGGCAAATCCGAACGAAAGATTTTCATCCGGGATTAAATATTGCAAGCCAATATCAACGCCAAGAGCGGTTGAGCTGAATTCTGCAATTCCGGAATAGATAAATTTTATATTTGCACCGTAGATAAAATTTTCATCGATAAGACCTGCATACGCCGCGCTAAAAGCAAACTCACCAGCTCCGAATTCTCCATTTTGATTCGCGTATTCATCTGTTTTTGGGAATGTTCCATAATTTATATATTGAACAGAAGCGCCAAATTTGCCAATGCCTTCAACATTTCTCGTAACCGAAAGAGAAGCCAAATTTATATCGAGTAAATGATTAACGTAAGAAAATGAAACCGGAGTTTCTTCTAAATTGTAAATTCCCGCCGGATTATAAAAAATCACATCCGGATCGTCTGTTGCAGCCACAAAACTTCCGCCTAGTGCTGCTGCGCGCGGCGACAATCCGATGCGTAAAAATTCATAGGTGTTGTTTTGTCCGTTAACGACTGCAACTCCTATAAATGAAATTACAATAAGTTTAACTGAACTGTGAAGAAGAGAAGAGAAAAACCGTTTCATATATTTCTCAAATTTTTTTGTACGATATTTAGGTGAAAGAACAATCAGCAAATCCCAAATAACAAAATAATATTTGGGATTTGCCTTTTGTAATTTCCAATTTAGTTTATTGTTTTTTGTCCCGGTTTCCAGTTACATGGAGTTAATTTACCGGTTTGTAATGCGTCTAAAACTCGGAGAACTTCTGGAACATCTCTACCAACGCCTAAATCGTTCACGCAAACCCAGCGGATGGTACAGGTCGGATCAACGATGAAAGTAGCGCGGTAGGCAACTTTTTCAGGATCGGTAAGTATCCCCAATTCTTCCGCTAATGATTTTGAAGTATCTGCGAGCAAAGCAATTTTTAATCCTTTTAAATCAGGATGGCTTAATCTCCAGCCGAGGTGAGAAAATTCAGAGTCAGTTGAAGCGCCAACTAAAATGGTATTTTTTTTAGCGAATTCTTCAACATGAGCATCGAATTCAACAATTTCTGTCGGGCAAACGAAAGTAAAATCTTTCGGATACCAGAACAATACCAACCATTTATTATCCTTTTTATGATCTTCGGAAGTTATATCCGCAAATTCTTTTCCGGATTCGATTGAAACAACTGCTTTTTTTGTAAAAGTTGGGAAAGCTGAACCAACTGATAATACTCTATTTGACATTTTGTCCTCTATTTGTTTTTAATTTATTTCGATGCAAATTTACAGTAAATGACTTTGTTAATCAAATGATTTCAGTGGTATATTTCATCCCTAAAAATGGAAAGGTAAAGCGATGATCGTTTCTAAATCAAGGATAAATTTTTTTGATGCTGATGCTGCCGGCGTAATGTTTTACGGAAAAGCATTTGAACTTTGCCATTCGGCATTTGAGTCTTTTGCGGCGTTGCAAAACAGATACAACGATTATTTTTCGTCCACTGAATTTGCATTCCCGATTATTCATTCGGAAGCTTCATATTTGGCCCCCTTAATTCCGGGGGAGGAAGTCGAAATAGAAATTTCTTTAATTGAAAAGAAGAAAAATTCTTTTTCGTTGCTGTATCAAATAAAAAAACTTCACGGAGAAATAGCTGCAGAAATAAAAACGGTAACGGTTGCGGTAGAAAAAAAGAAATGGCAGAAAATTGCTCTTCCGCCATTTGTAGTAGTTTTGTTGAACGATCTCTAAGTTTATTTGTAATTCACAAACTGAGTCGGGAAATCAAGATCAGCTTCTTTTATAAGATTTTGAACAGCTTGCAAATCGTCAATCTTTGGAGCTTGCACTCTAACTTGCTCGTCCTGGATTTGTGTAGTTACTTTTAATTTTGCATCCTTGATCAAGTTTGTAACTTTCTTTGCGTTTTCTTTCGAAATGCCGCTTTGCAAATTAATTTTTTGTCGCAACCTTCCGTTAGATGCTGCTTCCGGTTCTTCAACCTTCAAAGCTTTTATTGAGATCCCTCGTTTAATAAATTTTGTTTGAAGAATATCGATGCTTTGTTTACGGGAATAATCATCCTTCGTATTCATCAAAATAAATTTATCTTTTTTGTTCAATTCGATCGTAGTCTGAGAATCTTTCAGATCATATCTCTGTTGAATTTCTTTTATCGCCTGATTTACTGCGTTATCAACTTCTTGAAAATCTATAGAGCAGACGATATCGAATGCATGATTTTGTGCCATAGTTTAGTTACTCCAAATTATTTTGAAACTGAAATAGCGGCGTCTTCAATTAAAATTTTGTAGGAATATCCTGCGCCGAAATCTTTATCCAAAGCAACTTTTCCTTTAACGGTAATTACATCACCAACTTTGGTAACATCTTTTGAAGTTACGAGAAGATCAAATTCTCCTTTGGAGTTTGTTCCGTCTTGAAGGTGGATCCAATTTCTGTCCAGAATTCCTTCGTTGTACTTGGTAACTTTCCCTTTAACCGTTACAGATTTTCCATTAAGTGCTTCTTTTTGATCTAAGATTTGTGCGACGGTTTTGCCTCCTGCTACCGGTTCAATAGAAATTTCTTCCTTTTGAAGAGTTATACCCTTAACGTGCGGATTATCTCCCATAGGATTTTGATTTGCCGGAGCAATTGTCTTGCTAATATCTTGAACGAATAAAATAGAAGGGAAGTCCTTCTTTAAAGTTTCACTGTGGAAGTTTTTCATTTCCATACTCTTTGAATAGTAAACGATTTCATCAACCTCAACGGGCAATTGCGGAACAGCCATCCAATATTCTTTATCATTTTCTTCAACACGTAAATAAGTATAGTTCGAAGCATTCATATGTTCCAACACTTTTACCGCATGATAACCGGCCGGCAACGGTTGGGTATTCTTTTCTTCTTTTTTGCACCCGAAAACGAACAAGAGCGAAATGCTGAATACAAGTAATAAATTTCTCAAAAACATTTTATTTCCTTTTAAATTATAAAATACTACTTAAATATAAGAAAGAGTTTGTGATTGATGAAGGCAAAAGAAATTGGAGAGTTCATTCGTTCTGAGTCGTAATATTGATCTCATAAAATTTAATAACGTAAGTTGGAATAATCTTCCAATTTTAAGTGTTAAAGATTGTAATTCAACGAGTAATAACTTATTTTTGATTAGTAAATATTTCGGGGCGTAGCGCAGCCCGGTTAGCGCGCTTCGTTCGGGACGAAGAGGTCGGGAGTTCGAATCTCCCCGCCCCGACATGTTTTTATTATCATTTCACCTTTCTTTATCTAAATTACCCCTTTAATTGACTCTATGAATCCTAAATGAAACTTAATACTGCTTAATTCCATATAAAATTAATCCACCTCTCCGAAAAAAACATTAATTTGTTTTGTCTTTTGAAAAAAATATTTACTAAATGGAAACCTGGAAAAGAAATTTAATCATACTGTGGGTTGCTCTCTTTTTTGCTGCTACTGGATTGAGTGCCGTTGTTCCATTTCTACCTTTATTTATTAGAGAGTTAGGAGTCACAAATCTTTCCGAAACTTCACGATGGAGCGGATACGTTTTTTCGGCGCCTTTTATCGTTTCTTTTTTCGTAATTCCGTTGTGGGGAAGTTTGGGAGATAAGCATGGACAAAAATTAATGACCCTTAGAGCAGTCTTTGGTTTGTCGATAGCACTTTTTCTGATGGCGTTTTCACAAAATGTGGTTCAACTTTTTATTTTTCGAATGTTGCAAGGGGCATTGAGTGGATTTTATCCAGCTGCTTTAGCGTTAGCCGTCTCAACTGCTCCAAGGGAGAGAACCGGATATGCATTGGGAGTAATCCAATCGGCAAGTACATCAGGTAATATTGTTGGTCCACTCTTCGGCGGGTTGTTATCTCAGTTATTCGGATTTAGGCATGTCTTTGTAATTGTTGGCGTTATCATACTGGTATGTGCACTATTAATTCTTCTTTATCTAAAGGAAGAAAAAAAGAGTGAAGGAGAAAAAGAAACGACATTTTCAGTAATTGATAATTGGAAGTACGTTTTTTCAACTAAGCAAATTTTGCTTGCTGGTATTTTAATTTTGATGAGTTCATTTGCGGTTTCACTCCTCGCCCCAATTTTTGTCCTCTATGTTGAGACATTCAAAATTGATGCTGCATCACTTCCATTGATCACCGGAATTCTCTATAGCATCTTAGGGTTATTCGCGACTTTATCTTCATTGCTTTTGGGGAAAAAGATCGACGAAAAAGGGTATCGGAAAAATTTGTTGCTCTCATCAACGATAATTGGGATAATGTTTATTTTACATTTTTATGTTTATCAAATCTATTATTTGATCCCAATAAGGATTTTGCTTGGTTTTGGTTTCGGGTTTCTAACTCCTGTGTTGTTTACTGCACTAAGTAAAAAAGTTGTGATCCATAGAAAAGCAGGAGTAATGGGAATTGGATCAAGTTTCCAAATTCTAGGTAATATGATCGGACCGGTAAGTTCGGGTTTTATTGGAGCAATTTTCGGGGTGCGTTATTCTTTTATTCTTGCCGGAATCATCTTTTTAATTATTACATCAATTACGTTAAAGTATGTAAAAGAATGAAATTAGGCTCATTTACCGAATCTAAACTTTACGAAGACTATTGAAGCATAAATTACAATATAAATCGGCAATCCAACCCATGCTCCCACAATCCCAAATCGAAAATACACTCCTAAAATATATGCTACTGGAACAAAAATAAGTATGTTTGCCACCACTTCTGCAAACATCACAAACATCGATTTCCCACTTGCCTGAAGAGTGTTTGCTAGTACGACTCCGACCCCATAAAAAATTTGTGCAATACCGGCAATCCGCATAGCTGGAACTGCGGTTGCAATTATCGGCTGCTCATTGGTTATTAGGTTTAACAAATATTTTGGGAGGAAAACATAAATGAACGAAAGAAAAAGGGTATAAAGTGTTGCGATCTTTGCCGTCTCAATCGCGTATTTTTTTGCTAAAATACTATCTGAAGCTCCGATATTGTTTCCGACTAAAGTTTGTGCCGCAATTCCAAACCCGAAACAGGGGAGGAAAGATATAAATAATACACTCACAATTGCTTGGGAAGCGGCTTGTTCTCGCAGACCTATCAATCCGGTTATAGAAATGAAGGAGAGGAAGCCAATCAATATAAAAATATTTTGGAATGAGACCGGAAGTGAAATCTTGTAAAGAGAACGGATTATTTTGAAAGAGAAATTGATCTTTTTATAAAGAAAGTATTTGACCCTATATGCGGAATTTAATGAGAAGAAAAAATAAAATGAGGCATCAAATAACGTTGCTAATGTTGAACCTAAACCCGATCCGGCAACTCCCATCGCCGGAAGCCCAAATTCTCCATAAATTAAAATGTAATTGAAAATGATATTCAAAAGATTAGTAAGTATGCCCGAGATCATAAAAATTTTGGTATTTCCAATTCCAAAATAAAAACCACGGTAAGAAACAGTAATAAGAAAAAGAGGAAGTCCAAGAAGACGGAAATAAATAAAATCGCCCGCTAATTTCCCTACATTCGCATCCTTTGCAAAAAGTTGGGCAAATGGTTCTGAGAAGAAAATCCCAAGGCATGTTACGAGCAGTCCGATGAAAAATCCAACATAAATTGAGTTTTGTAAAATCTTCCCAATTTGGGAGTAATTCTTTTCACCGAAGGAATTTGCCGTTAGGACGTGGGTTCCAGTTGCCAAACTTGAGAAAAAACTAACAACCGCCCATGTTGCCAAAACTCCAATTCCCATCGCAGCTAAAGTGTACTCCGGATTATCAAGTCGTCCAACCATTGCCGCATCAACCAAAGAGAGCAACATTTGAGTTGATAGTCCGGCAATCGCAGGGAGCGCAATCCGTAGAATATTTCTAAAATATTTTTTATCGGGTAAAATCATTTAAAAGTAAAATTACTAAACGAAATGAGAATAAAAAATTATTATAAAAATAATTTGAAATGGGTTATCGTTTCTTTAATTTTGCACAGTTGATTTGGGGCTATAGCTCAGCTGGGAGAGCGCTTGAATGGCATTCAAGAGGTCAGCGGTTCGATCCCGCTTAGCTCCACAAAACAAAGCCTTATAAGATAATCACTTATAAGGCTTTTTTGTTTTAAATATATTATACGATTGTATAATCTTCCCCCCAAACCTTCCCCTTAAATTGCAAAAAATAATTTCACGTGCTTTCAAAGAAACATGCACTCTCCGCACCAGAGATTACAAAAGGAAGGGAAAAACTAATGTGAGGCTTTTCTTGATTTTATTATTATTTAATTTTAGTTTACGGAGAGTGATTCGACAAAGAAAAATACATGGATTTGATTACAGTGGAAAACTTATGATGGTTTGTTTACGAATGAACCTATTCCTTTTTATTCTATAACAAAAGAGATTTTAAAAATGGAGTTTACTGATTCACGAACACTCAGTGAAATTATCGGGAAGGAAGTTGGACCACTTCACTATGAAGAAGTAGTGCCTCTCTTTATTCAAATACTTGAAGAACTGTGTGTTGCTAAGGCTGAAGGGAAAATTCTTCGGGCACTAAATCCGTTCAATATTTTTATCACCGGCGAACAGAAAATTCAAATAGTTGATTTTGGTGGTTCTAAATCTCAGGGGGCGGGGCAACGACACAAAACTGGAGGAAAGAGTGGACATCTTTTTTATCATTCTCCTGAGAAAGCTCGTGGCGAAAATATTGACGAGCAGTCGAATATCTACAGCATGGGAATTATGTTGTATGAGATGCTTGCCGGACGATTGCCTTTCGAACGAGAAGAGACAACAAGTGATTTTACGCTGATGAACAAAATCGCTCGTGAAAAAATTAAAGATCCGCGAGAATTTAATCCTTCAATTCCGGATTGGCTTGTTGAAATTATAGCAAAAGCCACAGAAAAAGAAAAATCAACAAGAATAAAAACCTTTGAAACTTTCATCTCACTTCTTAAAGATGGGAAAGAAACTTTTGAGAAGGAACTCAAGGAAGAGCAAGAAAAATTTAAGCAACTTCAGGCAGAGATGGCAGAGGAGGAGAAGTTAGCACAAGAAAAGCTAGTTATTTTTAGACGACAGGAAAGTGTACCGATTGATAAACCTCCTGCTGAACCCAAACCTTATTCATTTGAAAATAGAGTCGTAAAGAAGGGAAAATCAAAAAAGAAAAAGATAGTAGTCGCATTATTTTTAATTATAGTTTTCGCATCGGCAGTAAAATATTATTTAGATAAACATCCGTTTGAAAGAATAGAGAATGAATGGATGACAAAAAACTTGAATGTTGATCATTATGGAAATGGAGATACTATTCCCGAAGTAAGCGATCCGAAAAAATGGGAGAAACTTAAAACCGGCGCATGGTGTTATTACGACAATGAACCGGAAAATGATCAACAGTACGGGAAATTATATAATTGGTATGCTGTTAATGATACGCGTGGTTTGGCTCCGAAGGGTTGGCACATCCCCTCGAACAAGGAATTTGAAAAATTAATTACTGAAGTTACAAGAGATAGTGAAGCCCTAAAATCGATGAGGAAAGGAGAAATAAATCTGAACGGTTTTTCTTTAATATCTGCCGGCGGACGCGATACCACCGGTTATTTCTATGATTTGGACTATGTTCCATATTATTGGAGCTTAACACAATCTGATACCCTTAATGCCTATCAACTTCTTCTCCGATATCATGATACAAACATCTCATTATCAACAAAAGGGAAGGGCTACGGATTCAGCATTCGGTGTGTAAAGACCGTAAAGAAAAAAGGACTCATTAATTTTTTATATGAAAAACTTTATCATAATTCTATCTTTTCTTCTAAATGGTTAGGGAAATAAATTTTTGTTTTAAGGGTAAACGTTCTCCCCCCAAAAAATGAATTATGTGATTTATATCGCAGTAACCATTAACTTATATTTTACCATTTGCTAAAGAGAATAAAAAGTAATAGTTTTATATTAAAAGTTAAACCATTGCAAACTATTGCTAATTGAGATGCTGGAATTAAATTTGTTTGACTTTGGTTGTTATAAATGTTGAAAAACAAAGGATGGTCCGTGTTCCTACTCCTACTTAACTAAAAACATTCTTTGATGAAATTAGATATCCCTGGAGTTTTATGAGAAAAATTTATTATGCTATATTTTTTTTCACTTTTGTGGTAGCTTATTACGGATGCTGTAGTTCAAAAGAAATGAAAAGTGAAAAAGAATTGTTAAGCTTCACGATAGTTTTAGGATCGGGAGGTGGTTTCACCGGCGGATATAGTGGGAACGCGATAGACACTGAAGGGCGCATCTATAATTGGGAAGGACGAACGTATATAAACTCGTCGAAAAGAATTGTAGATACGCTTTCACAAAATCAAATTACAAAGCTTAATAAATTTTTTAGTGAGAATAATCTAACAAATTATCATTTCAGAGAGACTGGAAATATCACAAGTTTTTTAACGCTTTCTGATTCAAATGATGATTTTACTTTTTCATGGAAAGAGGTAAACATTCCGGAACGGGCACCGGATAAAATAAGAGAATTATATTATTTAATAAATCAAGCAATTGAGAACAATAACAAAGAGGTGCAAAAATGAAATATCTACTTACAATAACTCTTCTAGTGGTGGTAACTTTTTTCAGTTTTGGTTTTAAGGGAACCGGAATAAAACAAGGTGATCTGAAGGTAAAAGTAGTTAGAAATAATCCACTGCCGGCTTTTCAAAAACTAAAAGCTATTACAAATTCCGGTTTAAATATCGAATGGAATGAAAATTTTACTGTGCCTTCTTCGATAACAGGAGATTTAACTAAGTCAGGATATGTAAGAAATAATTCACGAAAAGAAGATGTTCTAACTTTTTTAACTGAGAACAAAGAATTGTTCGGGTTGCAAGATCCAACTAATGAGTTAAATTTACTTACAACTACAAGCGATGAACTCGGGCAAACACATTTAAAATTTCAACAAAAATATGAAAATGTAATTCTATTTAGAGGACAGTTAATCGTTCATATTTCCGGTGATGGAAAAGTGATCGGTGTAAATGGAAAATACTATCCAACGTTAACATTCAATACTAAACCAAACATTTTGCCAGATCAAGCAGTTGTTGTGGCGAAAAAATTTTTAGAGCGTTTTGATTTCGTCGGTGAAAACACTGAATTGGTATTGATGGAAAGAGGGATCAATTTTTATTTAGCTTATGCAGTAAAACTCCCATCTAAGTTTATGCCCAATATGGTTGTTTATGTTGATGCAAAGAGCGGGGAAGTAATTTATAATGATGACGGGATAAGATATGATGGTCCGCAAGTGGGAACCGGTGTCGATCTTAAAGGTCAAACAAAACAGATCAACACCTATTTATACGGTGGAGCATATTATATGGTCAATACTACATTGCCGATGTATGTTGCTCCATTCGACAGTTTGAAAGGAGTTGTTTCTGTCTATGATGCGAAGAACGATACATCCGGGAACGGGTACAATTCAGCAGCTCTTATTTCAGATCCAAACAACGACAATAATTTTAACGATAATGTAAATCTTAAAGCGGCAGTGTCAACTCACTTGTTTGTAAGAGATGCTTACAACTTTTACAAAAATCATTATAATAGAAACAGTTACGACAATGCCGGACACAGCATGATAAATGTTGTTCATTACAAAGATAAGTACAATAACGCCTTCTGGAATGGAGCAGCCATGACTTATGGCGATGGTGATGATATTGAGTTTTCAAATTTAGCCGGTGCGTATGATGTAATTGTTCACGAATTAACTCACGCAGTTACCGAACGGACTGCAAATCTTATTTATGAAAATCAGCAAGGTGCTTTGAACGAATCAATTTCAGATTGCTTTGCGAGTCTTGCCGATTCAGCCAATTGGTTAATCGGGGAAGAAGTGTACACACCAAACACTGCTAATGATGCACTCAGAAACATGCTTCAACCACATAACAACGCTGCAACCGGTTCAAATTCATGGCAGCCTGAACACATGAATGAATTTGTTACACTTCCAAATACAGTTGAAGGTGATAACGGCGGAGTACATATAAACAGCGGAATACCAAACAGAGCTTTTGCTTTAACTGCAGAAGCTATCACTCGATGGAAAGCCGGACAAATTTGGTATCGGGCTTTAACAACTTATCTTACAAATAATTCCAATTTTAATGATGCGAGAGTAGCGTGCATCAACGCTGCAAAGGATCTCTATGGTAACAACTCTACTGAAATGAATGCCGTTAAAACAAGTTTTGAAGCTGTGGGAATTACCGAGTCAACCGGTGGTCAAACCGTAGAATTAATTTATGACGACGGAACTCCCACTACCGTTGTTTATGAAATGGACGCAAATTGGGAACTCGCTGTAAAATTTACTCCTCCGACAAATAACGTGAACATTACAAAATGTCAAGTTTACATTTCAGGAGATAATACTTTCTTTGGAAATGCAAGTTTCGCTTTAAAGATGTATAACTCGGGAAATAATGGTTTGCCGGGTCAGTCTTTAATTGATCCATACACCTATATTCCACCTGTAGCCGGTTGGCAGGTATTTAATATCACGGGAGTATCGGTGCCTGGTGACTTTTTCGTGTCAGTGAAATATGATGGTATAAATAGCCCATTAATTGGCGCAGCACTTCCTCCGGGAAATGGAAGAGCATATGAATCTAATGGAAGTACCTGGGTTAAATTAACAAGTCCGAATGATTTTACTATGTATATGCGTGCAACTATTCAAACGCCTACCGGAGTTGTTGAGATTTCAACTCAAGTTCCAGATAAGTTTGAAGTGTTTCAAAATTATCCCAATCCGTTTAATCCTTCTACCTCGATCGCTTATACTTTACCGAAAAGTGAATTGGTAAATTTATCTGTCTATGATTTATCAGGAAGAAAAATTTCTGAGCTTGTGAACAATGATCAAAATCCAGGTACCTATGAAGTTACCTGGAATGGGAAAAACAGTAGGGGTGAAAATACTTCGAGTGGAATTTATTTCTACCAACTGAATGCAGGAACTTATAAAAGTGTTAAGAAGATGATTTTAATTAGATAGAATTTTGCATATGTAAGTGCTTAAATAATTTGAGGAGTGAATATGAAAAAGATATTTTTATCGATGTTCATTTTAGTCATTCTAACTTTCCGGGCGGTTGCCCAAAATGTTGTTAACGGTAATTTTGACCAAGGTGCTTCATCCGGATGGACTAAGTATTCGCAGGGTGGATATGGGTTGATCGGTACTGCTCAATTTTTTTATTCGACCGAAATCGCTCCTCAAGTTTTGCCACGTTCCGGGGAATACATAGGACGGTTAGGCGGCTATTCGTATGAAATAAATTCTATTAAGCAGACGGTAACTTTGCCAAATACTCAAAAGGTTTATTTGGGACTTTATTATCAAACAAGAGCTTCCACAACATCTGAATGTGCCGGGTTGTGGGTTGGCGCTCAAATTCGTGTTTATGTTGCCGGGCAAGTTCTTTCTGATCAATATCTTTGTAATTATAACGCTGTAAATGCATGGACGTTTGGTTACTTCGACATTTCTGCTGCAGCAGGACAAACAGTTGAAATCGGGTTTCGTGCCGATGCCGCAAATTCAGTTTGGTCTTACATTTATCTCGATGATGTTAGTATCTTCACTTCACTTACAGAGATAGAAGATCAAAAAGAGAGTCCTCAAAATTTTACACTTGCTCAAAACTTTCCGAATCCATTTAATCCAACGACAAATATTGAATATTCAGTTGCACAGAGTCAAAATGTAACGATAAAAATATATAATGTTCTCGGAAAAGAAGTAGCGGTTTTAGTCAACGAGAAAAAGGAACCGGGGACTTATATGACAGAGTTCAAAACAAACGGATTACCAAGCGGACTTTATTTTTATCGGATGAAAACCGGAGGATTTGTTCAAACTAAAAAAATGATGATAGTTAAATAAAATCTATGTTATAGTTTTAGTTTCGAGAAAATACATTAGCAATAAAGCGGTGGAATTTGTGAAATGATTTTACCGGTTCCGCATACATCAGAATACATTTCTTAGATACTAAGTTTAATCCAAGTTTATTTGCTTGGTCAATCGCTTCGATCGATTCACATCCTTGTTGAAGCCAAACATTTTTTAATCCGGCAGATGAAATCTCGTTAAGAATTGATGGGATATTTTTGGGTGTAACTGAAACGAATACTCCATCAACTTTATCTTTGATCGATGATAAATCGGGAGAACATGGGATACCTTCAATCTCTTTTTCAGTTGGATGAATTGCTAAAACATTGTATCCGCGTGAAGTCAATTCTTTGTAAGCATAATTTCCAAACTTGCCTTTTGTCTTTGATAATCCGATCAATGCTAAGTTTTTGCATTGAATAAAATCATTAATTGCTTGTTCCATATTGAATTTCCAAAATTGTTATTTAAAAATAAAAAAAGCTGTCCAATGTGCGACAGCTTTTTTGAAAAAAAAATTCAAGAATTATTTAAGAAGAAGCATCTTCTTGTTAATTGATTGTCCATTGAGGTTGATATTATAAATATAATTACCTGAACTTAAATCACTTGCGTTGATAGAAACCGTATAATTGCCAACTTCTTGAAATCCATTAACTACTTCTTTAACTTTTTGACCAAGTGTATTGAAGATAGCTAAAGTAACAACTCCGGCTTTCGGCAAGCTGTAGCTGATAGAAGTTGAAGGATTAAATGGATTCGGGAAATTCTGTGCCATTGCAAATGTTGTCGGCAATGTTGATGCGGAGGAATTTACGATATTCGAATAAGCAAACGTGCCGTCAAAATCAATTTGTTTTAATCGATAGGAGTAATTTTCTTTTACGTTTTTATCTGTGAAAGAATAGTTGGAAAGGTCGGTTGTAGTTCCTTTCCCTTTTACAAATCCGATTTTTACAAATTCACTATTAGCAGATTTTCTTTCAACATCAAAACCATTGTTGTTTTTTTCAGTAGCGGTTTTCCAAAGTAATTCAACGTTCCCGTTAATGTTGTTTGCAGTAAATGAAGTTAGTTCAACCGGTAAAGCTCCAGGATTTAAATCTGTCCAAGCTCCAGCGCTCGTTGTACCATATCCTACTCTAACTGCGTCAAAAGCTCCGACAGGATTCCCTAAACCTCTGTTGTGCCAAACAAAGTTACCAACATCAGTAAGTGCGCCAAATCCATCAAAATCAGTGTCTGTGCCTGCAACTACAGCGGTACATTCAGCAGCAGATGTTAATGGTTCTGTAGCACCTTGGGGATTGACCCAAAGATATGCTTCATCATCATATTTTTCAGGTGCAACTATTCCGCTAACATGGAAAGTATAACGAACAACAATCAAGTAAGTTTTATTAAATTCCAAAACAGAGGCGCCGTAAACAGCAGTATTTGTTGTTTTGGACAATCCCATACTATAACCTGTTCCATTTGCAGTTGTAAACAACTTTGCGCCATAACTTGTGCTGGCACCAGAAACTCCTAACGACATAAAATAATTTTTTGTGGTAACATTGTCCGCAGCGCTTGATACATTCAATAGAAAAGAATAATAAAAAGTACTATTTGCTAAACTGGTTACAGGAGTAGCGAAAGTTTTGTAAACTCGGCTTGAAGTCCCGGTTGGTGTACCCATAACAACATACTCTGCACCACCACTGTTGTATCCCTCATAAGTCAATGGAGTAGTATTACTAATTGTAACATCCGGTCCGGAGCCTCCCTTAGTCCAGCTTGACTGTCCGGCAAGATTTGTCGCAACAGTAAGACCCGTGAAATCATCAGAAAACGTTTGACCAAAATTATTACTATTTACCAAGAACAGAAGCACAACGAATAAAAAGTACCTTTTCATCATGATATTCCTTTTATGTTTAATGAATTATGACTTTGCCATCAAATATAAAAAAATAAAATTAAAACAAATATTAAATTATTGTTAAACGAATTTTTTCTGAGTGGACGAAATAAATCTTTATATGAATCCGGCTGAGCAGATCGCCCCATTAAACCGTCTTCTTATATTTCCAAATAGCTAAACCATTAAAGGCAATTGCAAATCCGATAATGACAAGAAAATTAAATCGCAAATCCCAGAAGCTGCTTCCTTTAAGCACGAGCATTCTCATTGTATCAATAAAATAACTCACCGGATTAATATAAGTTAGATACTGCGCCCAGTCCGGCATGTTTTCTATTGGAGAAAATAATCCGCCAAGTAAAATAAACACAAGCATAAAAAAGTAGGAAATGAACATTGCCTGTTGCTGTGTTTCTGCCATGAGTGAGGTTAGTAATCCAAAACCGAGTAAAGCTATTAAATAAATTCCGGCAAAAAGATAACCAACCCAAAAACTTCCTTCGGGATAAATTCCATAAATAATAAAACTAATCAGGAAGCCGATCGACATAACCATCAAACCGAGAAGCCAAAAGGGAATAAGCTTACTTAAGATGAATTGATATTTCTTAATAGGTGAAACATTCAACTGCTCGATCGTTCCGATTTCTTTTTCCTTAACAATATTTAAAGACGACATAAGAAATCCAACCAACGTTACAAGAAGCGCCAACACTCCGGGGACAATAAATTTTTTATAATTCATTTGCGGGTTGAACCAGTTTGAAGCAGTGATCTCAATTATTGGTAGTGCATTAAAACGTGTCGGAGAAATCCACTCGGAACGGATATCGGAATTAAAATCTTTAACGATTGAATTTGCATAAGCAACTGCAAGTCCGGCGGTTTGTCCGCTGATTGCATTTGCAGCAAACAAAATTTTTGTTTCGCTCTCTCTTAACAGATCGCCCTCAAATCCTTTAGGTATTTCGACAATTAAATCTGCATTATCCTTTTCAACTTGATCAAGCGCCTGGTTATAAGTATCTGAATAGTCAGCAAGTTTGAAATAGCCGGAGGATGTAAATTTGTTTATCAATTTCCTCGAATACTCTGAATGGTCATGATCAACAACGCTAAGTGTAATATTTTTTACTTCGTATGTTGCAGCATTTGGTAGGATAATTAGTTGTATGACCGGGAGCGCAAAGATCATCCGCAAAATAAGTTTGTTCCGAAAAATTTGTAGAAATTCTTTTCTAAGTAAAAAAAATAATGTTCTCATTACAACCTGATCTTAAATCGTTTTACACTTATTGATAAAAAGAGTATTGTCATTCCCGTAAGAATGAGTAGCTCCTTCCAAATTTGCGAAATGCCAATCCCTTTAATCATCACTCCTTTTACAATTATGATGTACCATTTCGCCGGAACAAAGTTTGAAAGTACTTGTAAAATAATGGGCATGTTGGTGATCGGGAAAGCATATCCGCTTAACATAACTACAGGTAGCATTAATCCTAAAAGTGAAATTAACATCGCAGCTTGTTGCGTATCGGTTATTGTTGAAATTAGTATTCCTAATGAAAGAGCACAAAAGATGTACAAAACGGCAGAAAAAATTAAGAGGAAAAGACTCCCTTCGATCGGAAGTCCAAGTACAAAAACGCTTAGTAGTAAAATTGTTGCAACGTTTACGAGCGAGATAATAAAGTAGGGAATAACTTTGCTAATGATTACGAACCAAGGTTTCATTGGTGAAACGAGAAGTATCTCCATTGTGCCCAATTCTTTTTCTTTAACAATGGAAATAGAAGTCATCATTGCAGAAATAAGTAATAAGATCATTCCCATTACTCCGGGAACGGATGTGTAAGCGCCTTTTAATTGTGGATTATAAAGCATACGTGTTTCAGAATTGATCGTATAAGGAAGTTTGTTCTGCGAATTCAAATCATTCTGGTAATCCATTATCACGGCGCTTGCGTAGTTTATCAACGTAGTTGCTTGATTCGGATCGGTCGCATCGGCAATAATTTGTACTTGAGCTTTGTTCGTGTGAAGCAATTCATTCGCAAAATTTTCTTGGAAGACTATTGCAAGTTTAATCTTGCCGGACTTAAATGCTTTTTCGATCTGTTCATTATTTATTAGAGTACGGTCAATATCAAAGTATTTGCTGTTCTCAAGTTTGTTAGTAATCTGCCGGGTGATTTCATCTTTTGCATTATCAAGAATTGCAATGTTTGCGTTGCGTACTTCCGGTGTAATTGCGAATCCAAAGATTAGTAGTTGAACGATCGGCAATCCAAGTAAAACTAAAAGTGATCTCTTATCACGAAGGATGTGGTGAAACTCTTTAGTTAAAAATGTTAATAGCTGTTTCATAACACTTTCTTTTTTTGCTTCTTTAAATGAGTGCGAGTTTGATAATTATTCACCACGTTTCGCTCCACGTGCAAGCGTTACAAATACTTCATCCATCGAGTTTGCTTTGTATCTTTCTTTTAAATTTTTTGGAGAATCAAGCGCTGTAATTACTCCATCAACCATTATTGAAACACGGTCGCAGTATTCAGCTTCGTCCATGTAATGTGTCGTTACGAAGACGGTTATTCCGTGATGTGCTGCTTCATAAATCATGTCCCAAAACTGTCTTCGTGTTATCGGATCAACACCACCGGTTGGTTCGTCTAAAAAAACAATTTTGGGTTCATGTAAAATCGCAATGCTGAATGCAAGTTTTTGTTTCCATCCAAGAGGAAGTGAAGCAACAAGTTTATCTGCCTCTTCATGTAATTGTAATTTATCGATTAAACCATTTCCTTTTACTTCAATTTGTTGATTAGTTAATCCATAAATCCCGCCGAAGAGTTGAATGTTTTCTCTGATGGTTAAATCTTCGTAAAGAGAAAATTTTTGACTCATGTAGCCAATGCTTTTTTTAATTTGTTCCGTCTGTTTGTAAATATCAAATCCGCCGATCTGTGCATTACCGCTGGTTGGTTTAGAAATGCCAATGAGCATTTTCATAGCAGTGGTTTTGCCCGCTCCGTTGGCGCCCAGAAAACCGAAAATTTCTCCTTTATAAACTTCAAAAGTTATTTCATTCGCGGCGATGAAGTCTCCAAATTTCTTTGTCAACTTTTCAGTTTTAATTACTATTTCATTTTTCATGCAATAAATTCTTTTTGAAGAGGAGTATTCATCAACTGCATAAAACAGTCTTCAATTTCGGGCTCTATTTTTCTGATTGTTGCATTCGAGTGACCGTTGTTCCTCAAATACTTTTCCAACTCATTCGTTCCGTTTGTTTCTGCCTTAAATGTTAAGTGATGATTTTGACCGAATGCAAAACAACTTTGTGTGTTGGGAAACGAACGGAGATCGGTGAGAAGTTTAAACATGTTTTCTGAGTGAACCGCATAGAGATTTTGTCCGAATTGGTTTACAATATTTTGCGGTTGATCAATTATTAGAATTTTTCCATTCTGCATCAACGCGATTCTATCACAAAGTTTTGCTTCATCCATATAAGGAGTTGAAACGAGAATGGTGATCCCCTGTGCTTTCAGACGCTTCAGCATTTCCCAAAATTCTTTTCTTGAAACCGGATCAACGCCAGTTGTTGGTTCATCTAAGAATAAAATTTTTGGTTTGTGAATTAAGGCGCAGCTAAGAGCAAGCTTTTGCTTCATTCCGCCGCTAAGTTTTCCGGCTCGTCTTGTTTTGAACGGTTCAAGTTGTTTATAAATATCAGCGACCAATTCATAGTTGTCTTCGATAGTGGTATTGAAGATCGTTGCAAAGAATTTAAGATTTTCTTCCACGGTTAAATCTTGATAAAGAGAAAATCTCCCCGGCATGTAACCGACAATATCTCTTATTTCTTTATAATTTTTTACGACATCATAATCTAAGACTTTTGCGTTTCCCGAATCGGCAATCAGTAGCGTAGTAAGAATGCGAAAGATGGAAGTTTTCCCCGCACCGTCAGGACCGATCAATCCAAAGATTTCGCCTTCATCCACAGAGAAAGAAACATCATCTACCGCAATAACTTTTGATTTCTTTGTAGCGTAGGTCTTAACAATATTTTCAATTTCAACTGATTTCATCTTGTTAGAATTTCACTTCCCCGTACATACCGATTTTCAAATATCCATCATTCTTTACATGAACTTTAACAGCGTAAACTAAATTTGCGCGTTCATCTTTTGTTTGGATTGTCTTTGGAGTGAATTCCGCTTTAGATGAAACCCAATAAATTTCACCGGACAATTCTTTTTGTTTTCCATTTCCTTTATCAACATAAACTTTTACTTTTTGCCCAAGTTTAATTTCGCCAAGCTGATTACCATTGATGTAGGCTCGTAAAGTCATGGTTGAAAGGTCGGCGATTTTGTAGAGAGCTTTAGCATTTGTTGTTATCTCATTTTGCTTAGCGTAACGTGTAAGCACCGTTCCATCAACGGGATTTACTATTATGCTTTTTTTTATTTGATCTTCAATTTGTTCTACCTGCGCCAAGAGGGGATAAGTCTCATTCTGCAATCCTTGTTTGGTTATTGAGAGGTTCGACTTAGTTGCTTTGTACTGTTTGTCAAGCAATTCGAGTTGAGCATTTATATCGTCAAGCATTTTTGTAGCAGCAGCATTTGATTTGATGAGATTTTCAATTCTCCGCTTCTCGGTTGATGCAGTTTTTATTTGCTCTTCAATTGTCGCGAGCTGTGTGGCAATATCGGGTTGCTTGCTTAGGACTGCTTTAATACTCGCTTCGAGTTGTTTCTTTTTTAGGTGAAGTTGAATCGTATCAACAACTCCCACTAACTGATATTGTTTCAATTGCATTCCTTCTGCAACGTTTAGCATAACAAGCTTTCCCATTGCTTCGGAAGAAACAATTACTTCTTCAGATTCAAACGTTCCGCTTGCGTCAAATTTCCCGTTCCCATTGCCGCATCCGGCTAAAAGCGACATTAAGAATAAAGTTCCGAGACTGTTTTTTATAAGAGTTCTAATGTTAAGTTTCATTTTTTTATCTGTGATTTAATTAATAATTAATTTCCGATTGCAAGTTTATAATTTTGCTGGGCGAGCAATAATTGTATGGTATGCATTGCAAGATTTTGTTTTGCCTGATCTTCCGCGTCAAGTTCTCGTAAATAATCATTCGAGGTGATGATCCCATTTTCAAATTGCGACTGAGCCGAATTTTTTATTGATGTTCTCATCGAAATAATTTCTTCATCAACTTTTACCAATTCGTTAAGTTTTTCTATTTCGTTGATGAACTGTTGAGTTGTGATCTTTGTATTGAGAAGGAAGGTCTCTTTTTGAGCTTCAACAGATTTTTTATTCAGTTCGTTAACTTCACTTTCGTTACCATAGGTATAAAAATTTGACAACTGCCACGTAAACCTGGCGCCGGTAACGTAGTACCAATCAAAATTATTCTTGAGCATATTTAACGTCGGCTTACCGTATCCACCTTGTAAAAACAAACTCGCTTTTGGTAGAATTTTTGCCAGCGATAAGTCACTCTGCTGATCAATTAACTTTTTCTGTGAAGAAAAAAGTTCTAATTCAGGACGACTGACAACTTCGCTCTTAAAAAGTTTTTGAATTTCCGGTAGTTTTAGAGTTAACGGTTCATCTAAATTTTGGTTGATTAACAAACCAAGCATATCTATAAAAGATTTTCGTGAAGATTTTAATTCAATTTCCCGTTGGGAGATTTTTAAGACTTCGGCTTTAAGTACGTCAACGTTTGAACCGGACACAGTTCCGTTGGCAAGTGCAGCAGTCATTTTATCAAGACTTGCCAGCAAATCTTTTTTAATTAAATCGGTCTGAAGAAGTTGTTGGTCGAAGAGCAGAATCCCAAAATAGATTTGATTTATCCGTTCTTTCACTTTTATAAATTCTATTTCAATTTTATAATCATCAACTTCAGCACCGGCTTTTTGGATGCTTGCCTGCGAACTCATAATTCCACCATCATAGATCACTTGAGAAACATCTGCAACAGTTTTGTATTGATCTTTTGACAAAGGTTCTATTTTCATTCCCGGTAGCGTTAGCGGGATTGAAGTTACATCCGACTGATATGTAGCTTGACTGTTTATGGTTATCTGAGGTAAATATCCTTTCCAAATATTGCTTACATTATATTGCCTGCTCATCTCAACGTATTGTTTTTGTTTTATCAGGGGAAAATTCTCCCGTCCTTTGGAGTAACATTCTTCTAATGTTAAAGCATGTTGTGCGAAGTTAGATCCGCTGATAAAAAGTAGTACTGCAATTAATTTTAGTTTCTTCATATAAATATTAAACGAATAATTTTGAGAATAAAACTTTCCCTTTTTCTGTTAGCACGCCGCCTAGAATTATTTTAAACGTTGTTTGAGCTGCCGTAACGATTGAGAAATTGTTATTTATGATGAACTCCGGATTTACCGTTGATCTGACCGCATTAACAAAAACATTCATTACGATCGGAGTGGGGAAGTCGAGAAATAAACCTTCACGTTTTCCCTGCTCGTAAACCTTGGTGATGTTTCCGTACATCATTTCAGTTCTAAATGAATCAACATGCTGCCAAACTTCCGGGTAATGATTCTTTAATTCCTTAAATACTTTATCGCCAATTTTCCCCGCCGTACTGCTTAAAAGAGTGAAAAATTCTGCAAGTTTTTCAATGGCATTTTTATCGCTTTCCAATATCGGAAGGATTCTTCTTTCCATTTTTTTTGTAAAATGATTGGCTACAGCCATCACCAAATCGCTTTTAGAGGGGAAAAACTTATAAATAGTTTTTTTGCTCATATGTAATTCAACGGCAATGTCTTCCATCCTGGTTTTGTAAAAACCTTCTTGAAAGAGTTTCTCTTCTCCTAATTCAACTATTTTGTCTTGTAATTCCATAAATCCTATTGGAAACTAATTTAGTATTTTCGGTTTCCAATATAATCAGCTAAGCATTAATTGTCAAGGAATTTTTTTGTTGGTCTATTTATCCATTCATTCTACCGTTCATATAAAGTTTTGTTTAGTGTTTGTTTTTCAAAGGAATTAATCTCTATTTTTGTAAAAATTTTTTCACTAAAAAAGGACGAAGTTATGAAGCAAAAACTAATTGCAGTAGTAATGATTCTCTTTTCATTTTCGCTGCTTGTTTCCGCACAAAAAAAATCTGCTCTAAGTAACCAACCTGTTGAAATCAAATACGAAAAACACATCTTGAAAAACGGCTTAACGCTTCTTCTTCACGAAGATCATAAAGCGCCGATTGTAGCCGTGAATGTTTGGTATCACGTCGGTTCAAAGAATGAGAAACTTGGAAAGACCGGATTCGCACATCTGTTTGAGCATCTTATGTTTAACGGAAGCGAAAATTTTAATGATGATTATTTTAAAGTGATGGAAAAAATCGGCGCAACTGATTTAAATGGAACAACGAACAGCGACAGAACAAACTATTTTCAAAATGTTCCAAAGTCATCATTTGATTTAGCGCTGTGGATGGAATCGGACAGAATGGGGCATCTTCTCGGTGCTATTAATCAAGCTAAACTTGATGAACAGCGCGGTGTAGTTCAGAACGAAAAACGCCAGGGCGAAAATGAACCGTACGGACAAGTTGATGAACTTATTGTAAAAAGTACTTTCCCTGCCGGTCATCCTTACTCTTGGACAGTTATTGGCTCGATGGAAGACCTGAATGCTGCATCTTTGGATGATGTTAAAGAATGGTTCAAAAATTATTATGGCGCAGCAAATGCTACGTTAGTTGTTGCAGGTGATATCGATCCGAAAGAAGCCTTGCAAAAAGTTGAAAAATATTTCGGTGATATTCCTTCAGGTCCTCCAATTTCAAAATACAATTCTTGGATTCCAAAGATGACCGGAAGCCACAGACAAGTTATGCAGGATAGAGTTCCGCAATCACGTATTTATAAAATTTGGAACGTTCCGCAGTGGGGTTCTCAAGAAGGAGTTTATCTTGATTTAGTAAGTGATGTGCTTGCATCCGGAAAAACTTCTCGTCTTTATAAAAGATTAGTTTATGACGATCAGATCGCAACTTCGGCAAGAGCATACGTTGATCTTAGTGAAATTGCCGGACAATTTTATTTTGACCTAACCGCTAAACCGGGAGAAGACTTAGCCAAAGTTGAAAAAGCCGGAGATGAAGAATTGCAGAAATTTTTAAAAGATGGACCGACTGCAAAGGAATTGGAAAAAATTAAAACTCAATATATGGCTCAGTTCATCCGCGGAATTGAACGCATCGGTGGCTTCGGAGGTAAATCAGATATTATTGCACAGAACCAGGTTTATGCCGGTGATGCTGACCATTACAAACAAGTATTGAAATGGGTGAATGAAGCAACCGCAAAAGATCTTTTGGAAACTGCTCGCAAATGGTTATCCGATGGTGTCTATATTTTGGAAGTTCATCCTTTTCCGGATTACGATGTAGTTAAATCGGATGCCGACAGAAGCAAACTGCCGGAAGCCGGAACTCCGCCCGATGCAAAGTTTCCTGATTTCAAAAGAGCTACACTTTCAAATGGAATGAAAATTATTTTAGCTGAGCGACACGAAGTTCCGGTTGTAAATATGAGTTTGCTTTTTGATGCCGGTTATGCCGCTGATCAGTTCGGATTAAAAGGAACGGCAAGTCTTGCAATGAATATGCTTGACGAAGGAACGAAGAAACGAAATGCGCTTCAAATTAGCGAAGAACTTGAAAGTCTTGGCGCTACCTTAAATACCGGTTCAAATCTGGATATGTCATCGGTAAGTCTTTCATCTTTAAAATCTAATTTGGATAAATCGCTTGAAATTTTTGCTGATGTAATTCTTAATCCATCTTTCCCGGAAACTGATTTTAACCGTTTGAAAAAACAGCAAATTGCCGGGATCAAACAAGAAAAATCTTCTCCTTTTTCAATGGCGTTAAGAGTATTTCCAAAAATTCTTTACGGAGAAAATCATGCTTACGGAAGTCCGTTTACAGGCTCCGGGTATGAAGAAAGTGTAAACAAACTTACTCGAGAAGAGCTCGTAAAGTTTAAAGAAGATTGGATTAAACCAAATAATGCTACTCTTGTAGTTGTTGGAGATATCACTTTAGATGAACTGACTCCACGCATTGAAAAATTATTTAAAGACTGGAAAACCGGAGAGATAAAACAAAAAAATATCGCTCATGTTGAGCAAAAAGATAAACCCGTAATTTATATTTTGAACAAACCGGGTGCGATGCAGAGTGTAATTATTGCCGGGCAGGTAACTCTTCCATCTGCTAATCCGGATGAAATAGCAATCGGACTAATGAACGATATTCTTGGCGGAAATTTCACTTCGCGTGTAAACATGAATTTACGTGAAGACAAACATTGGTCATACGGCGCTCAATCGGTATTTGTTGGTGCCAAAGGGCAGAGACCTTTTATTACTTTTGCGCCTGTACAAGCAGATAAAACAAAAGAATCGATCATCGAAATTCAAAAAGAATTAGGTGGAATTACCGGCTCAGTTCCTATTAAAGATGATGAATTTAATTTTGTAACTACAAATCAAGTGAACAGTATGGCTGGTTCATGGGAAACCGGAAATGCTGTTCGCGGAAGTCTAAGCGAAATGGTTCGCTACGGATTGCCTGACAATCATTTTTCAACTTTTGCGGCGAGAGTAAAATCAGCAACCAAACAACAATTGACGGATGCAGCTAAAAAAGCCATTCACCCAAATCAATTAGTCTGGATTGTTGTTGGTGACCGCGAAAAAATTGAGCAGGGATTGAAAGATATGAATCTCGGCGAAGTAAAATATATGGATACCGACGGGAACGAGATCAAGTAGAAAGTGTCCGCCAAAGGCGGATCAGCCGTTGGCTGAGAAAGTAAAAAGTAAGGCTGGTTGTTTAATCAGCCTTTTTTATTTTGTTTTTTTGTGATTCACTTTCAACTTGATACTTTCCACTTTCAACTATTTTATTCCCTATATTTACAGAAAAAAAATAAATTTAGATGAACGCATTTTCAACGCATCAAAAAGGATTATTCGCCGCATTTCTTGCCGGAATTTTGTGGAGTACCGGCGGACTTTTTATCAAACTGATTTCACTCAATCCGTTCCAACTCTCGTTTTTCCGTTCGCTTTTCTCGGCGGCAACGTTTCTTATTCTCTTTAAAAGTGAAGCGGTAAAAAGAAACAAAGCTACATTCATCAACGCTTTATTTTATGCGGCTATTCTAATTCTGTTTGTCATCGCCACCAAAATGACGACAGCGGCAAACGCTATTTTTCTCCAGTACACGGCTCCCATTTACGTTTTAATTTTGGAACCGATCCTTCTTAAAACGAAGTTTGAAAAAATTAATATCGTTACAATTATTTTAGCGTTCACCGGAATGGTCCTCTTTTTTCTTGGTGAACTTTCTCCCGGATATTTTGCCGGAAATATTGTGGCGCTTATTTCGGGAATGTGTTTCGCCGGATTTCTTCTTGGTATGAGAAAGAACGATCACTCCTACCAATTTGCAACAATATTTTGGGGAAATATTATCATTGCAGCGGTAAGTGTCTTCTCAGTTTTTTCAATTCAAGTTATTACTTTTTCCGATTTAACAATGGTAGCGTATCTCGGTATTGTTCAGATTGGTTTGGCGTACGCGGTATTTACTTATTCGCTTAAACGTGTACATGCAATAGAAGCTTCGCTGATCTCAATGATCGAACCGGTGTTAAATCCCGTTTGGGTATTTATTTGGTATGGAGAAAAGCCATCTACATTAGCATTAATTGGCGGTGCGATAATTTTGTTGGGATTGACGATTAAATCGGTTATTTATGAAAATTTTATTAAGGGGAAAGCCGGATAGAGAAGATAGAAAGTAATTAGTTTTGATAGAGGATATATAGTCTAGGAACTTGTTTTTCATGTAATAAATATTTTGTCGAAAACAATCCCTGTCAACTTCTCTTTTTGTATTGCTTTTTTTAACGTATCACTAACGTAAAGCCCTAATGTAATTTCCCAAAGATTATTTTCCGACGGTTTATGAAAAACACTGTACTTACTGATCTTTGATAATGAAAAACATGGTTTGATTATTCTATTTGTACCAGGAATAAACATTGTTTTATCAATGTCTAACACATCCAATAACTTCTTAAACCTAGGTATATAGTATTCTCGTCGTTCTCCATTCCCAAACACATGTGCAACAATCCAGTCAATCCCCTCATTACCTGTTAAAGATTTTTCAATAATTATTTTTAATTTTTCTGATGCTAAAGGCCAAGCAAGGCTATTAGGTTGATAGTCTAACCAAGTTTCGTTTAAATCACTCAAATCATCACTATTCACAAGTCTATCTTTTTTAAGTGACAATTTTAACAAATTGAGGTCGAAAGGAAGTACAGAAATACTCTCCAAATCTTGAATTAATTGATACGCTAACTTTATATTATCAGGGGCAAATGCACTTGCCACTTTTTGTGGATTCTTCATACCCATTAGAAAATAATTACTCATATTTTACGCAACCTTATTTGCGTGAAAGATCAATGATCTATATAATTCGTTTCTTAACATTTTTACTATACAATTTTGCGAACTGAATTAAATTACCATTTGCTCCATCATAACTACATTTCCAAGCATCAATTACTTCTTCGTAACTAACTTTCTATCTTATAATTGATTGAATGTTTCCGTTTGTTTTCCAAAATTAATCTTTTCCATTTTAGCTGCCAAATCTTTCTTCAATTTATAGTGTGATGGATTAAAAATTGTCTTAATTTCTTAAAAACTTCATTTTTAGGCCGAAAACGAATAAATAATTATCAAAAACTTCCGGGTAATTGCAATTATCTGCCGGTTTGTTTTAATTATTTACCGGTTAATTGTAATAAGCTTCCGGTTTATTATAATTCCTCATCGATTAATTGCAATTCCTTTGTGATTACTTGTAATTCCCGGCCGATTAATTATAATTCCTTAACTGTTTATTGAAATTCTTTGACGGTTAATTGTAATTCCATATCAATTTAATTTTAATTTCTGAATGCAAATAGAAATTTTTATTTGAATATTTCAAAAGTAGATATTAGTTTAACCCCGTAAGTTTAGAAAGAAATAAAAATCTCTAAGGACGGGGTGCCGATCTTCGTTTTGCCCCTCATTCTATAAGATGATTAATTGTTAGTGTTCAAATTTCAAATACTATAAGGAGAGAATGTGAATTACGTACAAAAACTTCGTCTTGTCTATCTGTTCCTCATTATTTTAAGCATCTCTGTGTTTGCACAGGACGCGCCCATTGAATGGGGAGAAATTCCCAAAGCAGATTTAGAAATGAAAACCTTCCCGCAAGATTCCAATGCTTCAGCAGTTATTTTATGCGACTATGGTGAATCAAAATTTGATAATGAATTAAATCTTGTTTTTTATCACCATTTACGGGTGAAAATACTAACCGATAAAGGATTCGGATGGGGAACACATTCCGTTGTGCTTGTAACAAAAGATCGTGCAGAAGAGATTGACGATATTGAAGGAATGACGTACACATTAAATAATGAAGGAGAGATAATTAAAAATGAGTTGGATGATGATGACGTTTTTGAAGAAAAAGTTACCGATTCAAGAACACGTTATCGCTTTACATTACCGGGATTAAAACCCGGTTGTGTTATTGAATATCGTTATACGATAAAAACTGATCATTGGAATTATATTAGAGATTGGGATTTCCAGCACAGCGAACCCGTTCTTTGGAGTGAATATCGTGTTCAATTCCCTAAACGTTCGTTTGGATTTGCATTTGTTACACAAGGTTATGAACACTGGAATGTTGATGAAGATCTTGAAGTAAGCCAGATATTTAACAATCCTGCTTCCAGTTATCTGGGAGAGAAGATAGTTAATTGCTGTTTACGGAGATGGGTTGTAAAAAATGCACCTGCAATAAGAGATGAACCGTTCGTTACAACTACTGACGATTATATAAATAAAGTTGAAATTCAATTATCGGGATATTCATTAATCAGAACGGGAGTGAGAAAAATTTTAAATGAATGGGATGTATTAATTAAGGAATTATTGGAAAGTGACAATTTTGGCGAAGCAATTGAGGTGACAAGTGATGTTGAAAATTTAGCCGCTGAAATTACAAAAGATTTACCTTCGCCTTTTGATAAGATGAAGGCAATTTACAATTGGGTGGCTAAATCAATCGTCTCAACAAATCAAAATCGTGTTACTGCAGATAAAGAGGTTGACGAAATTATCGAACTGAAAAAAGGTTCCAATGCAGAAATTACCTTTCTATTAATTTCTCTTTTAAAAGCTGTTGATATACAAGCGGAGCCTGTAATCCTTAGTACAAGAGAGAATGGGAAAATTCAGGATATGTATCCGATGATCTCACAATTTAATTATGTCCTCGCACGGGTGGTTATTGATTCAAAACCGTACTTTTTAGATGCGGTAAATCCTCTCCGTCCATATGATTTATTGCCGGTTAAAGTTCTCAACGTTAAAGGCTTGGTGATAAAACCGGCTTCAATTCATTGGGTTACTTTTATTTCGGATAAACTGAACCATAGTAAATCTCATATCGACATAACCATAAAAGAGGACGGTTCGTTAAACGGCAAACTTGAAGATGCATTTTCAGAATATAAAAGTCTTTCAATACGTAGTGACTTGAGTAACAAAAAAGATATTGATATCGCTAAAGAAGAATTGGGAACGGAATCTCTTGGACTTACGATTGATTCAGTATCAATCAGTGGTAAAGATAGTCTGAACATTCCAGTTTTTATTCGAGCCCATATTTCTTCGCAGGATTATGTTCAGCAAAACGGTGGGATAATTTATCTCAATCCTTATTTGATCCATCGTTTAAAAGATAACCCATTTAAATTAAAGGACAGAAAATTTCCAGTAGATTTTAGTTACATAAAAAGTGAAACACAAGTTATTAATGTTGCAATCCCAGACGGCTACGAAGTTAAAGAAACGCTGACCGATAAATTCCTTCAAGTTAAAAATTTTATTTCTTTTTCAAGGTTGGTGAGTGTTGAAAACAACATGATGACTATAGTGAATAAACTGGACATAAAATCCTCGGTAATTCCGGAACAATTTTATAACGATTTAAGAACATTTTATTCGCAATTAGTTGATCTTCAGTCAGAACAAATTGTTCTCGCTCCAAAAGCGGTCGTTCCTGTGCAAGCAGTTGTTCCAATTGTTGCTCCAGGTGAACCTGTTAAAACAATTACACCAAGAGAGAAAAATGGCAAAAAGAAAAAATAAGTCCCGGTGGATTGTATTTCTTGTTTTTCTTTCACCATTTTTTTCATCAGCATTAACTGCAGCTAGTAGTGATGAGAATATCTATGATGTTAACAAAATAAATGCAGAACTAAGAACCGATGCAGATGCTGTAATCAGAAATAAAACAATTAGGTTTGAGGTAAAAGGGGAAAGTTCAGCAATTAAAAAAGTAAAATTTGCCGTAACTGTTTTTAATCGAGATGGGAAGCATTATGGACAATTATATTTATCGTACGACAAGTTCTCCGAAATAGAAGATATTGAAGGGAAAATTTATAACGCAGACGGAAATGAAGTTCGTGAGTTGGACGATGATGAAATAAAAGACTACAGCGCTTTCAGTGATTATTCCTTATATGAAGACAATCGGGTTAAAGCGACAGAATTATATTATGATGTCTTCCCCTATACCGTGGAATATACTTATGAAGTCTCTTATGACGGATATCTGAACTGGCCTTCCTGGTATTCAAGAGGATCAACTGATCCGGTTGAATTAAGTCAATTCGAAGTTCTTTTTCCAGCCGATCAAAAACTCCGTTATTGGTGTAATAGAGATTCTTCAAATCTCACTATTACTAATGAAGGAGATAAAAAACTTTACAAATGGTCGGAAAATAATTTAAGTAAACTTTCAAGAGATGTTTATGGAGATGATATAGAAGATTTTGCAATGATCGTAAAAATTGCTCCATCCAATTTTGAAATTGCAGGTTTTAAAGGAAGTATGCTTTCATGGAAAGAATTTGGTAGTTGGTTTGGTAATCTTAGCAAGGGGAAAGGACTGCTTTCCGATGAAGCAAAAATTGAAATAAAAAAAACATTTGATTCCACCGATAACATCAAGAAAAAGATTACTAAACTTTATAAGTACATGCAAAGCCGTACACGTTACGTTAGCGTCCAGCTTGGTATAGGTAGCTGGCAACCGTTTGATGCGACCTATGTTCACCAACGAGGTTACGGTGACTGTAAAGCACTTTCAAATTATATGGTTGCAATATTGAAAGAAGCGGGAATAACCGGTTATTCAGTGTTGATAAACAATGGACATGATCGTCTCCCTTTAATTCAGGAGTTCCCAAGTAACCAGTTTAACCATGTAATCGTCTGTGTTCCTCTTGAAAGTGATTCTTTATGGTTGGAATGTACAAGTCAAATTATTCAAGCCGGAACGATAGGCAATAGTAATGAAAATCGTTATGCTTTGATGATAACACCCGAAGGAGGAGTAATCGTTAGAACTCCCTCGACTACTGCAATCCAGAATGTTGAGCAGAAAATTATAAATGTAGCTTTATCGGCTGCCGAATCAAAAATAAAAGTTTCAATCGATTGGACGGGAGATCAATCTGATTATGTTAATCCAATTTCAGTTAAATCAATTCCATTAGAAAGAGAAGAGTGGGTGAAGGATCTTTTTGACGTTCCTGATGTTGTCTTAAATAATTATGTTTTTAACAACTATACCGATACCAAAATAAACTTGACAATGGAACTTTCATTACCGCGATATGCTTCTCTCTCCGGGAAGAGGATTTTTTTTAATCCCAATCTAATGTCCAGACGAAGTTCGGTTCCCAAGGATGTGGAAAAGAGACTTTCCCCAATCCGCTATAATTATCCGTATATGGACATTGATTCGGTAGTTTATTTCATCCCAAAAGATTACGATGTGGAAACGATCCCGGGTTCAATAAATATAAATACTTCTTTTGGTGAATTCAGTTCCAAAACATTAGTTGATGCAGACTCCAAAATAGTTTTTGTTAGAAAAATAAAGATCAATGATTATTCTATCCCGGCAGAAAAATATACTGAGTATAGAAACTTTTTTACAAATGTTGTAAAAGCAGATAGAGCACAGGTAATTCTTATTAAACGAAATTGATCATTTCATTATGGCGAAAGCCGACTGACCTTCCAAACATTCTCGATAAGACTATAAAGAATTCTATCGTGTAAACGGTTTTCTCTCCCCTGCCAAAATTCAATTTCGGTTGGGAAGAGTCTGTATCCTCCCCAAAAGGGAGGGAGAGGAATTTCACTTCCATCAAACTTTTTCTCCAAAGAACTGAATTCGTCTTCTAAAAATTTTCTATTGGGAATTTCCTTACTTTGTTTGGATGCCCAGGCGCCGAGTTGACTTTCTCTCGGTCTTGAGTGAAAATATTCTTCTGATTCTTGGCGTGAAATCTTTTCTACTTTTCCTTTTATGCGGACTTGGCGAGTCAGTTCCTTCCAAAAAAAAAGCAAAACGGCTGCATTATTATTTTCTAACTCTTTTCCTTTTTGACTATCATAGTTTGTATAAAACACAAATCCCTTCTTATCAAATTCTTTTAATAAAACTATCCTTGCATTTGGCAGACCATCACTTGAACACGTAGCAAGAGTCATGGCATTTGGTTCTTCTATCTTAGAGTAAACAGCTTCGTTGAACCAGATTGCAAATTGGTCAATCGGATTTTGTTTTATATGAGTTTCATCAAACGGGGTTGATGCGTAATTTTTTCTCATCCCGGCAAGATCAAATTTCTTAGTCATTATTGTCAATTATTCTTTTTGTTTTCTAATTGAACAAAGATAAACAAATGTGTTTCTAAAAAAAAGATTTGATGTTACAGTCCATTTTTTTAATAAAAAAGCAAAAAAAGAGTTGAAGGAAAGAAAAATATCAATTAAGTTTAGGAGAGAAAATTGCGGGAGTAATTCAGTGGTAGAATGCAAGCTTCCCAAGCTTGACGTCGCGGGTTCGAGTCCCGTCTTCCGCTCAAAAAATTTTGAAAGTGTTTGGAATTCTGATCTCAAAGTAAGATATTTGTATCGGTTTTTGAAAAACATTTGTTTTTCGGATTTTGAAATTTCCCTTTTGGGGGCTTAGCTCAGTTGGTTTAGAGCATCTGCCTTACAAGCAGAGGGTCGGAGGTTCGACTCCTTCAGCCCCCACAGTATTAAAACCTTATAAGATAATCACTTATAAGGTTTTTTTGTTTTAAATATATTTTTGAATTTCAATTGTTCAGCACGTTTTAAGATCAAACTCCATATTTTCCTTTGAATATTAATCAGGTGTTAGTGTGAAATGAAAAGTAAAAGGAAATTTTAAGGAATTCTCACTAACCATTTGAGTGTTGAATCATTTGAATTTGCTGAGTACAACTGTTGGAAAGTTTATCAAGTTCGAAATGTGCATAAGAGAATAAATTTCTTAAAGAATTTGTTGAAAGTTGTTTAAGTGGACAATTATTCTTTGTAGTTTTTATCTAATTTAATATATTTCAACAGTAAAAAATGACTTTTCTGCCGGGATGGCGGAATTGGTAGACGCACAGGACTTAAAATCCTGTGTCCCGTTGGGACGTGCCGGTTCGAGTCCGGCTCTCGGTACAAAAAAGTTAAGAAAAGCCATAATTTCAAAGTCAAAAGTCAAAAGTCAAATTTTGTTTCTCATATTTTGGCTTCTCACCTTTGGCTTTTTTTGTTTTTGGTGATTGGTCAATATAATAAGTTGTAATTTGAATTTTGTTCATTGTGATTTTGAATTTGGGTTCTTAGCTCAGTTGGTTAGAGCGTCTGCTTGACGTGCAGAAGGTCATAGGTTCGAATCCTATAGAGCCCACTGATTCCTGGAGTTATCTCCGTTTTATTTATTAAATAGAAGATTATGGAAAATATTACTCTTACTTTTCCCGATGGTAATTCAAAAGAATTCGCCAAAGGGATTACCGCTTTCGAGGTCGCTAAATCTATTTCAAATAGATTAGCTGACGATACTCTCGCCGTTAAAATAAACGATTCTGTAAAAGAACTCTACACAAAACTTGAAGCAGATTCAAAAATTAACTTCCTTACATTTGAAGATAGCAAGGGGAAGGAAGTCTATTGGCATTCAACATCGCACTTGATGGCTCACGCTGTTCAATCGATCTACCCTGAAGCAAAATTTGGTGTTGGACCTGCAATTGAGAACGGTTTTTATTACGATATTGATATCAACTCCAAACTTACCGAAGATGATCTGAAAAAGATTGAAGATAAAATGGCGGAACTTTCAAAACAACAAAATGTTTTTGAAAGAAAAGAAATATCAAAAGCGGAAGCGTTGAAATTCTTCACTGAAAAAGGAGATCAATATAAACTTGAAATTATTAGTGAAATTGATGATACTTCAGAAGCGATCAGCCTTTATAACGAAGGCAATTTTACTGATCTTTGTACCGGACCTCATCTTCCGAACGCCGGGAAAATTAAATATGTAAAGCTTCTCAATATTTCCGGTTCATACTGGCGCGGAAACGAAAAGAATAAACAACTTCAAAGAATTTATGGAATTTCTTTCCCCAAGAAAAAGTTACTTGAAGAACATCTCATTCTTTTAGAGGAAGCAAAAAAACGTGACCACAGAAAATTAGGGAGAGAGTTAGAACTCTTTTTTATAAGTCCGAAAATAGGAAGTGGATTACCTGTTTGGCTCCCGAAAGGTGCGGTGCTTCGCGAAACTTTGGAAAAATATTTACGTGAAGAACAAACCAAACGAGGTTATCTGCCGGTCGTAACTCCGCATATCGGAAATATTAATCTTTATAAAACCAGTGGACATTATCCTTATTATAAAGAAAGTCAGTTCCCTACAATCAAATTTGAAGATAGTGATGAAGAGTATTTATTAAAGCCAATGAACTGCCCTCATCATTTTCAAATTTATGCGGTAAAGCCGAGAAGCTACCGCGATCTGCCAATTCGTCTTGCTGAATTTGGAACAGTTTACCGTTATGAACAATCCGGAGAATTAAACGGCTTAACTCGCGTACGTTGTTTTGCTGTTGATGATTCACATATGTTCGTTCGTCCCGATCAGTTGAAGGAAGAAGTTTGTAATGTTATTGAATTGATCCAGGCAGTTTTTACAACGATGGGATTTAAGGATTTTTCAACTCAGTTATCTTTCAGAGATTCGAATGTTGAAAAGTACGGCGGCGATATTGCACTCTGGGAAAAAGCACAGCAGGAAATTCAGGAAGCTGCAGACATCATGAAACTTGATTATTTTATTGCGGAAGGTGAAGCAGCTTTTTACGGACCCAAAATCGATTTTATGGTGAAAGATGCGCTTGGAAGAAAATGGCAATTGGGAACAGTTCAAATCGATTATGTTATGCCGGAAAGATTTCAGTTGGAATATATTGGAAGCGACGGACAGAAACATCGACCGGTAGTTATTCACCGCGCACCATTTGGCTCTTTGGAAAGATTTATCGGTGTGTTGATCGAACATTTTGCCGGAGATTTTCCTCTTTGGTTAGCTCCAATACAAACAGTAGTTGTTCCGATATCCCAAAATTACGTACATTACGCAAGTGAAATTTCAAAAGTTCTTAAAGAAAAAGGAATTAGAACCGAACTTGACGAACGAAGCGAGAAAATCGGTTACAAAATTCGTGATTGGGAAACCCAGAAAGTCCCATATATGATCATTGTTGGTGAAAAAGAAGAACAGCAAAAAGTAATTTCAGTTAGAAAACATAAACAAGGAGATTTAGGAACTTTTCAATTAGAAAATTTCCTAGCTCAATTAGAAGAAGAAATTAAAAATAAAATATCCAGTAACAAATAAGGAGGTTCTTTATCGCTCAAGCAGAAGAAATTCGTATTAATGAAGAGATCAAGACCCAAAAAGTTAGAGTAATCGATCAAGACAGTAGCCAGCTCGGCGTTTTTTTAATAAAGGACGCAATCCGTTTGGCTACGGAACGTGGATTAGATTTAGTAGAAATTGCTCCTAAAGCAGATCCGCCGGTTTGTAAGATTATTGATTTCGGAAAATTCAAATACGAGCAGCAGAAACGGGAAAAAACGCAGAAGAAAAATCAAGTCGTTTCCGTTTTAAAAGAAATTCGTTTTCATCCGAACACCGATGTTCATGATTTTGAATTTAAAGCAAAGCATGCAATTAATTTTTTGCAGGATGGCGATAAAGTAAAAGCGGTAGTAATGTTTAAAGGTCGCGAGATGGCATACACCAAACTCGGTGAAGATCTTTTAAATCGCTTTATTGAAAGAATACAGGATGTAGCGAAAGTTGAAAGCCCTATCAAGATGGAAGGGCGATACATGAACTTAATTGTCGTTCCCTTTAAGGGAAAAACTAAAAAACCAACAAAATAAGGAACCCAAATGCCAAAAATGAAAAGCAACCGTGGCGCCCGTAAAAGTTTCAGAGAAACTGCGTCCGGTCATTTTAAGAGAAAGAAGGCTTTCCGAAGCCATATTCTCACTTCAAAAAGCACGAAACGAAAAAGAGGATTGCGTAAAGCTACTCTTGTCTCCGGCTCTGAAGAAAAACGTGTAATCGCGATGATGCAATAAGAAAGGAAGAACAATGCCAAGATCAAAAAACAAAGTTGCTTCTAAAGCACGTCGTAAAAAAATTCTCTCAATGGCCAAAGGTTATTGGGGAACGAGAAAAAACGTCTTCACGGTCGCCAAGAATCATGTCGAAAAAGGAATGCTTCACGCTTACCGCGATAGAAAACTAAAGAAAAGAAATTACCGGAATCTCTGGATCATCAGAATTAATGCAGCCGCAAGAATAAACGGAACAACGTACTCTCAATTGATGCACGCACTCGATACAAAAGGTGTTGTTATCAATAGAAAAGTACTTGCAAGTTTAGCTGTGGAAAATGCAAAAGCATTCGCTGATCTAGTATCATTTGCCACTAACTAAATTATGAACCCAAGTTTCCTTTATCCGCAAAGCGGGAAGGGTGACTTGGGTTTTTTCTTTTTAAAAGGATAACACGGGAAATGTTGACCAAAATTCAAACGCTTACTAAAGAATTCATTCAAGCACTTGAAGCTGTAAAAGATCAAAGAGAACTTGAAGACCTCCGCATACAATATCTTAGCCGGAACGGCTCCGTAGCGGCTCTTTTTGAAGAAATGAAAACAGTGCCGAAAGAAGAGAAGCCGGTTCTCGGGAAAGAATTGAATTTACTCCGTAAACTTGCCGAAGAAAAATTCAACGAAAAAAAATCTCAATTCGATGAGCTTCTTACAAAACAATCTCAGCAGATCGATCTTTCATTACCCGGAAGAAAAGTTGAATTGGGGCACAGACATCTGCTTACTCAAACGCTTGATGAAATAAAATCAATTTTTAAAGGATTAGGTTTTTCGATCTTCGAAGGACCTGAATTAGAATCAGACTATTATAATTTTGAAGCGCTGAATTTTCCCGCCAATCATCCGGCGCGCGATATGCAGGATACATTTTTTGTAAATAAAGAATTTTTACTCCGCACGCACACTTCACCGGTGCAAGTCCGATTGATGGAAAAACTTCAACCACCGCTAAGAGCGATCATGCCGGGAAAAGTTTACCGCAACGAAGCAATAAGTTCTCGCAGCCATTGCATGTTTCATCAAGTAGAAGGATTGTGTGTTGATACGGACGTTACTTTTGCCGAACTGAAAGGAACGCTTGTTGCATTTGCAAAACAATTTTACGGGAAGGATTTGAATTACCGTTTCCGCCCAAGCTTTTTCCCGTTTACCGAACCTAGCGCAGAGATGGATATTACTTGCTTTTTGTGTAAAGGAAAAGGATGCAGAGTCTGCAAACATTCCGGCTGGCTCGAAATTCTCGGCTGCGGTATGGTTGATCCGAATGTGTTTGAATACGCAAAATATGATAACGAAAAATATACCGGTTACGCATTCGGAATGGGAATAGAAAGAACAGCAATGTTGAAATATGGAATTACCGATATTCGTACTTTCTTTGAAAATGATGTACGATTCCTCAAACAGTTTTGATGCGGAGAAAAAAAATTGAAAATTTCACTTAATTGGTTAAAAAAATATATTGATCTATCGGACATTTCTGTTGATGAAATTGTCTCTAAACTTACCATGTCCGGATTGGAAGTTGAAGGCGTTGAGAATCAAAATGAAATGTTTAAGAATTTCATTATCGGATATGTAGAAGAAAAAGAAAAACATCCGAATGCGGATAAACTTTCTCTCTGTGTTGTGAACAACGGAACCGAAAAATTAAAAGTAGTTTGCGGCGCGCCAAATGTGGCTGCGGGGCAGAAAGTAGTTTTTGCTCAAATCGGAGCTGTTGTTCCAAACAGTGGAATGAAAATTAGTAAAGCAAAAATTCGCGGAACAGAATCAAACGGAATGCTCTGCTCGGAATCGGAACTTGGTTTAAGTGAAGATCATTCGGGAATTATCGTGTTAGATCCTTCTTTCAAAGAAGGAACTTCCGTATCCGAAGCGCTTCATCTAAATGATGTTCTGTTTGAAATTGGTGTAACTCCAAACCGCGCCGACGCACTTTCACATATTGGTGTTGCAAGAGATTTAGCTGCCATCTTCCAAAGAGAATTAAAATTGCCTGAAGTTTCAATTCCGAAATCAGAAAAAAATATAATTGACTTCGCTTTGATTGAAATTATTGATGCTTTGAACTGTCCACGATATTCCGCAAAAGTTCTTTTGAATGTTGAAATAAAAGAATCACCTGATTGGCTTAAAAGAAGTTTAAAAGCCATCGGACTGCGACCGATAAATAATATTGTTGACGTAACCAACTTTGTTCTGCATGAGATCGGTCAACCGTTACACGCGTTTGATCTTGATAAACTCGCGAAGAAGAAGATCGTTATAAAAAAAGCGGAAGCAGATGCTCTCTTTACAACACTCGACGGCAAAGAAAGAAAATTAAACGAAAATGTTTTGATGATCTGCGACGGTGAAAAACCGGTTGCGGTTGCCGGTGTAATGGGAGGAGAAAATTCCGAAGTGACCTCCTCGACTAAAAATATTTTGATTGAAAGTGCATACTTTAATCCTACAAGCGTTCGCAAGACTTCAAAATATTTGGGATTAACCACAGATGCCGCTTACCGATTTGAACGAGGAACCGATCCTTCAATCACTGTTTACGCGGCTGAACGCGCTGCCCAACTCATGGCTGAATTAAGCGGCGGTGAAGTGGTGGATGGAGTTATTGATGTTTATCCAATTAAAATTTCGGAAAAAGAAATTACTCTCCGTTTTAATCAAGTTGAAAGAGTTTTGGGATATACCGTTACGAACGAAAATATAAAAAATATTTTGTTTTCACTTGGCTTTGAAATAAAAATATTAAGCGGAGAATCGATAACCGTTTCAACACCAACTTTTCGTCCCGATATTGAACGCGAAATTGATCTGATTGAAGAGATCGCAAGAATAAATAATTACGATACGATCCCAACAATCTCTAAGATTGCTATCCCAATCAGCGAGAAAATTGATGAATCTGCTTTTGTTGATGATCTGCGGACAATTGCTACCGGATTAGGGTTCAACGAAATTCTTTCTATTCCAATGATAACAGAAAAAGCTGCGGAAATTTTTGGTAAACCGGTTGGGTTGTTAAATCCACAGGGTTCTGAAATGGGTTATTTGCGCACTTCACTTCTTGCAAGTGCATTACCGGTTATTGAAAAAAATATTAATGTTGGTGAAAAGAATTTACAACTTTTTGAAGTTGGGAAAGTATTTCTAAAAGTGAATGATGACTTGTTCACATTTTCAGATTTTGTTGAGGAAGAAAGATTTCTCTTTATCTTAACCGGAAAAATTTCTGAAAAAGAGTGGTACACAGGAGAACGGGAATTCGATTTTTATGATTTAAAAGCTTTGGTAAACGAATGTTTTCAGAAAAAAACACTTGACAATCTTTTAAATGATTCCTATTATCACAATGGAAATAAATTTTTTGATTACTATTTTACCAAAACTGCGGGTGCGTCGATTATTGGCAGCGGTGGAAAAGTAAAAAAAGAAGTTCTTAAACAGTTTGGAATTCAGCAGGATGTTTTCTGTTTCGAAGGTTCGGTTGAAATATTAAAATCACTTACACCGAAAGAAAAAACTTTTACCGGACTTCTTCGTTTTCCCAAGGTTATGAAAGATTTTGCTTTTATCTTTGAGAAAGATATTTCTGTTGAAAATGTTACCTCGTTTATTAAGAAACGGGGAAATAAAATATTGAAGGATGTCCATCCGTTTGATGTTTTTGAACATGCGTCAATTGGAGAAACTAAAAAGTCGGTTGCATTTAATCTGGCATATTATGATGCTGAACGAACCCTGACTGACGATGAAGTGGACAAAGATTTTCAATCATTGATTGAACTAGTTAAAAATGAATTTAATGCAATTTTGCGAGGAAAATAATTGTCGGATTTGTCTAAATATGAAATATTCATACAAGAGTTAAGCTCCATTGAAGTTCAAGTTTCAGCTTTGAGAGAACTTTACGAAGAATTGCAGAGTAGAAATAAAGAACTTGAGAAAAAACTTTCAAGTCTGCAAAGGGAAAATGAATATCTAAAATTGCAGTCAGCCGAAGGCGGAGAAAACGGGGAAAAAAATGCCGAAGAACGGGGTGAAGCAACGGGGGAATCTGTTTTTAGTTCGCTTAGTGTTAAAGAGAGGGAAAATCTTAAAGTAAAAATTACTGATGTAATAACAAAAATTAATAATCATTTAACTAGTGCTTAATTTTATTGTTGATGGTATCGGTTCATTATGACAGAGAAAAAGAAGCTTAAAGTAAAAATATTTGATAAAGAATACTCTTTATTAGTTGACAACGAAGAAATTGCAAAGGAACTTGCCGTATATGTAAACAATGTTATGGAAGAAACAAAGCAAGAATTGCCCGATCAACCGGCGCAAACTATTGCTATTATCGCATCATTGAATATTGCTTACGATTATTTCATTGAGAAAAACAAGAACAAAGAATTTCTGATTCAGGCAACAGACAAAGTTAAAAAAATTAAGCTTCTTTTAAATCAATCATCTGATCCCATCCCATCTTAAAAAATCCATTACCGCTGCCGGTTAATGGTAACAAAAAAGAACCATCTTTGCCAATGGGTTATTGACTTACGATGCGTAAAGCAGGCCTCATCTCAAGTAATTGAGAATTCACTCTAACGAGCGAAACGGAGGAAGCAAGAAACATTCGGGCATTTTCCCACACTGTTTGGATAAGGGTTCTTTCCCTGTTCAACAGTAGCCGGCAGCGCTTTTATTCATCTAATTCTTGAGGTGTAATGTGAATTTAATTGATGTCGATCTGTTGATCCTCATTCCGATGGTAGTCTTGTTAGTTACTCTTTTCTTCTATTTGGGATGGAAAGTTAATTCCAAATTGGGAAAGAGAAGCATTGTTGCGGGCGAAGAACGCGCTAAAGTGATTATAGCTGACTCACAAAAAGAAGCAGCCAATATTAAAAGAGAGAAGCTTTTAGAAGTAAAAGATGAGTGGTACAAGAAAAAAATAGAATTTGATACCGAAGTAAATCAAAAAAGACAAAAACTGCAGACGATTGAAAAACAACTCTCGGGACGTGAAGATAATATTGATAAGAAATTAGAATCTGCGATAAGAAAGGAAAAAGACAACAGATCACTCGAACAAGGTCTTGCACAGCAAAAGAAAAATCTTGAAATCCGTTATACTGAATTAGATAGATTAGAAAAAGAACAAAACACAAAACTCGAAAAGATTTCAGGATTAACAGCAGAAGAAGCGAAGAAATTACTTCTTGAAAGTATGGAGCAGCAAGCTGAAACTGAAGCAAATAAAATCTTTAAAGAAAGATTTGAAAAAGCAAAATTAAATGCGAAACAAGAAGCGCAGAAAGTTGTTGTCCTAGCCATCCAAAGAACCGCTGCCGATCACTCGGTAGAAACAACTGTCTCTGTAGTTCAAATTCAAAATGATGAATTAAAAGGAAGGATCATCGGAAAAGAAGGAAGAAACATCCGTTCGTTTGAAGCGGCTACCGGCGTTGATGTTATTGTTGATGATACGCCTGAAGCGGTTATTCTTTCTTCATTCGATCAATTCCGTAGAGAAGTTGCAAGAGTTTCTTTAGAAAGATTGATTGCCGATGGAAGAATTCATCCGGCAAGAATTGAAGAGATCGTTGAAAAGGTCAGAGTTGAATTAATAGAAGAAATGTTCAAAGAAGGGGAAAACACATTACTGCAATTGGGTATTCACGGAGTTCATCCGGAAATAATAAAACTCATCGGAAAAATGAGATACCGCTCAAGTTACGGACAAAATTTATTGCAGCACAGCGTTGAGGTAGCTTATCTCTGCGGTATTATGGCTTCTGAACTTGGCATTGACCCGATTATGGCGAAACGCGCTGCACTGCTTCACGATATAGGCAAAGTTGTTGATAAAGACATTGAAGGTCCACATGCATTGTTGGGATATGATGTAGCGAAACGTTATAAGGAAAATCCGATTGTTGCAAACGCGATCGGTTCCCACCATGAAGATATCGAAATGGAACATCCGATCGCAGTGTTGGTACAAGCGGCGGATTCAATCAGCGGCGCCCGTCCCGGTGCAAGACGCGAACCGATTGAAGGTTATGTTAAGAGGCTCGAAACTTTGGAAGCCCTTGCACAATCATTTGAAGGTGTTGCAAAAACGTACGCAATTCAAGCCGGTCGCGAAATTCGAGTTGTTGTCGAGCATGAAAAGATCGACGATATTTTTGCCGATAAATTAGCCCAAGACATCGCTGCAAAAATCGAAAACGAAATGGAGTATCCCGGACAAATTAAAGTTACCGTCATCCGTGAAGTGAGAAAGATCGCATACGCGAAGTAAAAAAGAGTGGGGGCATGTGAGATGTTGAGGCTTTGAGACTTTGAGCGATGTAATAAGGGGAATTTATAGAATTGTGGAAGATGCGTGCAACTCGTCTCTATCAGATTTTTTATTTCTTTTTAATTGATAACCTGGTAAACCAGAACCAAATAATTTGGAATGATCGAATGGTTGATTGACTGAATGAATAGCATTCATCCATTCAACCTCATTCAATCATTCTTTCAGTTTGTTGAAAAATTTTGCTAACTATTTAAAACAATTCACATCTTTTAATTTTTCCCTTCCTCCTCGAGAACACTCTCTTCTCATCTACCTCTTTTTTTCATTCCCAAGAAAAATTTCTTTTGAAATAAAAGATTCATCTGTTAAATCGTTAATCCATTCCGAAAAAGGGGAAAAATCATTGGCAAGATAGTTGATATTTATAAATATCATGTTTGACCAAATGAAAAATGAATAGAGACAATAATAATCCGGTTTATACGATAAGCGCCGCCGCTGAGTTGCTTGGCATTTCCATTCCAACTTTAAGAATGTATGAAAAGGAAGGACTGATTATTCCTTTTAAGAAAGAATCAAACCAAAGACGTTATTCACAAGCCGATTTAGATAGAATAAAATGTATTAGAGAAACAATCAACGGAACAAAAATCAGCATTGAAGGGATTAAACATCTCTTGTCGCTTGTTCCCTGTTGGAAAATAAAAAATTGTTCTACTGATGAAAGAGCGGTCTGCGAAGCTTTCATTTCACATGATAAACCATGCTGGACATATTCTCATAAAAATAATTTATGTTCGGAAATCTCCTGTATTACTTGCGAAGTTTATACAAAACTTTCCGATTGTAAAAAAGTTAAAGAGACTTTAAAATCATATTTATAACAGAACAAAACTAAACATCACAAAAACCGAAAATGAAAAAAATAGTTATTCCACTCGTCTTAATCGGATTGGTAATCATCAGCGCGATCAGTTTTCTAACCTCGAAGAGTACCGAGCAAACTAAACTGATGGTGTTAAAAGAGCAATTCGATAAAAAAGCCGTTCAACATGTAGATCACACTCAATTCACAGAGTTGAAGAAAAAATTCACTTCTCCCCGGCAAGTAACTGAAGCTTGTATCGTTTGCCATAACGGAAGAGCTCAGGAAATTATGCGCTCTAACCACTGGAATTGGGAAAAAGCCGAATATGTTAAAGGTCGCGGTATTGTTTATCTCGGTAAAAAAAATGCGATCAATAATTTTTGTATCGGTACCGAAGGAAATGAGATGAGCTGCGCCAAATGCCACGTTGGTTATGGTATGAGTTCATCTAAAGATTTCAATTATCAGGACGAAAGCAACATCGATTGTCTTGTTTGCCATGATAATTCCGAAACGTATGCAAAAGCTCAAGAGAAAGGTGGCGCTCCCGATCCAAGTGTTGATTTGGCAAATGTTGCTCAACACGTCGGCAAACCGAAAAGATCGAACTGCGGTGTTTGCCATTTCTTTGGCGGCGGCGGAAATAACGTGAAGCATGGCGATTTAGAAAAAGCAATGTTTGAACCTTCAAAAGATGTTGATGTTCATATGGGAACAGATGGAATGAATCTCCAATGTGTTGATTGCCATAAGACCGAGAATCACATGATCAGCGGAAAAATGTATTCGCTTTCTTCTATGAACCGGAACCGCGCTTTATGCGAAGATTGTCATAATGAAAATCCGCACAGTGATGCAATCCTTAATAAACACACATTAAAAGTTGCATGCCAGACTTGTCACATCCCGACATACGCAAAAGTAAATGCAACAAAAATCGCGTGGGACTGGTCAACTGCCGGAAAATTAAAAGATGGAAAACCGTATGAAGAAGATGACACCGCAGGAAATCATACTTACTTATCAATTAAAGGAAATTTTACATGGGGGAAAAATCTTAAACCGGATTATGTTTGGTTCAACGGTACAGCCGGGCATTATCTTTTAGGAGATAAAGTTGCCGACACAACAAAACCTTTAGTGCTTAATCCTCTTAACGGGGCATATAACGATATTGATTCAAAAATAATTCCTGTTAAAATTCATCGCGCAAGACAGCCGTTCGATCCGGTAAATCAGATAATCATTCAGCCGAAACTTTACGCGGAGAAAGTTGGTGAGGGAGCTCTCTGGAAAGATTTCAATTGGGAAACCGCTTCCGAAGTTGGAATGAAGGATGTGAACTTGCCATTCAGCGGAAAAGTTTCTTTCCTCAAAACTGAAATGTACTGGCCGGTAAATCATATGGTTTCTAAAAAAGAAAATACCGTAACTTGTAACGAATGTCATACAAGAGAAAATAGCCGTTTAGCGGGCTTAACTGATTTCTATATGCCCGCAAGAGATTATAGTCCATTTATTGAAACAACTGGAAAAATAGTCTTGCTGCTTTCATTTCTCGGAGTTGTCTTGCACGGCGGATTTAGATTTTTTTCTTCACGTAAAATGAAAAAGAGAGGATAATTATGAAACAGAAAGTTTATATCTATCGAGCTTTTGAACGTTTCTGGCACTGGATGCAGGCGTTATCCATTTTCTTTTTAGCGGCAACCGGGTTTGAAATCCACGGATCATTTACATTTTTCGGATACCAAAACGCAGTGAAGTATCACAACGTAGCTGCATACACATTTATTGTACTTATCGTCTTTGCAATATTTTGGCACTTTACAACGGGCGAGTGGAAGCAATATCTTCCGACAACAAAACATTTAAAAGCTCAAATAAATTTTTACTTGATCGGAATATTTCAGAACGCTCCGCATCCGACAAAAAAAACAGTATTGAGTAAATTGAATCCGCTACAAAAATTAACCTATCTCGCGTTAAAGATTCTTGTTATTCCAACGATGGTAATTTCCGGTTTACTCTATATGTTCTATCGCTATCCGCAGAAAGGAACAATTGAGGGATTAAATATCGGTACGATTGAAGTCATCGCCTTATTTCACACCGCCGCCGCTTTTTTATTATTGGCTTTTGTAATTGTGCATCTATACTTAATGACTACAGGCGCCACGATCACTTCAAACTTAAGAGCGATGATTACCGGGTATGAAGAATTAGAAGATGCTCATGGTGAAGCAGAAAAAACAAATTTGAAAAATGTTAAAAACGAAGTTGAGGCATAAAATGAACGAAACAAAATATATGAATCCCTATTTAGCCGGATTATTCCTCGGTTTAATTCTGCTCGTTACTATTTTTATTACCGGAAGAGGATTAGGCGCAAGCGGTGCGGTTAAAAGCGCTGTTGTTGCAACAGTCCAAACCGTATCGCCGTCTCATACAGCGGATACTAAATTCTATAAAGAATATAGTGAGGAGCATCCGGAAAATCCTTTGAAGAACTGGTTAGTGTTTGAAGTTATTGGCGTAGTTATCGGCGCATTTATTTCCGGACTGATTTCAAATCGGTTAAAATTAAAACTTGAACATTCTCCCAATTCAACGACTAAAATAAGAATTGCCGGTGCGTTAGCCGGTGGCGCATTATTCGGGTTTGGCGCTCAACTTGGCAGAGGCTGTACAAGCGGAGCCGCTCTAAGCGGAATGGCTGTTCTTTCCGCAGGCGGATTGATTACCATGATGGCAATTTTTGGCGGCGCATACGCGTTCGCTTATTTTTTCAGAAAACTTTGGATATAAGAAAGGAGTTTATGTTATGGGACCTTTAGTGCCTGAAGTTATCGGAAATGAATTAAATTTTATTGTCGCTCTTTTTGTAGGAATCGCTTTCGGTTTTATTCTTGAGCAAGCCGGATTTTCGACATCAAAAAAACTTGTGGGATTGTTTTACGGATATGATTTTACCGTGTTGCGAGTTTTCTTCACAGCAGGATTAGTCGCGATGATCGGCGTTATCGCCTTTGATCATTGGGGTTTGCTCGACATCAGTCTCGTTTACATAAATCCTACCTTCCTCTGGTCGGCAATTATTGGCGGATTGATTATGGGCTTAGGATTTGTAGTTGGAGGATTTTGTCCCGGTACGAGTGTTTGTGCAGCAGCCATCGGCAAAATTGACGCAATGATTTTTATCGCAGGTTCATTTTTCGGAGTATTGCTTTTTGCAGAAGGTTATCCGTTGTTTGAAACCCTTTTCAAAGCCGCTCCATGGGGAAATGTTAGAGTATTTGATACCCTTGGAATGTCGCAATCGCTTTTTGCTTTTCTGCTTACAGTTGTAGCAGTCGGAGCTTTTTGGGCAACAACTTTTATTGAAAAAAAAGTGAATGGGAAATCGAATCCAGAGTTCAATTCTAAACCACTCTACTTGGGACTCACCGCACTCGCATTAATATTGGCTCTCTCAGCTTTTGCTTTACCTGAAAAAAGACAAGCACTACTTTCTGAAATAAACGATGCGAATTTTGTGAATCAATACCATGTTAAAATAATCGATTGTGATGAACTCGCATTTAATATTATGGACAAAGATAAAAATCTGCAAATAATTGATTTGCGTACTCAAAAAGATTTTAATGATTTAAGTTTGCCGAATTCAACACGAATGGATATTGAAAATCTTTTTGATAAAAGCGCCTATAGTCTTATGACTTTGAAACACAAGAAAAATGTCTTTATCGCAGAAGATGAAGCCATGGCAAAAAAGGGCGCCATCCTTGCAAGCGAATTAGGTTATTCTGAAATTTACTGCCTCAAAGGTGGATTTAAGAAATTCAAAACGGATATTCTAAATTTTACTTCCCCGGGAACAGCGTCAAATCAGCATGAAACTGATACTTATCGTTTTAGAACTGAAGCCGCGAAAATACTACCGGTGATGATCCAGGAAAATAAACTAAAACTTGCCGCATCAGGTGCCTCGCAAAATAAACCGAAACGTGTGGTGGGCGGATGTTAATTAATCATATCAAAGAATAAATTGAAAAAATCAAAAACCTCGAAATCTCTCGGGGTTTTTTCTTATTTTTCACTATGGAAAAGTTACTAAAAGTTGCAATTACCGGTGGTATCGGCTCGGGAAAATCTACTTTCGCTGATTTTATGAGCACGAGAAGTTATACGGTAATAAAAGCCGATATTCTTGCCAAAGAACTTTATGTAACGAATGAAGAATTAAAACAAAAAATTATAAACGAATTTGGCGCTGAGATTTATCCGGATGGATTGTTTGACAGAATCGCTCTTTATAAAAAAGCTTTTATCGATGAAGGAAAAGTAAAACGATTGAATGAACTTGTTCATCCGGTGGTAATAAAAGAGATAAACGAATTGATGAAGCTTCATCAAAAAGAAAAGATCATTTTTGTTGAAGCAGCACTTATCTTTGAAGCAAACATGGAAAATCTTTTTGACTACGTCGTTTTGATTTCGGCTGATGAAAAAATCAGAATTGAAAGAACAATACAAAGAGAAAAAATATCGGGCGATGAAGTCAAACAGCGGATGAAATATCAAATACCGGATGAACTTAAAAAAGAAAAATCCGATTTCACTTTTTACAATAACGGATCAGTTGCAGAGTTAGAGCAAAAAGCTAACTTACTTCTCCAATTATTATCAACTCAAGGAAATTAAAAAGATGAAAATTGCCTTCCAGGGCGAGCATGGCGCATTCAGCGAAGTTGCCGCGAAAAAGTTTTTTGGTGATAAAATAGTGACGATCCCGTCGTATGCTTTTGCTGATGTATTTGAAAAAGTTCAGAAAAAACATGTTCAGTTTGGTGTTATTCCCATTGAGAACTCACTTTACGGCAGCGTGTTCGACACTTACGATCTGTTGCTGAAATCAAGTTTAAGTGTTGTAGGTGAGTTGCAGCTTCAAATCAATCACCATCTGCTTGCAAAAAGACATTTAGAATTCACCGAGATAACTAAAGTCTATTCACATCCACAGGCGTTGGGGCAGTGCTCGGAGTTCCTTTCAACGCTCAAGAATGCGGAGATTCTTCCTTCATATGATACTGCCGGTTCTGCTCTTACTCTAATTAAACATAACGGCGATCCCATTGCGATTGTAGCGAGCAAAGAAGCCGCTGAAGTGTATCAGTTAATAATTTTGAAGAAGCACATCCAAAACAATTCTGAAAACTATACACGGTTTCTGATCATCGCAAACAAACCGGTGTTACATGATTTTAAGACTCCGAAAACCTCCGTTTGTTTTGAACTAAAAAATATTCCGGGAGCGCTGTTCAAAAGTCTGAGTGTGTTCGCACTTCGAGAGATCAATTTGCTTAAGATCGAATCGCGACCGATTCCCCATAAACCTTTTGAGTATCGTTTTTATGCCGATTTCTTGGGAGATTTACGCGACGATAAAGTAAAAAATGCTTTAAAAAACCTTGCAGAAATCTCTCTTTCCATCAAAGTGTTTGGTACGTATGAAAAAGGGGTGGTTTATAAAAGTTAGCTGTTTTGTTCAAATTCTTTTGTTAAAAAAAATTATAAAGGTAATTTTAAGCAACAATTTTACGGAGTTCTTGTGTCATTAATCAATGAGCTAATTGTTTCTTTTGTTCAGACCTTGCCCAAATCTATTGTTAAAAAATTTTCAAACCGCTACATCGCCGGCGATTCCATTCAAGATGCAGTCCGTGTGGTTTCCGAGTTGAACAAAAAAGGAATCCACGCTACAATTGATGTTCTTGGCGAAGCCATTACTTCAAAAGATGAAGCAATCATTTCAAAACAACTTTGCACCGAAGTTTTGGAGGCGATCAGAAAGTTGCGATTGAATGCAAACCTTTCGATAAAACCAACCCAAATGGGTTTAAAACTTGATGAGCAATTCGCATACGAACAAGTTCTGTCTCTTGTTGAAAAAGCCAAAGGGATGCAAAACTTTGTTCGTCTTGACATGGAAGATTCCTCCTGTACAGATGCTACTTTCCGCTTGTTTAAAAGATTACGAGAAACTCACGACAATTGCGGAACGGTTGTTCAAGCATACATGAGAAGAACGATGAGTGATCTCGTATCAGTTAGTGCACTCAATCCGAACATACGGCTTTGTAAAGGAATTTATATCGAGCCGGCAGCTATAGCATTTAAGGATAAAGAAGAGATCAGAAAAAATTATGTAAGTCTTCTTACATGGATGTTCGAAAATAAACATTACGTCGGCATCGCAACGCATGATCCATATCTAATAGACGCAGCAACCGATCTTATTAAGTCGTTAAAGATTCCACGTGATGCATTTGAATTTCAAATGCTGCTTGGAGTGAGAGAAGACTTGAGAGATTATCTTGCGGAGTCGGGATATAAAGTTCGCATCTACGTTCCGTTTGGAAAAGATTGGTATTTGTACTCGATCAGAAGGTTAAAAGAAAATCCCAACGTTGCCGGACAAATTGTAAAAAATCTTTTCTCCCGGCATTAACCAATGACCGTTTTAGGAATTGAAAGTTCTTGCGATGAAACATCTGTCGCAGTTTTAAAGGATGATGTTGTTTTAGCCAATCTTATTTCTTCACAAGATTTTCACATCAATTTCGGCGGGGTTGTTCCCGAATTATCAAGCCGCGCGCACATCCAAATAATTACTTCGTTAGTAAAAGATGCACTTAAAAAAGCAGACTGCACTCTCGATGAGATTGATGTTATTGGCGCAACGGCAGGTCCGGGATTGATCGGCGCTTTGCTGGTCGGTTATACTTTTGCCCGCGGATTAGCATTCGCCAAAAAGAAAAAATTTGTTCCAGTAAATCATATTGAAGGACATATCTTTTCGGGATTTCTTTCCGAAGATAAACCAAAGTTCCCCTTGCTGGTCTTGGCTGTTTCCGGCGGGCACACACTTCTTTTAATTGCGAAAAGTTTTACAGAAATAATTAAACTCGGTTCTACAATTGATGACGCTGCCGGTGAAGCATTCGACAAAGTTGCAAAAATGATCGGGCTCGGTTATCCGGGCGGACCGAAAATTCAAGCAGCGGCAGAAAATGGGAACAAGAAAAAAATTCCTTTCCCCATCGCCGATCTAAAAGGGAAGTATGATTTTTCTTTTAGCGGATTGAAGACTTCAGTGCTTCGTTATGTTCAATCCACCTTCGGCGGACCGAATGGAAATGAAATTCCGGAAAATCATTTAAATGATATTGCAGCTTCATTTCAATATGCTGTTGTAAAAGCGTTGCTAAAAAAATGTGAGCTTGCTTTAAAGGAATATGAGATCTCATCAATGTCCCTCGTTGGCGGGGTTGCCGCAAACCAGGAATTGCGAAAAGAATTTCTTCAACTCGGCGAAAAGTATAAAAAGAAAGTTGTTATTCCCGGATTAGAATACTGCGGTGACAATGCGGCTATGATCGCTTTCCGCGCGCAATCACTTATTAACGCGGGTGAGAGTTTTTCTCTTGAAACCGACGCCTTCCCCAATTTTTCTTCAAAATATTTTATCAATCCGCCTTCGGCGGACTCTCTATAGAAAGAGAAATTTCTTATCTTTGCTCAATGGAAAATGTTTACAAAAAAGTAGAAAATGAACTGGAATCTCTTTCAACTGAAGAGCGGGAGGAGTTGTTAAATAAACTTCGTTCAAGCGTGGATGCTATCGATAAAGAATTGGTCGCTCTCCTTTCTAAACGGACAAAACATTCTATCTTGATCGGTAGAATTAAACGTTCGATGGGCTTGGCGACCTACAATCCGGAGCGTGAAAAATTCATAAACGAACGGATCGGAACGTATGCGGTTGAACCTTTGAGGAAAGAAGCCGTGATGCGTATTTACGAGAGAATCCTTGATGAGTCCCGTGCAATCCAACGGGAGGAAGCCAATAAAGGGAATCTCTATAACTTATTTTCTGGTGAAGGAAAAGTTTCTTTTAAATCACTTCTTAATAAAAAAGAGTTACTGATCATTCTTTCCTTTTTCATTGTCGTACTTTCAATTTTCTCTTACATTTTTTTTAGCTCGAATTATTACTCCGGCACTTCTCCGAAGATTATTAAAGTAAGCAAAGGCGAATCGTTAGAATCGCTTGCTCATCATCTTTATAACGAAGGTATGATCTCAAGCAAAGGGAATTTTAAATTTGCCGCTTACGTTTACGGTGCCACAAAGCGAATAAAAGCCGCTCGCTACTATGTTCCGAATGGTTTAAGTTATCTTTCTCTACTTGATCTATTTATTTCCGGCAAAGGAGATGCATTAAAGGAAATTTCTTTTTATAACGGCATTTCTGTAAAAGGGATGTGTGCAAGACTTGAATCAGAAAATATTGCGAAAGCCGATTCTATCCATGCGCTGATTAGTGATAAAAAATTTCTTTCTAAAATTAATTTTCAATCCTCGTCTCTTGAAGGCTATCTATTTCCTAAGTCATATGATTTTTATGAGAACACTTCGCCCGCAGAAATTGTAACCGAAATGTATTTTACCTTCCAAAAGTTTTTTGTTGATTCGTTAAAAATGCAAGCAGAAAAAATCGGACTAACCGAGCATGAAGTTGTAACACTTGCTTCGATCATTGACGGTGAGACGAATAAAAAAGAAGAGATGAACCGTATTGCCGGAGTTTATTTAAATCGTTTGCACGGCGGAATGAAACTGCAGGCTGATCCGACTTTACAGTATTTGCAAACTAACGGATGGAAAAGACTCGCCGGGAAAGATTTGAACATCGACTCAAAGTACAACACCTACAAATATTTCGGGTTACCTCCGGGACCAATTAATAATCCCGGTAAGGATGCATTACTTGCCGCTCTTTATCCTGAAAAACATAATTATTTATTCTTTGTTGCAGACACTAAAGGGGCACATCTTTTTACTAAAAATTTTTCAGAGCATAAAAAACTTGCTCAAGAGTATTACAAATGGTTAAACAGTCAATCAAAAAATTAAAATATCTTGCGAGCGTCCTGTCATCATTTTATTTGATGAGCTGCGCAAATCAACTTCCTCCGGGAGGCGGACCTCTTGATACTGCTCCCCCCGAAATAGTTGAAGTTTATCCGGTTAACGGAACCATCAACTTTACTGATGATTATTTTGAACTAGATTTTTCCGAATACGTTGATAAAAGAAGTTTGAAAGATGCGATTTTTATTTCTCCGCAGATTGAAGGTGATTTGGAGTTGAATTGGAGCGGTCATTCGGTGCGTGTTTATTTTCCCACTGCTCTAAAAAAAGACATTACTTACAACGTTGCCATTGGGACCGACTTAGTAGATTACAACAATAAAAACCGGATGGTGGAGGCATTTGCTTTTTCTTTTTCTACCGGTTCAAAAATTGATAACGGAATTATTGAGGGGAATGTTTATTCAGAAAAACCTTCAGGCGTTATGATCTTTGCTTACACCGTTACCGGTGATACTATCAATCCCGTTAAACGAAAAGCTGATTATGTTTCTCAAGTTGGCGAGAAAGGGAATTTCAAACTTTCCGGTTTAGCTTTTCAAACGTACCGTGTTTTTGCCGTGCAGGATGAGTACCGCGATTTTCTATTTCAACCCGATCAGGATTTAATTGGTGTTCCTTACTCCGAGGTTACCTTATCGGAAACCGATACCCTTTTTAAAGGTCTCAATTTTTCTTTATCGAAGATCGATACGGTTAGCCCCCGTTTATTTAGCGCGGTTATGACGGATAAATATCATTTGCTCGTTTCACTTTCGGAAGAGATTGATTCACTCTCAATCAACGCTAAAAATTTCTCCATCTTTGATTCAACTGTGAACAAAGAACTTCCCGTTTCGTATGCATTTAAAGGACGCGCCAAGGAAAAGGAATTGATCTTAGCGATAAAAGATTCTCTTCCAATTGTTGACCAATGTTATTTACGTTCAATGAATATCCGGGATGAAGCAAAGAACATTACTCCGTTCGATGTAGTTTCGCTAACCGTGAGCGATAGAGTTGATACTTCCGCTCCGACATTGATAAATACTTCCCCGGCGGAAAGAAGCGACGCTGTAGATTATTTAAATACAGCAATAACTTTTCGTTTTGATAACGAATTTGATGTTGAGGGATTAAAATCGAAAATATTGTTTGTTGACACTACTGGCAATAAGGTAAACTTCACGCTAAATAAAATTGATGACGCTTCTTTTGTTATTAGAGCCGGACAAAAATTGAAATCGTTGGAATCTTACGCAGTCATCTTCAATTTTAATAATGTTATTGATGCCGCCGGAAATAAGATTGATTCGCTCTATCAATTTAAATTCAAAACGTTTAACGGCTTAAACTTTACCGGGTTCTCCGGGCAAATACAGAATCTTGATTCACTTAAATATGCCGTTCTCGTGCTTCAGCATAAAACTGAAAAAAATAAAATCTTTTCGAAGCGTTTAGACAAAAAAGGGAAGTTTGCTTTTACACGAATTGAGCCGGGGAAATATACGCTATACTGTTTTTACGATACGGATAACGATGGAAAATATTCCTCCGGATTTCCTTTCCCGTTCAAACCATCGGAAGAAATAAAATATTGTCCCCAAGAAATAAATCTTCCTCCACGCTGGGAGGTAACGGATTTTGTGTGGGATTTTGCAGTAACTGATTCTAAAAAGAAATGAGTGGACGAAAGCAATTTATTTAACCGGAATAAATTCTGGTGGTACTTTTCCATTAAAACAATCTCTCCATTAACACCCCGTCACAGAGCTACATACGAACCTGTAACTCATCTCTACACGACAAAACTCATTCCTTCTGCGCAAGCAAAACAATCGAGTGGACTTCCTTTTTCTTTAATGTAATTTGTGCACCATTCAACTTGAGTATCTAATTGGTCATCGGTTCTGTCCGGATCGTGATGGAATAATCCCAGACGTTTAACCCCTGCATCAATAGCAAGATCGATCGCGTCTTGATAAGTTGAGTGTCCCCATCCACGGGTCTTTTTATATTCATTCTCCGAAAACTGTGCGTCGTGAAATAGAAGGTCGGCATCCCTACAAAATCCGATATATTCTTCTCTGGTTGCTCCTCCTTCGTGCGCGTATCTAATTTCGTTATCGGTAAGAAATACAAAAGCGCCGGAATTATCGCTCAACTTAAATCCAAATCCTCCATTCGGATGATTCAATGGGATGGATGCACATTTAATCGATGCTCCTGAATAACACAACGTATTGTTGCAGATTTTATTGTTGCAATTACATCCTGAATCAAACGTAGCTTTTAATTCAGAAAAACTAACAGGGAAGTAGGGAGGATCCATTTGATGGGTTAAGTAATCCAAAACAGATTTCTGCGCTTCGGAACCGCCGCATAACGCAAAAGAGAATTTGGAAAAATAGGCAGGTCTAAAAAACGGGAATCCGCTTAGATGATCCCAATGTGAATGAGTAAAAAGAATATTTATTTTTAAAACGGAAGGTTCCTTCAACAATTTTTCCCCGAGTTTTCTAATCCCCGATCCGGCATCAATAATTATCACTTCACCTTCTTCACCTCTAACTTCAATACAGGTTGATTCACCACCATAACGGACAGTTGAAAATCCGGGTGAAGGGATTGAACCGCGGCTTCCCCAAATGGTAATCTTCATTGTTCTGCCTTTGAGATAAACTATTACAAATTTTCATTAATGTTTTATTTCTTCAATAGTATTCATGGAGGACAATTTTACATTAAACTTTAATTTCTTTGCTGCAATTATACAATAATTTTTAATTTTAAGTCACCATACTTCGTTGACGAATGGAAAATCATCTTAATCATATTTTACTTTTAAGTGAATCCTAAAAAAAAGATTACGATTAAAACATGAATTATCCCTTTGCTTAACATTTTTTCATTTGATTTCAATATCAAATTTATCCAACAGCCCGGTTACACCTGCTAAAGAAAATTTAGCTTTTTTGATTCGATTTAACTCAGGATCAATTGAGTAGTTGAATGAAGTTCTGAAATCAACCTTTTCAAGGATAGAATTTACGAAAGTTGCTCTCGTTAAATCGCAGTTGTCAAAGATCGAATTGCTTAAATCGCATTCGGTAAAGTCGGTCTCGCAAAGTTTTGAATTACTAAACGATGTCTTTTTAAGTTTCGTTTGATAAAAAGAAGAATGATCGAGAGTGCAATTATCAAAACTGACAGCCAATCCAAATTTATTGCAGTTCTCAAAATGCAACCCCAACATTTTACAATTCATGAATTTCACTTCGCGTAAAACCGTGCCGATCAATCTAACCATGCTTAAGTTGCAGCCATCAAATTCACACTCTACAAATTTAATATCAGTAAGATCGGAATTCGAAAAATCACAGTTTATGAACGTGCAGTTTTCATATTCCCCAACTGTTAAAGGTATTTTAGTATAGTCGGTCTTGTTAAACGTTTTTTCTTGGTTGTAATCTTGTGCCATATGGTATTAATTTATTTTGAATAAGGTTTTTATCGTAAAATGGAAGAAGTCTATTTAAGTTTGTATTCTTCGAATGGTTGGACTAATTACTATTTCTGAAAAAATTAAAATGATTATTCCGATGGTCACATACACATCTGCTATATTAAAAATTCCGGTATGGAAATTATTTAAGCTCATTACGATGAAGTCCACAACCTTTCCTTCGTTCATGATTCTATCAATAAGATTACCAACTCCGCCACTTATAATTAATATAAGTGCGACCAATGACCATTTTCTGATTCCTTTTTTTAACACGGTATAAAAAAATAATAAACACATTGCAAGGGTTACAAATATTTTGAAGATGAGGACTCTTAAATTATTCGGCAAATCATTCCCCAAGCTTAACAAGCCACCCGAATTTTCTGCGTAAACTAATTCAATATTCCCGCCCAAATAAGAATGAACCGGTTGACCTTTCAGTTTATCCTTTGCAATATTTTTCGATGAATAATCGCAGCCGACAAGACAAAAAATGCTTAGACATATCAATAATATTTTTTTCATCATACTTATATCATTCTTTTAGGTTTCAAGGAAAACTATTCAATCCGCTTTTCTATTGTTATACTACCACTCTTTTACTTTTTCTCAAGAAAATATTTACCGCTAAGAAAACAACTCCAAGCGAAAGGAGAAAAAGAAAAATATCAACAGCAATTAAAATATAATTACTTTTTTTAACGTAATCTAAAAACAGTATTACCAATGAGGTTATCGTTGTGGCAAGCATAAAGAGAGCGGGGAAGAGGGCGAAGAAATATTTCTTCCCTTTTAAAACCAGCCAGCTTGAAACCGTTATCAACGCAAGTGCAGCAAGAAGCTGATTCGCAGTTCCGAAGATCGGCCAGAGCACCGAGAACGCATTCGAGTATGCAAGCACGAACATAAAAATAACCGTTAATAAAGAATTGAACCAATAATTTTTTAAGAAAGGTTTTGGATTCTTGAACAAAATCACCCACAACTCTTCGAATAAATATCTGTTTAATCTTACCGCTGCATCAAGCGTGGTAATTACAAATCCTTCAACAAGTAAAATCCCGAATACCGTACCGAGTGAAATGGGAATTCCTAATCCAAGGTGGAATAAATTTCCCGCCGCTAAAGAAAAACCTAATATCGGATTTGATTTTACGAGCGGATCAGACGGCCATACAATAGATTTATAATCTACAAAACTTAATCCAACACCAATTGCAAGAAGCACACAAATTGCAAGCAGTGATTCCAGCAGCATTGAATTAAAACTTACTTTACGTGCATCGGTCTCATTAGAAAGTTGTTTACAAGTAGTTCCGCCGCCAACGAGTGAGTGAAATCCGGAAATTGCTCCGCATGCAATGGTTATGAACATCATCGGCCAGATCATGCCAAGACTTTGAGCTCCTTCGGCAAAATTAAAATTTGGAAGAGAGACAACCGCACCGCCAAATCCCGCAAACAGTAGAGAGACTGTCATTAAAATAATTCCACCGTAAAGTATCTGCACGTTTATAAAATCTCTCGGTTGCAGAATTACCCAAACCGGTGTTCCGGATGCGATTAAAACATAAATTGAAATGATTATCATCCAATGAAACGGTTGAAGTGAAACCGGAAATTCAATTCCGAGAAGGATCGAAACGATACAAATAGCGGAAGCGAGCATGTAAGCATATAAAGTCTTTATTTCTTTCTTGTGTATCAGCCAGCCGAGAAACGGGGCACACAAAGTTATAAAGATCACGGAAGTAGAAGCGATACCGCCAATCCTTCCGTATGTTATTCCATTGGTGGTTACGGTTTTTAAGATGGTGTCGGTTCCTTCAACGCCAAGTTTTGCGAGAGGCCAAAGTGAGGTTAAAGAAATTGCCGTTGCGCTTAAAAAAGAGGAGCAAACCAAAAGCAGCATCACAATGGTAAATGTGATCATCAAATTAAAACCGGTTTTGCCGAGTGTGGTGCGTGCAACTTCCGCAATTGATTTCCCTTTTTCGCGCAAGCTGATGAACATTGTGGTAAAATCATGTACAGCGCCGAAGAAAATTCCTCCGATCACTACCCACATCCAGGCGGGAATAAATCCGTAAAGCACAGCCATCGTCGGTCCTATTATAGGACCTGCGCCGGCTATCGCAGAAAAGTGATGAGCAAATACAACGTAACGTTTTGTAGGAACGTAATCACGTCCGTCGTTTATGGTTACTGCCGGAGTGGGATTGTTTGCGTCTTCTCCCAGAGTTTTTGCAATAAACTTTGCGTAAAATTTACTTGCCAAATAAAAGAGCACAATCGGAACAGCCAAAAAGAATAAAACGTTCATCTCTACCTCGTAGATTTTGAATGACTATTAGTGAAATAGTAACAGGTGTTATAGACCTTAAATAAAAGAGAAGTACAATGTGTTAGTAACTCACCTTTCGCAAAAAACTCTAACTATGTCTTAATTGTAATCTTAATCTTTTCCTTACCTGTCAGCCTTTGGTTGAATCTGCATTTGCGTCTAAAAACGAGTAAGATTATGATTACGATTAAGATGATTTTTAATAAGCAACTACATAAGATGACTTAGTAAGTAATCGCCGCAAAGGTATTTTTATGATTTTGCTTCAGTGTACACCCTGAATCATTCAATGCGAAAAATATGAACTACTAATTCTACTCTTATAGTTTAATCAAGTATACGATTTCTCTCAATTGCTCATTCCACTGCCCGATGAGATTTGACAAATGACCATTGATTCCATTTCATGCAAGATGAATTGCTCATTGACTTTTTTTTCTAACCTCCGGTAATAGAAATTATCTAGCTTGGCTTTTCTTTTCTTTCTTCTCATTCCTTTTTTCTTTTAAAGTTTTGGTCGCTTTCTTTTTAACATCTTTCTTAACACTTTTTTCTTTTCCCATGATTGCACCTTTATATTTACTGGTTAATTGAAATAATCATTCTGTAAAATTCACTTCAAATATACTATTTATTTATTTTATTTTACCGACGCATTTGATGTAAGAAAATAAGTGATGGTTTAATCGTAATCTTTTTCTTAATCCGCAGTAGCTAACTAAAAATGAGTAAGATTAGGAGTATGATTATGATTAAGAAAATTTAATAAATAATCGCGAAATCAACCTAACTCAAAACTCGTTACACTAAACAGTTTATCGATCGGTAATTTTGGAAATTCACCACTGTACATCCTTGCCGTTTCAAACGAGAGAGTCATACCGTATCGTTTCGCCATTTCCACTGCTTCTTTATTTACTTCCGGTGTGTCTATAAAAATCTGCGAACCTTCCGGAACACAAACTGTTAATGCATCGAACAATTCCTCAGCAAATTTATGATTATCGGCAAACAATGGTCCTATTTTGAAACCGGTACGACACTTACGAATAACTCCATAACCTTTAAGCGCGCCGAATTGTTTAAGTGTAAGTGAACTACTTTCCGGTTGACTTATCCAGCACTTTAAAAAATCTTTTCGGTCATCGGGGAAAAAAGGTTTGTCATACTCGCAAAGCTCTTCAAATGGAATTGAAGAGAGGGGAATTATGTTCGGAGAAAGTTGTAATGTTTTTCTGCTGAGCCCTTCAAAACGGATATTTCGATAAGCTAATTTAAATCCCGATTTTTTATAATTTTCTTGTTGGGCAACTACGCCATCTAAACCAACAGTCCGACCGATAAGTGAATTCATTCCCGCATTCCAAATTTGAATTCCGTAACCTTTTCCACGGAACTCAGGTTTAACAATGTAAAAACCAAGGAAAGCAAATGTAGTCCCATATTTTACAACAGAGATAATTGCAATCGGTTCATCGTCTAATAAACCAACCAGAAATCCATTTTGATCAGCAGGGTAGAAACAATCGGCATCGTGCAAACCTGGATTCCAACCTTCTTTAGCAGCCCAATCTATTGCTAAGTCGATCTCGTTACGATTCATCACTCTGATTTTGAATTTATCCTTCGATGGATATTTACTATTAAGATTTGCCATAACGAGAATCCTTTTAATTGAAATTAAAACAAAACTAAACCGTTTTAGATGCTATTATAAATTAAGGATGTGGAGAGATAGAGTCAATTGGTTTTTATTTTGGATTAGAGACAAAGTGGAGCCTGGAAGACTTGAACGAGGAAGTGTTTTTATTTCAATTAACTTATTTTAGCTAAAAAACGAAGTTTCTTTAAAAGAAAAAATGCGAAGATTCGGTTGTCTTCGCATTAGAGGAAAGTGGGCAGGGACGGAATTGAACCGCCGACACAAGGATTTTCAGTCCTTTGCTCTACCGACTGAGCTACCTGCCCATTTTTGAGTACCAAAATTACGGTTTTTCTCTTTTCATTCCAAATAAATTCACTAAAAATAACCTCTACAAACTCTTTATATCTTCTGTGTCATCAAGAAAGATTTTGAAAACCAACAAACTCTTTATAAATCGTTTGAAATCGCAACTTTTTTCAAAAAGGCAAAAAAAATGCCCGGTGGAGGGCTACCGGGCGTGGGAAGATTCACTATGGGGGGTAAGCATAATGAATCATGGGTACAAACTTAAATGACTCAGAATAAAAAAGCAAGTCTTTTTTTAATCTTTTTTAAAAAAGTTTAATTTTTTTTTGGAAGCGGAAAATTTCAGGTAAAAACCCGTGTGTGGAGAGCAATTTCTTCTAAAACTGAAGAAACTTTTAAACACTGAGTTAGTTCCCCGGTGAACACAATTGCTTTCCCCTTAAAATGAACTTCAAAGGCAAAATTTCTCGCTTGAACTAACGAACAGTTCACCGCTTTCATCAGTTGAAAAATAACTTCATCAAACGTATGCCAATCATCGTTATATAAGACAACCTTGCCGGGTATTTCTACTGTTGTCTTATTTTCGGTAATTGTTTCTTGATCAGTTTGGTGCGAATTGAAAATTTTCATGGCGAAAGTTAGGTAATGTTACAAAAAATTAAAAACATGAAATTTATCTGTATGGAATTTAAAATACTCGGAAGGCAGTTAATAGAATACCATTTCTTAAAAGTTGAAATAGTGAGAGGTAGATGAGTAATTCACCTTATGCAAAAGGTTGAATTGGTTTCTTAATCGTACTCTTAATCTTATTCTTAATCTGCTTAAATTACGGCAAATCGAGTAAGATTAAGAAAACGATTACGATTAAGAATTTTTTCTCTTAACAACTGCATAAGGTGAGTGAGTAAGATTATGGAAAAGATTAAGATTATGATTAGTAATTCGAGAAGAGGAGAAACATAGTAATTCGTGTGACGTGAGGTATCGGGGAAGTAGTTTCTTTTTATTCATTTGTTTTATAAACATATGATATTTAATTTTTAATCAAATTTATTTAATCATTTAGAGGTAATAATGAAAATAGCTGTTTGTGTTAGCCACGTACCCGATACGGCAACGAGGATCAAAATTGCAGCCGACCAAAAGTCGATCGATCCGGCAGGTGTTTCTTTTGTTCTTAATCCTTACGATGAGTTTGCGATTGAAGAAGCATTAAAAACGAAAGAAAAGATTGGCGGAGAAGTTGTTGTACTTAGTGTTGGCGGAGATCAAGTTAAAGAAACACTCCGTAAATCTTTGGCAATGGGTGTTGATGAAGGTGTTCACCTTAAAACAGATGAGCAACTTGATTCTTTCGGTATTGCAAAAGCCTTAGCGGATGAGATTAAAACTTTGGGAAGCGAATTAGTTTTTATGGGGAAACAATCGGTTGATTATGATAATGGAATAGTAGGACAACTGACCGCAGAATTATTAGGATACAATTCAATTTCAGTTTGTGTTACTTTTAGTCTTGATGGGAACACAATTACTGCAGAACGTGAAATTGAAGGAGGAAAAGAAATTGTTGAAACCTCTCTTCCTTGTGTTATTACTGCTCAAAAAGGATTGAATGAACCTCGTTACGCTTCTTTAAAAGGAATTATGGCAGCTAAGAAAAAAGTTATTCAAGAAAAACCTATAGCTTCAAATCCGGGACTTGTTGAAAATCTGCAACTGAAAGCGCCTGCCGCAAAAAATCCCGGAAGAATTCTTGGTACCGATAGTTCGGCAGTTGCTGAACTTGTAAAACTTCTTCACGAAGAAGCAAAAGTAATTTAACGAAAGGTTTGGTATGGAAAAGAAAATTTTAGTTATCCTTGAACAACGAGATGGAAAGATTAAAAAATCATCTTTTGAAGCGCTTACTGTTGCGCAGAATTTAGCTTCTTCACTTGGTTTGTCTGTTGATGCTGCGCTTATCGGTAATGACGTTGAAAATTTATCAGAAGTATTTTCTTATTGCGGTTGCAATCTCATTCATTTTACTCATGCCGATCTGCAACTTTATTCTTCTTCCGCTTATAAAAAGATTGCTGTAGAATATGCTTCTAAGCAAGGTTGTGAAATAATTCTTCTTTCAAATACTTCTCTTGGAAAAGACCTCGCACCGAGAGTGGCTATCGGATTGAACGCAGGATTAGTAAGTGATTGTATTGCGCTTGATCTGAAAGAAAATCAATTGATAGCAATTCGTCCAGTTTATGCCGGTAAAGCATTGCAAGAAGTTAAATTGAACAGTGAAGTAAAAGTATTTAGCTTGCGTCCGAATGTATTTAAAGCGGTGCAGTTAGAAACTAAAGCTAACGAAAAGATTTCTACCATAGTAGAAGAGAATCCCGATCTATCGAATAGAGTAAAACAAATCATTCGATCTGAAGGAAAACTCGATGTTGCAGAGGCTGATATTATCGTCTCAGGTGGAAGAGGAGTAAAAGGTCCCGAACATTTTAATCTGATTGAAGGATTAGCTGAACAACTTGGCGCTGCGGTAGGAGCTTCACGTGCAGTTGTTGATGCAGGTTGGAGACCTCATGAAGATCAAGTTGGCCAAACAGGGAAGACTGTTTCTCCTTCGTTGTATATTGCATGCGGAATATCCGGAGCTATTCAGCATTTAGCCGGAATGTCCTCTTCAAAATATATTGTTGCGATCAATAAAGACAAAGATGCCCCAATTTTTTCCGTAGCTGATTACGGAATTGCCGGTGATCTTTTTGAAATTCTTCCGGTATTAACCGAAGAGATAAAAAAACTTAAAAGCTAGGAGTATAGCGTTTGGGTAGTGTTGAGTGCGAAATATTGGGAATGTCCACAAATCCATCATCTGCCGGAGCTTATGCTTTATTGTTGAAAGAGATTTATGGAAACAGAAGATTGCCGATCATCATTGGTCAGGCGGAAGCGCAGGCTATTGCTCTTGAACTTGAAGGGATTAAACCGCCGAGACCGCTTTCTCATGATCTGATGAAAAGTATTATCGATAATTTAGGAGGCACACTTCTTCGTGTTCTGATAAATGAACTTCGTGAGAATACTTACTATGCTCAGTTGGTTATTGATCTTTCATCATTGAATATAGAAATAGATGCTCGTCCAAGTGATGCCATAGCTTTGGCAATTCGTGCTCAAGCACCAATTTATGTTTCCGATAGTGTAATGGATTCAGCTTCATTCATACCCGCAACGGAGCAAAATCCTTTTATGCCGGAAGGGGAAGAACCTATAAGCAGTGAGGTTGAATCTTTAAAAACTAAAGAAGCCAAAATTGCTACTTTACAAGAGAAGTTACGTGCGGCACTTGAAAATGAAGACTATGAGAGAGCTGCGGTTCTTCGAGATGAAATTAAAAAAATGTCGATGAATAATTAAAGCATAATTTTCTTTAAGAAAGAAAGGGTTTTAAGGTTTGGTTGACAGTAAATGAAATAGATGCTCATATTTTTTAATTAAAAGGAAACAGTCCAGAGTTAAGTTTAAAAATAATTACTTCGGGTATAGTTATTTGGATAAAATTTTAATACATACTGTTGCTCAATCTCAAAAAAAAATTAGAAAAGTTTTTTCTACTTCTCTTTTCCTCGAATTATTTAAACTTCCATATCATTTAACAAAGGCAGGGTTCCACTATGACTAATAATAATGGATTTGTTACTAACCTCGATTTTAGGAACATGAACAGGTTTCAATGGAGTCTAATAGTTATCCTATCGATACTTGGAATTGCTAATCTTGTAGCGGTAGTTGATTTAGTTTTCCATCCTGAAATTGATTATTTCAATTTAAGCCATTTCATCGTGGGAGGAGTCTCAGCCGTTTTTGTTGGAATTATTCTTGTGATGCTTAGAAGAAATATAATGCAACTTCAAAAAGCAGATAAAGTGAACAGCCAATCTATGGCAGAGTTAAATGCATCGGCAGATAAATGGCAGTCCACTTTTGATGGAATAAATAATTCAGTTTTTTTGCTCGATCCCGATGGAGTAATTCTAGAAGCAAACAAAATTTCAAAGAATTGGTTTGGAGTTACCGACATTTTAGGCAAGAAATGTTATGAAGTTGTTCATAAAACTACTTGCCATATTGAGGGTTGTCCGTTAGTCAGAATGAAAATTTCTAAACAAAGGGAGTCGATGCTTCTAAAGTTGGATGAAAAATTGTTTGAGGTTGTGGTTGATCCTATTTTTGATGAGAAAAATAATTTAACCGGAATAGTGCATGTTACCAGTGATGTTACAGACCAGAAATTTGCCGAAGAAGCTTTAAGGCAAAGCGAGCAAGATTATAAAAAATTATTTGAGAATCACTCCGCGGTAAAACTTATCATCGATCCTGAAAGCGGGAATATTTTCGATGCAAATTATGCCGCCGAAAAATTCTATGGATGGTCACGGGACCAATTAAAAAAAATGAACATCCAGCAAATCAACATACTCCCGGTTGATAATATCGGGGATGCAATGGATAAAGCAAAGAGAAAGGAACAGGTTGTCTTTCAATTTAAACATAAAAGGGCGGATGGGGAGGTGCGAGATGTTGAGGTTTTTAGTAACAGTATCAATTTAGGAGGAAAGGATTATCTCCATTCGATTATTAACGATATCACGATGAGAAACAATGCAGAAGCTGAAATTAAATTACAGAATGAAAAACTTGTAAAATTAAATGCTGAAAAAGATAAATTTTTCTCGATCATCTCTCACGATTTAAGAAGTCCGTTCCAGGGTTTTTTAAGTCTTACCGAATTAATAGCAGAAGAGATAAATGATTTTACACCTGAAGAACTTTCGACAATTGCCTCGAACATGCATCAGAAAGCATTGAATCTTTCTAATTTATTAAAAAACTTATTCGAATGGACACAAATTCAAAATGGATCACTGACCAGCCATCCGGATGAACTTTCGCTTAAATCTTTGGTTGAAGATGCAATAGAGTCGCTAAGTTTGCGAAGCGCCGCTAAACAAATTTCTGTCACCAATCTGATGAGAGATGAAGTTCAAGTTTATGTTGATGAAAAAATGATTAAATCGGTCTTACTCAATTTACTTTCCAACGCTGTAAAGTTTACGGATCGGAACGGAGTTGTTTCAATCAGCGCAAAAAACGTTGGTGGGGGAAAGATACAAGTTGTTGTACGTGATAGCGGGATAGGAATGGGTGATAAAGAATTAAATAAATTATTTAAACTTGGTGAAAAGATCGGGTCAACAGGTACTGACGGCGAACTTAGTACGGGACTTGGTTTGCTTCTTTGTAAAGAATTTATTGATCTGCATAATGGAAAAATCTGGGCTGAAAGTGTTGAAGGGAAGGGGAGTTCATTTTATTTCACACTTCCAACCACACGTGAGACAACCACTTCTAAGCTGGTGGACTAGAATAAAATATGATTTGAACACATTATAAAAACATAATAATGGGTGTCAAAATGAAAAGTCAAAGTAAATCCGATTTCTTTTATGAAACCGGTATTGCCCAACTTGGGCTGAATGATTTTCAAGGGGCGATTCAGAATTTTTCTAAATCAATTGAATTTACCAAACACAATGCTGATGCACATTTCTGCCGCGGGTTAGCACTGATTCACATTAACGATCAAGAAGGAGCTCATAAAGATTTGGTTATTGCCGAGTCAATGAATCCAAATCACGAAGGGAATCATTATCAAAGAGGTCTAATTAAATATGCTCTTAAAGATTATGAAGGAGCGCTTAAAGATTTTGATCTTGCTATTGAATTAAATATTTATGATGCGAAAGTTTATGTTTTTCGCGGGCTTGATAAATATAAACTTGAAGATGAAGATGGAGCGCATGCAGACTGGATAAGTGCGGCTAATCTTGATAATGAAGAAGCAAACGATCTTATAAAAAAGTATTGTTTAATTTAGTTATGCTTCTGCCTCTGCAGTATTAAATACTTTTATTCCGATCCTGCATTCTTTACACTTTGCCTTCGAACAATAATTCCTGAAAAGTTCAAGCATTCCCTGATTAAGCACTGCTCTTTTCCAATGATTATTCAGATTTAAACTTTCGGAGATCTCTTTCACCAGGTTATTATCCGCAGTTAAGAAAAGTTGGGAGAACGCAGTGAGTGTCTTTTGAGATAAATACTTTTTATTAAAGAGTTCAAAATAGACGGAAACAAAAGGGAAAATTACGTTAACGAGAATTTCTTCCACGCGTGTGCTGCCTACAAAATAATTCAATTCTTCGTTGGAAGGCTTATCGAAAACGTAATGATCTCGCCAATACCCTTCGGCTTTAACAACAAGCATATTACGTAAAACCTGAATTAAGATTTGAGGTTTATGAATTTCATTTATCTTTTTAATGATTTGTGAGATCAGCGACTGTTTTAGCAATCGTTCTACAAGCACAGCTCCGCCTGCAATGCGTACCGTTGGAAAATTCTGTGGTCGGAGTTGAAAGAAATGCCAATCCGTTTCGCTGAAAGTTTTACCATCGTACAAGTTTTTAATTTGCTGCCAGGTCTCAAAAAGTTTTCTTGTGTAATCAGATGTGTTTTCTTCTTTAAGATTCAGCACGTCGGGAATCAATCCCCCAATAGAAAAGAAAGCCGCTTCCGCAACTGTACGAAAATCGCTGCGGTCAACAAATTTTCTTAAAAAAGGAAGATCAACCGATTGTGCTAAATGCAGCATGATGTTTTTATTCTTCGTATATCCAAGCGCTTCAAAAATCATTTCATAAAAAATCTGTTCCCAGATCGATCTGTCGTTTAATTCCGTGAAAGAAAGTTTTTTATCGTAATATTCTTTCGGAAGGGAATAGTGAATTAAAGGTTCGGTAACTTTATTTTCTTTAAGAAAGGTCAATTCTTTAAAGCGGAAAATTATTTTTTCACATTTCTTCTTAAAGCGATCCGTTCCCAACGATTCTAAAAATTCCAACTTCGCTTTATCGTCAAGCTGATCACTAATTTCCGTACAAGGAATTTTGTTTGTCCGTCCTTCTCGATCATGTTGAATAGCGGTTCTGATTGTTGATGAAAGTGATTGTGAAAGACAATTCTCAAAAACCAGTGTTGGAATTTTTCTTCCATTCTGCGTAAAAACGTGGGTATGATTTGAGTCGTTTGAAAAAATTGCATGAAGGATAACTTTGTTAAATCTTTTATTTAAAAGATGACCATGGTTTTTCCAATCATTTTGCCATGTATCGATCTCAACATCGCCAACATAGGTAATGTTGCCGATTTTAATTCTTGCGTTGCAAAAATCGGGACCGGCGTGTTCCTTATTTTCTTCACCAGCCGAGAGAACCTTAATTTCTTCTCCTTCCAAGGTCGTAATTTCTTTTTCGAAACTTTGCTGTTTCCAAATATCGGCAAAGAACTTTTCATGAATTTTTTCTTTCGAGTTCATATTGCTTCCACTTCTATATCGTTTTTATGAAACGGATTAGATAAATGTTTAGGATTCTTATCAAGCAGGGTATTTTGAAAGTAGGCGGGCTCAAGAATGAACCAAATGAAAGACAAATATTTTAATTGTTTTTTCATTTTATTAAAATCTTCACCGAAAACTTAAGAAGATATTTCGACAAACAAAAAATATTATCTAACGAAATTGTTGACTTTTATCTGCTTAACGTGATTCCAGTTCGACAAAAATGGGGAATTATAAAAATTAAAGTTCTTTCATATTTCATGTTAACCGTTTAATTTTGGGTGGAACAATGAAAAGTATATGAACAGCCTTAACAAAATATTTTCCCTTACACAAATCAGTTCAGAAAATACCTTTCTCAACCGCCAAAAAATATTTGAACTTATCCCGCGAGACGAACCGTAATATTATGAAATTACATTGCGCTAATTAACGTCAAAGTACTATCACAAACTTAATTTAGAAAGTATAATTGAATGAAAGCATGGATGAATGATTATTTTCAAATCATCTTGTGAAGATGAGCTAATGAATATCATTCAACCATTCAACCATTCGATCATGCTCCAGTTAAAGTAAATATTTAATCATAATTTTAATGGAGATTACAATGGCAAAGAAAATTTTAAAACGATCTTGGGCAGAACCCTTCAAAATAAAAGTTGTCGAACCGATCAAGATGACAACCCGTGCACTTCGAGAAAAAGCAATTAAGAATGCCGCTTACAATACATTCTTACTTCGATCCGAAGACGTTTACATCGATCTACTAACCGACAGCGGGACAAATGCGATGAGCGATTATCAATGGGCGGGAATGATGATCGGCGATGAAGCCTACGCCGGGAGCAAAAACTTTTACACGCTTTGGGACAATGTTAAAAAATATTACGGAATGCCGTATTTTGTTCCGACTCACCAAGGGAGAGCCGCCGAACATTTGGTTTCGAAAATATTAATTAAACCGGGTGATTACGTTCCCGGCAATATGTATTTCACAACAACCCGTTTGCATCAAGAGTTAGCCGGCGCAACGTTCGTTGATGTTATTATCGATGAAGCTCACGACCCGCAAAATATGCATCCGTTCAAAGGAAATGTTGATCTTAAGAAACTTGATAAACTTGTTAAAGAAGTCGGCGCTAAGAAAATACCATACATCTGCGTTGCCGGACCGGTTAATATGGCTGGCGGGCAGCCGATCTCGATGCAAAACATTTCTGAGTTGACTCAATATTGCAAAAAAGCGGGAATAAAAATGTGGTTTGATGCTACACGCGCCGTTGAGAATGCTTACTTCATAAAAGAAAGAGAAAAAGGATTTGCCGACAAAACCATCGCTCAAATTCTAAAAGAAATGCTCGTTCCGTTTGAAGGAATTTGGGTAAGCGCAAAAAAAGATTTGATGGTGAACATCGGCGGAATTTTAGCAACGCGAAATAAAAAAGTTTTTGCCGAAGCAAAAAATCTTTGTGTTGTTTATGAAGGTCTGCACACTTACGGCGGTTTAGCCGGAAGAGATATGGAAGCTATGGCGCGCGGACTTGAAGAAATGGTTGATTACGACACCATTAAAGCGCGTATCGGTCAAGTTGAATATTGCGGTGAAAAGTTAAAAGGATATGGTATTCCAATTGTAGAACCGATCGGCGGACATGCAGTATTCCTTGACGCTAAAAAATTCTTACCACATTTAAAACAAACACAATTTCCCGCTCAAACGCTCACGGCTGAAATTTATGTTGATTCAGGCGTTCGCGGAATGGAAAGAGGAATTGTATCCGCCGGAAGAAATGCTAAAACGGGAGAGCACAATTACCCGAAATTGGAATTGGTACGATTAACTTTTCCGCGTCGTGTTTATACGCAAGCGCACATTGATGTTACTGTGGAATCAATCGCCCAGGTTTACGAAGATAGAAAAAAGATCAAAGGATTAAAAATGATTTACGAACCTAAATATCTCCGCTTCTTCCAGGGAAAATTTGAGAAGTTGTAAAATTGTAGAAATAATAAGTTGAATAAAAAAACGTAACCTTCATTTTTAGGTTACGTTTTTTTTATGCATGCGTAACTCCATTCTGCGAACAATGTTGTATATTTAATCCCAAAATATTTCTATGATATTTAAGAAATAGTTTTTATTTTTGTTCACGAGACAATACAGACATCAATTAAAATAAAACAAAGGAAAGTCCAATGAAAAAAACATTACTACTTTTTTCTCTAATTTTCTTGGTAGTTACACATCTTCAAGCACAATCTCCAATTACTACAAATAATTTAGCAACTTTCAATGCATACGCAGGAACCACCCCGGATACCGCTATGCCTTATTATAAAGATTTAGGTGTTAGAAGGGTTATTGTAGCTGATGTTGATAAAGACGGTGTGCAAGAAATTATTTCTACCGATTATTCAAACGGTGGACGAGTACACGTTATGAAGTATGACGGCAAAGGCAATTTAGAGATCGTTTGGTCATCTCCTCTTTCAAAAACCGCAAGTGGTTCAACACCAAGATTTCCGCAAGTTGGCGATTGTGACGGTGACGGAATGCCTGAAATCATTTTTGAACAAAATGGTGAAGCGAGAATTGCTCTTTACGAATGGGACGGAACATCATGGGGAACAGAACCGGCATTTGCTATCACTTCTGATATGTTGGTTGCAGCAGGCGGTTCTGGTAATTTAAGATTCACTCGTGAAGTTTTAACGGTTAAAGATATTGATGGTGATGGAAAATCTGAGATTATTCCACATTCATTAGGGAACAGCAGCCGTGACGTATATATTTTAGGAATCGATGGTGAATTCCCGGGATTTGCCTCTCTAGTTATCGAAGGTGGACTTCCAGGTGTTTCTTTAAACGGAATTAATTGGGCGACCGGTTCACACTGGTGCTCAACTCCGGCAGATATTGACGGTGACGGCAAATTTGAAGTAATAAATCATCATTGGGATAATTTTGGCATGTGGGCTATTCAAGTAAATGGACCTGACTCATATACCTATCCCGATACTTCAAAACCGGGTGTTTATCATAAATACGCTCCTACCGACGCGCTAAGTTATTTTGGTGTTGCAGCAGTTGATGTCGACGGTGACGGTAGAGATGAAATTGCCGGAACCATGTATCAAAATAATTTTGATATGTGTTTATTCCAATTTAAAGCTACTGATAATGGCGCTAATTTATTCTATAGCGATCCGGATTCCGTTGCTTCGAGATATGGAGTAATTGCAACAAAAACCAACTTAGCTGCATTAGGAGGAAAAACCGCTGCAGAATTCTGGCCATGTGTTAAAGGCGATCTTAACAAAGATGGTAAAGAGGAAATCTACACCGGCGGCGGAAGAGGATTAAATGTAATCGCGGTTCAATATAAAGGAACCGGTAGTTTACTTGATCCAGCTAATTATTCATCTAACTTAGTTTATGCCGGTGAAGGTGGCGATGTTTTTGCGACGATCACTATCCATCATGGTAAGATTGATACGGTAATAACGGGTACAGATACTACTTACGTTCTCGACCCAACAGTTATTGATTCATCTTTTTCAGAGACCCCATTTACTGCTTATATTTTTGCTGATAGTGTTGATATTGATAAAGACGGTAATATGGAAATGGTACTTTCTGAACAAAGTGTTTATGACTCCACAAAGGTTATTGAATATGTCTGGGTTGATTCATCCAAAACATGGGAACGTGACAACGCAGCTGAACATAAAATCGTAAATACATACCGTAAAACTGTTCGTGTACTTGAATACGCTGGTCCTAATGGTCTTATAGATCAGGGATATACAATTATAACCCCGGATGATTACAAATTAGAAAATAATTATCCAAACCCGTTCAACCCAAGCACAATGATTAAGGTTTCACTTCCTCTACAGAAAAAAATATCTCTTAAGATATTTGATATGCTCGGCAAGGAAGTAGCTACTCTCATCAATAATGAAATTCGTGAGAAAGGTGATCTCGAAGTGGTTTGGAACGGCACGAACAATAGCGGCTCTAAAGTTGCCAGCGGTAATTACATCGCAATGCTCACTTACGGCGCTTTTTCTAAATCCATAAAAATGACCTTGCTAAAATAATTTAGCAGATAGTTTAACTTGAGGCTGAATCACGAATTATTTTTTTGATTCAGCCTTATAGTTATCATTCTATCAATTATGAATCTCTGATATTTTCAAATTGACCCTTATTTTTTTTAATAATAAAAGCATGTCCCAAATTCTTTTGAAAGGCGCGCTAATGCAGAAAGTTTTTTTACTGTTTTTTGTTACGGCATTTTTCTTAATTCAATCTAACCTTAGTTACTCGCAATCGACGGGTAAAATAATGGGGAAAGTGATTGATGTTTCGCTAAATGAAGGAGTTCCTTTTGCCAATGTAGTTGTAGATGGAACAACATTAGGCGGCTCTGCCGATGCGGATGGGAATTATGTTATTTTAAACATCCCTCCCGGTAAATACAGTGTTACCGCCTCATACATAAGTTTTCAAAAAGTTACCCAAAAGGGAATTACTGTTAATGTTGGATTTACGACAACATTAAATTTTAGATTATCTCCCGGCGAAGTTACCCTGGATGCGGTGGTCGTTCAAGGTGAAAGAAATCCTTTGATCAAGCAGGACTTAACCAATCCGGTTGTTGCTATTACATCAGAATCATTAGAAATTTTACCCGTAGATAATATTAGTGATGTAATAAAATTGCAAGCCGGTGTTGTAACCGGTGATGATGGAAGCATCCATGTTAGAGGCGGTTACGGTAATGAAGTTGCTTATACTTTAAATGGACTATCATTAAACGATCCTTACGGAAACTCAAGATCAGTCGGGCTCGCTTCAAACGCGGTTCAAGAAGCCTCCGTTTCAACCGGAACTTTTAGTGCTGAATTCGGAAACGCTCTTAGCGGTGTTGTAAATTATGTTACTAAAGAAGGTTCGAGTGACTATACTTTTAGTTTAAGAGCTTACGGCGGCGATTATGTTACTTCAAGAACAAATCTCTTCGCGAATTTGGATAAAATTGATGCTTTGAATAGGGGGAGAGTAGAGGGAACAATTGGAGGTCCAATTCCAATTACCGAATCAACCAGATTTTTCTTCTCCGGAATTTATGAGAATTTTAAAGGCAGTTATTATGGGTACCGGTTATACAATCCATCGGACTCCTATTTAACACCCGACAATTTTAAAGGTTCAGATGAACGATATGGTGACGCGACCGGCGCGTATATTTTCAATCCATTTGATAAAAACGGTAACGGTTTGCCCACCGGTGACAGGCAATATGTAGCGATGGATCCTAATAACACGCTGAATTTACAATTTAATATCAGCCAGAAATTAAGTCCGGTAATAAAACTTAAATATGAATTTGTTTTCGATAAGGCTAAATCAAAATCATTTAGTTCAACTGATGGTAATAGAAGTTATCTATTTAATCCTGATGGAGTTAGTTGGGATTATAGCCGCGGAGTTATAAATACTTTGGATTTTACACATACATTAAGTGATAATACTTTTTATACCTTGAAAGGTTCATACTCATTTAATAGAGCTGAATCCTATCTTTATTCCGATCCGAACGATCCGAGATATTTACCAAGTTTTTACAGAAGAACTATCGGGAATACTACATATTTAGCCGGCGGAACTGATAATGATATTACAAAAAGAAGCACCTCAACTTATAGTATCAAAGGAGATGTTGTTTCGCAAATGTTCGGAATTCATGAAGTAAAAGCTGGATTCGAATTTAGAAAACACCAGGTTAGAAGAATTGGAACTACTTTAGATTTTTACAAATATAAAGTCGGGGACAGTAGGCCCACAGCATTAACTGTTTACGACGTTTTATATGATACGGCTCTTACAGTTTTTCGCGGTGGATTAATAAGTGTTTCTACATATGAAAAAAATCCTATCCAGGGTTCTGCCTACCTTCTTGATAAAATGGAACTTGCCAAAACGTTAATATTAAATATTGGTCTAAGATATGAATTCTTCGACGCCGCTTCTGACTATAACTATGATATTTCGCGCGATATTACTGAGCAGCAGTCAGGTTATATGAACAATTATCTAAAACCGGCTGAAGTTAAACATATGTTTTCCCCAAGATTTAGCGTTTCATATCCGATAACAGATAAGGGTGTTATCAGATTTTCTTACGGGCATTTTTACCAGATCGGTTCTTTGTCCAGTTTATATACAAACGACGTAAGATGGGTTGCAAATATTTCTTCCATCCCCACATTTGGTAACGCGAACGTAAACCCACAAAAATCAATTCAATATGAAATTGGTCTGCAACAGCAACTAACGGATGATTTTAAATTTGATTTGACCGGTTATTACAAAGATGTGCGTGATTATATTTTTACGCAGACTGTCTATACAGAAAAAGCAAGACAGTATCGAATTTTAACAAACCTCGCTTATTCCAACGTAAGAGGTATTACCCTTTCATTCCTTAAACGACGTTCGGCTGATGGAATGTTTGCGGCAACTTTAGATTATACTTTTCAGGTTGCGGAAGGAAACAGAACCGAACCAACCGAAGATTTGTTTTTTAGTGAAGCCGCCGGCAAACAAACGGAAACCTATCTTGTACCCCTTAGTTTTGACAGATCTCATTTAATAAACGGTACGTTTAGTCTTTCAGAACCAAAATCATGGTCACTTGGAATTATTTACAATATCCAGGCAGGAACTCCTTATACTGTAGCATTACCTCCAAGTTTGTCAACAATTACTTATCAACAGAATTCGGCATCCAAATCTATGCAGTGGGAAGTTGATCTGAAGTTTGAGAAGTTCTTTACAATCGGGGCAATTAATTATTCGGTGTTTATAAATATTAACAACGTGTTTGATACGCAGAATGACCGGACTGTTTATGCAAGTTCCGGCAAAGCTTTATCCAATGTTGAACAAAAATTAAATGCCAGCCAATTTAATGATTTGCGCAACAGAATTAGTCGTGGCGATACAGGAATGATCGATGCAAAATACCTTGACCAATATTACTCAAACAGGCCTGAAAACGTAAACAAACCGAGAGAAGTAAGATTGGGATTCGCTTTAATCTTTAATTAATTATATATCTAGGATTTTGATAATGATAAAGAAAAATATTATAGTTCTGTTAAGTATGCTTTTACTTTCCGGTTTAACTTTAGCTCAAGTAAAAGACACTACCGCACCTTATTCTTATAAGAATTTAACTCCTGAAGAAGCTTTAGAACTTTTTGGTCCGATTAAAGGAGTAAAATTTAATAAAATAGCCGGTGATTCAAGAGAAATAAAAGATATTACCATAAAAGGCAATAAGATTCAAACGATCCTCTACAATTATGGTTCCGTTTGTGCCCCGAATGTATTACGCAACGTTTTGGATTTAGTATGGAATAGTTTGGGTTATGGCTATGAATTCGGATTGATTACAGGCGCAGAAGTTATTGATGTGAATGGGGACACTCTCCATCTAATTAGCGATTCACATAGTGCAGCGGCTGGAGGTGATTATGACCCTAACAGTTCGTTAAAATACGGCTGGTTACCCAAAACAGGTTATTCGGATAATAACCAAAAAACCGTTGCCTCTCTAAATGCTGAAGACAAAAATGGGGATGGAAAACCAGACTCATGGCCCGAAAATTGGTATTCTGCCGGAGCCGGGAAATATTTGTGGCCTGCATTTTTAGGCGATATGGCAACAGCTCCCGATGAAGAAGTTTTTTATGCTATTGACGATTACACAAACTATGAGTTCATCGATAGATATCAACCTTTCCCGAGTGATCTTACAAAAGGGGGATTAGGTTTGGAAGCCACAGTTAGGATTCTTCAATTCAATAACCCGATGGCTGAAGATATTATTTTTATGGTCTATCAAATTACCAACGCTTCCGAAAAAGATTTGCAAAAAGTTTACGTTGGAATGGTTGGCGATCCACATGTTGGTGGAGCCACCGATTATGTTGATGACCGTGCATTTTTTATCCCCCCTTCGGGAACCCTTGCCGATCCTTATGATCAAAGAGCAAGAAGTATGGTTTATGCATGGGATGCGGATAATAATGGAATGGGAGGGAAAACTCCCGGTTATTTCGGATGGAAATTCTTAGAATCTCCTTCTTTTGACAATAATGGGGAAGACGATGATGATGACGGTATCATGGATGAGAGTCCATTCAATAACAAAGGAGTTTATATTGATGGTGTTGCAACACCGGTAACTTTCGGTATTTTTGATCTCGCCAAATATACAAGTGTTTACGGCGCGCCAAAAGCAAGATGGTCAGGCGATGAAGATGGTGATTGGGATATCGAAAAACATGACATCGGGATAGATGGGATCGGGCCTGAATCTCCAAACTATCCGGGTGTAGATTATGGAGAGGCTGATGGTTATCCTTCCCAGGCATTTTATCAGGATCTCAATAATAATGGAGTCTTTGACAGAGAAGAAACCGGTAAACTCAGTGATGTTCAACTTCCCGGGTATAAATGGGCTGGCTCTGAACCGAACTTTGGGTATAGAGATATTTCGGAATCCGATATGCTTGGATTAACCGGATTTACCGCTGCTCAAGCTGTTTCTGCCAACTTCCCTAGAAATGATGAATTAGTATGGCAATGGGTGAGTAGACCGGAAATAGATCCTAATCAGGAATTATTAAAGACGGAAGGGGATAATCTCTTCTGTTTTTCGACCGGTCCTACGACTTTAAAAAAGGGTGAGACCCAAAGATTTTCTATGGCGATCATCATGGGTGAAGATAGTAAAGATTTAATTCTCAACGCAATTACTTCAGTGCGAATTCTTGAAGCTGATTACCGTTTTGCCCAACCACCGGCAAAACCAATCGTTAAAGCCGTTGCAGAAGATGGAAAAGTTAAGTTATACTGGGATGCAAAATCAGAAGATTCCGTTGATCCTTTGACACAAACTAAGGATTTTGAAGGTTATAAAATTTACCGCAGCAGAAACTTTAATTTTTCTGATGTTTATAAAGTAACAGATGCCAATGGAATTCCGTTTCTCGGTCAGGCATTAGTGGATGATAATACCGGAAAAAATGCACAGTTCGATTTGATAGATGATTATTCAGGTTTAGCGCAAAGAGAATATGATGGACGCGGAGTAAAATATTATTTGGGCGCTAACACCGGTTTGCAGCATGAGTATGTTGATTCAACAGTTCAAAACGGAATTACTTACTATTATGCCGTTGTTGCCTATGATCATGGCTCTCCAGAATTACCACCGACGGAAACCCAATCGGTTATTCAGCAAGATCCGTTAACAGGACAATTAATTTTTGATGTTAATACTGCTGAAGTTACTCCGGGACCTGTATCAAAAGGAATGACTTCACCCGATGTTGGAGTGAACGGAACTGCAACTCCCGTTAATAATACAGATGCCACCGGAGACATTACCATTAAAGTGATGGAAAATTTAGCGGTAGCTAATAAGTTCTATAACCTTCGTTTCGATGATTCAACAACTTATAGTATCCTCGATTCGACCGGGGTTGAAGCAACCTTTAAATCAAAAGATACCGTGTTGGTAAATTTGCCAAATAAAGAAATAGAAGAAGGCAGTCTTCAAGTCTTTGATGCATCAAACACTTTGGTAGATACATCAAAATATATTGTTAACCTTCATTCAGGACAAATCGCCGGAAAAAAACCGGGCGACTTTGCGACGGGAAATATGTACAAAGTTTACTATCGGTATTTCCCGGTTTACCAAAGCAAGTTGTTGAATAATGAGGACGCAAATCCTACGTTTGACGGATTAAGAGTTTTTGTTCAGAACAATGAATTAAATTTTGATGCCGATAATTCCAAATTTATTCACAGTAGTGATATAAATGTTTTGGATACTATCTATTATCCGCCAACCATAAGTATCCCGAAATTAGTGACAAAAATAAGCGCAGATTGGGAAATTAGGTGGAAGGATACGGATACTTTGGATCATGGGCGTTGGAGAGATTCGGTTTCAGTAAAGTGTTTAAATGGTACTTTTTCAATGCCGTTTGATATATTTAATGTAACTGCAAATGATACTGCTCTTTTTTTTATTGACGAAACCAGCCCGATAATTAAGAACAAAAATAATAAACAATGGGATTGGGGTGAGGGAATAATTTTACTGGCAGATGGTTCAACAACAACATCGAATTTTAAAGCGAGTTACGAAATAAAATTTTCTTTGGATACTAATACTGCTGTACAAAAACTCCCCAAGAGTGGCGATGTTTACCAGCTAAAAACAAGAAAGCCGTTCGAGAAAAATGATTCGTACATATTTGAGACGAAAAAAGGGGAAATTAGAAACGATCTGGTCAAACAGAGCATCAATGATATATACGTAGTTCCAAATCCCTATGTTGCTTACAGCATGTCTGAAAATCCCGGAAGAACGTTTACCAAACGAGGTGACCGGGAAATACAGTTCAGAAATCTTCCTCAACAATGTAAGATCAGAATTTATACCATCACTGGTGAATTGGTCGATACAATTGAAAAAGATGATTTCACAAGTATGGCAAGTTGGGATCTTCTAAGTTCCGAAGGAATGAGAATTGCCTACGGTGTCTATATTTATCACGTTGACATTCCGGGTGTTGGAGAAAAAATAGGGAAATTTGCGGTAATAAAATAAATGATGTTGATTTTACGGGACAGGATTTCGCCTGTCCCTTACATATTTGAAAAAGTATTTTGCGGAGAAAACCGAGTATGAGAAAGTTTTTTTTACTACTAATGATAAGTGTTTTGGTTCTGTTTAGTAATACAAATTTGCACTCACAAATTTTTAGAGACATTACTAAAGTAGGAACAACGGCGGGACAATTTCTAAAAATTGGACCCGGAGCCAGAGCCCTCGCTATGGGTGGCGCTTATGTTGGAGTTAGTGATGACATTTATGCCGTTTACTATAATCCTGCGGGAGTAGCAATAAGCAAAGGGAACGGTCAAGCCGCTTTCAATCATACACAGTGGCTGGCTGATGTAAGTTATGACTTTGCTGCCGCATCGTTAAATGTTGAATCCCTTGGAACTTTATTCGTAACAATTACTTCCTTAAGAGTTCCGGAAGAAAAAGTAAGAACTTTTGAATTCCCTGATGGTAACGGTCAGTTCTGGGATGCAGGATTTGTTGCTTTTGGTGTTGGCTTTGCTAAAAGTCTTACGGATAGATTTTCGATCGGATTTCATGCAAAATATATTCATGAGTCAATCTTTAGCACTTCGGCAACAGGATTTGCCCTTGATGTCGGAACCTATTATGTAACTCCGTTTAACGATTTGGTTATCGGCGCCAGCGTTTCTAATTTCGGTTCCAAAATGCAGCTCGATGGTAGAGATATTCAAATCAATTACGATCCGAATGGCGATCCGTTAACCGGACCAAATAACGTTCCGTCAAAATTTGACATGGATCAATATGACCTTCCTCTTACGTTCAGAATCGGTTTTTCGATGGATGTAATTGAAACAAGATATATCAGAGTGAAAGCCGCTTTCGACGCAACTCATCCTAACGACAACGTTGAATACGCAAACACCGGAATTGAAGTTGCTTATGATGAAATGTTCTTTGTAAGAGGTGGTTACAAATCATTTTTTTTAACCGATAGCGAACAAAGTTTTACTTTTGGCGCAGGCGTAAAATATGAAATGGCACCAGGTTTAAATTTAGATGTAAATTACGGATACGGTAAGTTTGGTCGATTAAAGAACATCCAATATTTTGATGTGGGAATTATCTTCTAAATCGGTTAATAAATATGGCTGCGTTTATAGTTTAAGATAGATTTCGTAATCGTAATCTTACTTTTAATCAGAATCAGTTAGGTATTCTCAATTATGGAATGTGTGAGATCATGATTACAATTATGAAAGTTTGTCAATTAATTGTTTGAAAGTAAAAATGTTTAGCTCGTTTTCTAAATTTGTTGTTAACATCTTGTTCATCATACCTCTATTATTCTTCGGATGTAAAAAAGAATCAAATCAAGTTCAAATCAATAAACCTGAACTAAAATCGGTAGAACAAATCCCGGAGATTTCCGGTTTATATTTCGGCTATCTTAAAAATGTATCATTTGAAGATGGAAGTTATTTCGCTTCAATAGTTTTTGTTGAACACCAAGTTAAAAACAATGAACATCAACAAAAATCAGTCGTCAAATTTGCAGATTCACTCGAAATACTTGAACTGCCGGATGAATATTTTGTTGCTGTTAAAGGAAATAGTCCCGAACAATTTTTAATCGACTCGACAGCAAAAATTGTAATGCAGACTTTTAGCCGTGATGTTTCAGGTGGTTACAAGTTCAACGAAAATATTGACCGGATTAAATTGAACAAATTATTTGCATCGAAAGAATCCAGGCGATTTTCACAAATTCCTTTCAGATTCAGTCTCATGCACAACACTATTCTATCAATTGAAGAAAAGTACATCCCGTGAAAAGAAACAGTGAGATAAGAAATAGTAAAAGTATTTATATACTCATAGTGACGAGTCTAATCGCACAAAGTTTTCTTTTTGCACAAGTATCGCATCAGATCATTTTCGACAAAAAATATTCCGAACTTCCGTTTGGGATTCGAATCGAGAATTCCGGCAATTATTCTGCTGCTTCATTTGATGTGATTGGGAAAGATATTTTATTTTCTTCATTCAACAACTCAAAAATTTATAATTTTAATATTGAAAAAAGTGATTTCAAAATTGTTGGAGAACGAAAAATTATTAATGTTACAGGAGATAATTCTTTCTCAGAATCACAGCTTAATATTCAATCTGAAAAAGATTATCCTGAATTATTGCAAAAAAAAATCTTCAAAGGCAATCCAACTCTTCTTATAAATAAAGGGGGAATACTGAACGGTACGGATGGAGAAGAAATAAAAATAGAAGTAGAAAAAAGTGAAAAGCTTTCCGTCGATGTAAAAATTCCAGGTGTAAATTTTCTTAAAAGTATAAATTTCCCATCAAACTTAGCTTGCGCTGATTTAGTAGGAGTTGATGCAAAGGGAAATACGTTTGTTGTTGTCGAAACATATCTTTCTCAAATACCGTTAGAAGTGAAAAGGGAAGTGTACACTTTATCTGTTGCCGGAGATGTTCTTTCGATTTTGGAAATCCCTCTGGCAAAATTTACTTACACGATAAAAGATCTTCAAATTGATGCTGACGGAAATTTGTACCACCTTTATTCCGATGAAAATGGAATTAAAATTTTCTTTTGGAGCGGATTGACAAAACCGGTTTCGACAATAATTCATTATCCGGTTGAGTTTAATAAAATATCTCGTCCAAAAGAATTAGAAAATATAAATGAACCTCAACAAGAACAGATTGCCGGGATAAATACACTCGCAAGTAGGGTAACCGCTTTGAAGATCGGTGAGAGTTATGCACTTCATCAATATAAGTGTACTTCAATGAATCTTTCTGTTTCAGATGTTTCAGCACCCGATGGTGATATTGTTAGAACTCCATCGTGGTTAGTAGTTGGAAGTAATGCACGTGTTGCATACAAATGGGGTGGATTTAATACGCTTGCCGAATATGATAACGGTTTGGCAAATGGGAAATTTGCCGCCGATATAAACACGGATGGAGTTTCTTCCTACGCAGTTGGTGTTGATTGTTCGGGCTTTGTTAGCCGTTGCTGGCAGATGGGCTCTCATTATTCAACAAGTTCAATGCCGGCGATTACAACTCAATATGCAAGTTGGAATGATCTAAAACCGGGAGATGCAATCCATAAAATCGGACATGTAAGATTGTTCGTTAACCGGAATCCAAATGGGACTTTGAGAGTTGTCGAATCCTCTGCACGTGGTTGGGATGTTTCCTATTGGTCATACGCAACTTCTGATTTAACAACTTATACTCCACGCTATTATAACAATATGGAAACCAATGCTAATGCAAGTCAGCCGAATTTGCTGCAAGCGACTGAAATCTATGGCGGGATAATTTCTCTAAACTGGACTTGTGATACAACAAATATTATTGGTTACAGAGTTTATCACTCTGTAAACGGGTCAAGTTGGAGTTTGTTACTCGATGAAAATACATGTGACTCCACTTCAATTAATATCGGTACTGAAAATGACGTTGAATATTTTAGAGTTGCAAGTGTAAAAAAGATCGGGGATGTACTTTCAGAAAGCAATTGGTCGAACAGTATGGGAATTAAAAAATCTGCTGTACCAACCTTTCTTATTGTGGATGGTTATAAAAGAACTGAGGGGAGTTGGCGGGGAGCCGGTCATACCTTCGCAGTGAAGTATGGAAAAGCATTACAAGACACAAAGCATAATTTTGAAACCGTAAGCAACAGCAAAGTACTCGACGGAAGCATTCTCCTAAATAACTACAAGGTTGTAATTTGGATTTCGGGAGATGAAAGTACGATCGACGAAACTTTTAGTCATTCGGAACAAACACTTTTGAAAAGTTTTCTTGAAAATGGAGGAAGTTTATTTGTCTCTGGCAGTGAAATTGGGTGGGATTTAGGAAATAAAGGAGATGCCGCAGACAAAGATTTCTACAAAAATTATTTTAAAGCAAATTATGTATCTGATGACGCGGCAACCAGTTGGGTTTCCGGTGAACAGAATTCAATTTTTACCGGGTTAGGATTTTATTTCGGACAAACTTACGAAGAAGATTATCCGGATGTAATAAGTCCTATCGGTGGCGGTGTGTCGTGCCTACTGTTTGGAAATGGAAACAGTGCCGGAATTTCCTATGAAGGAAAATTCGGAACTTCCGACAAAATTGGTAAAGTTATTTATCTCTCATTCCCATTAGAAACAACCGCTGATGATTCTGCATTTAAGAACATACTTACCAATGCAGTTGATTTTTTTACATCCCCGGTTTCTATTGTTGAAGAGGGAAATAAAAATCCAACTGAATTTTCACTTGAGCAGAATTTCCCGAACCCATTTAATCCAAGTACAATAATAAGTTATCACTTATCAGCAAATAGTTTTGTGACTTTGAAAGTCTACGATGTACTTGGTAATGAAGTTGTGTCGTTAGTTAATGAAGAAAAACCAGCGGGAATTTATCAGGTGGAATTTGAATCCTCAGCCAGTAACGTGCAGTTGGCGAATGGAGTATATTTTTATAAACTCCAAGCAGGGAGTTTTGTTCAGACGAAAAAGATGGTACTTCTGAAATAGGAATTTGAATTACTGATAATATTTGATTTAAATAAGGGTAATTTTACTTGACATTAACGTCATATTTTAATAAAATTAGATGTCCTTTCTCAAAAAAAATAAGAAGGTAAGTATTATGCTAAAAAATTACTTCATTGTGTTTCTTTTTACATTGATCTTCTTTTCAGTTCAAACTACTTCTGCTCAAACTTTTGATGGACTATGGCAGTGTGCCTACGCAACATGGGATAACCCGGAAGCTAATGCTACCGGTACCAACACTGTAAATGTCGCCGCAGTAAGAGAAAATACATTCTTCGCTTTAATTGGTTCTTTATCAAGAGCCACATCTTTCCCCATCGGGTATAGAGATGCAACTGATTCAACCGGAAGATTGGGTTATGTTCCTTACACTCCTTATCAACCTCCATTTGTTAAAGATAGTTTAGAGGTTTATTGGACTAATCCCGATAACGGTTTTGATAATGTGCTCGCAAAACGTACACTCGGAATTGCAGCAACACCAGATTCACTTGCGTTTGTTACAAGTAACGACGATAATCATAACATCCTTGTTTTTAAATTAGGACCAGACAGTGTCTATTCAACTCCGTACCGTATGGAAACGGGAACGACGGATAGAATTCATGGAATAACCGTTGCTGATAATGGATATGTTTTTATGACTACTTATGGTGCAGACACTGCAATCGCATCGGTAAAAATTTACAAAGGGATTAATGATGATCCGCAATGGAGCGACTTACATAATTCTAATTCGGTTTTGACCTTCGCTCTGCCAGATACAGGAAGAGCATTAGATATTGCTGTTAACGGAGATGCATCTTTACTCTATGTTGCAAACTACACAAAACGTAAAGTATATCTTTACACAGGAAGTCCGGCCACAGGGTATACTATCTACAATAATTTTAATTTTGTTGTTACAGATAGTCAATTAGTTGATGGATCAAAGGGAGGTCCGACAGGTTTGGCTTTCCTAAAAAAGAACAACTTGCTTTTTGTTAGCGTTGACAATTACGGTAGCGGTACTTATGAAATGGGAAGATTTTATATTGTTAACCCGAATACTGGCGAGAAAATAGATACTTGTGATATTGCACAATGGAATTATGAGATGTCTGATAGTGTTTACAATAATCGTAAAAATGATGGAAAATTTCCCAATGCTGCAGGTTATACTTCGGTTTATGGAATTGATGTTGATGCTTCTGGAAATGTATATACCCCTAGTTACAATGGGTGGTCAATTGAGAAATGGACATACATAGGTCAACTTCCAACAATTCCGATTACTGTGCTTGGCGTTGAAAAAGTAGAAGGAATGAAACCCTCTACGTTTTCGTTAGCTCAAAATTATCCTAATCCTTTCAATCCTTCAACTACAATAAAATTTGGAGTTTCTGAGCAAGCAAAAATCAGTTTGAAAATTTATGATATACGAGGAGCTTTAGTAGCTACTCTCTTGAATGAAGCTGATTTTGAAAAAGGGAATTATAAAGTTTCTTTTGATGCTTCTAATCTTGCATCGGGAACTTATGTTTACACGTTAACTAATGGAACTCAACAATTAACTAACAAAATGATATTCTTAAAATAAAATAAGGAACAGTTCAATGAAAAAAGTCACAACAACATTATTACTTTTTGTGGCTCTGATGCTCTCTCTGAATGACATCGTAAAAGCCGATGTTTATCCCTTCTACATCAGAGTTACACAGCCAACAAACGAAACTCCGTTCGATGGAAGTTTTACAGACGGAACCGCGGCGGCGATCCGTTTTTATACTCCCTTTTCAACGGTAACTTTTTCTGCTACGGTTAAAATATACAGCGGAAATATAGTTGTAAAAACAATTACAAAAGCCGATTTATCGGGCACAGACAATTATGTATTATGGGATGGTAGTAACGATGCAAATACTGCCGCTGCAAACGGAAGTTATACCGTTGAAATTACCACCACACAAAATTCTGCTGCAACCGCTTACACGATGCATGATGCAGGTGATGTCGCAGTAGGATTATCTACACGCGGTGTAACTGTTGTTAATGATCCAAGATCAAGAAATAACGGATTTGCTTACGGAATTAACAATGGTGGCGGCGCTAATCCCTGGGGATTTGTTGGATTAGGAAGAGTAGCCATAACCGGACAACTTTTCGGTCATGTCGCTGATTCTGCCTCTGTTCCAACTACCGGAAGTGTTGCACTTGGTGGCAATAACAGACGTTATTCTCCGACATATGCGCCTGACGGATACATTTATTCGGTAGCTTATACTGAAAAGAAAATAATGAGATTTCACCCGGATTCTCTAGTTAATGAATTTTTCACTCCTGACACTGTCCCTACAACCGGAACACTTTTAGATGTTGAAGTTGTTGGAGAAGGTGCCGGTAAAGGAATGATCATAACTTCAACCACTCAAGTGTTATTCGCTCCAATTGGTGATAGCGCTACCTATAGAGGTCAATGGCAGGTTTTGTTAACTGCTGAAACCGGTATGACCTTTTGGGCATCTCAAGCCGGCGGTCATAATGATCAAAAGCACCTTTTTGTAGTTGTTCGATCAGCGTTAGCCAATATTATGGATGCTGTGTTCAAATTTGATTATACTGCCGGATTGACAGCAAAAACTTTTGCTGATACGGTTTGGGGAACTCACTTCGCTGATGGCGACGCCGTTTCAATTACTTTCAAATCCGGAAATACTGCTGCAGAAGATGTTTTATACTTAACCGTGGATAAAGCAGGCGCCGGTACAGACCTAAGTGGTATTTACGCTATTACTAATCTTGATGCAGCAAGTCCAACAGTTGCGTTAGTTTTCGCTGATCCTGATAACAATACGACTTCATCTAGAGGTGAAGTTGGAGTTGATATGGGTGGAAATTTAATCTATTTCGAAAACTCCAACGAACAAATTTTTGTTCTTGAACCACCAACACTAAATCTCTCTACTACAGTTAATGGAGTAGATGCGTTTGCTGTTACGAGTTCAGGAGTTGTAACCCCTCCAATCACAATCGCTGAAGCAAAAGTTGATGCCAATGCTGACGGTAAACCGGATAAATTAAACCAGGTTGTAACTGTTATTGGTACGATTAACTCAGTAAACACTCAAACAACCGGTACCCAATATACAGTACAGGATGCAACCGGTGGAATTGCCCTTTACAAGGGAGGAATCGTTGTTCCTTTCAACGTAGGAGATGTTTTGCAAATCACCGGCGCAGTATCCTTTTATAATGGATTAGATGAAATAACTCCTACAGACATTAACACCGGTGTTATGAAACTTGATTCAAATAAAACTGTTGAACCGGTTGTTATGTCGATTAGTGATTACCTTGCTAACGGCGAGAAATATGAAAGCATGCTGATCCAGTTAAATGGTGTTACAAAAGCAAGCGATTCACCGGCGTGGCCGGCTCCGGGTGCAAATGTTAATTTGAACATCTGGGATGGTAAAGATAAACTTGTGTTGCGTATTGATAAAGATACTCAGATTGATGACAGTGTGGAAGTTAGCTGGCCTGTAAATGTTAAAGGCGTGGCTTCGCAATTCTCTGCAGCTGCTCCTTACGCTGACGGTTATCAGATAATACCAAGTTTCTATTCCGATTTTACTCCGAATGTTCCGGTTGCCCCACTTCCATATTTCCATCTCGCAACACCAGCTAACGATGCGGTAGTTGAAATTACGGATTCTAATGCAACTTATAAAGCAACCTGGAATAAAGCTGTTGATTTCAATAACGATGTGCTTATTTATCAATTCGTCCTGTTGAATCCAGTAAAGACAAGCGGTGTTTTAAATGATACGGTTTATTCCTATACCGGAACCCAGGCACTTGGCTGGATGGGAACTGCGGATACACTCCATTCTAAATGGACTGTAAAAACAAAAGGTAAAGAAGCAGCACTTGTTTCAAGTGTCGACACTTTCAACATTACTTTCGTTAGAAAGATTACGGTTGGTATAAAAGATAATATCGTACCTAATGAATTTTATGTAAATCAAAATTATCCTAATCCGTTTAACCCGAGCACAACAATTTCTTTCGGTTTACCAAAAGAAAGTTTTGTTGACTTGAGAGTCTATAATGTATTAGGTCAAGAAGTTGCCGTGCTGATAAGCAATCAAATTAGAAAAGCTGGCAATCAACAAGTAAGATTTGACGGCGCTGCGCTTGCAAGCGGAACTTATATTTACCGTTTGAAGACAGACAATCAAGTTGTTACTAAAAAAATGATTCTCATGAAATAATTTGTTCACTTTGGCTGTCTCAACTCAAATAGTTGAGACAGCCATTTTTTTGTACATTCCTCCGATAAGCCACTAATCATTTTATCTTACCGCTCGTAATCATTGCTCAAATACCGGAGGTAATTTTTCTATTTTTGACACAGTAAAAAATCAGTTCATCGTGAATTATTTAGAGTTCTAACAGTGAAATGCTAATGGAGAAACATATGCGAAAAGGAATCATTTTTAGTTTACTTATTTTTTGTGCGACAACAATTTTTCCGCAGAAAACTCTCTCACTTTCTGAGGTTGTAAAGATCGCTTTACAAAAAAATACGATCCTTCAAAAAGCAGAGCAGGGGATTAGACTTTACGAATCGGGAGTGAAAACTGCTTACGGTGGTTTGCTTCCTTCGGTTTCTGCAAGCGGTGGCTGGAATTGGTCCCGTTCTGTACAAGACGAAGGTGGACAATATATTAATAACGGTTTTCCTTATAATATCCCCAAACAAATCACACAAAACAGAAATTACTCTGCCAGTGCATCGGCAAATCTTACGTTGTTTGACGGACTTTCAAACATTGCAAATATTTCCAGAAGCCGGAGCAGTCTTGACGCTGCAAAATTCAGCCTTGAAAGAACGAGACAGAATTTGGCGTATCAAGCAATAAGCGGATTTTATGATGTGATCAACACTAAGAAGTTGATGGACGTAAAAGAACAAGATTTAAAATGGAATCAGAAAAATTATGAGATAATTCTTGAGCGGAATAAACTTGGCAACGTTACCTTAGCAGATGTTTATTCACAGCAAGTTAAAGTTGGTAACGCAGAATTAGAACTCATCAGAGCAAATAACAATTACGAAACAGTAAAATCCGAATATCTCTATAATCTTGGACTCGATGTTCTTGAAGATTTTAATTTTGTTGATCCTACGACAGATGGGAAAGACCTTGTAGTTGATATGATCGTGCTTGATCCAAATTTAAAAGTATTGGTTGAAAAAGCATTGAACAATCGTTCCGATTTTAAAAGCGCCAAATTAACATATGAAGGAGCTTTAGACGGCATTACAATGGCAAAAGCCGGTCATCTCCCAACTCTTTCAAATTATTATGATTATAGTACGAGAGCTACTTCTCCCGGCGGAATGTTTAAGAGTTATACAACTTCGGTGGGATTAAGCCTCAACATCCCGATCTTTTCTGGATTCAGCGTTGAGAACAGAGTTCAGCAGGCTGAAGTGGATGCAAAGAATAAAGAAATTGATGTTAGTGACCTTGAACGCCAGATCAAAAAAGAAATGCAGAAGACATATCTTGATCTTCAGGCAAGTGAAAAACGTCTTGATGTTAGTAAAAATAATGTTACTGCCGCATCAGAAAATAGAAAGATCGAACAAGAAAAATATGCGCTCGGCGCAACAATGCTCTTAAATGTATTGATAGCAAATTCCGATTACACCAACGCTTTAACCAATTACGTTAACGCACAATTTGAATATGTAAAACTAAAAGAACAGCTTGAGTATTCACTCGGCATTCTTGATTATAAAAAATTTGAATAATATTTATTTCAGGAGAAATACTCATGGCAAATGGTAAACAAAAAAAATCAAAAAAGAAAATAATTATCTTCAGTGTGTTGGGGATAATAGTATTAGGCTTAATAGCTGTTGTGATCCTCCAGGGAGGAAAAGAAGAGATCATAAATGTTCAGACTGAGAAAGTTGAAAAACGTACGATAACGCAAACGGTTTCTGCAACAGGAAAAATTAATCCTGAGTTTAAAGTAGTGATCACACCTGAAGTAACCGGTGAGATTGTTCAACTTCCTGTAAAAGAAGGACAGATTGTTAAAAAAGGTGAATTACTCATCAAAATAAAAGCTGATGCTTACGTAGCCCAAAAGCAAAGATCAGAAGCAAATTTATTATCCGCTAAATCATCACTTGCTCAGCGTAAAGCGGAGTTAGATAAAATAACTTCAGATTATAATAGGATGAAAGAACTTCATGCTAAAAAGCTTTCAAGCGATGCCGATCTTGAAGCTGCGAAAAGCAACTATCTTTCTACAGCTGCCGGATACGAGGCTTCAAAAGCGAACGTTCAGCAAAGCGAAGCATCTTTAAGAGAGACGATTGAATCTTTGAACAAGACTACAATTTATTCTCCAATGGCTGGAGTAATAACTCAATTGAATGTAGAACTTGGCGAAAGAGTTTTAGGAAGCGGATTCAGTCAGGGTACTGATATAATGACAGTCTCAGATCTAAGCAGCATGGAAGCCCGTGTTGATGTTGATGAGAATGATGTTGTTCTTATTTCTGTAGGAGATACCGCATACATTAAAGTTGATGCGTTTGGTGACAAAGATATCAAGGGTATTGTTACACAGATCGGAAACAGCGCAAAAACTTCCGGTTTAGGTACACAAGAGCAAGTTGTAAATTTTGAAGTTAGAATAAGAGTAACAAATCTTGAAAATAATTTACGCCCTGGCATGTCCTGCAACGCAGATATCCGTACTGAAACGGTTAGCAGTGTAATTTCAGTTCCATTGCAAAGCGTTACTGCACGAGGTGATTTCAATTTACCGCAAGAAGGTCAGGAAGAAGAAGAAAGCATGGCGAAAGTAGTTGAAAAGAAATCCAACGGCAACAAACCGGATGAGATTGTTTTTGTAGTAGAGAACGGGAAGGCAAAATCTAAAGTTGTTAAAACCGGTTTAAGCGATGATAATTATATTGAAGTTAAAGAAGGTTTGAAAGGTTCGGAAGAAGTTGTTAACGGAAGCTACCGCGCAATTTCAAGAGAATTGAAAAACGGTTCGTTGGTAAAGGTAGAAGGCAAGAAAAAATCTTTTACTGAAAAGAAAAAATAATTTATTTCGGAAGTAAAATGAATATTATTAATATTGAAAGTATTGCCAAAGTTTATAAGGTCGGGTCTGAAGAAGTCCACGCACTGCGAGATGTTTCCTTACGGATCGACAAGAACGAGTATGTGGCGATTATGGGACCTTCCGGTTCCGGCAAATCTACCTTAATGAACATGCTTGGATGTTTGGATACCCCTTCTTCGGGTAAGTATGAATTCACCGGGAACAATGTAAGTCAAATGTCGGATAATGAACTTGCACAAATTAGAAATAAAGAGATCGGTTTTGTTTTTCAAACATTCAATCTGCTTCCCCGTTCAGATGCGCTGCACAACGTTGAACTCCCTTTGATCTATGCGGGTCTTCATTCAGCGGAAAGAAAAGAAAGAGCAAAAGAAGCGCTCGTTAGTGTTGGATTGGGAGATAGAATTCACCATAAACCGAATGAACTTTCCGGCGGTCAGCGCCAGCGGGTTGCCGTTGCGCGCGCTTTAGTTACCAGACCTTCAATTATTTTGGCGGATGAACCAACCGGAAATCTTGATTCTAAAACAGGCGAAGAAATTATGCTTCTCTTTAACACCATATACGAAGCAGGGAATACGATCATTCTTGTAACACACGAAGAATATATTGCGGAACATGCTGCGCGAATTATCAGACTGAAAGACGGACTTATTGAATCCGATAAAATGGTTGACCAAAGATATATCCCTAAGCTAAAAGTAAAATAGATATTTAGCAAAAATCCTCCGTCGCGGCGGAGTGGTGAGCAGTGCAGAGGGGCAAGAATATTTTCAGTGCGTTGATAATTTAATCACTTAATTAAAAAACCGTGCCTCCGTGACTTTGTGGCGAGAAAGTTTTGCCACTGAGACACAAAGACACGAAGTAGAAAACTTTTTTGGTTCTGGCTTGTCCAGATTATGAATTAGAAATTAGATAGACAGTAAAAATATTCTGATTAAAATGGTAAGAATATTTTGTTGAAATCAAATACCGAACATCGAACAAGGAATAGCGAATGATGAAGTTTTGCCTTTCGATATTCTAAATTCCTTGTTCATTATTCATTATTTTTTTTTGATTCTGGCTTTGCCAGGCTATGAATTAGGAATTAGAGAGACAGTAAAAATATTCTGATTAAAATGGCAAGAATATGTTTAGTTTAATTGTAGAGACTTGCCGCGGCAAGTCTTTACAGAGAAAAAATCTTTGGTTCTGGCTTTGCCAGGTTAATAGTTGGGCCAAATATTCTGCGCACAATGGCGAGAGTATTTGTCCCTAAAAACTGGAAGAATGGATGAATGAAAATGAATGGATGAATGTTTTCCATTCCTTCATGCAACCATGCAATCATTCACTCCTTAGTTACAAATTATTTGGTTCAGGCTCGTCCAGATTATGAGATTATAAGAGGAATTATGGAAACAATTTTATTAGAAGTTAAAGAAGCAATGTTTATAGCGCTTAGAGCTATACGCGCTAATAAGATCCGCTCGATGTTAACTATGCTTGGCATTGTTATCGGCGTCGCTTCAGTGGTGTTGATGACTACTGCAATTAAAGGGATCGATGACTCATTTCAAAAAGGAATGAGTGCGCTTGGTTCTGATATACTTTACGTTGATAAATGGGCGTGGTTCACCAACAATGATTGGTGGAAAATGCGCAACCGCAGAAACATGACCATGGAAGAGTATGACCGGTTTAAAGCTATGGTAAAACTTCCGGCTGCAACCGCGCCAACTACAACAACCCGGCAGGTAGTAAAATATCAGAACAAGAAGACGGATAACATCTTCATCAATGGTTCAAATGCCGATTATGTAAAGACCACAAATTTTACTTTTGCACAAGGAAGATTTTATTCTGAAATAGAAAGCAACGGCTCGCGTTATGTTGCGGTATTGGGGAGTGAAATCGCTAAAAGTCTTTTCCCGGTTGGAGATGCATTGGATAAATCAATTAAGATCGGCGGGCAGAACTTTAAAGTTGTTGGTGTATTGGATGAGCAGGGAAGTTTCATCCTCGGTAGTTTTAATCCCGACAGACAAGTGTTTATTCCTATCGGAACAATTTTTAAGAATTTTATGTCGCAGTCATTCGGCTCTATAACGTTTAATGTTAAAGCTCCAAGTCCGACATTAATTGAAGAAACAAAAGATGAAGTTGAAAGCGTGATGCGTAAAGTGCGCGGACTAAGTTATAATGAAGAAAATGATTTCTCGATCAATCAGCAAGAAAGTTTAAAAGCGAATATTGACAGCATCGTCGGAGTTATTCAGATCGCTGGACTTTTCATTACCGGACTTTCACTCTTTGTTGGCGCTATCGGCATTATGAATATCATGTTCGTTTCAGTAAAAGAACGGACGAAAGAGATAGGTGTGCGGAAAGCTATCGGCGCTAAAAGAAGAACCATTCTCGGGCAGTTCATTCTTGAGTCTTCCTTTATTTGTTTGATCGGCGGACTTATTGGATTGCTGGTTGCGATATTGTTAAGTATGGCGGTTAATCAAGTGCTGCCTACATCCATTCAATATGATTCAGTGATCCTGGCAATTACAATTTCTTTAATAACCGGTGTGGTTGCGGGATTTGCGCCTGCTTATACGGCTGCTAAAATGGATCCTGTTGACGCTTTGAGGTATGAGTAATATGAAAACAACCGAAATATTTAAAATGTCTTTCCAATCGCTGCGCACTAACAAGCTGCGCACATTTTTAACCGTACTGGGCGTTGTTGTCGGTATCTTTTCCATCATCGTCATTATGACGATCATTACCATGCTGCAAAACAGTATTGAAAGCGGTTTGGCTTCACTTGCAAAGAACACGTTCCAGATACAAAAATATCCTGCGATTATGACCGGCGGTCCCGGTTCGCGCGATAAATACCGGAACAGAAAAGATATTACGCTTGAAGAATTTTATCAGTTCAAAGAAAAAATGACTGAAGCTAAATTTGTTGGCGGTGAACAATGGCAGTTCGGCATTGTTGTTCAATACGGAAATAATAAAACCAATCCGAATATTCAATTAGCCGGAATGACCGATGATGCGCTTGAGACAAATGAAATGATCGCTCAAGAGGGGAGACCGATAAACAAAACGGATGTGCAATACACAAACAATGTATGTTTGCTGGGGAATGAAATTGTTACTAAAGTATTTGCTAACATTAATCCCGTTGGGCAGACTGTGCGTATTGCCGGAAGACCGATGATGGTGATCGGAGTGCTCGAACCGAAGCAGGCGTTATTCGGACAAAGCCAGGATAACTATGTAGTTATTCCCATAACTACGTTTCAATCGATGTTTGGAAAAAGAAGCCGTAGTTTAAATATTACCGTTATGGCTAAAAGTAAAGAAGATTATAATAGCGTTATTGAAGCTTCCATCGGTTACATGCGTACAATAAGAAATGTAAAACCCGGTGAAGATAATAACTTTGATATTTTTAGTAATGAATCGCTAATGGGGCAGATAAACAATATTAACGAACCGATCAAAATCGGCGCGCTTGTAATTTCATTAATTGCGCTGCTCGCCGCCGGTGTTGGTATCATGAATATCATGCTTGTTTCCGTAACCGAAAGAACTCGAGAGATCGGTATTCGTAAAGCAATTGGGGCAAGAAAAAGTTATATCCTTATTCAGTTTTTGTCCGAAGCGGTCATCCTTTCTATTTTTGGTGGATTAATAGGAATTATTATCGGCGTTTCGCTCGGTAATTTTGCCGGAAGTTTTCTTAACGCTCAAATGGCAATTCCTGTTGATTGGGTTCTGATAGGGATCGGCCTCTGTATTTTTGTGGGAGTAGTCTTCGGCACCTATCCCGCGTACAAAGCGGCTAATCTCGATCCTATAGAAGCTTTGAGATACGAATAGTCATCAGTCAAAAGACATTAGTCATTGGTAGTTTAACCTCCAAAGTTTTCAAAACTTTGGAGGTTTTTTTGCGCTGAAACAAATTTACATGCCCCTTCAAACTTAAAAACAATAAGATTTTACTTGCAATTAATGTGTGTGCTAATTAATTTTACCCAGTTTTTAATATGAATTAACTATTTAAATAAAAATTATCCTTATCGTTTTAATTAAGGGAGAAAAAATGAAAAAATTATTACTATTATTTATACTGCTAAGCAGTTATACTTTCTCACTCACTGGATGGTTCAATGACTTTGTTTATTTAACAATAAATGGAGTCACTGGTTCAAAATACTATATTGGTGATAACCCGGGTAGTGGTACCCAACTTGATGGAAGTACCTTGGGGGGGGCAATTAATGAATTAAAAATTACATCTACAGATATGAAGTATTGGAGTGATACTCAGGATAGAACCGGGGGAGCTTTTTATTATAAAATAATGGCTTCAGATAATACGACCCAAATCATTGCCGCCACAGAAATAATTTGGACACAAACAGGACCGTCCGGCAATGATTATCAAGGAACATGGTCAGGCACTATCAATCTCTTGACAGGTTTGGAAGCAAGTACAACTTATAAATTACATATCTGGGCGAAAAGTTGGGGTTCCGGCCAGGGAGATAGTTGGTTATCAAATTCCAGTGCTAATTATGTTGGAACATTTACTACAGATGGCACTGTACCGGTTGAATTATCTTCTTTCTCAGCTTCTATCAAAAACAAATCCGTAAACCTTGTTTGGCATACAGCTACGGAAGTAAACAATTATGGTTTTGAAATTGAGAAGCGTCAATCGTCAATGGTCAATAGTCAATGGAGTAAAGTTGGGTTTGTAAAAGGAAGTGGAAATAGTAACTCAGCGAAAGGATATTCTTTCGCCGACAATTCAGCTACAACCGGCAAATACAGTTACCGCATAAAACAAATAGATAACGATGGTAAGTATGAATACAGCAAAGAAGTTGAAGTTGATCTTGGTAAACCAACAACATTTGCTCTAAGTCAGAATTATCCTAACCCGTTTAATCCGAGCACAGTTATTAGTTATCAACTTCCGACAAATAGTTATGTTACATTAAAAGTTTATAACGCAATTGGTACTGAAGTAACCACACTGGTAAATGGGTACAAAGAAGCTGGAAGCTATAATTACGAATTAGGAATTGGGAATTACGAATTATCTAGTGGTATTTACTTTTACACATTACGCGCGGGTGATTTTGTGCAAACCAAGAAGATGATACTTCTTAAATAATTATTGTTTACTCTTATCCATCCTCTTCTAATAGAGGATGGATAGTTCTTGTACGGTTTTTCTTTCACTAATTAACTATGGATGCATAATGAAAAAACTTGTTACACTTTTGTTTGTTGTTATTTTGTTTTCCCTAACTTTTACAAGTTTGGCTCAAACAAGTCCGGATTATATCTTTGGCAGCGATAATGGCGCACTATGGAATTGGACAACGGGAACAGCAGGTACAGCTAGTCTTGGCGGTTCTTACTCGTGGCAATTCACTGCTACAGCAACAACTGGTCATTATGTTAAATTTGGAGAAACAAGTTCATCTACCGATGGCTCAGGTTTTTGGGTAAATAGTTCCGCCCCTGATATGAACTATACTGGTGCCGGTGCAAAGTGGACAGCCTATTACCAGGCAAACATGGGCAGCGGTGGAGCTATTTATTGGGCGATAACTACCGGCAATTATTATGTAGTTAAAACTAAACTAAGCGGAAGTAACGCGGACTTTGCTGTTTTTGATAACGGCACTCAAGCGCCGGTAACAATTAGTTCTGTTGCAAGAACAATATCCGGAACAAATTTAACGGTAACGGCTACTGCCAGCGCTGTTGTTTCTACAAACGAAAAAGTCTGGGTTCGCTATTCTACAGATAACTGGACTTCAAGCGCAACAACTGAATTAACATTTGTAAGTGCAACAAACTATGCCGCTGCGTTAGCTTTAGCTGATGGAAATTTTGTTTCTTATTACGTATATACAACTATCCAACAAGCTGCAGCCCCGGCTGAAGCAGACGCTGATTTCTATACTATTAATTACAATAGTAATGGCGGTGTAAATTATACTGCACAAATTGGTAACTTTAGCGGTGATTATTATATACCACAAAGTGGAAATGCAAAAGGGTTTGATAAATTATCAACTGCGGTTACAAACTTAAATTCCAATGGAATGAGTGCAAATGTTAACTTTTATATTACGGGGGACATCACCGAAGCAGCTAATATTGGCTTAGGAGTAAATACAAATGGTTTTGGTATCACTATTCGTCCTAATGCAGATGCTGATAGAACGATTACATTCACAAAGACAACTGACAATACCAGTCCTTCAGGACATTTCGTTATTGGTTATACAGTATTAACCTCTGCCTGGGCAGATGCCAATACTATTGCAACAAGTAATGTAACCATCGACGGTTATGCAGTTGCAGGGTCAACAAGAAGATTGAAATTTACAACTGCAAGTGGAAGTTTGGTAGCATCCAGACTAATTATGGTAATTGGCGGATGTCAAAACACTGTTGTTAAAAACTGTATTGTTGAAAGCAAATCTACAGCAGCCTCTGCAGTATGTATTGGTACAATTGCAAGAAAAGGTACAGCAATAGAAGTAGCTCCGTTGAATTTTACTATTGAAAATAATATTATAACTTCAGTAGCATCTCCTTCTGGAGAAGGATTAATGACTTCGAATTCAGGAACTCTTACCACCGCTAAAACTACTGGTTTAGTTGTAAAAAACAATACTATTTCAGCTCAAGGTCGTGGTGGATGGTTCTATTATATCAATGGTGGCGATTTTGATGGAAATGAAATAAAACTAAATCAATTAGGAAGTGCTAATACCGTAAATTTTGGGCTATGGACAAGTATTGGAGCTATTGGTACTTTTAATATCCACAATAATAGATTTACAGAAATTACAACCTTAGAGGCCACAGCTACCGGTAGTTTAGGAACAAGAGCTTTATCTTTAGGAAGTGGACCTACTTATAATATTTATAATAATACTTTTGCCGGAATGGACAGAAAAAGTGTTGCCGCGGCACAAGTAAATCAAACCTATGTGTTTTTGGCAGGAATCGGCACGATCTACAATAACACTTTCTATATGCCAGCATTAACAGTACCAGCAACCCCAGGTTACTACAGAGCAATTAATTTGTTTAGTGCAAATCCTGACATAAAAAACAATATTTTTATTAGTAACGAAGATGCTATGACAAATGAATTTTTTGGAACAGTAACAACAGGAGCATCTGATTATAATGTATTTTATTTAAGAGCTGGCAATACTAAAGCTCGTATTGTAGGCACTTATACTACTTTAGCCGAATATCAAGCCGCCAATGTAACCAAAGATGTACATTCAAAAAATGTTAATGTTACCTTTACTTCCGTTACGGACCTTCATCTTGCCGGTGCTTCGTTAGGTGATGTTAACTTAATTGGAGAAACCGGTTTAGGAATTGCTACCGACATTGACGGGCAAACAAGAAGTGTCACTTTCCCATATATGGGTGCAGATGAAGACCTTGCAAACCTTCTTCCTGTAGAACTAACTTCATTTAATTCTACTGTACGTGGAAAGGAAGTAAACCTAACCTGGAAAACTGCAACAGAAATCAATAGCTATGGTTTTGAGATTCAGAAATCAGAAGTAAGAAGTCAGAATGGTGGTTGGGAAAAAGTTGGTTTTGTGCAGGCTTCAGGTAACAGCAACTCACCGAGAGAGTACACGTTTACAGACAACAACTTGCAAGAAGGAAAATACCAATACCGCCTAAAGATGATAGATAACGACGGTACATTTGAATACAGTAATATCATAGAAGCAGAAATTACCGCTCCTAAAGAATTTGTACTTTCACAAAACTATCCTAACCCTTTCAACCCTGTAACAACAATAAACTATTCACTTCCGATAGATGGCAAAGTAATGTTGGTTGTGTATAGCATTAACGGAGAAAAGATTGCAGAGTTAGTTAATGAAACACAAGCCGCGGGCAGTTATAATATTCCCTTTAGCGCAACAGGTCTGGCGAGTGGTACATATATCTACCGCTTACAAGCGGGAGAGTTTGTACAGATGAAGAAGATGATTCTTTTAAAATAGTTGAAAGTTCAAAGTATCCGCCAGAGGCGGATCAGCCTTTGGCTGATAAAGTATAAAGTAAATCCCTCAGTAATGAGGGATTTTTTTTGTAGGGAATGGTCGAGACCATTCCGTAGTGCTGGATTTAATATTATTATTTAAAATATTGAATCCCAAGCGGGATTCTTTTTTTTAGCCTATATTTTTTTTACAAATATTAAATTCCTACAGAATTTTATCCATTCAAATAATTACATTCCATCTTACCATTATTCCATCTTTTCTTCTTCCTTCATCTTTCCTTTTAAATTTAATCTGTTGTAAACTTAAAAAGGATTTTCTAAGTTAGAACCATCGATTTACAGCAACATGTTTCTTAAATGTGCAGCTTACTCTTCGATAATAAAGTTGTGTAACAGATAAATGAGAACAAATAAAATAATTCTTGGTGCAGAAGATGATCAAATTAAAAAATAGTTTATTCCTCCATGTTGTAGGTATAGTGTTATTCACTACCTTTAATTTGGATGCTCAAGAAGAAATTAAATCTGTGAAGATAGGCGATCAAGTCTGGATGGTAGAAAACTTAAACGTTGATCATTACCGTAATGGAGATTCGATTCCGGAAGTTAAAAATCAATACGAATGGAGGAATCTAAAAACAGGCGCCTGGTGTTACTACAAAAACAATCCGGATAACGGAAATAAATATGGCAAACTTTATAATTGGTACGCTGTAAACGATCCAAGAGGATTAGCTCCAAAAGGTTGGCATGTTCCAACAAAAGATGAATTCTTAATACTAAGGGAAACAGTAACCGATAACTCAAATTCACTAAAAGCTATTGGTGAGGGGAGCGGAAGCGGTGCAGGGACTAACTCAACCGGCTTTTCTGCATTGTTTGGCGGTTACCGTGGTTATTACGGATACTTTTATTATGCCGGTTACGATTCATATTTGTGGAGTTCCAGTTTAGGCAACGCTCCATTCGCGAGCAGTATCTATCTCTACAGCACGGGCAACTATATTTTCTTTTATGATTTTGACAAAGTTTATGGATTTACCGTGCGGTGTATAAAAGATTAAACCTGCGTATAAGAGACGTATAATTTTAAGAAGAGGGGATTTTGAGTGATATATGTCATTGAATCGTAGAAAAGTTAAAAATTGTTAAAGATTTCTCTTGACAAACATTAAAAGAATAACTAATTTCCTCCCATAAAAAAATCACATCTTAATTTCAGAGCAATTTTTAACTTCCTACAATGAAAATTAATGGCTAACAAGTGACAATCTTGTTGGTAATATTTAATTTCTATATTATTTTTCACCTATTGTTTTATTAAATATTTCCTTATTTTCAGTAAGGAACTATAAGGAACATATGTTTGTTGATAAATGGTTAGGAGGAGTGGACAATGGAAAGTCTCATTAAGAGTTTTGAAGTAGTAAAAAAACGTAATTTTTAAATAACCAAAAGGAAAATAACATGAAAACAATTCAACAATTTAAACATGCTTTAATAGCGTTGTTGTTTGTTGTCCCGAGTCTTCTAGCCCAGCCAACGCTGCTTACCCCTGTGGATAATGATGTCGATGTGGCTCTCTCTCCAACACTTAATTGGAGTAACATCGGTTCAACCACATACAGAGTTGAAGTCGCAACTGATGCCGGATTTACTTCATTAGCATACACAAATGATGGCGTAGTAGGTAACTCTCACGTTATCCCGCTTGCCTTAGCCAACTACACTACTTATTATTGGCATGTAAGGGAATCAGCACCTTCGACAGGGACTTATTCATCTACCTTCACATTTAGGACTGTTCCATCAGCTGCACCTGCAGTCCCGGACCTCAGCACAGCAACTCCAGCACCAGCTGCAACCGGTCAAGCGCTTACATTAACTTTCAACTGGGCTGCTATTCCTCAAACAGATTCATATGATTTTGATTTATCTACTGATCCACTCTTTGGGTCTTTTGTAAATCAACAAGCAGGTCTTACGAGCCCATCTGCGATCGTTGGCGGATTATCTGAAGGAACCGTTTACTACTGGAGAGTACGCGCAACGAACATTATTGGATCGAGCGCGTTCTCAAGTGCTTCTTCATTTACAACATTATCAGCTCCAGTTTTAACTTCTCCCGGGAATACTATTTCCGGTGTCTCTATCCAAACAAGTTTTGCATGGACAGCCCCTCCGGGAGCGACTTCATATGACTTAGATATATCCATCGATAATTTTGCTACTACGCTTCTTTCAAAAGTTGGTTTAGCTACAAATGCTTATACACTGGATAGTACAGAAATACTCAATAATATAACAACCTATTATTGGAAAGTAAAAGCAAACAATACTTCTTATTCTGCTACCTCGAGTTTCATGACATTACCCTCTGCAATGCCACAACCGAATACACCGATAGGTAATGCAACAGTCTTTACACTTACTCCAATCTTGTATTGGCATTTAAATCAACCTATTGTTAATATTGTTTATGATGTACAATATCGCAGAAGTGTTGATGCTAACTTTATTCAAATCGCTACAAATACTGCTTTGCAGACAGTTACATTGCCAACTTTGGAACCAAACACTATGTATGTTTGGAGAGTAATTGCAAAACGTTCAGATGGCAGAGTGGCTTCCTACTCAGCGAGTGAAACCTTCACAACAGCTTTCGGTGGCGATCCGGTAGCCTCATGGCCATTGGGTGCACAAACTGTCTATACTACTACCCCAACACTTTATTGGTATCACAATGAACCGCAATTGACTAATAGATATTTAGTTGAGGTTTATGATAATGCAACGTTCACCGGTATTCCGGTATTTACAGATTCAACAACCTCACAAAATATTACGGTAGCAACTCCATTAAATCCAAGTTACTATTATTGGAGAGTTCATGCCACTTCAACTATTACGGAAACTATCTCCGGTTGGTCTACAGGATCATTCCTTGTATATTTTATTACCACTCCGGATGTAACATTGTCCTGGCCAATTGGCGGTGCAACGGTTTACAACGTTCAACCTGATTTGAATTGGTACCTGGATTCAGCATACACTGGAATTACTTTCAATGTTGAATATAGCACGGTAAGTGCTTTAGGTCCCTGGACAAGTGCAGGTAGTACCGGAAATCAATTTTTAACTTTCCCAATTTATGTTGTTCCTGGAACGACTTACTATTGGAGAGTTCAAGCATTTAGTCCGGTTACAGGCGCAGGTTCTTGGACAACAGCTGAAAGTTTTGTTGTTGATCCTGCGGCAAGTGGTTTTCCTACTGTCCCTGTTATTTCTTGGCCAACAGCGGGAAGTACGATCTATACATTTAATCATGCGATGAACTGGTATCTTGATGGTCCTACAGACGGACTTGTATTTGATGGTGACATCGCTACAGATGCTGGATTTACGAACATAGTAGCTACATGGTCAGGTTTATCAACCTTATTTTATAATGCAACATTACCAAACGCTGTTGCAACTTACTATTGGAGAGTTAGAAGTAGAAATCCTGTTACATTTGAAACTTCTGCTTATGCTTCAACGGCAACTGCATTTACCGTTAATCCAACCGGTACTGTTCCTCCAACACCTATTTTGGATTATCCGGCGAATGGAACTATTGTTTGGACAAATACTCAATCGTTATACTGGTATACGAATGATACACCGGCTGGAACAAACTTCCAGGTTCAAGTAAGTATTTACGGAAACTTCTCAGTTTTGGTTGCTTCCAATGCTGCTGATACTGCGCTTGGATATACAAATACTTCTTATGCTATCCCTGTTACCTTAGATGCCGGTTACACTTATTACTGGAGAGTTAGATCAAGAATTGGTGTAGGTCATGAAGATTGGGGTGCCTGGGTATCTACCAACTTCATTACTGATCCAGGTTTCTCTGCAATTCAACCAAGAATTGGCGGACCATCTGATGGTATAAACGTATTTAGTACTGATGTAAACCTCAACTGGTTCGTTCCCGCGAGAGAACAAAATCAAGAAAAATATGACATCCAAATTGGAACGAATGCAGATTTAAGTAATGCCACTACCGTTGCGGCAATTAGCGCGAAGAATTATCAAGTAACCAATTTAACTAAAGGTTCAAAATATTACTGGAGAGTTAGGTCTATCGGAAAAGATGGAAGTATCTCCGGATATTCGCAAACCGAAAGTTTTGTTTCTAATGAAGCGACTGATGTAACTCCGGAAAATGTAACTCCGCAAACTTTTGAATTAGCGCAGAATTATCCGAATCCGTTTAACCCGACAACGATAATTAAATATGCGATTCCTCAGAATGCAGTGGTTACGTTATCAATTTACAACATGCTCGGACAAAAGATTAAAACTCTTGTTAGCGAGCAAAAGAATGCCGGAACATATTCAATTCAATGGAACGGCGATAATGAATTCGGTCAGAAAGTTTCCAGCGGCGCTTATATCTATAAGATCAATGCAGGCAACTTTATTAAATCGATGAAATTAATTCTGATGAAGTAAGTTAATCTTATACGAAAAAAAGGTTGCCATTTGAGCAACCTTTTTTTTTGAGGTTTCATAATAACTTCCTTTAATAAATTAGATTAATTTTATATTTTATAAGAAAGAAATTCAAACTTTTGATCAATTATAACTCAAGGAAACAGCTCTAATGTTTAAAGATGAAAGAAATCGTAGTGTACTCCTTTTCTTTTTCACTATTATTTTCACGATAATGTTGTCATATATTCCAAGCGACATAAAAATACTTAACTATCAACCCAAAAAAATTGATTTGTTCATGGATATCGTCCCAGATTCTTTGTTGGATTATTCCAAGAATCAGTTTGAACAAAAATCTCTTCCTTCAAATCTATATTCAGCATCGATGAATAAAGAAGTGTTAGAGGCTTTAATTGCATATGCTAAGTCAATTAATTCTGAGTTGCCGGGAGCAGTTGAGAGTATTCAAGGAAAGAATATTCCGATGTCCGGTGATGTTACTCAAATGAATTATTTTTTCCAGGCGCTGAAACAAGCTAAATCTAAAAAAGTTAGAATTGGTGATTATGGTGATTCTGGTAACGAAGGTGATTTGTTAACCGCTGATCTTCGTGAAAGATTTCAAAGTGAATTTGGCGGAAACGGCGTTGGAATGATGGCAATAACTTCGCAAGATATTATGTTTAGAATTACGACCAAACACACATTCAGCGATAATTGGAAAACTGTTTCAGTATTAACTGGAAAAGAAGGAGACATTCCTATCGGAATAAATGGATTTGTGTCAATTCCAAAAGGAATTGCATGGGTTCAGTATGAAACCAAAACTGCTTATAAAAGTTCTAAATTTTTTACAACGGCGAAAGTTTATTATACAAACGCTAAGGCTTCGTCCATCAAATATTCTTTTAACAACGGAGCTGAAAAAACCGCTACATTACAAGCTGGAAGCGGTGTGAAGGAATTAGTACTTACTCCATCAGGAAATGCTACGTCATTTAAAATGACAACCACAATGACTGATCAAGCGCAATTTTTTGGAGTGAGCTTAGAGTCGGGTAACGGACTGTATATTGACAATTATCCTTGGCGTGGAAATTCCGGTGTTTCATTCAAAGATATTCAAGACAATATTAAAAAAGATTTTCAAAAATATTTAGACTACAAATTAATAATCCTCACCTATGGCGCTAACATGATGACTGCCGGGAATATTAATTTCATGTGGTATGAAAGTCAGATGACAAAAGTAATCAAAGATTTAAAAACAATCTTCCCACAAACAAGTATTTTATTAGTAGGTATGGGCGACAGACCGGTAAAAAGAGGATCAAAGTTAATCACGGATCCAAATCTTTCTAAGATGATCCAATGTCAAAAGAATATAGTTAAAGCTACCGGTATAACTTTCTGGGACAGATATGAAGCTATGGGTGGCGAAAATTCTATGTTAGATTGGGTTGAGGCTAATCTTGCATCTAGAGATTATGCCCATTTTAATGACCAAGGCTCAAAGAAGATGGCAACTATGATCGCTGATCTTTTAATAAATGAATACAAAAAAAATAATTGAAAGTATGGAGTAGTTAATTAAATGATTTCAGAAAAGTTGAAACAAGTTATCCTTACAGAATTAGGTTTAAAAGATTTTGATCTTAAAGATGAGACGATAGCAAGTCAGGTTCCCGGCTGGGATTCACTCAACCATATCAACATTATTCTTGCAATTGAAAAAAGCATGGGAATAAAGTTTAAGGGATTGGAAATTTTAAAAGCAAAAAATATCGGGGATTTGCAAAAATTAGTTGATTCTAAAATTCCTTCTTAATACAATTGAAGCCGGAGATTGCAGTCTCCGGCATTTTATTACTTTGGACTGCGATCCGAGGAGAAATTAATGCCAGAAGCCTTAGACTATCAGAAAATCCTTTCGTTATTTACCTACGACAGAACGGATCCTTTACTTTTTGGATCAAGTTTGTTTCTGTTTTTCTTTTTATTCGTTTTGATCGTACAAAGAATTTTCTCGAATCAAAAAGCTTTTCGCATATACACACTTCTCTTCTTTTCTCTTTTTTTCTATTACAAAGCTGCCGGGATCTATTTTCTACTTTTGGTTTTTACCTCTGGATTTAACTTTTATTTTGGTAGGACCATCTATGAAAGTAGAACCCAGCTAACAAAAAAAATATTATTTATTGTTGCCATTGTTGTCAACTTAGGATTACTAGGTTACTTTAAATACACAAATTTTTTTCTGGAAATTCTAACCGATTTAAAGGTTGGAACCTTCGATCCTCTAAAAATATTTTTACCGATCGGCATTTCGTTCTTCACATTTAAAGCACTAAGCTATGTGATTGAAATTTATCTTGAAATGATGGAACCGGTAAAAAGCTTTAGAGATTTTTCGCTTTTCGTATTTTTCTTCCCAAATCTTCTGATGGGTCCGATTGATAGAGCTTCCCGTTTTTTGCCTCAGATAGAAGAAGATACAAAGTTAACAAAAGAGGATATCGGCAAAGCATTGTTTCTTATTATGCTGGGACTACTAAAGAAATATGCTATCGCTGATTATATTGCTCTAAATTTCAATGAAAGAGTTTTTAATTTCCCGCTAAGGTTTACCGGTATTGAAAATCTTTTAGCTGTTTATGGTTCTGCATTGCAAGTGTATTGTGATTTTTCCGGTTATACCGATATGGCATTAGGAGTGGGACTCCTTCTTGGTTACCGATTGATGGATAATTTTAATCGTCCATTTCTTGCAAATACAGTTGCTGAGTATTGGAGAAGATGGCACATCTCTCTTTCAACCTGGTTACTTGATTACCTTTTTAAGCCGTTGCAAATTTCATTTCGTGCGATGAGAAGTTGGGGAACCGCTCTAGCACTTTTTATAACTTTTTTTGCAGTTGGATTATGGCACGGACCAAACTGGACGTACATCTTTTTTGGAATAATGCATAGTTTCTTTTTGATTTTTGGAATGTTCACACAAAAAATTCGCAGAAAAATTACCGATGCATTGCACCTAACAGGCACAAAGTTTCATAAATTATTACAGATTGTATTTGTATTCCATCTTTTAGTAGTTACCGCAATACTCTTTACGGCTCCTTCGTTGCAATATGCACTAGATATGTTACACCAGATATTTTATTATTTCCATCCGGAAGTATTCCCACAATTTGTTGGAGCATACACAACGATTTTTGTTTTGATGGTAATCGGTTACCTCTTCCACTTCTCACCGAAAATTGTGGAAATGAAAATACAAAAATTCATTACTTCGATGCCGTTGGTTCTGCAGGCTGTATTATTTGCGTTCGTAATTTGGATTGTCGTTCAATTTAAATCAGCTGACATGATGCCGTTTATTTACTTCCAATTTTAGAAGTAGCATAACAATATCGGTAGGATCGGTTTTAAATTTATAAAGGATTATCACTTCTAATTCTTTTAGATATAAGATCAATTTGTTGGGTAATCTTTTAGATCCCTCTCCATCAAAACCAAACAATTTGATGGAAGGACGGATAATATTTTTTCATTATCTACTAAAAACTCCTTTACAATTGTAAAACCTATTTTATAATAAGCGCTTAGTGCGCTTTTGTTGTCATAGGTTACAATCAATTGGGCTCTTTCTAATTCGGGGTGTATTAATTTGTTTTGCTTAAAATGTTCGTTAATAATTTTAGCACTGATGCCAAGCCCTCTAAAGTTTGGATTCACGTAAACCGATTCAATTTGTAAAACAGACTTCTCTCGGGCTATATTCAAACCTTTTATAATAGGAGCAATTTTTTTTGAGTATTCAATATGCTCTTCGTTCAAATATTGAGATAACAAACTAAACTTTATTAAATAACTGGGATGTCCATTGAGAGATTCTATCCATGAACAACACGCTCCCGCAATATCTCCATCAACTAATGCTACCCGAAAGTTTGATAAACAAAATTCAGAACCTTCTATATCCTCTAATAAAACATTCCTCAGTATTACTTTTAGTTCTTCAAGCGATAGATTAAATATTTTGCAATAACTTATCCTATCAGTTTCACTTCTGTCGGCTTCAATAATTGATTCAATTATAAAATCAATATCAGTTAATTCAGCCTGTCGAATAAACACCCTGTCGGTATTTTTCAAACTTACTTACTCCTTGCCTTATTTTGCAAAATATGTAAAAGTCCTTTTCTATCAACTTTCCCATTTTTATTTAGCGGAAATGTATTGATGATAGAAATATTATTTGGTATCATATAGTAGGGAAGATTAGCTTCTAAAAATTCATGTAGTTTTGATACTTCATTTTTATAACCTTCCACAAAAAGGTGAATTCGTTCAATCCCTAATTTATTTTTGTAAAAAACTGCAACAACTTCATTCGGATAGGTAAACTTTCGTGCATGAAATTCTATCTCGCCTAATTCGATTCTAAACCCGTGAAGTTTTATTTGGTTGTCAGCTCTTCCCAGAAAGTTCAAATCTCCATCTCCATCAAAATAGGCGAGGTCACCCGTTCTGTAAAATCTAATTTCTTTGTCATTTATTTTTTTAGTGAAGAAAGCTTGACGGTTGTCTTCTGTTTTCAGATAACCAATAGTTAATTGATCACCGGCGATGCACAATTCTCCTTTGTGTCCGGCGGGTAATTCGTTTAACTCATCATCAACAATGATTATTTCTGTATTTAAAATAGGTTTCCCGATCGGCACCGTTCCATTTATATGTTTTCTATGAGTTTCTCCTCGCTGCCAATTATAGATAGTACAGAAAACGGTTGCTTCTGTTGGTCCGTAAGCATTTTGGATTAAAGCATTAGGAACACATTCTGCCCATTCTGCCGTGATATCATCAAACAACGCTTCACCACAGAAGAATGAATATTTCAAATCATTCAATAAAATTTCAGAAAAATATGGGCGCAAGTATGAAAGGAAAGAAGGGACCATCGCCGCAAAAGTGATCTTATGATCTTCAAGAGTTGTATAAACGTTGGAGTATTTTATTCCTTCGGTTGAAATTGTGTAAACAGAAGCGCCGATACTTAAAGGAATAAAATAACACATGATAGAAAAATCGAATGCCAGATCAAACATTTGCAAAAAGCGATCGTTCTCATCTACAAGGTAACCGAGTGAGAAAAAAGAATCCATAAGTGCATTAACATTTTTCCAATTGATCTGAACACCTTTGGGCACTCCAGTACTTCCTGAAGTAAAGAGCACGTACGCAATTTGATTTTCATTGTAATGTGGAAGAGCGAGATTAATTTCCGAGTCAGGTAATTGAGCCGTAATTAAACATTTGACGTTGCAGTTTTTTTCAATTTCGTGGATTTTGGGCACACGAAAAGTTGAAAGAATCACTCGCAATTCGCATTGATCAGAAATAATTTTAATCCGTTCGGTCGGATCATTAATGTTTATCGGGACGAACCCGCTCCCGCAAAAGAGTACTCCGAAGATCGAAGTGTAGGTCTCAAAACTAAACTGATCATCGATCAAAATACCAACCAGTTTATGACCCACGATTTCTTTTTCTAACAAAGAACGGACTTTGGAAATGCCTTCTGCGAATTGCCGGTATGAATAAAAAGTTTCGTTAATAAAAAACGAATTTCTTTCAGGAAAAATCTTACAAGAATTTTTAAGTAAATCTAACATTGAAATTTTTTATTCATATTAACTAAGACTATTAATTAAAAGTTGAGTTAATGATTTTCTATCAACTTTCCCGTTAACATTTAATGGAAATAATTTGAGAGTAGAAATCGAAGTTGGAATCATGTACTGCGGCAACTTCAATTTTAAATAATTTTCCAAATCAACAATGTTCCCGGAGTAATCTTCAACAAAAAGGTGGATTTGTTGGTTCCCGATTTTATTTTTGTACGCAACCGCCGCAATTTGATTTTGTTTTGCGAATTCACGGGCGTGATGTTCAATCTCACTCAACTCGACTCTAAAACCTTGAATCTTCACCTGGTTATCTATTCTCCCACTAAAAATAAAATCACCGTCACTATCCTGAAACGCAAGATCACCGGTGCGGTAAAAAGTTTTTTCGTTTCCGTTCATACTGAGTGTAAAGAATGCTTCTTTATTCTTTTCCGGATTTTTCCAGTAGCCGGATGTTAACTGGTTGCCGGTTAAACACAGTTCTCCTTTTTCTCCACGAGGAAGTAATTTGTTGTGTTCATCAACAACAATTGCATCCATGTTCAACATGGGTTTGCCGATGCAGACAATTCCGTTCACACTTTTTATTTTATCGGCTTCTCTACTCAAATCATAAGTTAAACAGAAGATCGTCGCTTCAGTAGGACCGTAAACATTCTGCACCAAAGCATTGGGAACGCATTTCTGCCATTCTCTTGAAATATCTTCATAAAGCGCCTCACCACAGAACAAAGAATATCTAACATCGGCAAAATGGATTTCTTCAAAATAGGGGCGCAGGTATGCGAGGATAGAAGGAACCATCAACGCGAAAGTGATTTTTTCATCATCCATAATATTGTAAATATGAGTGTATTTTATTCCTTCAAGCGGGATCGGATAAACACATGCACCGATGCACAATGGAGCGATGTAACACATTAATGAAAGATCAAAAGTCAGATCAAACATTTGCAGAAATTTATCATTCTCATCAACTTTATAGCCCAGAGCAAAAAAAGCATCGATAAAAGAGAAAAGATTTTTTCTTGTTAAAGGAACTCCCTTAGGAATTCCCGTGCTTCCTGAGGTAAACAGAATATATGCGTTTGTGTTATCATGGATGGGTTTAATCTCAAGGTTGATGCCGGCTTCCGGTAAGGTTTTTGTATAAACTATTTTAACACCTGAAGCATTTGAAAGTGCAGTAATTTTATCGTTTGATTGAGCAGAAAGAATTGTTTTAATTTCAGTCTGGTTTAAAATATCTAAATTTCTTTCTAAAGGATTATCAGAATTCAATGGAACGAAAGTTTTACCGCTAAAGAGACATGCATAAATGGAGCAATACGTTTCAACGTCGTTTGTTTCGATTACTCCAATCAACTCTTCACCGGCACATGGTTCCTCCTCTAATACTGAACGAATTTTAGAAGTGATCTCAGCAAATTGTAGATAAGTGAAACTTTTGCTTTCGATGACAAAAGCGTTTCTCCCGGAAAATTTTTCACATGATAATTTTATTTTTTCAAGCATACAATCTCAGAATTAAATTGAATTTTGAGAGAAATATAACATCAAAAAGTAAAATTTGAAAGGAATGGCTCTGCTTATCCCAGGACAATGTGTGATAATCTTGCCTTTCTGTTCAATTGATATGAGAGATATTACAAATTATTTTTATCTTTCAGTAAGATTATAAACGGATTTTTGATGAAACGAACCCTTGAACATTTATTAATTATTTTAACCATTTCGTTAGTTATAAACGCACAACAAAGCATGAAAAATATTGAAGACCAAATTCATGAAGTAAAAAATAGTTTCGCTCCGGACAAGCGTACTGCTATTTTCGATTTGCAAGTTGCTGAAGAAGGAGGTAATTACATATTAAGGGGCGAGACAAATTTGCCAAATGCACTGGATACTTTATTCAAACGGCTTTCTGGAGTGAAGATAGAGGATGAAGTTAAAAGATTACCGGATGAAATTCTTGGTGAGAAAAGTTACGGGATCGTCAATATTTCTGTAGCAAATATCCGCACCAAACCTGAGCATTCCGCCGAGATGGCGACTCAAGCATTACTTGGAACTATCGTGAAGATATACAAAAAAACAGATGATGGATGGTACCTGATTCAAACTCCCGATAACTATATTAGTTGGGTGGATGGAGATGCAATTGAATTAGTCACTTTAGAAACAGCCGACGCATGGAAGAATGAAAACAAAGTCATTTTTACAAGGAGTTACGGTTCAGCTTTTGAAAATTCATCGCCGCAATCTGGAATTGTTTCCGACTTAGTTTTTGGAAATATTTTAAAGTTACTTTCTGTGAAAGATGATTTCTACGAAGTAGAATTTCCCGATGGAAGAAATGCAGCGATCAAACAAAATGAAGCGGAAATATTTTCCGATTGGGTGAAAAGTCGGCAATGTTCAAAAGAGAATATCATCGCAACGGCAAAAAAGTTTATGGGAATACCTTATTTGTGGGGAGGTACTTCCACAAAAGGATTGGATTGCAGCGGTTTCACCAAAACTGTTTATTTTTCAAATGGAGTTGTACTCCCGCGTGATGCTTCGCAGCAAGTATTTGTTGGCGAACTTATCAACACGGAAAAAGATTTTTCAAATTTGCAACCGGGAGATTTATTGTTTTTCGGCTTTTCCGGTAATGCAAACCGAAAAGAGAGAATCACTCATGTAGCGGTTTATCTTGGAGAAGAAGAGTTCATCCACTCGTCCGGCAGAGTACGAATTAATAGTTTTAACAAGTCAAAGACCAATTTCAGTAAACATAGATTGTCGACATTTATTCGTGCAAAACGAATTGTTACTTCGGTAGGACAAAAAGATGTCCAGCCAATAAGTTCAAATCCATTTTATAATTAGGAAAGTTATGCAGCAAAACAGAAGGAATTTTTTAAAAACGTCGGGAATAGCTTTGGGAACTGTTGTGGGTTCATCTTTTCCTATAAACATTTTTTCAAAAGGAATTTCAAAAAATATGAAATCATCAAAACTACAATTACGGTTTCGTCCTTACACTTTAGAATTGAAACATGTTTTTACGATCGCAACCAGTTCACGTACAACAACCCCCGTTATGCTTACAGAAGTTGAGTACAACGGAATTGTTGGCTATGGCGAGGCATCAATGCCGCCATATCTTGGAGAATCTCAAGGGACCGCAACAGCATTCCTTTCCAAAGTAAATCTTGAGCAATTCGAAAATCCGTTTGAACTTGAAAAAATTCTCTCTTATGTTGATTCTATCGATCTGAAAAACCTGGCTGCTAAAGCTTCGGTTGATATTGCTATGCATGATTTAGTCGGGAAGCTGCTCAATCAATCGTGGTACAATATCTGGGGATTCGATAAAAATAAAACTCCGGTCACATCGTTCACAATAGGGATTGATAAACCTGAGGTTGTCCGTCAAAAAGTTAAAGAAGCTGAAGAATATAAAATTCTTAAAGTTAAACTCGGAAGAGAAACCGATAAAGAAATGATTGAAACTATCCGTTCAGTTACGGATAAACCAATTACTGTTGATGTGAATCAAGGTTGGAAAGACAAAAATTTTGCCTTGGAAATGGCACATTGGTTAAAAGAAAGAAATATTTTATTCCTCGAACAACCGATGCCGAAAGAAAATATTGATGATAATGCCTGGCTGACTGAACATTCCCCACTCCCGACAATTGGTGATGAAGCTGTGCAGCGTTTACCCGATGTTTTGAAAGCAAAAGGAGTTTACTCCGGAATTAATATTAAATTGATGAAAAGCACCGGCATGCGTGAAGCTTATAAAATGATGCTGCTCGCTCGATCTTTTGGGATGAAAGTAATGTTGGGATGCATGACGGAAACCTCATGCGCTATTTCTGCAGCCGCACATCTTTCTCCAATGGTAGATTGGGCTGATCTTGACGGGGCTTTGCTGATTGGAAACGATATTTTTTCAGGTACTAAAATTATCGATGGAAGAGTAACTCTTTCCGATTTACCCGGTATTGGTGTTGTAAAATTATAATGAATAGAGTAAAGTCCCCTAAATTCATCATGACTAAAAAAAATATTCTCCTTTGGATTTTTATTTGTTTTTCATTTTTACAATTCAGCTGTTCTGCAGCAGTTGGAGATGGAATTTTTGTAAGGGCTAATCAAGTTGGTTTTTTACAACAGGATATTAAATCGGCAATTATCATGTCCAAGACCAATCTCGCAAATGTTTCCTTTGCAGTTGTGGATGCTAAGAGTGAAAAGATCATTTACAAAAATAAAATTGATACAAACCGCGGAAATTGGGGAAAGTTCCCATTCAATTATCAAATCGATTTTTCGGGAATCAAAACTGCAGGTGTATATAACATAATGGTCGGAGAGAAAAAGTATTTTACTTTTAAGATCTCAAAAGATAATTATGCGGGAATAACCGATTCACTTTTACTATTTTTGAAAGTGCAGCGTTGCGGTCCCACCAAACCATTGCTGCATGAACCATGTCATATGTTTGATTCTCCAACAATTATCGGGGATGAAGCAGAAGGGGGAATAGATGTAACCGGAGGCTGGCACGATGCCGGCGATTATATCAAATTTTTAAATTCGACTGCGTACGCTACCTACATGCTTTTATTCAGTTATGAATTTGATAAATCTAAATTTGAATTCGATCGAAATAAAAACAACGAACCGGATGTTCTTGAAGAAGCAAAAATAGGACTTGATTGGATAACAAGAGCATGTTACAAAAAAAACAAATTTATTACTCAAGTGCAGGATGTTGATGATCATAGCCAAACCTGGCGGATGCCGGAAAATGATTCTTTAAAGTTCGATCGTCCTGCTTATCCCGGTATCGGTAAAAACATGATCGGTTTGGTTTCAGCTACACTTTCTTTGGCTTCAAGAATTTGGAAGGAGAGATTTTCAGATAAGCAAAGTTCGGAGAAATGGTTAGGTATCGCTAAACAAATTTACCAGGGAAGAAATCAATCCCCCAATCTGGATGTTGTACAGAGCGGAATGTACCAGGATTCGCGTTTCTGGGGGAAACTCGCGCTTGGTGCTATCGAACTTTATAAATCAACTAATGAAACGAAATATTTAACCGACTCTTTTGTCTATGGAGACAGCGCCAAGTCCGATTATTGGTGGAGTTGGGGAGATATCGATGCGTTAGCTCAATTTAGAATTGCCGAACATAACCCACGGTTTAAAAATTATCTTCAAAATAATCTAATTGCTTTTAACACGAATAAAGATAAAATGATTTTTGGAGAGGGAACAGTCTATTCTTGGGGAACTACGAACACTTTTCTTGGTATCGCTTTGCAAGCAATCCTCTGGAAAAAACTTACAAATGAGTCAACCTTCGATACCTTGAAATATTTTCAAAGAGATTTTATTTTGGGGAAAAATCCGTGGGGAATTTCGTTTATCTATAATATCGGGGAAAAATATAGTAGAAAGTTTCATTCACAAATTTCCAAATTAAACGGTGGATACCTCCCCGGAGCTGTATCAGCCGGTCCGGCACCAAAATCCATTTCAGATAGTTATAAAATTCAACATACAGACTATAGTTATTCTGAATTTAACAGCGATGATGTGCTCTACTTTGATGACGAGATGGATTACATCACAAATGAACCGACGATAGTTTCTAACGCAACTGCAATTTTTGTGTTCGGACAGTTGGCAAGATAGAGTTGTTTTATTTTGGAGCAATTAAGTTTACGATTCTCCGAATGAGACAAAACCTATAAAGTTTCACCTTAAAAACAGTTGATAATCGAAAGATAATTCAGGCATAACGTTTGTTGTATATGGTTATGAAAAAAGAGAAAATGCCATGAAAAAGAAATTAAATTTAGTACCGACCGGTATAAGTCTGGTTGATAAAGCTTGGGGTGGCTTTTATCGCGGAGGCACTTATCTTTTGATCGGGCAGCGAAAATCGGGGAAAACTTTGCTTGGACTTCAATATGCGATGGAGAGTGCAAAGAATAAAGAAGTTTGTTTGTTCTTCACGAGCATGCGTCCGAAAGATTTAATGATCCATGCAGCTTCAATCGATTTTGATTTACAATCATATATGAATCAAAATTTAGTTATTGTAGTTCGTGTGGCTCCTCCAACAGAAATTTATGAATCAGGAAATCCCGATAATTTTTTAATTGAATATCTTAATGACATTGTAACGGTTGTAGATCAATATCAACCTAATAGATTAATTTTTGATGAATTAACTCATTTCATTGGATTTGAAAATCCGCAAGCATTGCAGCAGACTTTTTTACAAACCATAGAAACAATTGAAGAAAAAAATGTTACGAGTTTATTTGTAGTTGCAGAACCGGCAACTCCTTTAGCTCAAATTTTAGTAGATGGAATTGTTCAACATTCTACCGCGGTAATTTATCTTCAAAAACAAACTGATGAGGGAGGTAAAGCCACGGGTGGAAGAGCCACAATTACACCAAATATCGGTCATACAGAAGGACAGTTTGTAACTGATTATTATATTGAACCGTATAAAGGTATTTATTTTGATTTTGAAGTAACGCCAAAATTTCAAAATCCGTTTCCGGTAGTGAATACAGTCGAATTACAACAGCAAAATGAAGAGACGGCATTGAAGCCTCCATCTAAGCAGTCATCAAAATATAAACCGTTAACCAATATTGATGTTGTACCGGAGAAATTTTCGTTTTCAAACTTATATGATCTTAATGATTTTACACTGATACTAAATAATCAGATCGCTTTATACAAGAGTACCGGGCAACCATTTACACTTTTCTCAATTAAGTTGGATGAAATTGCTGAAAGTCAGAAAATTTTAACGATTAATCAGCTTCAGAATGCAATCAGATTGTCAACAGATAAAAAAGATAAACTCTGTATTGTAGGTAATAAAATTTTAATTTTAATGAGTAAAGCTGATGATAAAACGCTAAATCAATTAGTTTCTAAAATTAAAAGCAATCTACCAAACTCCGATTCTAAATATCAGGATGTAATAATGAACTATATTTTTGCTTTCACTTATCAGGTGAATGAGAAAGCTGAAAACGCAGAATATATCTTGCATGAGATTTTAGAAGACGAGCCTTCACGATAATGAGTACTCACATGTTCCGCAAAATCCTCACATTATTAATTCTTCTTGTCATTTCTGTTTCTGTATTGCCGCAGAAAAAAGTCGACGTTATTAAAAGCGAAGCCATCCGGCAAATGAAGATCGGAAAATATGGAGAAGCGATCGATTTGCTGAACAAAGTGGTTTCTGCCTATCCACAAGAGTGGGAAGGATATAATCTTCGCGGCTTATGTTATGAGAAAAGAGATCAGTTAACAGAAGCAGTTTTTGATTTCCGTGCCGCAAGAAAAATAGCTCCCAACAATTCCGAAGTAGCAAAAAATTTAGACAGAGCAACAAAAAACTGGTACGATCAACTTAATTTAAAGATTGAAGGACATCGTAGAGAAATCGCTATTAATCCGGCAAAACCGATAAATTACTTAGAAATAGGGAAGTGTTACAAACATTTGGGGCAGTGGGTAACCGCAGAAACCTGGTATGATGAATATCTGAAAAGGGAAGAAGGTTCGGCTGATGAAATCATTCGATACACCGAGATTCTTGCACGGAACGATCATATCCAAAAGGGAGAAAAAATCTTAAAAATCTACGTTGCCAGATATCCGGAAGATCACAGATTATGGAGCCGGTATGGTTATTTCACGCTTTGGCTTGGAAAGAAAAAAATTGCATTGGAAGCTTTTGAAACCGCTCTTTCATTCCGCCCTTATTTTAAAGAAGCGATGGAAGGTTATGATCTGGCAAGAGATAGAGGCTACACCTACACATTTTTTGATACCACCTATCGCAAGTGGGAAAAATTAGCAAAGATGAAACCGGAATACGCTATCGATAAATATTATCGAATGCTGAAAAAAAATCCAACGGATAGTGAAACACGATTCGCTCTCATAACCGAACTGAATAAAGTCCATAGGTACGAAGAATCCTACCAGCAACTACTTTATTTGCAAACAAAACATGGAGAATCTGAGCAGTTTGTTTCTCTATGGGATTCTGTAATAGTTCAGCGGGAAAGATTATTCATTGAACGAAAAGATGAATACTCAATGAAGTTTGAAAAAAATCCTGCTGATAAAGATGCGGCGATGTTTTTAGCTGATGCTTACGCCAATCTGAACGATTTTGACAGCGCTATAACTACTTTAGAAAGATACAAAGTTGCTGCCGGTGGAACTCACGATGATGTGACATTTAAGATTGCACAATACGCTGCCTGGAATAAAGATTGGGAGAAAGCAAATACCAATTTAAATGAAGCCTTAACTAATAATCCGAATAATTTGGATTATCAACTTCTTCGTGCTCAGTTAGATGTTTGGACCCAGAAAAATTTAGATGTTGCCGAAGGATATTTTAATAATTATTTAGCTAAAAACCCTAATAGCTTAGAAGCATTACTCGGACTTGGTGCACTCTATCTTCAAAAAAAGGATTTTCCAAAATCTGAGCAATATGCAAATACCGCATATGGAATTGATTCAACAAGTGACGCTGTTAATCAACTTTTAAGCAGCATTGAATTCAACAAGATGCGTGAAGAACAGGATAAACTTTTTAGCATACTGAATGACGGTAGGAATTTTTATTATGAAGGGAAATGTTCAGACGCTTTACCGAAATATGATGAGTTCCTATCAAAAACAGAGAACGCAAATATTTACCAAAAAGAGTACGCAGATGTTCAAGCCTGCGCTGGGAATTATCCAACATCAATCTCTATTTATGATAAACTTTTAGAAGAGAATTATGATTTTGACGTAGCATTTGCAAGGGCAAACGCTTACTACAATGGAAGTGATTCAGCAAAAGCACTTAGTGAATTTATAAAATTATCAGAAGAACAACCTGAAAACTTTGATCTTAAAGTACTGGTTGGAGACGCTTATTCAAAGAATAGAATGTTCTCTAAAGCCGACGATATTTACACAGCTTTATTAGATTCAACTTCAGACACTTCGCAAATAGCTATATTAAATCAGAGAATGAGTTGGCTACCTCCTACGGGACTTAAATCCTTTATAACTACGTTCCCAAATTATTTGGGTGTTTCTCCATACTTTTTCTTTTACAAGGATAATCAGAGTTTGGACATTAAAACTTATGGAACCCGCATTGAGCTTGGTCTTTTAAGTGGACTCTCAGCCGGTATTACTTTTCAAAGAACTAACTTTGTATCGCCACTTACAACTGCATATTTGACATCTTACAAATGGAGTTTGTACTATAGAGTCGTAGAGAATGTTTTAGTTGGCGCAGGTTTTGGAAATTACAACATCAACTACGGATACAGAAGAAAAGGTTCATTAAATGACTTATTAATCCGTGTTGAACAAAAAGATGTTTATACCGTAACGTTGACCTTTGAAGATACAGATGCATCGTTGGCTATCTTTTCAAACAATTTGATTAGCCGAAACTTTACCGCAAAAGCAACCAAGTTGAACGCTCAGTATGAAACAAAGAATCATTTAAAAATGATTTGCTATTATAACTATATTACACTTTCAGACGGAAATAAGGGAAACGATCTTCAATTACGTCTTGGTAAAAGATTTTATGATAGAATTTATTTCGGATATGAATATTACTATGCGCAGTATAAGTTTATTCCCAACACTACAATCAACGGAGTGGCAACCACACTTTACTATGCACCGCAAAATTTTGAGTCACACAGTCTTTGGGCCGAAGCGGCTGTGGAAAACACCGACGAATTAAAAATCGAAGTTGGGGGGAAGATCGGGTACATTCCTTTAGGTGATTCGATGGTAAGAGAGTTCTATCTTTCCGGCACTTATCATCCAATACGGCAATTACAAGTTAACGGAAGAGTTGGATTTGGAAGTACTTTTAGATACGATTACAGTTATAATTCGGTTTCTGCATCCCTTTCAGCCTTCTGGAGTTTCTAAAAGCTGTTAGATTATGAGACAGCTTTTTGAAATTATCCTAATTTGAAACACATCCTCTACACAAAATCTTCATTTTCATTCTAAAAATAGTCTCCTTCTTGTGGCATAAGAGTTGGTCAACTTCTTTACACATAAATAATTACAGAAATGAATTTAAAACAAAATATAAGAAAGACGTCAATAACTCTAACAAATACTCAGACTTCCAAAGCGGTGAAGGCTGATAGAGGAAAGTTGTTAAAGAAAAGGATTTTAACTACGGGATTTTATTCGCTCGGATTGATGATCGTTATTTACCTTACACTTCCTTATACCATTTTGTCATTCGGCTCACTCCTTGAATATTCAACGTTAGTTTCACTTTTCATTTTTCTAATCGTTCTTCTTTTCAGATATTTTTCAATTTTGGTGATGGCTTATCTTTATATAAACAATTACACATTTAACCGGAAAGAAGGATTTTATCCCTTTGTCTCGATCATTGTTCCGGTTTATAATGAAGGAAAAGTTATTGAACAATCAGTACGTTCTTTATTGAATCTGGACTATTCCAACTACGAAATTATTGTTGTAAATGACGGTTCAACTGACAACACCTACGATGTTGCGAAACAAATGGTCGGATACAAAAGAGGGAAGTATGGAGACGTAAAAGTTTCTGTTATAAATAAACCGAATGGCGGTAAAGCTAAAGCATTAAATGCCGGGATAAGTTTTTCAAAAGCAGAAATAGTGTTATGCATGGATGGTGATTCTCAATTATCTGAAGATTGTATTAGAACTGCTGTTAGACACTTTGTTGATCCTTCAATTGGTGCTGTTGCCGGAAATGTAAAAGTTCAGAACAGAAGAAAATTTTTCACGGACCTTCAAGCGCTTGAGTATATCGAAGGTTTGAATATGGCTCGCGCTGCACAGAGTTTTATGCGTTTGGTAAACATTATTCCGGGCCCAATCGGCTTATTCAGAAGAAAAGCAATTGAAGATGCAGGTTACTATTCGAGCGATACTTTTGCAGAAGATGCTGATCTTACATTAAAGTTACTTGCGCACGGCTGGAAGATTTTTTACGAACCGCGTTCAATTTCATATACCGAAGCTCCTGAAAAACTTCACGAACTTTTAAAACAACGTTATAGATGGACTCGCGGAATTCTTCAAGCTATAAGAAAACACAAAAAATTATTAATTAATCCGACAATTAATTTTGGAGATACATTTATTCTTTGGACAATGGTTTACGAAGCGTTAATTTGGCCTGCAATGAATATTTTTTCTAATCTCTTTTTCATTTTTGCAGCTTTGTTTTATGGCTTTTCAAGTTTGATCTTTTTCTGGTGGGCTGGATTGGCATTATTAGATATGTCCACCGCTCTTTATTGCATCGCTGTTGAAAAAGAAGAAATTAGATTGATTCCGTACGCTATTGTTTATCGTATGTTTTTCGTTTTAACAATTGATATCTGTAAGGCAATGTCCACTGTAGAAGAATTTTTAGGATTCGAGATGCAGTGGGGAAAGCTTGAGCGAATCGGTCTAAAACCGATAGCTGAATAAATTTTATATACAAAGGTGAAATCATGGAACTAATTCCTATTTTAGCAACAATCATTCTCATGGCAACAATCAGCACTTTTATTCTTGCTATTGGCGCTTACATCCTCTATAAAGTTAGAGAGAAACAAGGTCAGCAAGTTGAAGTTCAGCAACCGGCTACACTTCAAGCAGAATTGCTTACTCCTGAATTGATTGCAGAACAATTGCAAGGTCAGGAACATCAGAAAGCTCCGGGACAAATTATGTTTGAACCTGTGAGAATGCCTTCACAACCGCCAAGTTACAAACCGCAATCTGAGCCGATATTTGTACAACAACGCGCTCAGGCTGGTCCGCAACCGGTTCAGGCGAGGTACAATCAGCCTCAGCAGCAAGGTGGCCAGCCACAACGTGTGCAACAAGGTCCACCTGCACAAACAAGTGATCAAAAATTCGTGAAATATACTTCAGATGGTTATGCTTCTCCAAAAGAAACCGTAAAGAGTCAGGGAGCAGTTAAGTGGAGGTAACAAAAAATAAAGGGTTTACCGTAAACTCTTTAATTGTTTTCTCTCTCGGCACGCTGTTTATGCTTGCCTCTATTGTTGTTTATTTGCTCATTTTAAAAGGTGTCATGGGAAGATTCAGTTACAAAGAAGCATACACCGATGTGGATGCGATAAAGAAAGTTATGTCCGGGGAAGGTTCAAATATTGCAATTCTTTACTCACAATACACTGAAAATATGCTTCCTCCCGGAAGCACCTGGTTAAACGACAACATCACCACATGGAAAAAATTCTTAAATAATTATAAGTACAACTATGATATTATAAAAGATTCAGACATTGAAAAAGGGAAACATTTTAAATATAAGATTTTAATTCTTCCCGGTTCTAAATCATTAAGTGATGAAGAAATTATTAACATTAAAAAATTTATAGATAGAGGTGGATCAGTATTTGTAACAAGCGGGATAGCTTCATTTTCCGCTGATGGAAAATGGAGAGGCTGGGAATTTTTTAATGAGGTTTTTGGAATGAAATTCATTCGAGAAGTCGAACGGGATGAAGTTACAAAAATTCATACGTTGAGAGGCAACCTGCCGATTACTGCTAATATTCCCACAGGATATCCTTTAAAAGTTGCAACGTGGGATCGCCCAATTGCAGTTGAAGTTCTCGAACCTCGATCAACTCAAGTTAGTTTTTGGTATAACTACCGGTTGCAGGATGGATTAGTTCGCGAAGAAGTTAAGAAAAGCGGGGGAATTTCTTACGGATCGTATGGACAGGGGCGTTTTGTTTGGATGGGATTTGAGATCAATTCTGTAATTGGTATTCAAGAAGATTATATTTATTTCGATAGACTTTTTCATAATGCGCTCAGCTGGCTGCAGTATAAACCACTTGCGTATGTAAAGGATTGGCCTGAAAATTATAAAGCTGCTGCAATGCTTACGGTTATGGTGGGAGATCAGCCTCAAAACGTTAGAAATATTTTACCAATTCTAAAGGAAGAAGGGATTAAAGCAACTTTCTTTGTAGATCCTTCTAAAGTTTCTAACTACAAAGATTTAGTTAAGACAATCGCGTCATATGGAGATATTGGGGCGATAGTCGACATCGGGTATATGGCGGCAATTGACGATACGACAAATAAATTGGATGATTACAATACTCAAATTAAAAAAGTCAAAGATGCAAGTTCCAAAATCGAAGTAGTCAACGGTGTGCATGCTGAAGGACTACTTCCTTATTATGGACTTTTTGATGATAATAGTTTACGTGCAATAGCCGAAACAAAATATAAATATGTAGTAACAGATTCTTTAACCGACCGCTCGGTTCCAAAAGCAATTATCAAAGGAGATAACACAGTTATTTCCATCACTAAAACAGCCCGTGATGATTATGAAGTTATTCGCGATTTCGGTTTATCACAGTCTGAATTTCAACTATATACTTATAAGGAAGACGTAGATAGAGTTTTGTTTGAAGGAGGATTATATGTATTCAAAGTGCATACTGAGTTTCAGTGTCAACCGCAGAATCTTACTGTTTTAAAGGATTTGATCAAATATATCAAATCGAAAGATATGTGGATTGCTTCCGGGAATGATATCTACAACTGGTGGATCAAGAAAAACAAAGTTGAAATGCGAGTTGAACCGCGCGGTGAATCGCGGGTAACGGTCTCTATAAGTAATCCGGGAAATGAGTTATTAAAAGAAATTATGCTTGAAGTTGATCTACAAATGAGCGTAACGAATATCGCAATTTCTTCAGAAATTATCGGAACGCTGCAACCGGAATATTCTTTCAATCCTGCCACCCATATGTTATATCTTAAAATAAAGGAATTCAAACCGGGCGAAACCAGGATTTATTACATTGACTACGATAAACCAAAAGTATAGTCAGGAAGTTTGTCATGAAAAAATTTTTATTTATCGTTTTAACCGGTGTACTTTTTTATTATGGTTGTGTTGATGCAGTAAATTCTCCAACCACCACTATAGGCGGAAATACAACCGGTGATACACAAAATCCGACAATTACGCTAACTTATCCAGTAACAAATGATACGGTGCAACTCGGAACAAATGAATTTCTTTTCACTGCGAAAGATGACATTGCAGTTCGAGCAGTTGAACTTTGGGTTGACAGTGTTTATAAAGCTGTTGTTAATTATGATGGAACTATCGCAAGTCCTACAATACAATGGTCGATTGACTCATCGTATTTGGGGAAAACGATAAAATATTTCTTACGGGTTTATGATACTAGCGGAAAATCTACAGATAGTCCGACACAATCAAATATTTTTGTTACTAATGTTATCGTTCCCCCAAAAGCCCCGACAGATTTAGTTCTACAGAAATTATCAGCAACGATTGTAAATCTTTCATGGAAACATGATTATTTAAATGTAGACGGTTTTAGAATTTACCGCAAGACCGAAGCAATTGGGGTCTATTCAATCATTAAAGAAGTAGGTCCAAAAAGTTTTAACACGAATGATGAATCGGTTGATCCGTTATCTGTGTATTTTTATAAAGTAGTTGCATTTAATTCGAGGGGAGAGTCTGTTTCATCTAATGTTGTTTCCAATACAAGCAGCGGCTCTGGCGGAACGATCAATGCTCCAACAAATCTCTCTGCTGTCGCATATGGTTCAAGAAAGATTATTTTAAATTGGCAAGACAATTCGGATAATGAAAACTATTTCAAAATTGAACGGAAAACAATTTACTCTAATTATGAGCAAATTGGAGTCCTCCCGTTTAACATCACTACCTTTAAAGATTCCGGTTACGGACTTGTTCCAAGCACAGACTACATCTACCGCATTAAAGCTGTGTCCAATGATGATTCAGTGACGTCAGCTGAAGTAAGTGCAAAAACCTTAGGTTATGATCTTCTGGTTCCTCAAAATCTTAGAACAATAAATCTTAACTCAAAAACTATACGATTAGTTTGGGTAGACAACAACTCCAATGAGACTCAGACTTTAATTGAAAGAAGATCAGCATCCTCATTAACTTATTCCATCATTGGTTCTGCTCCAGCTGAAGCAACTCAATTTGATGATACGGATCTAATATTTGGACTTACATATTATTACAGAATCCGGGTTACCGATAACATTAATTTTTCAGGTTATACTAATGAAGTGTCAGCCAGTGTGCAATCTGCTTTAATTAATGCTCCATCGAACCTTCAATCATATTATGGTGCAAACAACACAATCAATCTAACATGGCGAGATAATTCAAATAACGAGATCAATTTTAGTGTTGAAAGAGCAAGTGATGCAGCATTCTCAAATTTTATTGAAATTGCTGTAACCGACAAGGATATTGCAGAATATGTTGATCCTTCTACTGTTGGAGGCCAAACCTACGCTTACAGAATTCGTGCAACCGATGGGGTTGTTTATTCAGGATATTCAAATGTGATAACAATAAAAAATCCTTCAAAGTAAAATAATTTAAAAAATATAATGATGGCCCCGGTAAATATTGAAAATCTCGAACTTATAAAAACGCTGGTTGGATCAAGCCCGAATGCGTTTTTAATGATCGATCGGAAAGGGGATATTCTTTACCGGAATAAAAAAGCAATCGAAACTTTTTCCCTAACGGAAGACATTCAAAATTTAGTTGAGATCTTTGATAGACTTGAAATAGATCATATTGAAGAGATGCTGGATAACTTGAAGTATGAAATCTTTCCGGTCGAAAAAAAAGGAAAGTTCGTACTTCATACACAGCAAGAATATCAAATTCATATTCAGATAAATCATTTTCAAAATGATGAGAATGATCAATATTTTCTTCTGTTTGAAAAGTGTGAATCTGCAACCGGTAAAGAAGGGAAGTTAATTGATTTTAAACTTTCAACTGAAGACCTTTCAAAAACTTTTCTTACTCCTCAATTGAAAACAATTATTAATGATGTACAATCAAGTTATCCGTTTACCTTCATGGGGAAAAATAAACTTCAAGCTGCGATCAATGAACTTGAAGAACCTTTCTGGCTAAAAGACAGTAACAATAAATATTTGTTGATTAATCAAAATTTTGCCGAAAAATTGGGATTAAGAATTTCTCAGATTGAAGGAAAAGCAGAAGATTTTTTTCTCCCTTCATTTAATCTTGAATTATATCGGGCGATGGAATCATTTCTTAAAACTACCGGAAACTCATTGATCATTAAAGGAATTCCCGTAAAAGGATTTACAAATTATCATGAGTATCAATCTGTAGTTATCCCTCTCCTTGATGCTGATAATAATGTAATAGCAGAGCTGGGAATTGCACATAAAGAAAAAAATCAGACCGAATTGTTAAAGGAGTACGAAGGGAATTTTTCAATCCGCGAAATGATAAACGCAATACAATTTCCGGTTTGTATTCTCAATCAAAACATGAAGATAGAAAAAGCGAATAATGCTTTTTTAGATTTGGTTGGATTAGGGCAACTTACTATCGAAAATGCCCCGCTAAGTCAACTTTTCCCACATTTTGTGGCCAATGATCTGAGGGAAGCAATTGCTGGAAATAGCGAAGAATTTACTTTTACAATACCCTTATTGAACGGGAAGAATACCCGTCACTTACAAGCAAAAATTAAAAAATTAAATAGTGACAAAGTTGAAACAAATGCTTATTTTTTGGTTGTAGAATTTCTTGATGCTTTTGATAATTTTGAAGCATTTATTAAAACTAGAGGAAAAATGTTTGACGTGTTAATAAAATCTCTGCCTGATCCAATCTTGATTTATGATGCAGAAAACCTTCGATTTCTCGAAGCAAATGATGCTGCGATAACTCTCTACGGTTATTCGCATGAAGAATTTTTGCAAATGGATCTTACCGATTTATATTCTCCTGAAGATATTCAAACTCTGCTTGATACTCCAGCCAACGATAAAAAGAAAGGTTTTTCAGGACCTTTTAACCATAAGAAAAAAGACGGTTCGACAATTACGGTAGAAATATTTAAGGATGTCTTTACTTACGATAAAAAGGAAGCTCATTTTACAATCATCAAAAATATTTCAGCTGAGCTAGAAAAAGAAAATGAATTTAAAATGTACAAAGCTGTTTTTGATGAAACAGACGAGCTCATTGCAGTTACAGACAATTCCGGCTTTATAAAGTTTGTTAATCAAAATCTTGGACTTTTTGTTGGCATGACAAAACAGAGTCTTGTTGGAAATTCTCTTATTACACTTTTTAGTGATAACGATCGGGGGAATATAACTTCAAAGATTTTTTCGGCTAAGTTAGCAAATGCTGCTAAAGCTCAAGTTGAAATAAAGAATGCTCAAAAAATATTTATTCAAGCTGAATTAACAGCAATTCCAACTGCAAATGCTGCGGGTTTAGTTGACTCTTACACCATCCTTATTAAAGTTGCAAAAGCCGAAGATAAGGATGAAGCGGTTCAGTCAGTTAAGAAAAGATCTGGACCGGGGTTAGACCCAGCGCAGCTATCAACAATATTTCATGAAATTCTTACTCCGATAAATGTAATGTTGGGATTTCTACAAGAAGTTAAAGAGAGTATTCCGGTTCCAACCTCTGATCAAAGAGAGGCATTGAATTACATTCAAGAAAATCAGCGGGAATTGATGGGGACTATGAATTCTATTGCTGAATATTCCACATTATTGAAGGAAGAGGAACCTCCGCAATTAGTTACATTCTCTCTCCTTGAACTTTTTGATAGAGTAAAAAGTGAATTCAGTGAAGAACCGGGAAATAAAAATCATAGTCTTATCACTAAAGTTTCTTCGCTCTGGGTAGAAGGTGATGAGAACAAGTATAGAATGTTTTTTAATACGATTGCGAACGTTTGTTCCAAAATAAGCGAAGAAAAACATTTTTATTTTTCGGTTGAACAACTTGATGAAAATGATTTTATTTTTTCACTCCGCGATGGATTATCTAAAATCTCCGAGAAATTACTTTTTGCTCTTGAACCGGTTTTAATTCAAAATGCAGATGTTTCTTTGATTCGTGCTTACGGAGTATCACGATTTGCTATCTTATCGATTCGTGAACTTATTGAGACTTTAGAATGCAAAATTGAGATCATCAGAAAAGGAATTGAGCCGTATGAAATGGGATTCATCTTCCCATTAAAGAAGAAAGCTGCTCAACCCGAACAAGCGCCAGTTATCGAACCAAGACGAACTTTTATTGAAGAAAAAGCTGTTACGCGTGAAATAATTTCCCCGAGAACGACTCAAATAAGAGAAACAAGAGTTACAGCACAAACTCCTTTTGACCGGCATGCAACAATGGCAGGTGATGAATTTGAAAAAGTTATTCCACTACCGCCCACACCACCTAAGGAAGAAGTTCCTATCAATTATCGAAGAACGATGGTTGAGGAGTTCCATGAAGCTCCACCAGTTAGAAAAACGCTGACTTTAAATAATCTTAAATGTTTATATATTGAAGATCAGGTTGACTCACAAATTCTTTTCAAAGTTCAGATGAAGGAATTGGGCGACATTAAATTTGCCGTAAGTTTTGAAGAAGCGCTTCCACTTATAACAAGTCAAAGTTTTGATTTTATTGTGATGGATATAAATCTTCAAGGAGAATACAACGGTTTAGACGCGCTCAAGATGATCCATCAGATGCCTGGATTTAAATCGTTACCAATAATTGCAGTAACCGCTTATGTTCTTCCGGGAGATAAAGATAAATTCGTTGCCGCCGGATTTAACGAATTTATTTCAAAGCCGATCTTTCGCGAAAAAATGATCGAAGCTTTAGAAAAAATCTTTCTTAAATAATGCACTTCTAAATCTCTTAAAATCATAATCGATAAAGCAAGTTTCCTTTACCAAAGTTTTAAGAGATTTTATGTCATCTTTCAAACATTCTTACTTTTCTAAAAAAAATTCCTTGATTTCTTTCTTCACACTAAATATATTTACCATACAAATGTATGGTAAATATTCAAGTAAGCACGTGTGATTCACCGTACGGAAGTGTGCCTATGTCCAAAGAATTAACCGATATCCAAAACAAAATATTAAACTTTCTTATTGATCAGAAAGTTGACAAAGGTATTTCTCCATCTTTGGCTGAGATAGCTGACCGATTTGGATATAAAAATAGAGCTACCGTTCAGCAACACCTGCAAGCGATTGAGAAAAAAGGATATATCAAGAAAAATCCAAAACGATCCAGAAGTATTGAAGTTACTTTGGAAGATAAATATTTTATCCCTCGTCCGATAATTGGTGAGGTAGCCGCAGGGAATCCTTTAACCATTTACCCTGACTCTATTGATACAATTCAACTGCCAACAATTGTAAATATTCCCACCAATTCTTTTTTATTGCGTGTAAAAGGAGACAGCCTAAAAGATGCTTTTATCTTTAGTGGAGATGTAGTGATTGTAAAACCTGTGAATGAATTTTTAGATGGTCAGATCGTTGTTGCTATTTTGGAAGATTCGGCTGTAGTAAAAAGATATTTCAAGAAAGACGGGAGCATTGAACTTCATTCTGAAAATGAGGAGTATAAACCGATTATTGTTCATTTGAACGATTCCAAATTTAAAATTGTTGGAGTTGTTGTCGGGATTTACAGAACAATGGGGAGAAAGACTTATGGCAATTAATGAACAAAGATAATTTGAGTTATTTTATTTATTACAAGGAAGTTATGGCAAAATATTTAATTAAATCCATCTCTATTATACTGATGCTTGGTGGAGTAACCTTCTCTCAAAATTTTAAATTCATTGCCATGTCAGATAGTCGTGGAAGTGACATGGGCGTGAATAAAAAAGTTCTCTCTTCTTTAGTTGAGCATATGATTAAAACTCAGCCGGATGCAAAATTTGTTCTTTTTGCGGGTGACTTAGTTGACGGGAGCAAGAGTAATCCCAATCAAACGGTGAAAGAACTTTTGAATTGGAAAGAAGTGATGTCTCCAATTTATAATAATCCTAAAATGGTATGGCCAAAAATTTGGATTGTAGTTGGAAACCATGAAGTCCAGCATCCGAAAGATGAGGAAAATTTCCGGAAAATATTCCCAGATGTTTTTCTAAACGGACCTGCTGATGAGAAAGGAATTTCCTATTCTTTTGATTATGAAAAACATCATTTCGTTTTTGTTACGTCGGACCGCTGGTATTATGGAAAGCCGAACGACACCACCGATGACAAACGGGATTGGCATTATATAAAAAATTTAGATTGGTTGGAGAATGATCTAAAAGAGGCGAGGAAAAGGGAAGTGAGTGACATTTTTGTAATAAGTCACGAGCCTGCTTTTCCGATCGGTGGACATTTGCGTGATGGTTTGCCGAATCTAGCTCTAAATTTGAAATTGCCGTTAGACTCAACACGACAGTGGTATTTCGATCAGCGAAATGAATTTTTGCGAATTCTAAAAGATTACAAAGTTACAGCTTACATTTGCGGTCATGAACATCTTTACGGAAGAGAATCAGTTGACGGCATTTATCAAATTGTTGCCGGAAGTTCGGGAGCGCCGCTTTATTATTTTAATCCAAAACATGATGAACCGAAAAATCCTGAGCAAGAATTTACTTACGAGGAAGCCATCCCGTATTATAAAACCTTAAATTATTTTTACGGACCGGGAGAAAATTCTCAAGCTTCAAAAGATTTTGTTGGAATGCGGGCTTTTGAATACGTTGTTTTCGATGTGAAAAAGAAAAAAGTGGACGTAACAACTTATGGCGCGTTTCCTAAAGAAAAAACAAATGATAAATTGGGGTCGGAAATTAAGATGATCGATAAATTCAAAATAAAGAAGTAAAATGCTGCAAAACCTAACATCGCTAAGACAAACATTTTGTGTAGTTATCCTTATTTTCATCTTCACCACTGAGTTCTTCTCTCAAGAACGAGTATATAATTTAGATGAAATTGTGGTAACTGCGGGAAGAACCGCAAGTAAACTTTCCGAAACAACAAGAAATATTCAAATTATTAGACCGGAAGACATAACCGCCGCATCGGTAAACAGTGTACAAGATTTGCTTCAGTATGTTGCCGGAGTTGATATTAAACAGCGCGGGGTTGAAGGTGTTCAAGCCGATGTTAGCATCCGCGGTGGAACATTTGAACAAACTTTGATAATGATTGACGGCATAAAAATAAGCGATCCGCAAACAGCACATCATAATTTAAATCTTCCCATTTCGTTAGATCAAGTTGAACGGATTGAAATAGTGAAAGGGGGCGGTTCGAGCACTTTTGGTCCAAATGCATTTGGCGGAGTTATCAACATCATTACTAAAAAAGGGAATGAAAAAAGTGCAGCAGTTCAGCTTACCGGCGGCGGACACGGATTTTATGATGCAGCATTATCAGGAAGTTATGGAATCGGTTCTATGAGTAATCATTTCTCCTTATCGAAAAAAGGGAGCGACGGTTATCGTCACAATACCGACTTTGAGGCGATCAATTTTTCTTACAAAACTTCGTTACTGTTTCAACAAAATGTACTTAATTTTTTTGCCGGTTATAATGATAAAAAATTCGGAGCGAACGGATTTTATTTCGATGGTCCTAATCAGTGGGAACACACCCGAGCCAAATTTGGTAATCTTTCCGGTGAGTTTAAATTTAATTCAGTTACGCTTTCGCCTAAAGTGGGTTGGCGGCAAAATGATGATGAATATTTACCGGATTACACGAAACTCTCTAGGAATGTTCATAAGACTGATGTTTACAGCACAGAACTTCAGGCTGCCTTTCAATCTGAATTTGGATCCACTGCCTTTGGTGCGGAATATAGCAGAGATGTTGTTGCGAGTTCAAATTTGGGAGACCATTCACGCGAACGATCGGGTATCTTTGCTGAGCAGAAAACCACTTATCAAAATTTAAATGTGACTCTGGGTTTTTTCTCTTATAAGTATGCAAATATCGGGTGGAAGTTTTGGCCAGGCGTAAGTTTTGGTTATACTTTTTCCCCGGCAGTGCGGATTTATGGTTCGTACGGAAAAGCCTTTCGCATTCCGAGCTACACAGAACTGTACTATAAGGGAACTCGAAAGGGAAATGCCTCTCTTCAACATGAAGAAAGTGTTAATTACGAAACAGGGATGTTTTTTGCGAAGGGAAAATTTACCTCCTCATTTAGTCTGTTCAGAAGAAATGGGAAAAATAGCATTGATTGGGGAAGGGCTGTAACTGATTCTGTATGGCATTCTTACAACATTCTAAATACCGTAACAAGTGGCTTTGAAACTAATTTAGAATTTAATTCCGAAGACATTTCTGCCGGAATTCTTAAAAGAATAACCATCGGTTATACTTATTTAAACATTCATGGATCGGTAAGTAGAGAAAATTTTCAATCTCTCTACGTCCTTGATCATTTGAGGCATCAGCTTGTTGTGGGAATCTCGAATGCATTATTTTTTGATATAACACAGTCGTGGATGTTTCGTTACGAGGAAAGAATTACCGGCGATAAAAATTTTCTTGTTGATACGCAGATCAGAAAAACAGTCGCCAATATTGATGCATTTGTAAAAGCGACAAATCTTTTTAATAAATCGTACAAAGATTTTAACGGCGTTTTTCTTCCAGGAAGATGGTTGTTTGCGGGAGTAAGAGCAAGCATTCAATACTAATTTGAACAGTAATAATTATTGAAAACTATGTGGTTTCAAAAAGAAATAACACTTCAACAAAAGAGAAGAGGATTTCATTTAGTAACAAATGAAATTCTCAATCAAGTTCCGGAGATAAGAAAAATATCCGTCGGACTGATGCACGTTTTCATTCAACATACATCCGCTTCTCTAACCTTAAATGAAAATGCCGACCCTGATGTACGAGTTGATATGGAATCTCACTTCAACAAAATTGCCCCGGAGAACGCACCACACTACATCCACACAAGCGAAGGAGCGGATGATATGCCTGCTCATATTAAAGCATCTTTGCTTGGCTCATCGGTTACAATTCCAATTACAAACGGAAGACTAAACCTTGGAACCTGGCAGGGTATTTATCTTTGCGAGCATCGTAATTATGGGGGCGCGAGGAGTATTGTGGTTACGGTAAACGGGGAAGAAATGGGATGAATTTCTAAAAATAATTGTAACTGAAAAAATCAATTGTCCGGAGGTTCCATTACCTTTTTAAAATCTAAATATTTCCGCACTTGTAACTTTTCTCTATCTCATTTGTCTATTTAAAAAGCCGAATGAATAAAATCAATCTAACATACGAAGAATTATCCTTACCGAAACTTTATGAAAAGTTCTCGCCGGATATTTTCAAGTATTCCTTTAGTATTTTAAAACATTATGAAGAAGCACAAGATGCAGTGCAGGAAGTATTTGTAAAATATGCCGAGAGTGAACATTCATTTAAAAAAGAATGCAGCCAGAAGACATGGTTACTAATTATTGCACGCAGTTATTGTTATAACAAAATAAAAAGTAAAAGTTTTAATAGTGAACGGATAGAGGATGATGCTTTTGAACCAAGTTATACAATTGATTACGAAACTAAAATGACGATCAGAGATGCATTGCTGCAACTTTCCGAAGAACATAACGAATTGATTTATTTGAAAGATTATTCCGGTTATTCTTACAAAGAAATTTCGGAGATCACTAAACTTTCAGTTGAAAATGTGAAGATTAAATTATTCCGCGCAAGGATGCAGTTAAAGAAATATTTAATAGATGAGTTGTAAAATGAAACATTATGAATTTGAAATAAGCCAATTTATGGATAACGAATTACCGGCAGATGAGCAGAAAAATCTTTTCGCACATCTTTCTGACTGCGGTGAATGCGCCAGAGTCTTATCCGATTTCATGAACATAAAAATGGGTATTAAATCTGTTTATGATGATATGAATGTGGAATTAAAAAATTCTTTTGCTGTAATAAAAGCACAGGAACCAGTAACAAAGAAACGGAATGTTTATAAAACAATGTTTTACTATACCGCCGCGGCTTCGGTACTTTTCGGATTTTTTCTTTTCTTCTTAGAAGGGAATCAATCCGCTTTAGAAAAAAAATATTTGATATTGCTACAGGAACGATTTAACCTTCAAAATAAATACACCATCGTTCTAAATGAAAAACAACAGTTAACGGAGATGAACAAAAATTATTTTGATAAAACGAATTTACAAACGGTAAAGTATAAAGCGCCGAAGAATTCTTATCGCATAATTACCACTGAGAAAGGCAGTTATAAAACTGTTGCTTCAATAAATAAGAAGAGACTTCCCCCTGGATTTGCACAAGTATCTTATACCAAAATTACTAAAGATGATTTTCTTATTCCCCAAATGATCGGAAATTAAAATGAAGAATAAATTCTTGCTTTTTTCTTTTTGGTTTTTGGTGCATGGAATTCTTTTTGCCCAAAATGATGAGCTTCTCCTAGATACAAAAATCAGCATTGCAAAAAAAGACAGTTCACAATCTTTTATTCTTCACTGTTCAAAAAATCTTCAAGGAACAATAGAAGGATATTTTTGTTTACCTTTTGAAGGAAGTACACTTAGCGGTGAAATTATTCCCGGTGGATTTTCTTTTCTGAATGACAAAATATTTGGTGATCCAATTTCTCTTTTTGCCGATAAGTGGGTCAAAAATAAATTCCCGATGGAAGACATAGCTCCCATTACCAATGGCACAAATGTTGGCAAGATTCTTTCATTTCAAATTGTGCCGAAACAAATTAGCGAGACCAGCGATTCACTCTATCTCTTCTTGAAATATTGCGTTTACGACTTGATCAAACAGAAAGTAACTGATTTGAGTTTTGATTATAAACTCCAATTGTTCTATAAGTTAGTTGCAGTGCCGTTTAACCGCCAAATTAGTTTTGATTTTATCAACGCACATTTTAATGATTGCAAAATATCTTTTCAATTTGAGAAGGAGAAGCAATCCGATGTAATTACATCAATGAAAAGTAATCAGATTATTGCTAATGAACTGATGAACTCCGTAGATCAATCCCGGATTGTTGATGCTAAGTTTAATGTTGGTATAGAGTTCTTAAGAAAAGACCTGAATGCTTCGGTTATTGGTTATGATCCTTTTAACTCCGAATATTTATTAAAAGTTCAGCAAGCTCAGCTTGAAGAAACAAAAACAGAAAAAAGTTTTCAATGGGAGAATAAAACGTTATCTGTGCCGGTTTATTACTCTCATTTAAATTTCCCTTTCAAACTTTACAACACTGAAAAAGAAAAGGCTTACAGTAATTATAAAACGCGGGAAGAATTCTTTCAGTCAAATTATCACATCATTATTATTCCGGTTTCTTTTAGTGCCGACACACTTATGGCAGATTTGATAATCAATTATTCAAAAATGAAAACAGATGATATAAACCGGTGGACACCAATTAAAAAACGGCTTAAGTTGGTAAAAAATTTACCTCTGGAAATAGAACTTCCTAAAGAAAATTGGAGTATCAATTATAAAAGAGACAGCGAAGTATATGATATTTATGGATACTCTGATTACGAGAGATACGTATCCGAGTATTTAATCATTCATTACAACACAAAAAAGTAACGGAGAATAAAATGAAAAAATTAGTGATAGTGTTTTTGCTTGCGTTTATAACGATTATTCCTCAGCAAAATAAGGGGAAAATCAGCTTAACTTTTAATGGTGAAGTGATCGAACTGCCAATAAACACAATAAATATTAGAAAAGACAATAAATTTCTAATAAGTGTTCGTGCGGAGCAGAATGATTCAATTTCGCAAAAAATGATCTCTCTTGAACTTGGTTTTAGAAAACTTTCTTCGGATGACAAGAAAGGATTAGAACCTTATGAAACTCGTTTACAAATCAGCAGTAGAAACAATGTGGAATATTCCGGCAAGGAACTTTTCCTGAATTTATCCAACGACGGTGAAGGACGTTTTAGTGTTTTTAAAAAAGGGGAACGAGTTACTTGGGAGATCACACAACTTAGTATGAAATTCTCAGTTACGGAAATCAGTTTAGAAAATGACGAATTAAAAATTGTCGGAAACTTTAGCGGTACTTTTAGATCAATGTTGGATGGAACTTTACGTAAAGATTTTGCAGAAATAAAGGATGGAAAATTTGAAATAATTCTTTAAGAGATTTTTATGAAAATCACAACAGTAGATGTAACTCCCGACTCCTGGAAAGATATTGAAGAGCTGTTCGGCAGCAACGGAGCTTGCGGCGGTTGCTGGTGCATGAGTTGGCGAATTGCAAAAGATGAAAAGTGGGAGGATGTAAAGGGAATTGAAGCAAAGAAACGTTTTAAAAAATTAATTACTTCCGGTTCAGCGCACGGTGCACTTGCTTTTTCCGGCGATGAGGTCGTCGGTTGGTGTTCATTAACTTGATAGAGCTCCGAGTTTAAAATGCGATGACGCTGAAAATGTTTGGTCTATTCCATGTTTTTTCATCAAAAAAGGATTTAGAGGAAAGGGCGTTGCAGCCGCGTTACTTAAGCATTCCGTTAAAACTTTGAAGCGGCAAGGAGTAAAAATTGTTGAAGGTTATCCGATAAAATTAGATAAAGAATTACCTGCCGCTTTTGTCTGGACGGGAACTCTTTCGCTCTTTGAGAAAGAAGGATTTGAAGTTGTTACCAATAAAAAAGGTAAACAAAGAGTAAGGAAAGTGTTTCCGTAAAAAACTCTCATTCTATTTTTTTATGGATGTTTTGACTTCACTAGCAAAGTAAATATTTTTAACAAGAATGTTTCAGAACTTTTGGAAAAAAAATCTAAAAAAATAAAAGGAGTTATTCTCATGAAAGCCGAACAATCAGATTTACTAACTGCCGGAAATATTGCAAAAGCATTATCGGTTTCCGATGCAAAAGTAAAGAAAACAATTACTGAACTTGGGATAAAACCAACGGCAAAGAAAGGGATTTGCAACTTGTATTCAAAAGAGATGCTTGCAAAGATTAAGGCAGCAATAAAATAAACTGTTATATCAGCGATACCGTAAACGGTATCGCTGGCTGAAAAAATCATCGTAAACGATGATAGAAAATTTTAATTACGCTATTGCTTGATTTGTTTGGTCAGTATCACGTCATGACGCGACGTTGATTTCAGCGAAAGCAAAAAAGAAAATGAATACTCTACCAACCATTCATATCGGAACAGCAGGGTGGTCTTACAAAGACTGGGTTCCAAATTTTTTTCCAAAGCAACAAACCAAAGATTTTGATTGGCTTCAGTTTTATGCCGCTTCTTTCAATTGCGTTGAAGTAAATTCCTCCTATTACGTATATCTTTCTCCCAAAATAGTTGAAAATTGGATTAGAAAAATTGAAGATGTAGAGGATTTTCTCTTTACATTTAAACTTCATCAAGATTTTACACACAATCGAAGATATGATAAAATCAGTATAAAATCAGTTACAGAAAATTTGGCAATGCTTGAAAGAGCAGAACGTCTTGGTGGATTATTAATCCAATTCCCATATTCCTTTCAATTCAACAATGTCAATGCAGATTATGTTCGAATTCTAAATGAGACTTTTTCTGATTACAAACAGTTTATTGAGGTTCGTCATTCCACTTGGAGCAGCAAAGAAGCTATCGATTTTATTGACGCATTAGACATAACACTTTGCACGATCGACCAACCGGAGATTGGAAAGGCAATTCAATTTGATCCGGTTATAACAAATGAAACGGCCTATCTTCGTTTTCACGGAAGAAATGTTGATGCCTGGAAAAAATCACTTGCAAATATTGGTAAGGAACAATCTTACGCGCAGCAAAGCGAGCGTTACAACTACCTCTACACTCAAGGTGAATTGGCTGAAGTTATGCAAAAGATAAGGCTGATTTATGATAAGGTAAAAAAAATCTTTATCATTATGAACAATCATCCGCATGGAAATGCTGTAGTAAACGCGAAAGAATTTATGGAAATGTTGGAAGTGAAAGTTCAAAAAATGCGATTCAACTTATTTTAACAAAATAAAATTACGGAGTTATTGGAATGAAATCAGATGAACTTAGCACGGCTTTACTTAATGCAACTAAGACAGCCTACAGCAAATTGCTAATTATATCTGAAGAAGGGAGTTGTAAGAAAGATAAGCCGGAGAAATGGTCGTATAAAGAAGTTCTTGGACATTTGATTGACTCCGCTTCAAACAATCACCAACGATTTGTGAGAGCGCAATTTAAAAACGATTTAGTTTTTGTCGGCTACCAACAGGATGATTGGATTAATGTTCAACATTATCATGCCGCTCCTTGGCCATCACTGCTTAAACTATGGTACGAATTTAATTTACATCTCGGCAGAATAATTGCCGTTATTCCCGAAGATACACTTTTACTGAAAAGAACTTTACACAACCTTGATGAAATTGCATGGAAGCCGGTTGCAAAAGCAGAACCGGTAACATTGGCCTATTTTATCAACGATTATATAGGTCATATGCAGCATCATCTAAAACAAATTATCCGTGAGCGTTGAGTGAAGAATGGAGTTCATTGTTAATCCTTTGTTTGTTAGTTAAGTTGTAACACGTGTTTGAATATAATCTGAAAAATGATTTGAAGTTATATAATAAGAAAACGAACTGTACATTAAATGTATTATTTCGGAGGAACGAATGGAACCGGATTTAAAACTTGCTGTGTTGATTGATGGAGACAATATTCCATCGGCTTATATAAAAGAGATGATGGAAGAAATTGCAAAGTACGGCAACCCAACAATCAAAAGAATTTATGGAGATTGGACGAAACCAAGTCTCTCAAAATGGAAAAATATTCTTTTGGAAAGCGCGATTACGCCGATACAACAATATGGCTACACCACCGGGAAGAACGCTACAGACTCCGCGATGATCATCGACGCAATGGATATTTTGTATTCTGAAAAAGTAAACGGTTTTTGTTTAGCATCGAGTGACAGTGATTTTACAAGGCTTGCAACCAGGTTAAGAGAAGCGGGAATGAAAGTTTTTGGTATCGGGGAAAAGAAAACTCCACTTCCATTTATCGTTGCTTGCGATAAATTTATCTATTTGGAAATTCTAAAAAATCAAACTAAAGAACCGGCCGATACGGGTGAAGTTGCAATAACGAAGGGTGAAGCTTCAAAGAAGAATGAAGTTGACAAAATTACTCCCAAAGTAATTAAACTAATTGCTTCAACTGTCTCCGATCTTGCCGATGAAGAAGGTTGGGCTTTTCTGGGTGATGTTGGAAATCTTTTACAGAAGAAACAGCCAAATTTCGATTCAAGAAATTATGGATTTCAAAAACTTACACCGCTGATTAAGTCGATTGATAAATTTGAAATCGAACAGCGCGAAAATCAAAAGGGGAGATTTAAACTTATCTACGTGAGGAATAAAGAGTAGAAAGAGAGATATCTGCCTCTAAATTTTTTTTTGATGGCAAGTAAAAAAAATCTTGCCTTTTGTTTAAGAGAACTTTATTTTAGCAACAAACTTATAGGGATAGATGATAATCTCTGTAAAAGAAAACCATCACTACTGTTTTTCCTGTCGGGGTTTCTATTCATGAGTTATTTCCCCTCAAGTTATAAATAACAACACAACCAATATTTAATGGAGGTTCGTATGAAAATTTCAAGACTCAATCCGTACAACGGAACAAATAAAACAAGAGCATTTTTTGATCTTGTTACCGGAGAAGGAATTGAAATTAAAGGATTCACTTTAGTGGATGGTTCAAACGGTTTGTTCGTCAGTTCGCCGCAGGAAAAAAGCAAAGACGGGAAGTACTACGATAAAGTTGTAATTCCCAAAGAGCTGAAAAACGAACTCAACACCATCGCAATTGCCGAGTACGAAAAAGTTAAAGGGTAATTGCAAATTTCCGGTATGAAAATCAGCGTCACGCTAATACGTGACGCTGATTTAAAAAACCATACCGATTTATCGGGATTTGTTCGGGCTGCACAATCCATTTATGGTTGTGCGGAATTATATAAAATCGAACATGTTCTCATAATCTGGTGATATAATAACGCCGGTGTTGTGTTATTGCAAATGTAATTAATAGCGTTGCCGTAAACGACAGCGCTATCCGAAAAAATCATCGTAAACGATGATGATAGAAAAACGCATCTTGATTCATCGGAATTTACAAGAAACATTGAGGAAAACATGAGCAAGGTTTTTTATAAATTATATTATCACGTTGTATGGACAACATATAGACGCGAAGAGCTAATTTCAGAAAAAATTGAGCAATATCTTTATACGTTTTTGTTAAATAAAGCAAAGCGGTTCCATTGTGAAATTCACGGATGCAACGGAACAGCAAACCATATTCATATAGCTATCACAATACCACCAGCAGAGTCTATCAGCGATATAATCGGTAAACTGAAAGGGATCTCTTCATATTTTCTAAATAAGGAACTTCAGGTAACAAAGGATTTTGCTTGGCAGGATGGATTTGGCGTATTATCATTTGCGGAAAAAGATCTCCCGCGCATTTTGAATTATATAAGCGGTCAAAAGGAACATCACCAAACCGGAAAAACAAATGCTGCGATGGAAACATCTACAGATGATACCAGAGATAATGTGTAACCAGCATTTATAAATCAGCGATACCGTAAACGGTATCGCTGAACAAAAAAATCATCGTAAACGATGATGGGAAATTTCATCCCGATTTATCGGGATTTATTTGTATAGCGTTCCGGTTTACCGGAATGCGGAGTTATGAAAAAACGAAAATATTTTCATAATCCGATGTTGTAAAACGCCTATGTTAAAATCGCCGTAATCGACAACGCTGATTAAAAAAAAATCCCAATTAATCGTGATGATGAAAAAATTATATGTATAGACTTATCTCCAAAAGAATTCTTTCTACTTTTCACTTTAAACTTTCAACTGTTTTATGCCCACAATCTTTCATCTGGATTTAGATGCTTTCTTCGTTTCTGTAGAACGAATACTTGATCCTTCTCTAAAAGGGAAACCGGTTATCGTTGGCGGAGACCCACACGGAAGAGGCGTTGTAGCGGCTTGTTCTTATGAAGCAAGAGCGTTCGGACTTCGATCCGGAATGCCGATCCGCGATGCGTTTAGGCTTTGTCCCAAAGGCATTTATTTGCACGGGCATGGGAAAGAATATTCGCGTTATTCCAAAGCTGTTAAAAACATATTGGAGCGTTACGCACCGGTAATGGAACAAGCTTCTATCGATGAGTTTTATATGGATTTTTCCGGCTGCCAAAAAATTTACGGCAACCCTTACTACTTTGCATCGCTCCTTCAAGCAGAAATAAAGAGAGAACTTTCATTGCCGTGTTCCATTGGGATTGCTGCAAACAAGTATGTGGCAAAAATAAGTTCTGATTATGCTAAGCCGGAAGGAATAACTTACGTTGTTGCGGGACAAGAACAAGAATTCCTTGCACCACTCCCAATTGAAACCATGCCGGGGATCGGTAAAGTAACAACAAAGCAATTGAACGCGCGCGGTTTCAGAATAATAAAAGATATCACCAACGCTTCAAGCGATTATTTCACAACACATTTGGGCAAGTATGGTTTAGCAATTTATGAACACGCGCATGGTAAAGGAACCGAGTTTCTTACTGTTCAGCACGAAAGAAAAAGTATAGGTAGAGAAGAGACATTTCAAAAAGATATTTCAGATACCCACGAAATCGAAAAAATACTTTTCCATTTAGTCGAAGATGTCGCAAACTCACTTCGCAAAAAAGGATGGATGACTAAGACCATCACGTTAAAACTCCGTTACTCAGATTTTATCACAATTACCCGTGCGCAAAGTTTAAAGGAACCATCCAACAGTGATAAAATTATATTCAATACAATTACCGAATTATTTAGAAATGCGTATAAACGTCGCGTTGCCATACGACTCATCGGCGTTCAACTCACTAATTTTTATAGTTCCTTCGAGCAAGAAAATTTGTTTGATGGAAAGGAAGAAAAAGAAAAACGAATGTTGAATTCAATAGATGAACTCCGTGCTAAATATGGTTTGAAGATCATTCAGTATGGAAGTACGAGTTAATATTAGATGAATAAGATTTTGTTGTTGTAAACTGATTATTTTCTCGATAATTTTCGGATGTAAAATGTGTTCATTTTATCAATCGATTATCTGAGGAAAACTTTCTCTCTGCTTTCTCCTCTCTACAATTTCCCACGATCAATACAGTTCTTCTTGGCTCCGGTTTAAGCTTGCCAACCTAAAATATTTATTAGAAACTTTAGTTCAAATCACTTAAAAAAGGAGTATTCAAATGAATGCTAAAAAACTGCTTTTTTTCTTTTTGTGCTTTTGTTTCATTCTTGCCGCACAACAAGTCCCCAAATGGAGCCTCGAACTTGATTCCCCGATAGAGAGTTACTACTTCCTCGACAAAGGGAATCAACTTTTCTTGCAATGCGCTGAAAATATTTACTTATACGACGCGGTTAAGGGGGAAAAGAAATATGCACTTGAAATTGATGACTACGAGAAAGAAGGAGTTCATCAAATAGCCGGGAATTATTATTTGGTAAGTGCAGATGATAAAGTTCAAGCCTACAATGCCCTAACCGGAAAATTAGCTTGGGAGAAAGAATACCCGGATGTGGAGCAAAAAGATTTTGTCAATCTTTTTTTAATTGGAGATATCACGGTACTGCGGTTTGGTGGAATTCACATCGGGATCGATCTTCAAAACGGAAATGAATTGTGGCGACAGGAGTTCGGCTATAATCAGAAGTTATACCAATTCGATACATGGAATTGGAAAGCTTTGAAAAAACAAAACCGCTTTGTCGTCCTCTTTTATTCAGAAGGTGTAGGATTATTTGATATGAAATCGGGAAACAGAGTTTTCCTGGCTGATGATTATGAGTTCGAATATGATCTGGCAGAAAAGGGGAGACGTTGGAGCTCTATTTCTAAAGATGAACGTTATCTGATTTTTTGCTTAGATGGAGCTTTGGCCGTCATTGATGTTGTTGCAAATCAAGAGGTTTTTAAAAGCAAAGCAAGTTTTGATGCCGATAATGAAGTAATCTATTCTACAGACAGAGGTTGCGTAATTCTCGGTGAAGAAAATACTTTTTTCTTCGATGAAAAAACGGGAAAAATAACTGAAGTCAAAGTCGGTGCGGATGATTTCAGAACTTTTGAAATAATGAAAGTTGCTGACAAAGATTATTTGTTTGCGGGATTAAAACATGGAATGTTGGCAATTGATCTTACCGAAGGGAAAGTGATCTGGCAATCACAAAAAGATGATAAAGATTTTGCGGGCTATGCACACCGTTATTTAAAAGTTGATGGAAATAATTTGCTGCTGACTTATACAAGTACCTCCGTTGCAGAAGGAGGAGCAAATGTTTATCTGATGAGTATTAACGCTCTGACCGGAAAAGTTAATTATCGAACAACATCTTTAGGCACCACTCCATACGGTACGGCAGATTGGGCGAAGTCATTATTCGGTGGCATAATGAAAACATTAAAAGTTGAAAATACTCTTGGCTGGGAAAATATTGGCTTCGATTATGTGACTTTGGAATATGAAGGGAATATGGTCTTCGGAACGTTATCGATTAATTCATTATGTAATCCTGATACTAAAGAAAAAGGTGGTGACGGAATTTCCATCATAAATCCCAAAACCGGTGAAATTCTTTTTAAAGATTATTTACGCTTGAGTGATTATTCAATAACCGCTGGAGGAGCTATTCGTTATGCTGATATGATGCCCTTCATAGATGGGAACGTTGCCTATCTTGTTGGTAATGAAAATATCGCCGCATACGATCTTAAAGCCAAAAAAAGATTGTGGGTTAATAACGGAACCATTAAAGCGATCCCGCGTGAAGGGATGGTTGTTGATAATGTACTTTATGTTAAAATGGGAGAAAAAAAATTCACCATCGATATGGTCCCTCCTGCAATATTTTTTGATGGTGTTGGAATGAAAATTCAAAACAAATGGGATGAAACTCCATATGGTTTTGCAGCTTATGATTGCAGTTCCGGCAAACTTCTTTGGCGGATCGAAACCGAAACGGACCCAAGTTTCTTAACTCCGAATTTTTCATTGAGAAATAACTATGATGCCGCAACTAAACATCTCTACTTTGGTGATGAAGAAAATATCTACGCGCTTCAAATGAAAGCCGACGGAGGGAAATACGATTTCACCATTAATTTGAGTAAAAATGATCTTGGGAAAATGCCCTATAAAAAAACTTACGCGATAGATGAATGGCCTATCGGAAGTATCGGTTATGGAGCCGAATACACTTACTACACCTACGGCGGAAAAGAATACAGTAAATATATTTCCGCTTTAGAGCAGGCAGATGCTTCTTGCGAGTATAATGGTTTGTTCACAATCTGGGGTGCCGCTGCCAAAAAGTGTCTTCGTGTGGTTTATGACCAAAAATCAATCTTTGTTATGGGAACAGAAGGAATAGGGCTACTTAATGCAGCGGATGGAAAACTAAGCTGGAAACATGAATGGGAATACGATCAGGATAATGTTCAATTCATGCCGCACATAATCGGGGAAAAATTAGTTTATTGTGTTGAAAGGAAATTAACTTCTGTTGATATTAAAACGGGGGTTACTCGTTGGCAAGCGAAAGAAGTAAAGCGTCCGATTTTTGTTATTGCCCCAAATGAGAAATTCATTTTCACCATCGATAGAGAAGTGATAAAAGGATATGAACTTTGATTTGGTCTGAACTTTAGTGAAGGATAGTTGATTTACGCGACTATCCTTCACTAAAGACAATTTATCGAAATTTATTAAGCAAAAAATGGGGATAACAGCAAAGATTCTTGGAGGTCAGGGAAAATTCAATTAAATTTCGGTTGCAAAATTCTACAACTTCGTAACCCAACGAAGTGAAAAACTTGTAAAAAATCAAACAAACCGCACCCGTAGCTTAATTGGATAGAGCATCTGACTACGGATCAGAAGGTTCGGGGTTCGAATCCCTGCGGGTGCACTTTAAAAAGCTTGAATATTAAACGTATTCGAGCTTTTTCATTTTATATCCAAAAAGAGTTGTCACTTTGTAAATCACGATTGACTGAATAATTAGACTTGTTAGCTTTATATTTACAAAAAGAAATAAAGCGACTTTTGATATCAGATGATAACTACGCGATCGTTTACATACTCTCTGTTTTTATATTTAGCATTTCTTGTTCATTTAACTTATGCTGAACAAAAACCTATTACATCGATAGGTTGTTGGCAATACCGTTGGGGTGATTCTCCAATTGATGCCAACGAAAAATTTCTTTGGATGAATGACAATGATCATAATCCATCTTGGAGGTATATAGACAAACCATCCGATATTCAAATCATTCCCGGCAAAAGAGATTTATGGATAAGACTTCGCTTAGAAAATCATGACGAAACCAATTCGGCGCTATTTGTTAGTCGTATCGAAAAAATATTTGAAGTTTACATCGACACAAATAGGATATACAGCTTCGGCAAATTTACTTCTGGTAAAAAAATTCCAATGATGGGATTTGCATGACTTCTCTTGTTACGATGCAGCTAACCGTAACAAAAAACGATTTACTCGTTTTAATTGTTGATGACGGATGCGGCTTTGATATTAATAACACACGCAAATATGGAAACGGTTTAAAAAATATTTTTTGCGAATTTGCCGGTTAGTTTTATATTGAACTGCAAAAATGGATTCATCAATCTTCCATTGGTTAAATCAATCCTATATGACCGAGAACATACTAACTGTATGAGAATTATAGGCTTCACACTCGCAATACTATTTTTCTCAATTATGATGTTTCCTCAGGAAGCTTCAGAATTTTTAACTATTGATCAAGGTCTTTCACAAAACTACATTTACAGCATCTGGCAGGATAAAAAAGGTTTTCTTTGGATTGGGACAAAGGATGGTCTTAACCGCTACGATGGATATGAATTTATTTGCTACCGGCATAACCCAGCCGATTCAACTTCATTATCGGAAAACAATGTATCTATTGTTTTTGAAGATTCTCATCAACGTTTATGGGTTGGCACAAACGGTGGAGGATTAAATTTATATGACCGCGCTAAAGAATCGTTTGTGCAAATTACAAGCAGTGCGGATACAACAACGCTCAGCAGTAATTATATCACGTGTATATTCGAAAGCCGCGACGGGTTTCTCTGGGTTGGTACTACTGACGGTGGATTAAACAAATTAAATCCGGTAACTTTTGCCGTTCAGCGATTTATACATCAAGCATCAAATTCTAACAGCGTTAGTTCCAATTATATTCATGCAATTAGTGAATCCGATGACGGACTGTTGTGGATTGCAACAGCACAGGGCGGATTAAATTACTACAATCCGAAGAGCAAATCGTTCTCGCATATTCTTCCAAAAGACAAAGACGGACAAGAATTAAAATACTTGAATGATGTTACCTCTCTTTCGGTAAATAAAAAAGGAATGGTTTGGTTTGGTACTGCGTCGGGATTGAATCTTTACGATACTCATTCCGGGAAAATTCTACATTACCCGGTACGTGATTCGAACGGAAACCCTTGTTTAATTAGCAATATACTCGAAGTTAATAACACGTTATACATTTCTTCATTTCAGCTTTTTGCTGCGTTTGATATACGGGAGAAAAAATATCTCGTGCTTAGCGAACCATCAGATAAATGGTTTACAAATGCAGTGTGTAAAGATAAATCCGATATCTTTTGGCTTGGCACCGGCGGCTGGGGAGTGATGAAGTATAACCCGAACACAAAAATGTTTCACTCCACACCGGGAGTGTTTTTGAATGAAGCATTCCCAACAGCTGTAAATACTCTTCATAAATACTTTAGCAGTATTTCTAGTACTCTGTTGAATGGAAGAGGCACGGAGTTTCTTCCTATCAAAAAAATTAAAACTGGTGAGTATTTAATAGCTACTCCACACACAGGTCTTCTTAGAATAGACGAATCCGGCAAACTAATTGAACGCATAAGCACAAATTCTTCTAACATACCGTCTGTACCGGTCTGGCCAGTAAGTGATGTGTTTGAAGATAATTTCGGTACAATCTGGATAGCTACTGTTGGCGGTGTAAATAGATTTAACGCAGATAAAAATACATTTACACATATACGGCTATACAATGATAAGAGAATGATTCCCGAGTACCTAAATAAATCCGGTGCCGCGGGCTATTCTGATATTTCGGTTACTCTTGTTGATCATAATAATATCTTCTGGCTTGGAACACCAGACCGCGGATTGCTTCGTTACGATCCGCAGAAAAATTTAACTACTGCTTATCATCAAGAACTGCGCGGCAATTCTTCGCTTAGTAATAATCAAATTCTTTCTATTGCTGAAGATGAACAACATCCGGATAAATATTTATGGATTGGAACGGAAGGGGGCGGGCTAAATCATTTTGAAAAAGCAACGGGAAAGTGTGACCATATAACAACAGATATCGGATTGCCAAACAATGTTGTCTATGGAATTCTTGCTGATGATAAAGGCAATCTGTGGATGAGTACCAACAAAGGTTTGTGCCGTTTTAACCCGGCAAGCAAATCATTTAAAAACTATGATGTTGAAACGGGACTGCAGAGCAATGAGTTCAACCGGAGAGAATATTACAAAGCACCGGACGGCAAAATGTACTTCGGCGGAATTCTCGGTTACAATGCTTTCTTTCCTAAAAATATCCGTACGAATAGTAACGCTCCTCAAATTGTATTAACCGGATTTAAGCTGTTTAATAAACGTGTTTCATTCAAAGATGAATCGTCGCCGTTAAAGCAATCAATTGAAACAACAGAGAAAATAATTCTTGAATATGCTCAGAATGTTATTTCATTCGAATTTGCCGCGCTTGAATACACTACTCCTAAACACAACTTGTACGAGTATAAACTGGAAGGGTTTAATGACGATTGGGTAAACGCCGGAACTGTTCGCGAAGCAACATTTACAAACTTAAATCCCGGCAATTACCGGTTTCGTGTTCGAGGCGCCAACAGCGACGGCGTTTGGGGAAAGAATCAAGCCGCTATTGATATTATTGTTTTGCCACCATTTTATATGACTTGGTGGTTTAAAATAGCTGTAATACTTATTGCATTAGGAATTGTAATTACTGTAATAAGATTCTTAATTATGCGGCGCGTACGGGAGAGAATTATGAAATCGGAACACGAAGCCGCGATGGAACGGGAACGTCTGCGCATTGCTCGCGACCTTCATGATGAAATTGGTTCCCGCTTAACCGAGATACGGCTTGTAAGCGAAATGGCAAAACAAAAAAATGTTAGCGCTAATGATGTTTTGGAAAAGCTGGAAGAAATATCCACCGCTTCGGAAAATGTTGTAACAACGTTTAGCGAAATTGTATGGTCACTGAATCCTAAAAACGATTCGCTCGAAAACTTAGCATCTTTTATTGGACAATGCTCAACGGAATTTTTAAGTAAAGCTGACATTCGCTGCAGACTTGATTTTCCGCCCGAACTGCCCGGCTATAATATTCCCTCCGAAGTTAGGCACAACATTATTCTATCTGTTAAAGAGTTGATGAATAATATAGTTAAGCATGCAGATGCTTCCATTGCATCAATATTTCTTTCTACGGATAAGGAAGAATTATCAATTACAGTTAAAGATAATGGCCGCGGATTCGATATGAGTAATGTACGCACGTTTGGAAACGGACTAAAAAATATCCAACGTAGAATTGAAAGCATTGGCGGCAAAGTTACGATGGAAAGCGTAATTGATAATGGATCAACAACAAGAATTATTCTTCCTTTAAAATCTTTCCAAACTCAATAGCCCAAACTGGCTATTGTACGGCACGGAACCTTGCGCTAAGTTGAAACACCAATTAGGAAAGTTTATGATACGTGTTGCACTTGTAGAAGATGATGAAAAAATTCGTAGTAACATGATAACGCTGCTGGAAGAGTCGGAGGGTTTTAGATGTGTTGGTGCTTACCCGGATTCGGAAACTGCTTTGAAAGATTTGCGGAATAAATCTCCGGAAATTGTATTAATGGATATAAACCTTCCGGGTATGGATGGAATTGAATGCACACATAAGTTGAAAGAGCTTATGCCTGAACTTCTGATTGTAATGCTTACGGTTTATGAAGATACCGGCAAAATATTCCAATCACTTCAAGCCGGAGCGGTTGGTTATTTACTTAAGCTGACAAAGCCGGAAGATATTTTAACAGCTTTAACGGAAGTTTCAGTAGGCGGCTCACCTATGTCTGCTCAAATTGCCCGTAAAGTAGTCCAGTCATTTCACCGGGAGCCAAAGCAAAATAAAAGAGGTGAACCTTCATTAAGTCCGCGCGAAGAACAAATACTGGAGCTTCTTTCCAAGGGATATCTTTATAAAGAAATTGCCGCTGAGTTGATAATCAGCCCAGATACCGTTCACAATCATCTCCGCAAGATTTATGAAAAACTGCAAGTGCACTCCCGCACGGAAGCAGTTGTAAAATATCTGAAAAATTAATTTTACAAATGACACTTTGTAGGCGCTTAGAGAACCGTTAGTAATAACATGTTAACGATAATTGAATATCGAATAATGGACAAGGAATGATGAATTACGAAGTTTTTTATATCATGCCTACGGCATTTTGTTCTGTCTTTTCTCTCTTTTCTACCGAGATTTCATCCCTCTGGGATGAAGAAATATCTATCCCGTTAGGGATTAAATATTGGTAGAAAAATAAATAAAAGCAGCAAAAAATCCCTTTAGGGATGATATATAAAAACTTGGTTTTCATGTTTCTGAATCGAATTAAGAAAAAGATTATGATTAAGAGTAAGATTACCAAATCCGCCCACATCACACTTACCCAAACTGGCTATTGTTTGAGCTGATACTATAAGATAGCTTTGTATCGAAGCGTAATATTATTTTGATAAACTATCAACAAAAGAATTCGAAATGAAAACAAAAATCTTTTTTTCGGCTTTAATAATTCTCATTTTTAACATAATGCTTAACGCCCAAACGCCAATTGTATTAACCCTCAAAGCATCGGGCGTAAGTTCAACAGAAACACCGGAAGGTTCTTCCCATCTTTCTGTTTCGGCAACATTAAACGGTGCTGTAAATGCCAATTACACCAATTGCTCGGTAAGTTTTGAATACGGACTTACCACAAGTTATGGCAATAGTATAGCCGCAAACCCCGCAAATGTAACCGGTGATTACGGTTATGCCGTAAATGCAGCCGTTACCATTAACTACACCCACACCAGTTCAACACAAGAGCGGCTGATCCATTACCGCTTAAAAGTTACCAACGAAAACGGCACATATTACGGCAGAGACTTTACAGCCATTCCCATTCACCGAACCCGTAACATTTTTATTAGAGCTACTTGTTCCGATAGCCAAACATTGGCAAATTTTGACATGGAAAATAATGATCAATCTGAGGTAACTGTTAATTATAATGCCGGAGACGGATATACCGGCAATGTAATAATTGGATCACATCAAACACAACAGATCTTCGCTCCCAAAGGAAGTGTTTGTGCATTTTATTATGCTAATAATCTTTTCTTGCAAGTGTTAACCAACGACCAAATTTGCTCGGAAACTCAATTAGCCCGGCAAAGGGTATGGATGACTGCAACGGGAGCTATTGCATCGGATAAATTTATGTTCAGAATTGAAAACGGAAACAATTATCCGGTGGATTTGAACTTATTGAACCAATCAACAACCTATCCATATACTATAGCCGCAAATTCTATTGCTTATTTAGTGGCAGATAAAACCACAACAGAAATGAGTGTTGCCGGAGTACCTTTTTTATATTCAGAACCATACAGTTACATTTACGAGGGAATGGGCTGGCTGGCAGTAACTTCATTATCAACAACTGCAACTACAGCCGATTTTGAACTTTACAACCGCGATGATGCTGCGCATACATTTGTTCTGCGCAACGCCGGTGGAACTGAAAACAGTTACACTCTTGCCGCGTATGAAAGCAGAACCATTACACTCGCAAACGAAAATTGGAGCGTTTATACAACCGTTTGGGACCCAACCGGAATGAACTATGGTCCTCCATGGGGCAATATCTACACCGGTCCCGCATTTGGCAATGCAGCATATTGTAACAACGGCTTATTAAAAATAGCCACTGCAACACCCGGTTCGGCTTTAACACCTTCTGTAAGTTCCGCATCAATCGCTTCATCAACATCGTTAACATTGAACGGGGCAATTGCCAACAGCTCTTTTTCAAGTGCTGATGTAGATTACCATTTTATTTACGGAACCGACCCTGCCAATTTAAACCAAAGCACAACTGCGCAAAGCGGAACAGTGCCGGGAAGCGGAAGCTTAAATGTAAGCGCAACTGTAACCGGATTAACCACCGAAACAATGTATTACTTCAAACTTGTTGCTGCAACAACTCAAAGTTCGGCAAAGAAAATTTTTCTAAGTACGGCAATCCCAACAACAAATCTAAAATTACATCTTCGCTCGGATTTGGCTGTAACATCAGCAACTTCAGCCGTTTCAAATTGGGGAGATGTTTCCGGTTTTGATAATGATGCTTCGCAAAGCACAAGTGCAAATCAACCAACACTTGTTTCTAATTCCATGAATGGAAATCCGGTAATTAGATTTAATGGAACGAATTCAAAACTAACTTTGCCAACTTCTGCAACACTTGGAATACAAGGCAATCCGTACGAAATGTTTATTGTGGCAAAATCGAGTTCAAGCAGCATTCAGTTTCTTGTAAGCGGAAATGCGACAGAACAATTTGAATATCATCTGAGCGGTGTTGGGGTGAGGTTTATACCAATCACATCTGCCTATTTAGATTTAGGATCATCGGGAGCTTTTACAGATGGCAACGCACATATATTTTCTGGAAGAGCTTCATCAAGCGGCGGCGCAGTTCGTGTTGATGGAACTGATGGAGGAACATCAAGCGCGAATATTCTATCATCCAATTCCGGCGCTCTTCAACTTGGTGTGCGTAGCGATGGAACCTATTATTTTAACGGAGATATTGCTGAAGTAATATTTTACAACACAAATTTAAGCACATCAGATAGAAGTACAGTAGAACATTATCTCGCAAACAGATATGGCGTAACATCCAGTGCACTGCCGGTTGAGTTAACTTCGTTTACAGCAAATGTTATTGATGGAAAAGTTTTATTGAATTGGCAGACAGCAACAGAAGTAAATAACTACGGGTTTGAAATAGAAAGGACCTCACCCCGTCCCTCTCCTTACCAAGGAGAGGGTGGCGAAGCCGGGAGAGGTTGGGAAACAATTGGTTTCGTTCAAGGTCATGGTAATTCCAATTCACCAAAAAATTATTCGTTTACAGACGCAACTCCGCCGACTGGAAAAGCAGAATACCGCTTAAAGCAAATAGATTTTGACGGTAAGTATGAATACAGTGATGTTGTTGAAGTGAAAGTTGAAGCGCCGACTCAATTTGCGTTGGAACAGAATTACCCCAATCCGTTTAACCCCGAAACAGTTATCAGTTACGAATTGCCCGTTAACGGGAAAGTTGAGTTAAGAGTATTTGATCCTCTTGGAAGAGAAGTGGCTGAATTGGTGAATGCTGAAAAAACTGCAGGCAGATATGAAGTGAAATTTTCCGCCAATAACGCTGGAAGTAAACTTTCAAGCGGAGTCTATTTTTATCGATTAACGACAGGTTCCTTTATGGCAACCAAGAAATTTATTCTCACAAAATAGTGTTTAAAAATTTTCCCGAAGATTGTAGAGCCGCATAAATTGCGGCTCTTTCGTTCTATTCTTAACTTAATCATCTTCTTCAGAATGATCTCCACCTTCTTGTTTTGCACCACCGCGACCCTCGTTTTCCGCATCATCTTTATTTGATGAGCGGTGACACTTTACACAATTCCGGATGTCGCGAATTCCTTCTTCCGAATGTTCTGATATTAGTTTTGCTTCGTTGTGTTCGTGACATTTGTAACAAGTGTAATTTTTAAAACTATCGGGTATCTCAGATTTATACTCTAATTCCTCAGGACCAGAAAAGTTACTTTCGACTTGAAATCATTTTCTCAAAAGTGATTTCTCAAAATTCATTATATTTAGCAACAAATTTATTTTTATTCTCATAATTATCATTGAACTAGAAAATGCCCATAATTAAACCTAAACTTTTTACAACTTTAAAAGATTATAACAAAACTCAATTCATAGCTGATGCTACTGCCGGGGTGATAGTTGGAATTGTCGCTTTACCATTAGCTATTGCATTCGCCATCGCAAGCGGCGTAACTCCTGAAAAAGGAATTATCACTGCGATCATTGCGGGATTTATTATCTCGGTGTTTGGAGGCAGCCGTGTACAAATCGGCGGACCCACAGGCGCTTTCATCATTATTGTTTATGGAATTGTTCAGAATTATGGAACTACCGGCTTAACGATCGCCACTATTATGGCCGGAATAATATTAGTCATAATGGGTTTAGCGCGATTCGGTTCCCTTATTAAATTTATTCCGTATCCTGTTGTAGTTGGCTTTACAAGCGGAATAGCGCTGCTGATTTTTTCTACTCAGATAAAAGATTTTTTTGGTTTGCAAATCCCCAAAATTCCGGCAGAATTTCATGAAAAATGGATTGCCTATTTTGGAGCTTTTTCAACAATAAATTATTCCGTCTTTGGAATTGCAGCGCTTTCTTTGTTAATCATGATTTTTTGGCCGAAAGTGACACATAAAGTTCCTGGCTCCTTGGTAGCAATCATAGTTTCTACATTGTTAGTTATTATCTTCAAATTACCGGTAGATACAATCGGAAGTAAATTCGGAGAAATCCCATCTAATTTACCAACTCCGCATCTGGTAGAAATAAATTTAACTCTCATAAGAAATTTGATAGCTCCGGCAACCGTCATTGCAATACTCGCAGCAATTGAGTCACTTCTTTCAGCGGTTGTTGCCGATGGAATGATCGGAGGAAAACACCGAAGTAATATGGAACTTGTTGCTCAAGGTTTAGCAAATATTGTTACGCCTCTCTTTGGAGGAATACCGGCAACGGGAGCTATTGCACGAACGGCTACAAATATTAAAAATGGTGGAAGAACACCTGTAGCGGGAATAATCCATGCAATAACTCTTTTGCTAATTATGCTTTTCTTTGGCAACTATGCAAAATTAATTCCGATGGCAACGTTAGCCGCTATTCTAGTTATCGTTGCTTATAACATGAGTGAGTGGCATGCATTTAAAACACTATTAAAAAGCCCAAAGAGCGATGTTATAGTTTTGCTCACAACTTTCTCTTTAACTGTATTGTTTGATTTGACTATCGCTATTGAGATCGGAATGATCTTAGCCGTTTTACTCTTTATGAAACGTATGTCGGAGGTTTCCAACGTAAGTGTTATAACAAGGGAATTAGAAGATGAAGAAGATATGCCGGACCCAAATGCTGTTGATAAAAAATTAATTCCGGTAGGAGTTGAAGTCTTTGAAATTAACGGACCGTTCTTCTTTGGTGCTGCTTCAAAATTTAAAGAAGAAATGAGAATGATTGAAGCGCCGCCGAAAGTTAGAATTATAAGAATGAGAAATGTTCCGGCAGTAGATGCAACGGGAATGCAGACGATAAAAGACTTTTACAATGATGCCATAAAACAAGGGACAAAAATTATTCTGTCCGGTGTACATACACAACCATTATTTGCAATGACGCAAGCAGGGATATTCGACTTAGTTGGAGAAGAAAATATTTTTGGTAATATTGATGACGCTTTAGACCGCGCACGCGAAATTCTTGGTCTGGAGAAGCTGGGAAGACCTACAGATTTTGTGGCGACGGTTAAAAGAGAAATGGAAAAGTAATGTTCTCTAAAAAGATATCACTCATATAATTAATTTAAGGATTGTACATTGGACCTAACGATAAAGGATATTTCTGTTTTACTTTTGAAACCTGAAAAGGAAATTCAAGGATTAATTAAAAAGAAAGAAATTCCTTTTCAAACGATTAAAGACAAACTTCTTTTTAACAAACAACAAATTATCGAGTGGGCACTCAGCAGGAATATCCCGATCAATATTTCCAGTCACGAAAAGCTGAGCGAGTATCATGTAGATACGTTAAATACAATACTTGATGAAAATTCTTTTTTTTATGATTGTGATCTTTCTGAAAAAACTTACATAGAGCAGATGGTCAACTTGCTTGATCTTGATAAAAATGTTGACAAAGTTATTATCGTTCAGTTACTAAAGAACCGTGAAGAATTAATGAGTACTGCCATTGGAAACGGAATAAGTCTTCCGCATCCCCGTATTCCGCTAATGGTTGGAAAGAACAAACCGTTGATAAATTTTTTCTTCCCGAAAGAATCTCTTGATCTGAAATCTCTCGATGGAAAACCGGTTCACACAATTATTCTAATGATTTCGCAGACAATTAAACAGCATTTAAGCATGTTAGCACATTTAAGTTTTCTGCTCTCTCAAGAATCGTTTAGAAATGCACTTGAAAAACGATTTGATTATCAGGAGATAATAAATATTATTACTCAAATTGAGGGAACCAGAAAGGGATAAATGTTATGGAAGTAAACTTTATGAATAACAAATAATGATCGCAAAATAAAATGGAGTTATTCTTTTACGCGATAGTTATTCAACTTCTTTCTGCCATCGTTATTGGTTTTCTGCAGGATAATAGGAAGGCGTCAATTGTTACTCATTGCTTACTCACTATCGGATTACTTTTAGGATTTATCTCTTCCTTCACTAAACTTGTTTATTCAAATTCTCCAACACAAAGTTTTAGCTTCTTCGGAATTCCAAATAATTTGTTCCGATTCGATGCACTCGCGTTATATTTTTTGTGCATCATTCAACTTGTTGCAATACCAATAACTATTTACAGTTATTCATACTTTAAGCATTACATCGAAAAAGGGAAGAAGGTTAGAAGCACGCTTGTATTTTATACTTTGCTGCTTGTTTCTACCCAATTGTTGGTCACCGCAAATCACTCAATATTATTTTTAATCTTCTGGGAAGTGATGAGCATTTCAGCTTATCTCGGAATGATCTTCGAGAAAGAAAAAGAAGAAGTGCAGCAGGGAAGCTTTTATTATTTCGTGATGAATCATATAGTAGTTTATCTTCTTTTCATCTTTTTCTTTCTACTTCACCATCAAACAAAAAGTTGGCTCTTTAGCGATTTTCATCTTTCCCCCGAAACCGGAAGTTTATTCGTTATCGCCTATGCATTATCGTTACTAGCGTTTGGAATGAAAGCGGGATTTATGCCGTTTCACTTTTGGCTTCCGAGAGCTCATCCGATTGCTCCAACAGTTTTCAGTGCTTTTCTTTCCGGAATAATAATTAAGACAGGTATTTACGGAATTTTGCGAACGTTTCAATTTCTTAATCCAACTCCCGAATGGCTTGGATGGCTTGTGCTCGTGGTAAGTATGATCAGCGCGATATATGGCGTTTGGTATGCTTTGGCTCAACATGATATTAAAAAACTTTTGGCGTATCATTCGGTTGAAAATATTGGGATCATCGGAATAGGAATTGGTATTGGTTTTATTGGGTCGGCTTATCAGTCACTACCGATACAAGTTCTTGGATTTGGCGGCGCTTTACTGCATACATTGAACCATGCAATATTTAAAAGTTTATTGTTCATTGGCAGCGGAGTGATTTATCAAAATTTGGGAACAAGAAACATTGAATTGATGGGTGGACTTGTTCACCGTGGAAAATATTTTGTAATGTTATTCCTCATCGGCTCAATCGCAATTAGCGGAATTCCTCCGCTTAACGGATTTATTTCCGAGTTCATTATTTACAATGGATTTTTCATAACCGCCAGAGAGTTAAAAAATTATTATCCGCTCATTATGCTTTTATCCGCTGTCGGATTGGCATTCGTTGGCGGATTGGCGGTTGCTTGTTTCACTAAAATAAATTCAATCATGTTTCTTGGGAACGAAAGAAATGAAGTAAAAGATTTTAACATTTCTATTTATGAATATCTTTCTCTAGGAATGTTAGCTTTGCTATGTATCGTCATTGGTTTTTTTCCTCAACCGTTTATTGGAATAGTTAATAAAGTATTGGATAATGGATTTGTTCCGGTTAATTCTTCAGCAGAGCTTCTCAACATTAATTGGTCTTATATCAGTTTGATTTTTGGAGTGATGTTGCTCGGAATTGTTTTGGTCTATTTATGGAATCGAGCTGTTCAGAAGAAATATGGAAGAAGAACTGCCGATGCTTGGGGATGCGGATACGAAAATATAAATCCACGGATGCAATACACAGCTTCTTCATTTGCAGATGAGTTGAACGAGATATCAAAGTCTGTGTTAGTCTATCATAAAAATATAAAACCATCAAAAGCAATATTCCCTCCAAAGGAAAGTTTTGAAAGTCATTCTGAAGATTTAGTAGACAACAAAATGGTTCTCAAAGGTTATTGGAAATTCAATTCTGTGATTTCAAAAATCGAATTTTTGAGTCACACCGATATTCGATATTACATCACTTTCATTTTAATAATTTTAGCCGTTTACAGTTTGATAGCGTTCTTATGGAATTAAATTAAATGTTACAAGGAATTATTTCGGTACTGAGCATTTTGCTTCTGGCTCCTATGTTTGCCGGATTAGTAAATAAGTTGAAAGCGATTTTTACCGGAAGAATCGGAGCTCCGATTTTACAACCATATTATGATTTGCAACGGTTACTAAGAAAAGAAACGATTAACGCCGGTAGTTCTTCATTCATCAGCACTATTTCTCCGGTAGTTAATTTGGTAGCGGTTGTCATAGCTGCGGCAATGTTACCGATTGGCTTAGCTCATCCCGTGATTAGTTTTGAAGGAGATATTATTTTATTCGCTTATATTTTAGGATTGGCGAGGTTCTTCCAAATTCTTGCCGCGATGGATATTGGCAGTTCGTTTGAGGGAATGGGAGCCGCGCGTGAAGCAGCTTTTGCAATTTTTGCAGAACCGATTTTCTTCTTCACTCTTGGAAGCATCGCATTTATGAGCGGACTAACTTCAATTTATGATATTTATCATTCAATAAGATTGGATAATGTTACTTACATTATTTTTATAATCGTCTGTTCAACATCAGCATTTATCCTTGCTATTACAGAATGCTCTCGCATGCCGGTTGATGATCCAAATACGCATTTGGAATTAACGATGATTCACGAAGTGATGATACTGGACAACTCCGGAGTTGATTTATTTCTCTATCAATATTCAAGTTATATCAAATTATTTATTTATGTCATACTCGAAACTTCTTTCTTTTATCCTTTCGGAGTTAAAAGTTATACGGTTGGTATTGTGATCTTTGTGGTTGTAATAGCGATCCTATCGGTTACTCTGGCAGTAGTTGAAACAATAACATCACGGTTCAAGATGAAAAATATTCCGCAATACCTTTTGTTTGCAACGGCAATCGGAATATTGAATTTACTTATTTATACTTTTACGAAATAAGATTCATTATGCAAAATGTTTTGAGTATTCTCTTTTGTTTATCTCTCTTTTATCTCGCTGTAACTTCGCGGGTAAAAGCGTATGTTTCAGTTTTGCGGTTTCAAGGAATTCTTCTAACTGTTTTGTTAGTGTTCCCGTTTCTCAACCACTTTTCAGTGTATGCGTTTATTTTGCCCACAACATTGTTCGTCGTAAAAGTGATTTTAATTCCGCGGTATATCAATAAAATTATTCTTGATCTTGACATCAAACGGATGATCGAACCGACGATTCAACAATTTACTTTTCAACTTCTTGTTATTTTTGCAATGATCATAATCTTTGTTACGTCAAACATTTTGTCGAAAAGTACGAGTATAGAAACGATCCCATTTGCCGGCGGATTTTCAGCAATAGTTGTCGGAATATTTGTAATCATCTTTAGAAAAAAATTAATCATTCATGTTGCGGGATTTTTAGTGCTTGAAAACGGAATATTTTTATTCGGTACTGCCGTCGCTTCCGAATTACCGATGATGATCGAAATTGGAACGCTTCTCGATGTTTTCGTTGTGGTCTTTTTAATGGGAATTGCCATGAACAAAATCAGTTCAACCTTATCCGGTTTTGATGTGACTGCTTTGGGGAGGCTTAAAGACTGATGTTTGAATTTTCTGTATTGATATTAATTCCGCTGCTATCGGCTGGTGTTTGTTATTTCCTAAAAAACATTCGTCTTCAATATTCGATTTCTTTATTCGTTAGTGCGATTCATTTACTTTTGTCGTTGATGATCTTCATCGGCTGGTATAAAACAGATTTGCCTTTTTTCTTCAGCACCGATTCATTGAGCAAATTATTTTTACTTGTCCTTTCAAATATTTATTTCTGGGTAGTGCTGGTATCGTTTTCATATTTGAAAAGACCGGTTACACCAAATTCTGAAGAAGGGAAGAGATTCTATTTTTTACTTCTCAATTTTTATCTGTTCGCAAATACTGCTGCAATTCTCAGCAACCATTATGGAATGTACTGGGTTGCCGCAGAAGGTACAACATTGAGTGTTGCACCGTTAATTTATTATTATAGGAACGAAGAAGCGCTTGAAGCAATGTGGAAATATCTTTTCCTTGTTTCAATTGGAATTGCTTTGGCATTTATCGGAATATTATTCTTAACACTTTCAGCAAAGGGAACTCCACTCGAAGGACAGCAGTTATTCTTTTCAGAATTTGTAAAAAATGCCCGGACATTAAATCCCGTTTGGTTGAAAGCGAGTTTCATATTTATTTTTGTTGGTTTAAGTACGAAAATCGGAATAGCTCCAATGCACTCCGCAGATGTTGATGCAACGAGCAATTCACCAAGTCCAATTGCAGCGTTGATGTCTGGCTCTTTACGTGTAACGGCTCTGCTTGGAGTAATGAGAATATTTCAAATTGTGCAGCCGACATCAACTTATGCATTTGCAAAAACAATTTTGATCATCGGCGGTTTGCTTTCACTTCTTTTCGCTTTTGTTTTTATGTTTAAGGTGAATAATTACAAACGGATGCTTGCATATTCAAGTATCGAGCATCTTGGAATTATAACTTTAGGAATCGGAATCGGTGGATTAGCGTTTGTTGGCGCGATGTACCACATCATTTATAATTCACTCAATAAAGTAGTACTCTTTTTTTCTGCCGGAAACATTCACTACAAATATAAAACAAGAGAAGTAGATGGAGTGAGATCGGTGCTGAACATTTTGCCTTGGAGCGGTTGGCTTCTCTTAATTTCGTTTCTTTCAATTTCTGCAATTCCACCATTTGGAATATTTTTCAGTGAATTAATGATCTTTGAGGGAATGCTTTTTTCCAATCAACCGTGGATATTAGCCGTTACGATGTTTCTTCTTCTTTTCATTTTTATTAATATGGGAAAAACATTATTTCAGATGTTGTACAAAAAAGATGAAAATGAAAACATCGCGGTAGAAAAAGAACGTTTTGAGATCATTCACTTTGCCGCGATTGTACTGCTGATTTTATTGATCGCCATTGCAGTTGTTTCCCCGAATATTTTGCGCGAAAATATTGTTAATATTTCAAAAGATTTTGGAATTAAACTATGATCTCTCTTCAAGTACAAAATAATCAGCGTTTTCAAGTTGAAGAGATTCAATTCTTAACCCAAAGTGATTTTCATGATTCGGTATCAGAAGGACTTTCATTCGGTTACCGGATGATCGGTTTATTCCTGGTTGATAAAAAGGTAAAGCACAAAATTATTTCACTTCTTGTTGATCCATCATCATCTTCAATTCACATAATCGGCGCAGAATTTTCACCGGATAATTTGGTGATCAATAGTTTTGCAAATCAATTTCCACAAACAAATTATTTTGAATGCGAACTGGCCGAGAATGATGGATACAAAATAATTGATCATCCGTGGCTTCGTCCGGTGAGAAAACAAAATACAATTTTAGGTGATATTCCGTATAAGTTTTATAAACTGGAAGGCGATGAAGTTCACGAAGTTGCTGTTGGACCAATACATGCCGGAGTAATTGAACCGGGGCATTTCCGTTTTCAATGCCATGGTGAATTAGTCTATCATCTCGAAATTAATTTAGGTTACCAACATCGCGGCTTAGAAACTATGATGTTGAACGCAAACCAACAACAAAAAATAATTCTTTCTGAATCAGTCGCTGGCGACACTGTCATTGGTCATACATATGCTCATTGCAGTGTAATTGAAAGTTTATCAGATACACAAATCAGTTTTCGTGCTCAAGTAATTCGCTCTCTTGCCGAAGAACTTGAAAGAATTGCCATGCACTTATCCGGACTTGGCGGAGTTGCAAACGATGTTGGACTGGCAATTGTGGCTTCTTCATACGGCAGATTGAGAACGCTTGTGATAAATAGTTTAGCGATGTTGTGTGGCTCCCGCTTTGGTCGCGGGTTATATATTTATGGCGGAGTTCGTTTCGTTTTTGATGATGCAATCATAAATCAAGTAATGAGCAATTTAGAAATTGTAAAAAAAGATGTAAATGCAATAAATAACTTTTTGTTTTCCTCAACCGGAGCATTAACGCGATTTGAAAATACCGGAATCGTAAAAAATGATATTGCGCAAGAAATTGGTTTGGTTGGAATTGCCGGACGTGCATCCGGTATTGAGACTGATACAAGAATTAATTTTCCGTATGGAGCTTATCGTTATTTCCCAGTCTCACTTATTACCTTACCAACGGGAGATGTATTTGCGCGTGCACGACTTCGCGCTCTAGAAATTGATGAATCACTCCGCTTCATTTTTGAACAGTTCCAAAATATTCCGGAAGGTGAAATTAAAAGTGATTGCGGAAACGTTGAACCAAATTCCGGGACTATTTCAATCGTAGAAGGTTGGCGTGGAGAAATTGTTCACACGGCATTTACAGACGAATCCGGAAAGATGATTCAGTATAAGATTAAAGATCCTTCATTCAATAATTGGTACGGACTCAATTTAGCATTACGCAAAACTGCAATTTCAGATTTTCCATTGTGCAACAAGAGTTTTGATTTGTCCTATGCAGGACATGATTTATAAAAAAATATTGTAACGCAGATTATTAATCTGCGTTACTAAATAAAAACCATTATGATAGACGCAATAAAATTACGAGTACTTCAAGGTGATCCGATAGTTCATGATGTTAGGAATGCATCGTTGCCAAAACTATTTCGAGGATTACCGAAGATTGAGAAAAAAGCTTGTATCGACGGCTGTAACAAATGCACTGAAGTTTGTCCAACGGATGCGATCAAATTGAATCCGGTGACAATTGATTTAGGAAAATGCGTATTCTGTCCTTTGTGTGAAGAAATTTGTCCTGAGAATATCATTCATTTTACGAACGAATACAAAATTGCTTCTGATACAAAAGAAAATCTAATTGTAACAGATGAAACGACAAACATCTCAGTTGAAAAAGCTTCTGAAGAAATAAGAAATTATTTCGGTAAATCGTTAAAACTTAGACAAATCTCTGCCGGTGGCTGCAACGGATGCGAACTTGAATTGAATGCATTGAGTAACGTGAATTTCGATATGGGAAGATTTGGAATTGAATTTGTCGCTTCACCGCGTCATGCCGATGGAATTGTGATCACCGGACCGATTACAAAAAATATGGCAAAGGCAACTGAGATTTGTTACGAAGCAGTGCCGAAGCCGAAAATAATTATTCTTGTCGGTACGTGTGCAATATCCGGAGGAATATTTCAAAACTCAAAAGAGATAGAAAGAAAATTCCTCGCAGAAAATAAAATTGATCTTTTTATTCCCGGTTGTCCTCCGCATCCACTTACTTTTATTAATGGTCTGTTGGATTGGTTAGATAAAAAGTAAAAGATTCACATTTTTGAAATATGAGCGGGTAAGTGTATTTTCACAATGAAATTAAATTAAATTTTCTGCACCCGTAGCTCAACCCTCCTTTGGAGGATAAACTGGATAGAGTATCTTTCTCTTAAAACGGGAAATCATAATTTCTAATCGTTCATAAGTTTTCTGCACCCGTAGCTCAACTGGATAGAGCACCTGACTTCGGATCAGACGGTTTGGGGTTCGAATCCCTACGGGTGTACTTAGCGAAACCCGTCACATTTGAGTGACGGGCTTTGTTTTTATGTGTTACCTAAGAAGTTTTTCCCCTATATTTTAGTGCAAAATATTTTGGATTCGTAAACTTCCTCATTGAAAATGAAAACACTTACTCTTTTTTTTGTAATTTCTTTAATCAGCTCAACTACTTTCGCTCAAGTCAATTTCAGATCGTCAAGTCTTCCTATAATAATTATCAACACTCATAATCAGAATATCCCGGATGCTTCAAAAATAACTGCAGACATGGGAGTAATCGATAATGGAAAGGGGACAACCAATTATCTAACCGATGCATTCAATGGTTTCAACGGCAAAATTGGAATTGAAGTTCGCGGACATAGCTCTCAAGGATTTCCAAAGAAACAATATGGAATCGAATTAAGAGATTCACTTGGTAATTCAGTTAATGTTCCCTTACTTGGATTGCCTACGGAGAGTGATTGGGTTTTGAATGCTTCTTTTACTGATAAAACTTTTCTTCGCAATGTTCTAGCTTTTAAACTTGGGAACGACATGGGGAGATATGCTTCGCGAACAAGATTTTGCGAAGTTATAATTAATAAAGATTACGCGGGACTTTTCATTCTTGAAGAAAAAGTTAAACGCGATAAGGGAAGAGTAAATATTAAAAAGTTGGAAACCACAGATGTAAGCGGTGACGCATTAACCGGTGGTTATATTATGAAAATAGACCGTATTGATCCGGGTGACAAATATTTTAATTCGGTGTTTCCATCTGTCTATCCCAAAACACCGGGTCAACCTTCGCCGATAACTTATGTCCATGTCTATCCGAATGCAGAAAATATTTTGCCGGTTCAGGAAGATTATATAAGAAATTACATCACCCAATTTGAAACTTCGCTTTCAAAAAGTACTTACAAAGATCCGTTCATTGGATACTATGATTTTGTTGACATGGATGCTCTGGTAGATTATTTCTTGGTGAGTGAATTTGTGAAAACGGTTGATGCTTATCGGTTAAGTGCATACATGTATAAAAATCGTGATAGTGAGGGAGGAAGATTAGTTTTTGGACCAATGTGGGATTATGATATTTCTTTCGGATTAGCTGACTATGCAGATGCTTGGTTATCGTCCGGTTGGGAAGCTGAGCTCAATCCGTATGAAGGAATTTGGAGTTCACCTTTCTGGGTAAAAAAAATATTTGCTGATCCGGTATTTAAAAATAAATTTGCTAAAAGATGGAGTGAGTTAAAATCCACGGTTTTCAACTTGTCAGGAATTATGGGATATATGGATAAAACAATTCTTGAGATCACCGAAGCAAGAATAAGAAATTTTGTTCAATGGCCTATTCTTGGAGTCTATCAATGGCCGGAATATTATGTAGGTCAAACTTACGAAGATGAAGTCCTTTATTTGAAAGGCTGGATCATTCGACGTTACAGTTGGATTGATGCAAATCTTCCCACAAATTATTCTGATGTTGAATGGCTGCAAGCTGATTCTTTGAAAATTAACCTGGAACCTGCGGTAACAACAAAACTTCCACTTTCTACTTTTGTTATTGGTTACAAGAATATTTCAACATTTGAGTTTAGAAGTACAGATCCCAACATTAGTTTTACCACTGCGAATGATTCGGTAGCAGTTAAAATAAACAAGCAAGGGGATTACACTTTCAAAATTATCGCAAAATATAACAGCGAGATAGTCGCGCTTTCTCCTCAATATACGTTCACGCATCCTACTGATGTGAAATCAAATGACGAAGTTGTTCGGAATTTTGAACTTCTCCAAAATTATCCAAATCCGTTTAATCCCACTACAGTAATTCAGTATTCATTGGTAAAAAGCCAGAATGTTAGTTTGAAAGTCTATGATGTCTTGGGGAATGAAGTCGCTATACTTGTAAATGAGTTCAGGCAAGCGGGAACTCATGAAGTTGAATTTAATCCGAAGAATCTTTCAAGCGGAATATATTTTTATAAAATAGTTAGTGGAAGCGATAGAGAAATAAAGAAAATGCTTTTGCTGAGATAAGAGTTCTAACCTGATGGTTGATGAACAGTGGAGGAGAGTGTTAGAGTTAGTAACAATTATTGATCCCCATCTGAAACAAATTAGATAAAAAGTTTTTACATCAATTTTAAAATTGTAAAACTACCTTTCTAAGAGAAAGAGATTTTGTCCATGTTATTTTGCGCTGAAACGCGATATGAAGATCCTTGCACTACGGTTAAATTTGGCTGAAAACCGGATTTTATACCCGTTTCGTAAATAGGGTAATTTACGTTTTGATTATTTACTATATTAAATCTCTCCACAGCCTTTGAATGAGCAAAAGTAGCTACCGGTGTGTGCGTCCTCGGGACGACATAAGTTAGTTCTTTATTCGCATTAGCGTTGTAATTGTTACTATAAAAAGTCGGCGTGAATTTAAGTGAGCTTGTTTGTTTTTTATTTGTCGATTCACTTCTCCGTGCAAGTTGAGTCTGCTTTTTCTCTTTCGCTTTGTAGATCATGTAAGAGAAAAGAATTATAAAAAGTACAACGGTTGCAAAGATCACTACTGTTAGCTGAATAATCGGTAAAAGTTCCATAATATTTCTTCTGTTTGTTTTAATTACTTATCCAATTTAAGTGCCAATTAAAATCTTCGTTTTTTGGACTTTTTTAGTTTGAGAGAAGGACTATTTTGAGATAGCATCTCACTTCGAAACAATTATGTAGTTCGCTCACGATTTAAAAAGAATGTATGGTATACCTTTAAGATATTGAGTTTTGAATTCTTAGAATGAGGGGCTATTTTAATTTGAAGAAATATTGATTATTAATTTGTAAGACTTTTTTATTAAGAAACCTATCTTTTAGAATCTGAAAGCAATTATTGGCACTTCCACAATATAAATTTACGGCGTCGGGAAAATCATTTTCCAAAATAACCGCATTATGGGCTCTGAATGAAGCAGCGCTTGGCGGATTGCTCCACGCTTTTAATATTCCATTCACCGGATTGATTGTGGGTGGAGTCGCTTCTGTACTCATTACCCTGCTTGCTTTTCTTTCTGATAAAAAAGGTAACATTGTTAAAGCAGCAATTATTGTGATCGTAATTAAAGCAGTTGCTAGTCCATACACACCCTTGGCAGCTTTTATCGCTGTGCTCATTCAAGGATTATTGGGAGAACTTCTTTTTTCTTCGAAGAAATTTTTTGCTCTATCTGCAATTTCTTTGGCGATCCTTGCTGCACTTTACTCTGCAATGCAGAAACTGTTTTTACTAACGATACTATTCGGGACAACACTCTGGAAGTCGATAGATATTTTTTTCAACTATATCTTGAAACAATTTAATTTTTTCGGCGCTGATATTCACTTTAGTTACTATTTAATCGCTATTTATTTAATGCTCCACTTAATATTCGGAACATTGTTCGGTATTATTGCCGCACGGATTCCGAGAGTGTTGACCGGCTTAACGGACTCGTCACTTTTAATTCCACCGGAAAGATTAAAAAATGTAAAAGATGAATCTTCAGTTCCAACCAAAAAGAAAAGAAAGCTCTGGTTTCAAAAATTATCCGGTGTAATTGTTTTTCTAATTTTATTTGTAACCCTTTTCATTTCTTATTTCGTTTCGGAAAATCATAATGGCAATGCATGGTCAATCCTTGTTACAATTTTTCGCGCTATCGGAATTACACTGCTCTGGTTTTTCTTCCTAGGACCAATTGCACTGAAATATTTTAAAAAGTTAATTGCTGCAAACCAGAATAAATACACTGTTGAAATTGAATCAATTCTGCATACATTACCTTACTACAAAGAAATAATTAAAGAGAGTTATACGCGCTCAGCTAAACACACCGGGATTGCGCGAGTAAAGATATTCATTAAACTCACCTTGATAAATATTTTGTTATTTGATTTGTATGAATAACGTGGTCATTTATACCGGAGAGAAGGGAGTAGGTAAGTCGGCTTATTTGCAAGAGATATTTTTACAGAAACTCAATGTCTGCGGCATTTTACAACCACGGATTAACGGAATTAAATATCTTGTTGATGTTGTGAGCGGTGAAAAAAGAAAATTGGAACTTGAATCTGTAGCGCTGGAAGAAAAAGTCATCACAATCGGCACTTACACGTTTTCAGAAGAAACTTTTCTTTGGGGAAAGAAAAAACTGATAGAGGCAATTGCAAGTGGTAATAATTTAGTAATTATTGATGAGATCGGTCCTTTAGAACTGCGTGGTTCCGGTTTGGAGCCGGTACTTTTCGGAATTATTTTTAAAGCAATTGCTTCGGAGAAAAAACTTTTACTCGTTGTTCGACCAACGTTAGTGGAAGAAGTGAATGAGAAGTATGGTTTGTTAAATCCTGTTGTAATTCATTATGGAGAAAAATTGAGTCCTATCTGAATTATAGAGGGGAAACTAATCCTACTTTATTAATTTACGTACCAAAACATGTAGTATGATAAGAAGATGAAGAAATTAAGAGAATTATTAGATGAATTAGTTGATGACACAATCCGGAAACGAGGGTATCTCTATTTTATTAGAGGAGCTGTATCTCAAATAAACTATTCTTCTCTAAAAGTAACAGCTTCCGTAAAAGGAACAATGTCATACGCAGTAGAAATTGATTTTGATACTAAAAAAATTCCAGTTCACTTATTATGCTCTTGCCCGTATAACGAAACCGCCATCTGTAAACATATAGTAGCAACGCTTTACAAATTGAATGAATTACGTTATTTCCAAATTACAAACAGCAACTTTGATGACGATGATTTTGATCAAGATGAATACTTTGAATCAGAATTCGCGGACATCAGAGTTATGAATCAGGTGAAATATTACGATCCCAAAATATTTCCGCAAATAACCGGGAAAGACGGGGAGACTCTTTTGCCCAAAAGCAGAGAGCAATGGCTTGAAGAAATTAAAAAGAAAAAAGCTGAAGTGCAGTTCAATACTTTTAAATATAACATTGCTGGATTAATTGGCGATAAACCTGTTGTTTCCTCCAACACAAATTATAAAATCGCTTATGCTCTTGAACCGCAAAAGTTTAGAATTGTTCTTCGCGTTGTACGACAGAAAATAAAAAATGACGGAACTTTCTCCTCACCGGAAATTATTTATGGTTCAAAATTAGGTACTTTACCTGAGATGCCGTTCCACGAAAGATTAATAATTGACCATCTCTCAAAACACTACAGTGAATACTCCGTGGATCTTATTTCAATAGATTATCCCGGTGAAAGATTAAAAGAACATTTAAAAGAAACCAAGTTGTTCTCCGAGATCATTTTATTTCTTGCTGAGAGAGAGGTTTATTTGTCCGAGGGTTATAGAAAAATCGGAAGAAAAATTTATGTCCAAAAAGATTTTGGCTCGGCAGAACTTTTAATTGATGAAGCTGGAGATGATCTTTCACTAAAACTACAATTTTATTTTAAAGGGGAAAAGATAAAAATCGGAACTCAAATAATTCCGGTTTTAGATGATCCTTTGTGGGTTTTAGCTGATGATAACATCTTCCGTGTTCCAAATCTAACTTACAAGCAACTATATTATTTTATTAACAATAATAGCGAAGTACTAATTCCAAAAAATTATTTATTATATTTTGAAGAAAACTTACTTCCGCAATTGGCAAAGAACCTTCCGGTTAATTCCACGCAATATGAAAAAATTGAAATTGCTTCAGCGCCTAAAAAGAGAATCTATCTGGAAGAAGCCGAAGCAAATCTAAAAATAATTTTGAAATATGCTTATGATGCTCGCGAAGTAAATTACAGTGAAACGGAACTTGTTACTTCCTTTTTGAAAGAGAAAACTATTGTTCGTATTATTCGGAATAAAGATTTAGAAGAGCAAGCCCGCTCCGAAATAAAAACCTTTTATATTAAAGAAATTGAGAAAGGAATATTTACTCCCCGCAAGAATCCGATTGATTTTCTCTTTGGCGCGCTCCCGTTGTTAAAGGAAATGGGATTTGAAATATTCGGCGAAGCAAATCTTAGTAAATTCAAAGTAAATATTTCTAAACCGAATTTTTCTTTTGCTGTATCATCCGGAATCGATTGGTTTGATGTAACCGCAAATGTAAGTTATAACGGCGCTCCCGTTTCATTTCATGCGTTGATTGATGCAATAAAACATCAAAAAGAATATATTCAATTGGAAGATGGATCTGTAGGACTTTTACCGCAGCAGTGGATAAATAAATTTAAAAGAGCATTTCTATTTGGTGAAGCCGGGAAAGAGGAAATAAGATTTTCTAAGTCACAGGCAAATGCGCTTGATATGCTGCTGAAAGAAGCTGACGAAACTAAGACTGACGAAGCGTTTAAAGAGCATTTAGAAAAGCTTAACTCGTTTGAAAAGATTAAAAAACAAATTGTCCCGGTTTCGTTCAGGAAGGTTTTACGTCCTTATCAAAAATCGGGATTTGATTGGTTTTACTTTTTAAAGGAATTTCGTTTTGGCGGTATTCTTGCCGATGATATGGGATTGGGAAAAACAATTCAAGTGTTAGCTCTTTTGTTAAATGAAAAAAAAGATAGCAAGAAATTACCTGATTTAGTCGTTGCTCCCACTTCGGTAGTTTTCAATTGGTTGAGTGAAGCCGAAAAATTTTCACCTAAACTAAAAATACTAAATCATACCGGGAATACCCGTATCAAAGATGCGGCGCTTCACTTTGATGAGTATGATATTGTAATTACAAGTTATCCGATTCTGCTGCGGGATATCAGTCTGTTTACCGGAAGAAATTTCAATTACATAATTTTGGACGAATCACAAAAGATTAAAAACCCGACGGCAAAAACCGCTAAAGTTGTCCGCGAACTTAAAGGAGAACAAAGACTTTGCTTAACCGGAACACCGGTAGAAAACAATTTGAATGAATTGTGGTCACAGATATCTTTTCTCAATCCCGGGATGCTTGGTTCGCTAACAAAGTTTCAAGAAGCGTTTACTAAACCGATACAAAAGGGGAATGATGATTCAGCAGCAGAATCTTTAAGGAAAACGATCTATCCTTTCATTTTAAGAAGAACAAAAGATGTAGTTGCAAAAGAACTGCCGCCAAAAACGGAAATAATACATTACTGCGAAATGGAACCGCAACAGGAAAAAATCTATAATCTTTGGCGTGATGCTGTAAGAGAAGAAATTATCAAAGAGATTGAAAAGAATGGAATTAAAAAATCCGGCTTTAAAGTACTTGAAGGATTGCTGCGGCTAAGGCAGATATGCAATCATCCGACCCTGGTTAAAGAAAGTTATAAAAGCAGTTCAGGCAAATTTGAAGAGTTTAAAGAACAGCTTGGGAAAGTTTTAGAGGAAAACCATAAAGTGCTTGTCTTCTCACAATTTGTTAAAATGCTTGATATTATTAAAACGTATCTAGATAAAGAAAAAATTGCTTACGAATATTTAACGGGCAATACGCGTGACAGGGAAAGCTGCGTAAAAAACTTTCAAGAAAATGATAAGGTAAAAGTGTTTTTAATAAGTATTAAAGCCGGTGGATTCGGTTTGAATTTGACTGCCGCCGATTATGTTTTCCATTACGATCCATGGTGGAACCCTGCTGTTGAAGCACAAGCCACAGATAGAACTCATCGCATTGGGCAAAAGAAAAATGTTTTTGTCTATAAATTCATTACCAAAAACAGCGTTGAAGAAAAAATTCTTTTGCTTCAGGATAAAAAGAAAAAACTTGTAGAAAATATTATTTCCAGTGAAACCGGAATGCTTAAGAATTTAACAAAAGATGATATCAATATTTTATTTAGTTAGTGTTCAACTACTTAACTTCTAAAATCAAAAATCGTTAATCCGTATTCTAAGATCAATCCGCCTGAACGTGTGGTTAGCAGCTTGCAGCTTCAAGGATACTCATCTAAAGCATTCTGCTTAACCACTCAGTAGGGTTGTATTTAAACAATACTTATTTATTCTCCAAATTCGGAAAACGTCCCGGTGTGTAGGGCGCACCGCTTTCTTTTAGAATTTTCTCAATCGCTTCTACTTCTTCGCCAACAGAGGTCAACGATTTTAATATCTCGCCAAAACTGTTCGCAGCGGTTTCATAAGATTTTATAAATGTGGTGGTCGGCGCCGAAGTAGTGCTCCACAATGATGAAGTGATTAGTTCGACTCTTTCTCTAAGCGCTGTTGGAGTTCCGCCTTCATACTTACTCCTCAGATTATCACCACTGAATTTTTTATTCAATTCATCAAGTTTTAGACTTATCGCTAAAATTTTATTATATGTATTCGCCGGAACTTTTGGCGCTTCAAACACCGCTTTCTTGAAATAGGAAATCTTGTTCACAAGTTCATTCCGGTAAGCATCGGCACCGGTTATAACTCTTGTTAGTTCTGCAACTTTTTTGTTAAAGTTGTCGAGTGATTCTTTATCCTGTGCAGTTAAAGAATTTAAATTGAGTGGAACACAGCTAAACTCTTGAGCTGGGCACAGATCGGTAAAAATTCCATCTTCAAATTTCGATAACGAAACTTTGTATTTTCCGGGAACTGCCATATAACCTTTTTCCGGTTCATTCCAGGGGATAGAATTATCAAACACTGTATTTGAGATAGGGGAGAAAGTATCGTAGCGAAAGTCCCAAACCAATTTATTTAAACCTTTGCTTACGGCGGTTTTAATTTTCTTTACTACATTTCCTTTTTCATCTGCAATTGTAAAAAGTAAAAATGCTTCCGGCTGTTCACTTTCTTTTTTCAATTCATCGTAAGTTGGAAAAGGAACATCTTCACCTTTTTTCTGTTTTTCTTTTTCAATCTCTCTTCGTTTATCTTTTAATGATTTCACTTCATCTTTTATAAAATAATTTATTACTGCTCCAATTTGAGGATTTAGAGTAGCAAAGAAACTCGCTCCCATCGATCCGATACCACCGTAACCAAACGGGTCCGCGGGAATGAACATCTGTGCATCTTTTATGGGGAAGATTGCTGCATCTTTTGCTAACGTTTCTTTTGACATGAAACGAAGCGACGAATAGTTATCAATAATATAAACACCTCTGCCGAATGTTGAAACTACAAGATCAGTTTCTCTTTGTTGAATCTTCAAATTAAAAACTTGAATTGTCGGCAAACCGTTTTTCAACTGAATCCATTCTTTACCGCCGTTATTACTGAAGAAAACTCCAAACTGTGTTCCAACAAATAAAAGATCCGCATCAATAAAATCTTCTGCAATTGTATAGGTTGATCCCATCTCCGGCAGATTTGCATTAATCGGTTTCCAGGTTTTTCCACCATCATCAGTCTTATAAAGATAGGGACGATAATCTCCATCATGAAAATTGTGGCAAGCGGCGTAAGCAACGAGTTTATTAAAATTAGAAGCGATGATCTGATGAACACGCGCATACTGCGGTAAACCTTCTACGGATGAAGCTTTCGTCCAGGTTTTACCGCCATTGTTTGAGTAATGAATTAATCCGTCACCCGAACCGGCAAACAAAACATTCTCATCAATGGGCGATTCAACGATCGTAACGATCTGCGCCATCGAACTTTTGCTCACCATTTCATCCATACTCCAGCTTTTTCCCATCAGCTTCTGGAAATTAGCCGGGTAACCGCGAGTTAAATCACCGCTTATTTCATCCCATGTGTTTCCTTGATCATTTGAGCGGAACAATTTATTTCCACCAAAGTATAATCGCTTATGATCGTGTCTTGAAATTAAAAGAGGAGCGTCCCAATCAAAACGGTAAGATGTGTCTGCAAAATCATAAGGTCTTATATATAATTTTTCTCCGCTCTTTTTATCAAAGCGAACCAGCCCGCCGTTTTGCGATTGTGCATAAACGTTGTTCGGGTCCTGCCAATCTACTTGAGATTGAAACCCATCTCCACCAAGAGTGAAAGTCCATTCTTGATTGGTTATACCGCTTGAATTTATTGTACGCGATGGTCCAAAGAGACTATTGTTATCTTGTGTTCCGATGTAAACGTTATAGAAAGGAACTGCGTTATCCGTTGCCACTTTATAAATTTCAGTGATCGGAATATTATTTCTGAACGCCCAATTATGTCCTTGATCGTATGTTTCATAAACACCGCCGTCGCATCCGGAAATCAAATGTTTGTTGTCATCGGGATCAATCCAGAAGCCGTGATTATCAACGTGCTTATTTTTTTCTCCTAAATTTGTCCAGGTCTTTCCGCCGTCATTCGTTACCTTAATAAAAACGTCCATGCTGTAAACACGGTTTACATCTTTTACATCGCAGTAAATTTTTTGGAAATAAAAAGTGTAAGCAGAAACATAACTGTTCTGTTTCGTCCAGCTTGCACCACGGTTTGTGCTTTTGTAAAATCCTCCCTCGTTTTTTGCATCGATGATCGCGTAAAGAACATCGGGATTAACGGGAGAGATCGCCATTCCGATTCTGCCAACTTCATCGGAAGGAAGTCCGCTTTTTAATTTATTCCAGGTTGTTCCCGCATCGGTACTTTTGTAGATGCCGCTTTCAGGTCCGCCGTAAACTCCGGTGTATAATTTTCTCATTCGTTGATGAGCAACCGCATACAACAATTTAGAATTTCTCGGATCCAGAAAAACTTCATAACATCCGGTATATTGACTGATCTTTAAAGAATTCTGCCAGGTTTTTCCACCGTCTGTAGTTTTAAAAATTCCTCTTTCGCCCCCTTCTTTTCTTAATGGACCCATTGCAGCAGCGTAAACAATATTCGGATCGTTGGGATCAATTGCAATACCGCCGATATGTTCCGATGTTTTCAAACCCATGTTGTTCCAGCTTTTACCGCCGTCTTCGCTTTTATAAATGCCGTCTCCGTAACCGGAATTATTATGATTACTATTCTCGCCGGTTCCGACCCAAAGCACATTCGGATTAGTTGGATCAATTTCTACAGCGCCGATCGCATACGTGTTTTGATTTTCAAAAGAAGGGGAGAAGGTAATTCCTCTGTTTACCGTTTTCCATAGAGAACCGCTGCCTGAAGCAATGTAATATTCCGATTTGTTCTGCGGATTTACTTTTACGTGCCGTACTCTGCCGCCGGTAATTGCGGGTCCGATACTTCTGAATTGCAAACCGGATAAAGATATTTTCTTTAAGGAATCGGGTTCTTTATTTGCGTCGCTCTTCTGGCTGAAAAGAGAAGAGGAAGTGAAGAATAGAATTGAGACTGCAAATGACAAAACTAATTTTTTCATATGACAAACATTTATGATAATGGATTGATTAATATTTAAGTTATTGCTTCGGGGAAATTAATAAATTGCGGAAGATTATAAAAAGAGAATTCAGAATAAAGGATTAAGAATTCAGAATAAAACAGATTCTGATTTCTAACTTCTATTCTTCAATAAATAGATCAAAGTGTTTTCCGATTCGCTCGTACACGTAAATCCGAATTTTTCCAAAAGTTGTATTGATCTTACGTTTCCCGGGGACACTTCACCTTGTATTTTCTCAAGCTTCATTTCGATAAATCCGTAATTCAAAACTACGCGAATGACTTCTTGCATTATTCCTTTCCCTTGAAACTCCGGTAAAAGAGTAAACCCAATATCGGCTGTAGTTTTGTCTTCCGAGATATTCCATAGGCAGATCGTTCCGAGAAGTTTTGATTCATTCTTAAATGAGATCGCCCAATAAACCCACCAGTTATTATTATTTCCACTGTATATTTTATCGATAAATTTTCGCGCATCGTTAAGAGATTTAGCTTTGGGAATGTCAAGATACTTCAACACTCCTTCATCGGAACGAAGAACAAAGATTTCTTGTTCATCATTTGGAGTTAATTGTCTAAGTACAAATCTTGTTGTTTTCAAGACAGGGAACAGGGGAAAGTAATTTTCAATCATGCTACACGCTTCGTTTCATTATTCATTTTATTCTCTATCTCCTTCATAATTCTTTATTCTTAAAATCCCGATAGCTGTGTAAATCGGGAGGAGATTGAATTCTGCACTTAGTATGGAAAAGCTTTGTACGTAACACCTACCTCTAATCCAATCGGATGCGCTATCGTGTTTTTGAAATCAAAGGGAATTGTCTGATCATTTCTACCGGTGCTTACATTCGTAACGTCAAAATGTAAATGCGGTGCACTGCTGCTTCCGGAATTACCGCTTAATCCGATGGTATCGCCAGGCTTTACGGTCAGACTTCCGGTGACCATAGCTCCATTTGTTGTAAGATGCACGTATCGCGCATAGGTGGAGTCTTCATGCATTACGATCACTACGTTCTCATGACCGGCAGTAGGGTCGGTATCTGAGTTTGATTCAACAATATAAACCACTCTGCCGCTTCGTGATGCTGTAATAACGGTTCCGATCGGCATTGCAAAATCCACCGCATAACGGAACGAACCGTTGTGTGAAATTGAGTTATTAAATCCAAGCGAACACATATACTCACTACCAACCGGAAAAGGTAAAACATACTTTGCCTCAACCGGTGATAAAGCATCTTCGCTTTCAGAAGAGTTATGCTTGCATGATGTAAGTAGAAGACAAAACAAAGAGACAACAACAAAGGTTTTCATTGGCATTCCTTGTAATAAATATTTAAATCTTGGCAGACAATAAGTGAAGCATTGCCTTGAGCAAAAATACTATTTGTTGATCAAATAACAGTTGCAGTGTATTTGAAGCTAAAATAACGGCGTGTTATGTTAAAATGCAACACTACCGGATTAATTATTTAAAGATTTCCATTTTCGTTTTACGTAAGCAAAACAAATGGTTTAATTATTAAAAATCTCCACACCCAAAGTGACGAATATTCGTTTGAGTCTCCATTTTTCTATCTCCTTTATTGGTTTTCTATTACTTCCAAATTGGAGATCTAAAAATAATTATTCCCTTTACTTTAAACATCCGTACTTGCAGCAAAGGCGCAGTCCCGAACTGCTTCGCCAAGTTAATAACAACCGCTATAATTATTTAATTGTTTACTTATTTAAGAACTTAGAACAAAACTGCCGAACGAAAATATAAAACCCGAACAACCAATATCACCGAACCGTTTAAGCAGTCGGCGTTGAGGCGCGGGTTATTCCATATTTGTAATTCTCCATTCACCATTGCAGTTTTTCAGTTTAATAGGTTTTAGACCAAATGGTTCTGGGACAATATATTTTTTGAAATTCATTAGTTCCATTTCTATAGGTTCTACACGAATCGAAACAAAATCCTCTCCTCTTGGTCCGCTTGGAAAGAATAATAACCAGGAGCCAATCCAATGTTTTACTCTTTCTCTAATATTAGTTTCAATAGTGGCTTTTCCATAAATAATTAAATTGGCGTTTTCGCTTTCTTTCCCAAATGCTATTGTAACATATGGGTTTTCTTGAATTTCCTTGATTTTTCTTAGCGTGGGATTTGTCCCAAACCAAATTACAAATGTATCTAATTCAATTATTGGTTGCACCATTCTAGCGCTTGGCCAATTTCTTTCGCTACTTGAAATCAGAAAACAATATTTTGAGTTTTTCAACATTTTTCTCGCCGTATCAAGACTATGCGCAAGTGAAGAATTAAAATATTTCTGCACACGCTTTTTGTAATACTCAAGAAATGCTTTTCCAATTCGCTTAACAATTTTATTATTCATGAATTTCCAAGATATTATTTTTTCATAGGCCTAACGGCGTGGTGGCTAAGGCGCAGCCCAGAACTACAATGCCGAACTTGTTAATAATTTTATAATTACACAAAACTTTCATTGCAAGACTACCTTGAACAAGAAACTATAAACAGCTCGCCAGCCACCGGCTGGGAGCGACCAACTCTAAAATTTATAAATTGATGAATGCGAAAACGCTGTCGCCTTGAGTCAGTGGTTAGGTGACCTTTTGTGGCAACGAATGCAATTCCACCGATTTGCCTTGCATATTTCGCCTTGCAACCTGACGCAAGCCGATTGGCTAACGCTCATTTCCACTCATAGCGTTTGCGTCTTCTTCTATAGGAACAATTTTTTGTTTAAGTATGCTGTAATTCCATTGGTACTTATAGCTAAGTATTGCAATAAAGACTCCTGCCATAATTATTAAAACATAAAGATCTTTTACGGAATTTGTGTTTTGTTGAATAAATAAAGATGATGTAAGCAGTGATGAACCTTTTGAAGTTACAAAAACAATCAAAAATATGTTGTTTGCGGCATGTGCACCCATTGCTAGTTCCAAGCCGTCATCAAGAACGGTGATAAGTCCAAACATCAAACCATAAATTATAAGCTGAGGCATCGTTATCCAGAAACCATACTTTGCAACATCGGGATCAAATGAATGCATTAAGCCAAAAATTATTGATGGTATTAAAATTACAAATAGCCGACTTCTTGTTAAAACTCCGATACCTTGTGCAAAATAACCCCTCATTAATAGCTCTTCGTACGAGGCTTGAAATGGAATAAGCGCTAATGAAATAATTACTAAATAGATGAACTGTTTTGCATCGAAATGCAAAGTAAAATTGGTTGGATTTAATTGATAATCGCAAAACAGGTAAATTCCATAAAACCCCATCCATAAAACAAATGCGAAAAAGAAACGACCCCATCTCACCGAATTGGACCCTGTTATCAATAATTTGTAATTTCTACGATGTAATGGTTTGAAAAGAAGAAGTAGGGTAATAACACAGGCAACATTAGGAACTATTGCTAAAAACAGATCAAGATTTGAAGTTATCCCATCGTGATTTGGTGGGATAATTAAAAATAATTGTACAATTTTTCTAATCACAACCTTAAATAATACACCTACCGCTACGGATGATACAAATAAAACTAAGTACCTCCACCAATGGTTTAACCCAATTAATGCGCTCGATAGCTGGTTCATACCTATTTCCTCAACTCTTTTAACGGCTTTCCTCTTATAACTCATTTTATACACCTTTCTGATGAATGATTTCCAATTAAATCGACCCCCCCAGTGTTTGTTAGTTCAATTTTATACCAAGGATTTTCAAGCACTTCAGTCGTATCCTGAAAAAACAGGGATGTAGGCGCGTCGGCGGTTAGCTGGAGTTCTACCTTGATGATTTCATGGGTCAAGGGTGCCGCCTAACGGTGTGGCAACTAAACCGCTGCCAACAGGTTTACGCTGCCAATGTTCTGTTTTACTTATTATGTTATTTAGTTATTTACAAACTTTTTTATCACTACAAAGCTAAACTGCAAACAACACTACCGATTACAGCAGTCGACTTTGAGTTGCATGTTAGGTGGTATCTCATTATTTATTGATTTTTCTTCTTAAGCAAAACCTTTGAATATATTTCAAAATCCTTTTGTGGTGGAGCTAACTCAAACGTTTCTGATATTTCACTATCTCCAAATATTTGATATGTTTCTTTCGCCCTCCACCCAGTTTTTATATTTTCAATTGCTTCGGATATAAAAACAATTCTTTTCCCATCTGTCGAAATAGTATCTTGCTTATATTGATTCACAAACCCTTCTTTATGAAATTGTCTTAGGACAAAAATATTTCGTGTTTTATCAAAACTGATATAACCAATATCCTCGTGGATTTCACCATTGGGATTATCTTTTGTTGGTGGATAAACTGATTTATTTTTCACTTCGATATACTTTTTATTAAATATGAATTTATAACTACGTTCATATGTTCCTTCGCCAGGTTCACCGCCACCTTTCCCTGTCCAATCTCCTATGAAACATTGAAAAGGTTTCCAGATACTATCTTGTTTAGAAGTTTGACCATAGGAAAGAATTGGGAGAAGTAAAATCAATACTAAGACTGATTTTTTGTAAATGGAAATTGTTACTGTCATAGTTACCTCGATATTTATAAAATTTACCACATAACAGCGTGTTATGTTAAAATGCAACACTGCCGGATTAATTATTTAAAGATTTCCGCTTTCGTTTTACGTTAGTAAAACGAACCAGTTAATTATTAAAATCTCCACACCCAAAATGACGAAGTTGTACTGAACAATAAAAACAAAGAACATCTTAGTCAAGCATCCGAGATTTCGGTTGTTTAAGGAATTCTATTTTTCTCTTGGCTTTTTACTTATTAAAGATGTTATACACCTTTTTTAATATTGACATTTTTTCATTTTCTCTTTGCTAAATAACTAGCACGCCATAAAGAATAATTTATTCTATAAAAGATTTTAAACGCTTGAGAACCAGCATTTATTAACTCATCCCAATTAGTATTTGGCAACCAGCTAATTGAAAAGGAGCCAATATTCAATAAGTCTTCTTCATAAAGTTCAAGTATAAAATAATCTCGTAAAAATCTAAAGAGATGGCTTTTCTTACCATAAAGTTTTTTCTCAGTTTCCTTAGCTTCAACGTTTTCTAAACTAAAATTGTCATAATATTCAAACTTGCCTAGTTCTGTTAATTTTAAAATATTATACCAAAAGTCATCTGACATATATTTAATATTTTCTGGATTACTTATATATGTTTCTAGATAAAATCCCTTTTCGTTAACGCCAAACTGAAAATCACAATCAATTTTCTTGGCTTTAATAATTGTGTTTAATCCGAGTGGGTGGGGAATAAAATATAAGTCTAACCAGTTTTCTCTATACTTTCCAGCTTGAATAAAGATTCTAGCTAGATCAGTGAACATATTTTGGGCACTTTCAATTATTTCAGAATGTTTATTGTCATCAACTTTTTTATCTAAATAAGTAACTTCAACAAAATTTTGAAAAGCATAATCCCACGAAGGAAAATTTTTGTAATTCGATTTTATTAATGACTTTATTTTATCATTCATAAAGATTTGTGTTTGGTGTATAACGGCGTTATGTTAAAATGCAACACTGCCGATTAATTATTTAAAGATTTCCATTTTCGTTTACGTAAGCAGAACAAATGGTTTAATTATTAAAAATCTCCACACCCAAAGTGACGAATATTCGTTTGAGTCTCCATTTTTCTATCTCCTTTATTGGTTTTCTAATACTTCCAAATTGGAGATCTAAAAATAATTACTTCCTTTATTTTAAACATACGTACTTGCTTTTCACCCGTCCGCCCCGAACAGCAATGCCGAATGAAAAGCTACAGCCAATAATTTTTAACAATTTTATTTAATAGAACAAAGCTACTTGCAATGCTTACCTTTTTAACTAAACCCGATAATGAGAACTATGCCGCAATGAAAACGCGGTCGGGTGGAAAAGCTTGTTATACGTTTTTTACCTTAACAAAATGAATTTCTTGGCTTCTGAAAAACTCCTTGCTTGCATTCTGTAAAGGTAAACACCGCTTGAAAGATTACTTCCGTTGAATTTGATTTCATAGTTCCCAGCTAACTTTTCTTCATTAATTAATGTTGCTACTTCACGTCCTAAAACGTCATATACTTTAATTGTAACAAAACTTGTTTTTGGAATAGAATAACTTATTGTTGTAGTAGGATTGAACGGATTGGGATAGTTTTGAAAAAGAATAAATTTTCTTGGTACAGCGATTTCATTTTCTTCTTCAACAAAAGTAACACCGCCATTTGTAGTTCTTAGGATTGTGCCTTTTTCACCAACAGCGGTTCCGTTATTTTCATCTGTAAAACAGACTCCATAAAGGACATAATTATTTGGGAAACCGGCTTGTGTAATCCAATTTTTCCCTGTATCTGTTGTTCTTAGAATAGTACCATAATCACCAACAGCTGTAGCAGTTGAATCGATAAAAGTAACTGCATAAAATGAAGAAGCTGTTCCGCTTGAAAGTTTCCGCCAATTTTTTCCTCCATCTGTTGTTTTTAAGATATTGCCCAGTTCGCCAACAACTAGTCCATTGCTTGAATCGGCAAAAGAAACGCCATAATATGGAATATCTATTATGCTTGACTTTATAACTTCCCAGTTATTCCCTCCATTTGTCGTTCTAATTATTGTACTATAACCACCAACCGCAATTCCGTTGTTTATATTCGTGAAACATACTCCAAACATAGTACTAGTTGTTCCGCTTATTTGATTATTCCAGCTGTTGCCTCCATCCGATGTTCTAAGAATTGTACCATTTTTCCCCACAACAGTTCCGTGATTTACATCAGTAAACCAGACACCAAATAGTTCATTTGTTGTTCCACTTACTTGAGTGACCCAGCTATTACCGCCATCTGTTGTTATAAGAATAGTGCCATTTTGTCCGACCGTAGTTCCGTGGTTTTCATCGATAACAGAAACAGCATTAAGTTGTAAATTTGAGGTAGTAGAGTATTTTTTCCAATTTTTTCCTCCATCTGTTGTTTTAAGAATTAAAGCGCTTGTGCCCACTGCAATTCCAGTATCTGTATTAATAAATGATACTCCTTTAATATCATTGCCTTTCAGAGTAATCCAGTTGTATCCCCCATCCATTGTTTTAAGTATTTGTCCTGAACCAACAACCATTCCGTTATTTTTATCTGTAACTGACACTCCCCAAAATATTTTACTTGTACCGAAGGCGTTAATAGTCCAGCTATTTCCTCCATTTTTTGTAATGAGGACTGCTCCTAAAGCTCCAACCGCTATTCCGTAATTTGCATCAAAAAAGGAAATTCCATAAATCATAGGAGATATTCCGGTTGTCTTCTGTGTCCAGTTATTCCCTCCATCTGTTGTTTTTAATATCTTACCAGTGGTGCCTATAAATCCGTGATTTTCATCAATAAATGAAACACATCGAAGATGACTTGTTGTTCCACTTAATTGACTATTCCAACTAATTCCTCCGTCTGTGGTCCTGAGGATTGTACCATAATCACCAACAGCTGTTCCATAATTTTCATCGGTAAAGGAAACTCCTCGAAGCCAATCAATCTCCCCGGTTATTTGTTTAAACCAATTATTTCCTCCATCTGTTGTTTTGAGAATTAAACCTCCTTCTCCAACAATTACTGCGTGATTTTCATCTATAACTGAAACTCCAGAAAGCCAGTTTGTCGTTCCACTGATTTGAATAATCCAATTATTTCCCCCATCTATTGTTTTAAGGATAGTACCATTTCCCCCGACAGCTATTCCATTATTAACATCAGAAAAACAAACACCTGAAAGAGAATTGGTAGTGCCACTTGACTGACTAATCCAATCGTTCCCTCCGTTTGTTGTTTTGAGAATTGTTCCAGACTCACCAACTGCCGTTCCATTATTTGTGTCAATAAATGCAACACTATAAAATACTTGTTGTGTGCTTTGATAGTACCATTGTGAAAATCCAGCACTTTGTAAAAACAAAAAACTACATATCGAGATTAAGAACTTTTTCATTTTAACCTCACAATTTGAAACGTATAACGGCGTTGTGCTTAACCCGCAGCCCAGCTTAAGACTGCCGAATAGAAGCACAAACAGTAATGATTTAAAAAATTTTGTTTAGCAAAACAAAGCCGAACAAGTTTGCCGAAACGGAGCAACCAACATTAAAATTATAAAAATACCGAATGCGAATACGCTGTCGGGTTGAAGCACTGGTTATATGGCATATTTACTTTTTTGTGTTTTGATTATTTGGTTGAACTAAAATAATAGTTAAAGAATCCTTTGATAATATTTCTGTTTTAATTCCATTTAATTTACTGGACAATGAATCATTTAGTAACATAATTTCTTGTTTTACATCTTTACGAAGATTATCATTTGATGAATCAAGAACATTCCAAAATATTCCCCAAAGTCCAAGTAAAATAGCAACAATAATAGCTGCCCACGCAACAAGTTGTTCTTTGAAAAATTTTCTTTCTTCACTTGATTTAAATTTATGTTTCTCAAGTTCTTTTAATTCTACAGAAGGAAGAAGTCTTTTGTCAATATATTGAATAAGCAAATCAATAATTTTTGAATCGCTAAATGAATAATTAACTGCAACAGAATCTTCAGCGCCTTGCCCAAAAGTTATTTCATTATCTACTGATGAATGAGAAGTATATGTTGTAAGCAAACCATTATTTTCTAGATAATGAATGAGATTTGTTAATATGACAATCTTGTATTGGAGTTCGTGAATTTTAGCTATTATCCAATCTGACTCCTTATCATTGGGCTCATTTCCTTCCAATTCAAATTTGAACACAGCAGTTTTGTCGGTTTTATTAAGTTTTAGTCTTGTCGCAGTTAAATCATTATCAAAAATATCAATGATACTTCTGCCAATTTCATTTGTGCTATTAATTAGATGTATATACTTTCTTTCTTGAGCATTAAATATTTTCATAAAAACCTATAATTATGTTTGCCATATAACAGCGTTGCGCCTAACCCGCCGCCCAAAACAGCTTCGCCGGGTTAGTTACAACCGCCAATAATTATTTAATTGTTTGCTTAGTTTGAACCATAGAACAAAACCGTAAAACGAAAATGCAAAACCCGAAAATACCAATACCGCCGCATCGTTTAAGCGGTCGGGGTTGAGGCGCGGGTTAGCCCCAAATTTGTGATACTGCCGCAATTAATGTTAATACTATTATCAATAAGCCAAAAAATAGTGGTACATTCTTTTCGGTAGCAGTGAATGATTTATACTTTTTGGGTCGTAAGCCTTTTCCAAGAGCAATCCATTCCGCTGAATAGATTTGAGATCCAAGATTCTTTTCTAATCGGAGTATAACATCAAATTTTGCTTTATTAAGTTTACCATAGTTATCAATGAGGTTTCTCCAAGAATTACATAGAAGCAAACCAACTACAGAAAACCCGTATAAAATTCCTATCGAATTAGGATTAATTGTTCCGGTTTTTACTAAAAGACCAGCAATAGCAAGCAAACTGCCTATTACTGTAATAAAAAACGCACTCGTCTTTTGTCTTCTTTGAATCAAGCTTTCTGATGATTCAATCATGAGTTTATACAATTCTAAATCATCTTTACTCTCCGATGAAAAACAATTGCCAAATTCTTCTTTTAGTTCATAAATTGATTTTAGTTTTAAAATAGTGGTTTCATCATTGCTGTTTATATCAAGTTCAATAATTTCTCTTTTGGCTTCCTTTGCTTTTTCAATCTCCCATTTTGCATTATCTGATTCACTACAAGAAATTGGATTAAAAACGATCGTTGCTTCTGCTTGACTTATAGCTTTCTCAGCCTTTTGTTTCCATTCACTTCCACCATAACTATCCAAAAATATAGGATGGAATTCTATGGATAAATCACGAGCAAGATTTTTTAACTTTTTCTTAGCATTCTTCCTGTCTTTGAATCTATGTATTACAAATAATTTCATTATTCTTATCGACCGCCATTAATAAGTAATTTAAGATTTGGCCACGTCCATTTATAGACTTTGTCGGATGCAGAGGCAGATGTAGGTTTAGTGCAATTTTTATCAGAGTATGCAGCCAACAAGAAATACGGGACATTTTTTTCCTTAGCAAGTGACAATTCGACAGCAACACCTGAAGCTGTATGTGTCATTGTGCCACAAAGAACGATTACCACGTCAATATTGTCCATACGCTGGCGAATTTTTTGTTTCCAATCACCAGTCAAATGTTCTTTAACAGAATTGTCCTTAAAGTCGAATGGGCTGTCAGGTAACTTTGCTTGACCAGCAAGCATTATTTTTGTTCCCTCATCATGATCAATATCAAAACTTATAAATGCTCTTTTATTCGTTGGCATATTTTTCTCCTTTTTTAGGGGGCTAACGACGTTGTGCTTAACCCGCAGCCCAAAACAAGACTGCTGAATGAAAGCACAACTGCCGAAGATTTAGCAAACCGTGCTTAACTTTCTTTGCAAGCACGGTTTGCAAGTAAATTAATTTAATACGACTACCTTGTACAAGATAGCCGAAACGGAACACTAAACTTTATAATTAGTAAAATGCCGAATGCGAAAACGCTGTCGGGTTGAAGCACTTGTTAGCTGCTTTTTTATATTATATGTGAAACAATAATGCAAATCAACTATTTATTCATCTTTTTAAGACGATTAATTTCTTTCCTAAGTATATTCTTTTCTGATTTAGATTTCGACAATTTTGCTGCTACGTTATAATAATAAATCGATTTGTCAAGATTCGTATCTGAATATAAAAAACCTAATAGCATATAATAATAATGGTTGCCTTTGAGATTTATTTTTTCAGCTTCTTTTAGAGCTTCCTCTTTACCGTATACATTTGCAAATACAAAAGTTCTATTTAATGCAGTTATGGGTGAGTATTCAATTAGGATAAGTTGATTATATAATTGTAAAATATGTTTCCACTTGTGTTCATCTGTTGGTGTTGTATGCCAATATGCTATTGCAGCTTCTAAATGATATTTAGAAATTTCACTTCCCGAAAAAGCATTAATTAAAAAATAATTTCCCTTATCTATTAGTTCTTGATTCCATAAATATTTGTTCTGTTGTTCAAATAGAACAACTTCCCCGAATTCGTTTTCTCTTGCCTCAAATCTTGAACTTTGATAACACATTAATGCAAGTAAAGCATTTGTTTGGGTTGTATTTGTTAATGGGTTTTCTGCAAGAATTAGTGCAAGCCTAATTGCTTCTAAACAAAGATCTTTTCGAATAATATAATTACTTGATTTAGAATAATACCCTTCGTTAAATAATAAATATATGGTTCTACTAACAATATCAAGCCTTAATTTTATTTGTTTTTCATTTAATTCTTGAATCTGAAAATTATCATTTCGAAGAGTTTTTCTCGCTCTTAATAATCGTTTCTTTATCGTCTCCGATTTAACAAGAAAAGCATCGGCGATTTCTTCAACACTGAATCCGCAAAGAATTTGAAGAGCCAAACTGATCTGTGCTTCTTTTGAATTCAAAGGATTACAAACGGCAAAAATCATTGCTAACTGACTATCAGAAATCGTCTTTATTTCAAAATCAATCTCTTTCTTTTCTTCAAGATTATTAGATTGAACAATTACTCCAATTTTTGAATCAGCAATTGTTTGATGTTTTAAAAAGTCTTTAGCCTTATTTTTAGCAACTGTGTAAAGCCACGCAGTGGGATTATTCGGTATACCGTCAATACTCCAAGTTTCAGTGGCTTTTAAGAATGTATCACTTACAATATCTTCGGCAATTTCAATATATTTTAATCCAAAATGACGACATATTACAGCCGTCATTTTAGAGTATTCTAATCTAAACAAATGAGGTAAAAGCTCATTTGTATGTTTTACTTTTTCTCCATTATTATCATTTTTTAACATCTGGAGGAACCATCACTTCTCTCACTTCAACATTGCCGCCTATTTTAAATATTGGATTAGCTTTGGCTAATTCAACAGCATCGTCAATTGTTTCTGTTTTTACAATCATAAACCCGCTGATAAATTCTTTTATTTCAGTATATGGCCCATCTGTCACAACATTATTAGGTTTCACTGTTTTAGCACTACTAATTGACAATGTTTTACCTTTGTCTGCCAGTTTGTTTTGTGCAGCAATTCCACCAAGCCAATTCATTCTTTCTTGCATTTGTTCGGGTGATGGTTTTGCTGTGTCTTTGTTACTGTGTCTGAAAATTAATACAAACTCTTTCATTTTACGAACTCCTTTAATATTAATAAATTTTGTGATTGCACCTATATAACGATTGAAAGTTTAAAATGGGGACATTTTTTTTATGAGCAGCTAACGGCGTTGTGGCTAAGGCGCAGCCCAGAGCTACAATGCCGTACTTGTTAATAACTTTTATAATTACAAAAAACTTTCATAGCACGACTACCTTGAACAAGACTGCCGAAACGGAACTACTAACCTAAAAATTTCTGAATTGCCGAATGCGAAAACGCTGTCGCCTTGAGCCACTTGTTATGCTTTTACATTGTATTTAATACTTATTTATATTTTTGATAATAGAACCATATACATAACTTATATCTGTTGGATTAAAATATTTTTTGTTCCCGCTCCAAGGGTTTCTTCAGCAATAATTGAACACGTAACGGGTTTTTTCATTTGATTGTCATACTTAATTAAGTTGTAAGTCAGAAATGTTTTATCAATATCAATATGTTTGACACTTCCAGTCGATGAACCAGCTCCAATTACGGATATATCTTTATGTTTATTAATTCTAGGTATATGTTTATGTCCATGTAATATTATTTTAATATTTCTTTGCTCAATCCATTGCAGAAATATATCCGCATCAATTAACTTCATAGTTTCTTCATGTCTTTCATCACCAAGAAGAGCTTTATACCAAGGGCGACTATACCAATAAGGATTTTCAACTTTCATAGGATGATGATGGAGTATTGCAATAAATGTTAATTCTTTTCTATTTTCAATATGTTCATATTCGTTACCAATTTCTATGAATTGGTCTTCTCCAATTTTACCTTGAGCAAATTCACCACCGGTATTTGAATTAAACTTTATTATTCCAAGGTTCAGTTCAGCAATTATTTCAATTTTATTATCAGAAGATAATGCTTGAATCACAGATTTTTGCCCAGTCATAAACTTCACAAAACCACTTGTATCAACATCATGATTCCCTAGAATGTGGATAGGTTTTTCAAAACCTTTTGAAACTATCATTTCAATGAATTCAAAATACGCTTGTTTATTTACTCTATTAGGTGTGTTCATTAAATCACCAGTAATAATAGGTATAGCTTTTGAATCTTCTTCAAGTTGTGAAAGGTGATTTTCTAGGATTCTAACAACACGAATTTTTCTCCTTTCTGCTATTTTATTTCCAAAGTGTAAATCGCTTAGATGAAAAAGATAAGAATACCTTCCTCTTTTTTCTTTTTTATCGAATTGCTCTCTCAAAAAATCAAAAGAACTTCTTTCATATCGTAGTATTTCAAAAATTTCATGTAAATCATATCGTCTTGTTATAGGGAGAAATATTGAGTCATTATCATTCCATAATAAAACGCCGGGCCATTGCTCAACTCTATTTAGGGCTTTGTCAAATCTCTTAAATACATTTAAAAGTTCGATTTCTTTTTCTTGAATTCTTTCTTTCATTTGTAAAATTAATGCCGTATCACCAGGATGAATTCTAACAAGTTCTCTTAATAGTTGTTTATCTAGTATTATTTCATTTAGCTCATTGTCTTTAAAGCCAGGTAGGAGTATAGATTTGATTTTACATCTTGATAGAATATTTGATAATCTTTTTAAATAATATAGTAACTTTTCATGTTTTCTTAAATTAAGTTCATTATCATTGGTTCTTCTAAGACTGTATAATTCTTCTTTTATCTTATCCCAATCACTACGAAGTTTATCAATATCATGTGTTATATTGCGCCAGAAATATTCTGATGTATAGAAATCTTCTTCTGTTCTTCTTATTAATCCATCCAGAAAATCAATGTTTGGTTGCAATAATTCTTCAGAACTCGCGCACTGTTTTAAAAATGTAATGACATTGCCTTCCACAAGATGCCCAACAGCATTGATATTTCGAATTGAAAATCTGTATCCCATATTTTGCCTACTGGAATTTTATTGAAAGCATAACGGCGTTGCGCCTAACACGCCGCCCAGAACAAACGGCTAAGTTTTGTCAACGCAACTTTATTTATAAATCAGTTTTCTTTTACAAATCAAATTTGAACAAGCAACTAATTCTGAAAAGCAAACCCGAAAGCGACTCAATATAACCGCATCGAAGACGCGGTCGTAGTTGAGGCGCGGGTTAGGTGCGATTATAGAGATTATGATTTTCTTACTTTGTTTTCTCTGTTTTTCTTAAAGTATTTTATTTTATGTCTTACTGTGTTAAGCCAATTTTTTTCTATTTCATATTTCAGAAAATCCAGTATATATCGATATTTTTCAATGAACGGAGAAAATATATCAATGTTAATAAATAAGTCGGAAGGTTCCCATTCTGCCTTTTCAAATATAGTAGGATTCATATTATAGAAGTGAAGGTAATATGTTTTTTCGAGCTTTGGATTCGTAATGAGTTCCTTCTTGAATTTTTTATATGACATTAGTTTGCTATTAACTGAATTTACCATCGCACGAATATCAAGTGTAAAATCTTCTGGCAAGAATAGATAAGCTTTATTAATTGCTGAAACCAAACCCGACCATTTTCGAAATAGTGAGTCAATATTGGGGTCGAAAAGTTCCTTATCATTAAAATCAATTAGCAAATCAGTCAAATTCTTGTAAGTCTCAATTTTATTTAAATAAAGTTGTTCTTTTTGAAACTTTTTGCGAGTGAAATAATAACTTATTGTTGAGCCAACAAAAGAACCAACTAATATCAAAATATATTTTGAATAATCATTATCCTTTGGTTCACTACCTTTCACTTGCCCAAAAGAAGCTATTGTGGTTATGAAATAAAAGAATACTATTAATTTTATATTTCTCATTACTTCGAAGCACCTAACGACGTTGCGCCTAACCCGCCGCCCAGAACAAGGAAGCCGAGTAAAACACGACTGATAAATATTTAGCCGAAGGTTTGTAATTTTCTCAAGTACAAACCGAAGGCAAGTTAATTAATTAGAACGAACACTTAGAACAAAAACTTTAACTAAAACACAATTTAAAAAATCTCAAATCCGCCAAACCAAAATGGCGGTCGGGTTGAGGCGCTGGTTAGGCAGTATTTAGCTTTACATTCTTTAATATAGTATTCGGTTCGGCATTACAAAATTATAAACTGTATCTATTTTAATAACAGACCAATGATTTGGTTTGATTATAATATCTTTTATGCACCTCATAGCATAATAAGCAGGTGAAACTTTTATTAAATAACTTCCGGGTTTAACATTAACATATAATGATTTATCAGAACTAACAGTTATATCTTTTTCAACAGGAATATTTTTTATCTCATAATTTATGGTAGTTATATCAACTACTTCATTTGAAGGTAATGAGAGTAAATGATTTTTTGTAACTGTGGTTTTGACAACAGTATCAATTGGATATTTCCAAAAAGTTATATGAACATTTTCAAGTATATGAGGTCCATCAGTTACAATAGAAAATCGCCTTTCTCCATTTTTTAGTTCAAACTCTTCAGCTGTGAACCCTAATTTAATCCCAGAACTTGTATCGCAAACGATAAATTCGGGTTTCCAAGCTTTAGCATCAATAATTTCTTTTCGGAAATCTTCAATAATCATTCTATTTGATGAGCATCCAAATAGAAAAACAATAAAAATAATTGTCGATATTATTACTTTACTCATATCCCTTTTACATACTGCCTAACGGCGTTGTGCTTAACCCGCAGCCAAAAACAAGACTGCCGAATGAGACTACAACTGCCAATGATTTAGCAAACCGTGCTTATCTTCCTTTGCAAGCACGGTTTGCAAGTTGATTAATTTAGTATGAACACTTTGAACAAGTTAGCCGAAACGGAGCAGTCAACATTAAAATTATAAAAATGCCGAATGCGAAAACGCTGTCGGGTTGAAGCACTTGTTAGGCTGTTTTACTGCACCAACCATTTTTTAGGTAATTGAATACCGAACTCTTTATACCTTGGGTTTGTATTAAAAACAATTAAGTTCTCTCTTGTTCTTGTAATTGCAGTATAAATAACCTTGTCTAATTTTTCTAAAGATGATTTTGTTTTAGGTGAAACATAAATTATAACATTCAGACATTCCCAACCTTTAAAGCTATGGATAGTAGACATTTTTAATCTTCCATCTCCATTCCAAAATGCTCTTTTATGTTTATGATAGTTTGATTCCTCATCATCCTCAAATACGTGATTAATACCAATATTTTTATTTTCAAAAAAATCTACAAATTCTTTACCGATAAATCTGTCAGGAAGTAATATTACTATGTCAGAAGCATTTATTTTTTCTTTTTTCAAAAATTTAAATGCTTTCCAAATATAATCTAGTTTCTCTGCGGGATTTATTTCTAACCATATTGTATGAGGATTGTATTCTCTGTCAAAGAGAGTTGGCTGAACAATTTCTTCGGCTTCGATTTCTTGGTTTAGCTTGAACAATTTGCTAAAAGTATTAGAATACTCTGCTACCTTTTTTGGTAATCTAAAGACTGTTTTTAATTCACGCCAACGACCACTGAATTTTACATTTTTCATCCCACTATCAATCCAGTTCAATTCTCTTTCATAAATATTTTGCTTCTTATCAACAACGAGAAGTAGTTCATCTCTCTCTGTTAGAAATTTGCTTAATAAATCATACCAATCCCAATAATAGTCTTGTCCTTCATCTATTAAGACAGCATCCCACTTTTGATAGTTTTTATCTTTCACAACTTTTTTAACTTCTTCAACTATAATAGAACGAAATAATTCTTCACCGAATCCTTTGGGCCACTTAATACAATAATGATTTAATATATCTTTACAAAAACCGTGAAAATGATTAAAGGTTATATATGGCATTCCGAACTCATCTTTCCACTCAAATTCAAAAGGAGCTCTCTGAATCATATCTCTTATATAATGCCACAAGGTAATATTAAATGTTAAGATTAGAACTCGTTTTTTTTGGGATGCGAGTTTTGCAGCACGATAAGCTAAAATTTGTGTCTTACCACTTCCAGCAACACCTCGTAAACGATAATGACCAGATAATGGTTCAGCGTGTTCTCTTTGACGAGGGGTTAATTTGAGAGAAATAGTCTGCTCTAGAGAATGATAAGGCGGATTTAACCAAAACAATAGCTCGTCATTCCATTCTTTTTGCCAAAAGGAACTTTGGCTTCGATATACATCAGGAACCATTTGGGAAATGTTATCTTTAGATTTTAACCAGTCATTTCCAAAAATCGGTGTATGACTTTTTGAATATTTAGAAAAAAATTTAGAAGCTCTATCTGTAGTCTCATTGTGGAAATACAGTCCAACTTTAATTACACCATAAACGTTTTTATTTTTATCCGCCAATTCACCAATAATTGGTAATAATTGGCTAATTATTTTTTCTTTATAATGTTCAACTTGCCTAATTGGGTTTTTAATTGGATGTTTTCCATTCTTGTCTATAACAAATAAACTAGAGTAGTTTTTATTTGATTGATTATTTAAATCATCAAAATCATCATTATCTTTACTCCAAACATAGGAATTCAAGTTCCAATCTTTAACTTCATATATTACTAAACCAACATTTGGTCTATAAATAATTACATCTGGACGAACTCCATTTAAATAGGACTGAGCAAAAATCAACCATTCACTTGGTAAATATTTATCTAAATATTCAAGAAGATACTTTTCACCAGAAGTGAGAGGATTAGGGAGCCTTAAAAGAGTTTCCCAATTCGGAAATATTCTTGATTGTTTTTTTGTCTCCATACTTTAACAGCCTAACTATTACTTATACTGCCAAAATTCTGTCTATCGTTCCGGCAGCAAGCACGATAGATTTCTGAATAATATTTGTTTTTAACTCATTTATCAATTTTAACGCTTAAAAATTCCGTATAACTCCCTGGATATTAAAATATGATATCAAAGGGACTTTTTACCCCGCTAAACTTATTCATTATATGTGTGTAGACCATTGTTGTCTTTAGGGATTGATGACCTAAAAGTTCTTGAATCGTTCTAATATCAACACCGCTTTCAAGTAAATGGGTTGCAAAACTATGTCTTAAGGTATGTACGCTTGCCTGTTTTAATATTTCTGTTCTCTGCAATGCGCTTTTAAATTCTTTTTGGATTACACTTTCGTGGATATGGTACCGAAACTTAAACTTGTTTATTTTGTCGTAGGTAAATGACTTTGCCGGGAATACATATTGCCATCCTAACTCCTTACCTGCATTGGGGTATTTTCTTTTTAAAGCATACGGAAGAATTGTCTCTCCAAAACCCGATTTCAAATCAATGTTGTGCAAGTTTTTTACTTTTTGAATATGTCCCCTCATAGGAATAATCAATTTGTCAGGTAATATCGTTATTCTGTCTTTTTCCCCTTTACCGTCTCTTATTGTAATTTGCCTTGCTTCAAAATCAATATCTTTTATGCGAAGTCTTAACCCTTCCGATAATCTCATTCCGGTACCATAAAGAAGGCTTACAAAAAGTTTTATAGTTCCTTCAAATTGTTTTAATAATTGTGCTGTTTCATCTTTTGTTAATACAACCGGTAAGTGGTTTATCCTTTTCACATGTTTTATTTCATCCAGCCACCCTACATCTTTTTTGATAATTTTCTTGTAAAGATAAAGTATTCCTTGTAGTGCCTGGTTTTGAGTAGAAGAGGAAACATGCTTTTCAACCGCAAGATAATTAACAAAATTTTGTATTTCCTCTTTCCCCATTTCCACTGGATGTCTTTTGTTATGAAATAAAATATAACGCTTAATCCACGAAAGATATGCTTCTTCGGTTTTCTTGCTGTAATGGTTTGTGCGGAGTATAATTCTTACTTGATCTAATAATTTAACTTTAATATTTGTGGCAGTATCTTTCGGAGAAGACAAAAGGGAAGAGGGCAAAACCTCGCTTGCAGTTTTTTTTCTATGTAACACTAACTGAGAAATAATAACTCCTGATTTCTTAATTATAGTACAAACGAACTTATAAATGTTTTTGCAGATTACCAAACAGAAAACATTATAATAACCTGGATTAATTTATTTTCTTTCCTCATCATCCATCGCCGGATAAGTTTATAATTGTCAGTAGTCAGTTTTACAACTGACTACTGATTCGCCGCGACGGACTGATCTATTTAGGCGGTGTATTTTTCTTCACCGGTTTTTTACGGTCGGATGTTCTTGTGCCGCCAAGTATCTCTATCTCGTCGGCATTCCCATCAAACTTACCCTTTGCGCTGGAAAGTATTTTGTTGCACATGGTTTTAAGTTTAGCCTCTTCTGCAGCAAGCCGGTTGCTTATTATATCGGCAGCTTCAAGAGCCTGGTTGTATTCTTTCCGTATCGCTTCGCAAAGATCAACCTGCGTTTGCATTTCTACTTTCGTAAGAACAATTTCATCACCGCCGTAATTGATAACTTTTCCCTTGTTTTTATCAATCGTCTCCATACCGGTGATACGGCTTTTACCCCTTTCCACAGTTTTGGAAGTTTCACGTTTCTTGAATGACATAATGATCACCTTTATTTTGTTGTTATTGGATCTGTTAATTTGGGCGTTTTTTGTTTATTTAAACCGCCGCTTATTAAAAAACCTTGTTTTTAACATAAAAGAGGCATTTGCAAGGATTTCCATCTCATTTTTGTACATAAGTTTTCTTTTTACCAACATGCAAAACTTAGTTAGGGATGTTGGTTTTCTTGTTTTCTACATGCAAAACTAAATTGGGGATGTTGGTTTTCTTGTTTCCTATGTTCAAAACTAAGTGCGGGATGTCTGTTTTCTTGTTTTCTACTTACAAAACTAAGTTTGGAATGTAGTTTTTATCATCCGCAATCTTATTTACTAACTCACGTTACGCAAAAGAGTGAATTGGTTTCTTAATCATAATCTTAATCTTTTTCATAATCTGCATTAATTACAAAAAAACGAGTAGGATTAAGAAAACGATTATGATTAAGAATTCTTTCGCTTAACAACTGCATAAGATGACTTACTAATATAGTATACCCCGAAAACTGGAGTTAAAAATGAGTTAATTTAAGGTGGCAAAAAAGCAAGAAAAAGCAAGGAGCCACAACATGACCAGAATGAGAAAAACATTCAGTAATGAGTTCAAGGCAAGAG
>JBAZBI010000006.1:0-200930 GCA_041671545.1 Ignavibacteriaceae bacterium
GCAATAAGAGCGGAAATTACAATTTCCGGGTAAAGCAACGGAATACTATCGAAAAAATATGTTAACGGCATAAATAAAAACTCTAACTATTCAATTAAAATTGTATCGATGAAAAAAATGTTTGCGACTTCGCCATAAAAGTAACCATGCTGTTTACTGAGGAGTTCATTAAATCCAGCATGAATGAAGGATAAACACCAAGGATAAGAATAATAACGGCAAGCGGAACAAGCATGGCATATTCTCTAAAATCAAGATCAGGAAGTTTGTTCCATTTTTCATTTAACTTACCAAGATAAACACGTTGCAAAGTCCAGAGCATGTAACCGGCTCCCAACAAAATTCCAAGAGTTGAAACAATTGTTATCACGCGAATTTGGACGTTGCTAAAAGCGCCGAGAAAAACAAACGCTTCTGAAATAAATCCGCTTAAACCCGGCAAACCGATAGCTGCGAAGAAAGCGAAACTTACAAATCCGGTATATATCGGCATTTGAACAGCCAATCCGCCAAAGTCATTTAGACCACGTGTATGGGCTCTATCGTAAATTACTCCCACAATAAGGAAGAGCATTGCGGTAATTGTTCCATGGTTGAACATCTGGAAAACCGCACCGGAAATACCGGCAGTATTAAGTGATGCCATTCCGAGCATTACAAAACCCATATGCGAGACGGACGAGTAAGCGATAAGTTTCTTAAAGTCTTTCTGAGCCATTGCACAAAGCGCACCGTAAATAATGTTTATCGCGCCAAAGAGAGCAATCCACCAAACTAATTGTAGAGTGATTTCAGGGAAAATAGGAAAGTTAAGTCTTAAAATTCCGTACGTTCCCATCTTCAAAAGAACACCGGCAAGAATAACGCTTATCGCAGTTGGAGCTTCAACGTGCGCATCGGGTAACCATGTATGGAAAGGGAACATCGGGATCTTGATTGCGAAACCCACGAACATTGCAATGTAAGCGATAAATCTTAAATTGTTCGGATTTAGCGGAGAAAGAATTCCGGTTTGCGTATAATTCTGAGGATCCATTAAAGCGATCATATTAAAGGTGAAAACTTTTGTTCCGTTAGCTAAAGTTTCAGTTGCGCTTAAATAAAGTCCGATCATTACTAAAAGAAGGAAAACTGAGCCAAAGAGCGTATAAATAAAGAACTTAATAGCCGCATATTCTTTTCTCGGACCGCCCCAAATACCAATCAAGAAGTACATCGGAAGAAGCATTAATTCCCAGAAAATGTAGAAAAGGAATAAATCCAACGAAACGAAAACTCCGACCATTCCGGTAACGAGCAAAAGATACATCGCGTGGTATCCTTTTAACGAATGGTCGATCTTCCATGAAGAGATTGCAGCGATAAATGAAATTAAGGCAGTTAAGAAAAGAAGAGGGGCGCTTAAACCGTCGATGCCCATAAAGTAATCAACTTTAATTGTTCCCAGCCAGGAAACCGTTGCAATTTCGATCCATCTGAATTTCTCAACAAATTGATACGTCGCCTGGTTATTAATTCCACCGAGAGAGTAATTGTACATACTCCAGATCATTCCGGCGAGCACAACTTGAATACCTGTAATAATAATGCTTACAGATTTGATAGCTTTTTCATTGCTTTTCGGCAGGAGAAGAATAATGATCATACCAAGAAGCGGTAAGAAAGTTATCAATGATAAAAACGGAACTTGTTGCATTGTATTTTAATCCTTTAAAAAATTCTGAACTAAACTATATTTTTACAAAAAAGAGTAAGAGAAGAACGAGTGAAAAGACAACAAGCACAACGTATGCTTGGACTTTTCCGGTTTGAAGTTTTCTGAACGCCAAACCTATCAATCCGCTGAAAGTAGCCGTTAAATTTACAGCTCCGTCAACTACATAATTATCAAACACACCGCTGAAGCGGGAAACCATTCGTGTTACTGAAGCAGCGCCATTCACTATTCCATCAACAATATAATTATCAAACCAGGCGAGCAGATTGGAAATTCCTAAAAGACCGGCAACGAATGTTTTATGATAAAACTCATCGAAGTACCATTTGTTTAACGAAAAAGTATAAAGCGGTTTTATTTTTTCAGTTAAGGAATCAACATCAATTTTCTTCCATTGGTAAAAAGCGAAAGCAAGAAGAATTCCTAATCCGGCAAGAACAAGTGATAAAAGAACTGCCGGAATATGAGCATGATGAAGAGCTTCCGTATAAACTTCCGAATGTGTAATGTGTTCAGCTACTTTAGTTGTAGTCTCCTGCATTTTTTCGGGAACCATAAATGAATATCGTGCATGTTCAGGAACTACGGATGCCGGAGTCTTGATCCATTTTGATAAAACCCAACCACTATCAGCATTAAAAGGATTAGCAGTATAGAAAATAAAAATTGATAAGGTTGCTAAAAGAACTAACGGAGCGATCATCAAAAAGGGAGATTCGTGAGCATGTTCGTATTTATGTTCATCTTGCGGTTTGCCATGGAATGTTAGAATTAAAATTCTGAACATGTAAAATGCAGTAAGCATAGCAACGAAAAATCCGGTTATCGCAAAAATTGAATTTCCTGTTAATAGACCGTACGCAAATGTTCCTGCAAGAATTCCATCTTTGGTTAAAAATCCGGAAGTAAGCGGAACGCCTGAAATAGCGAGACAGAAAATTAAGAAAGTGTAATAAGTAACGGGAAGTTTTTTTCTCAACCCGCCCATCTTCATAATATCTTGTTCGTGATGCATCGCATGAATAACAGAACCGGCGCCAAGGAATAATCCGGCTTTAAAGAATGCATGTGTTACGAGATGGAAAAATCCAAATGCAAATGAACCGACACCCAACGCCATTATCATATAGCCAAGCTGGCTGATAGTTGAATAAGCCAAAACTTTTTTAATATCGGTTTGTGTTAAAGCGATTGTAGCCGGAATGAATGCTGACAAAGCTCCGATTACTGCTACAAATAAAAGTGCATCACCGGTCATCATCGGGAAGATTCTTGCAACGAGGTAAACTCCTGCTGCAACCATTGTAGCCGCGTGGATCAATGCGCTAACGGGTGTTGGACCTTCCATTGCATCCGGTAACCAGACGTGAAGAGGGAACTGTGCTGATTTTCCAATCGCACCACAGAATAATAAAATTCCAACTACAGTAAGCCAAAACTCAGAATTGAAGGGCAAAACACCATTGCCGATTGCCATGAAGATTTTATCGAAAGTAAAGGTGTGATAATTAACGAAAATAAGCAGGATACCGGCAAACATTCCAAGATCGCCAATTCTGTTTACCAAGAACGCTTTTTTAGAAGCATCGGAGGCAGAATCTTTTTCAAACCAGAAACCAATTAAGAGATAAGATGACAAACCGACCAATTCCCAGAAAATGTACATCATTAAAATGTTATGGGTTAATACGATTCCCATCATCGAAAAAGTAAAAATTCCAAGGAAAGCGAAATAACGGTTGTATCGTTTATCGCCTTTCATATATTCGATTGAATAGTAATGAACCAGAGAACTGATAAGCGATACAACAAATAACATCAAAGCGGTGATATTGTCTATCATCATTCCCAATTCAACGGTAACTTTGCCTAACAGAGGCATATCACCTAAATTAATCCAGGTAAACTCTGAAACGAATTTGGTATCCGGGAAGTAAAACAATTTTGTGAAAGTTACGTAGATCGTTGTTAAAAGAACTAAGGTAGAAATTACGATTTCGATTAAGTAACTCTTCTCAATTTTTTTACCTAGAATAAGCGTAAACCAGAACCCAACTAGCGGGGCAAAAAGAATAAAGAGAGATAAGGTGATTAAGTTCGATCCATTCATAAAAAATTATTCTTTCAATTTATCTATTTCATCAACATTTACAGTAGAGAAATTCTTGTAAATATTTAATACAATGGCTAAGGCTACTGCAGCTTCGGCAGCGGCTAAAATAACAACGAATAAAGCAATTAACTGACCGTCAAATCCGAAATTTCCATATCGGGCGAAAGCGACAAAATTAATGTTTGCCGAGTTAAGGATCAGTTCAATTCCCATCAAAACCATAACGGCGTTTTTTCTTGTAACAATGCCGAACAGTCCAAGCGAAAAAAGAATTGAACTAACGACGAGATAATGTTGTAAACCGATTGAAGTCATAGTTGTTCCTATTGTTTCCTTGCAATACTTGCTGCGCCCACTAAGGCAACCAGCAAAAGAATTCCAAGTAATTCAAATATCAAAATATATTCGTTCATTAAAAGGTGACCGACATCCGTTAACGTTGAGTTTGCTAATTCAGCCGGCATCGATTTCCATCTTGTGTTAATAAAAGTCGAAACCAAAATTCCGCCGAAAGCGCCGATGGTGATTGAAGCCGGAATAATAAAGGAAGCTTCGGTTTTAATCGGTACATTCTGGATTTTATTCGTTAACATAACACCGAACAGGATTAAAATTAAAATACCGCCAACGTAAACGATCACTTGCACGATTGCGATAAAGTCCGCGCCAAGTAGAACATAAATTCCGGCAACACCCAGAAACGTAAGCATTAGGGAATAAGCCGAATAAATAATATTCTTAAACGTTACGACAAAGAATGCCGAAACGAGTGTTATTACGGCAAAAACATAAAATAAAAAATCTGCTAAATTCATAGTTCTTAATTCTCAGGTTTACTTTCTTCTGATGCTGCTGCAGGAGGTGGTGTAGGTTTTGCTACAGGTGCAACAGGTTTTGGAGCCGCAGCTTTTGCTGCTGCTTTTTCAGCTTCAAATTTTTGAAAATTTTCTTTCTTTTGTTCAACTTCTTCGGGAGTAAGCGTAGCAAATTTGTATAACAGATCATTGCGCTCTAATTTGGTAAACTCATACTCATCAGTCATGTAGATACATTCAGTAGGACAAGGAAAAACGCATAATTGGCAATAGCAGCATTTGGCAAAATCAATATCGAATTTAGTTACCCAAAGCGCTTTTTTCTTTCCTTGAGAAGTTTTGCCCAGGTCTTCCGTTGGTAATCCTTTTACAGTATTTATTTCGATACAACTTACCGGACAAGCGCGCGCGCACTGGTCGCAGCCGATGCAGTCTTCCATATTTACATACAGTCTGTTTCGTACACGTTCCACCATGGGAACTTTTACACTTGGATATTGTATAGTTACCGACGGAGTGAACAAATGCATGAACGTAATTTTCATTCCGATAAATACGGTAACTAATCCATCTTTTATATTATTAAAATATTCTCTCATTAATTATAAAACCATTATTAATGCAACAATTAAGAAATTTACAAAGGCAATCGGAATTAAATATTTCCAGCACAGAGTCATCAATTGATCAACACGGAGACGTGGAAGCGTCCATCTCAACCACATTTGTACAAATACGAAGAATAGACCTTTTGCAGTGAACCAGAAAAACTGTTCAATCGGGACTAACCAGGTCATTCCGGTTAAATTACCAAAATAACCGAAAGGAGAATGATAACCTCCAAAAAAAAGTGCCGCTGCTACAGCCGATACGGCAAACATGTTAGCATATTCAGCAAGGAAAAACATGGCGAACTTCATTCCTGAATACTCCGTATGGTAACCACCGACTAATTCAGATTCGGCTTCAGGAATATCAAATGGAGTTCTATTCGTTTCGGCAAGTGAACTAATGTAAAGGATGATAAATCCAATAAACATAAAAGGAAGCAGAATCAATTTTTTTATTCCGGCAACACTGCCTCCAAAGATCATCCAATCCCAGAATCTACTGGTTTGAAATTCAGTAATTTTTGTAAGGTTTAATGAACCAACTACTACTACTACGGTTAAGATGACAATAACTGTGGGGATTTCATAACTCACAACTTGAGCAGCGGAACGAACCGCGCCGTAAAGTGAATATTTATTATTTGAAGCCCAACCAGCCATAAGAATTCCCGCGACGACCAAACCCGAAACTGCAACAATGTAAAGAATTCCGAGATCGATTCCGGTTCCTATGTAAGCAGAAGAAAAGGGAATTGCAGCGAAAGCGGCGTAACTTCCCATAAAAGTTAGAACCGGGGCGATGTTAAAAAGTTTTTTATCGGTATCCGTTGCGGTAATATCTTCCTTCTGGAAAAGCTTCAAGATATCGGCAATAGTTTGTGTAGCTCCGTGATATCCAACTCTCATTGGACCAAGTCTATCCTGCATGTGTGCGGAGACTTTTCTTTCGAGCCAAACGGCGAAAAGGGCGAAAGGAACAATAAAGGCAAACGGAAGCGCTCCGGAAATAAAAGATGCGATAACATCACTGCCAAATAAGTTTGCAAGAAATTCGTACATTATCTATCCACCTCTCCTAATACGATATCGATACTTCCGAGAATTGCGATAACATCTGCAATAAGGTGCCCTTTACACAATTCTCCGATTATGCTAAGATTAACAAATGACGGAGGACGAACTTTCACTCTGAACGGTTGTAATTGTCCTTTACTAACTATAAAAAAACCAAGTTCCCCTTTAGGATTCTCAACGCGGGAATAAATTTGCCCTTCAACAGGTTTTATTCTTTTGGGTAAAGCTGAAGTGATCTCACCTTCAGGGAGTTGGACTAATGCTTGTTCAATAATTCTAATACTTTGATCCATTTCTTGTACTCGGAGGAAATATCTATCCCAGCAATCGCCAACTTGCCCGTGTAAACCTTGTCCAACCGGAATATCAAAATCAAATCTATCATAAATAGAATAAGGATCATCTTTGCGGATATCCCATTTCAATCCGCTAGCACGGAGGTTAGGACCGGTAATACCATAGTTGATTGCAACGTCAACCGGAAGAATTCCAACGTTGGCGGTTCGTTCAATAAAAATTTTATTGTAAGAAAGAAGATTATTAACTTCAATTATCGTCTTCTTGAAATCTTTTAAGAAATCTCTCGTTTCATTAACAAAATTGATAGGGAGGTCGTGAGAAAGACCGCCGACCCAGATATAGTTATAGAGTAAACGGGCTCCACAAGTTTTTTCAAAGAGGGTAATGATCCTTTCACGATCGCGGAAGCAATAAAGGAAAGGAGTAAACGCGCCGATATCAATTCCGTAAGTACCAATAGCTACCAAATGGGAAGCAATTCTTTGCAATTCCGACATAATTACACGAATGTACTCAACTCTCTCAGGAACTTTTATGTCCAACAGTCTTTCTACCGCAATAGCGTAACCTAACTCATTATTCATAGAAGCAAGGTAATCAAGACGGTCTACGTAAGGAATAATTTGCGGATAAGTCATCGCTTCGCAATGTTTTTCAAAACAGCGATGCAAGTAACCAAGGTGAGGTGTCACTTTTGTTATTATCTCACCTTCAAGTTCTAATTCTAATCTTAGAACTCCGTGGGTTGAGGGATGTTGCGGTCCCATATTTAGGACCATCTGTTCGGTTTTTAGCATAATTTTCAGTAATCAGTTGTCAGTTTTTAGTCTTCAGTTTTTTTAGGAACGAAGCTAACATTTTTTCATTCAATTAGTCATTGGTCAATTGTCATTTTTGTTAATTGCTGACCATGGACCATTAATACGGAACTTTCATTCCTTGATAGAATTCCGGATTCTTATAATCTTTCCGTAACGGGTAACTATCTTCCCAATCATACGGCATTAAAATTCTTCTTAAATCGGGATGATTGAGGAATTTTATTCCAAACATATCATAAGCTTCGCGTTCATGCCAGTCTGCGCAAGCCCACACTTTGCAAACGGTTTCAACTTCAGGCTTATCTCTATCTGTAGAAACTCTAAGTACAAGTTTATGTTTTAACTTCATACTTTCTAAATGATAAACTACAGAGAGGGTTCCGCCTTTTGTTTGAGTTGTACCGTCTTCTAATTTAATTTTTTCAACATTGTCATCATCTAAACCGGTAAGAAGGATGAGATTATCAAACTGTAATTCTTCAGTATCTCTTAGAAACCATGAAATTTCTGCAATTTGTGAAGGAGTTACCTCAATTACCGCTTCTTTCGGCAATTTTGTATTTAGCTGAAGCACGGCATCGCCGAACTTTTCTTTTAAGATCGCAAATATTTCTTCTGTAGATTTCATACGGATTTCTTTACCAATGATTCATTTCTAATTTTATTTTGAAGAGTCAAAAGTCCTTCCAATAGAGCTTCCGGACGGGGAGGACATCCGGGAACGTAAACATCAACGGGAATAACTCTATCCACTCCCTTTAAAACATGATAGCCGTGTTCCCAATATGGACCGCCGCAATTTGAACAACTTCCCATCGAAATGATGTATTTTGGATCGGGCATTTGTTCGTAAATTCTTTTAATACGGATCGCCATTTTGAAAGTAACAGTACCGGAGATAATAATAATGTCTGCTTGTCTCGGGGAAGGGCGGGGAATAACTCCAAACCGGTCAAAATCGTAATGCGAAGCTGAAGTCGCCATCATTTCGATAGCGCAGCAGGCTAACCCGAAACTCATTTGCCAGAGAGAGGATAATCTTGCCCAATTTAAAAGGTCCTCAACTTTTGTAATCACGATATTATCGTCGTTAAATTCTTTATCTAAAAGACCCATTCTAAACTCGATTATTTATAAAAAGCATTTATTAAAAACTATTTAGCGCAGAAAGTGGAAAGTCACAAGTAGAAAGAAATATCTTTTCACTTTTTACTTTTCACTTGTTACTTGGAAGGAAGTATTAACTTCCTTAACTGCATTTTTCAATTTTGAACTTTGAGGATACGGGCGAGCCCATTCAAGATCCCCTTTCTTCCATTCGTAAGCCATGCCAAGACCTAAAAAGAATAAGAAGATTACACCGATGAAATAACCGGCTAATCCATATTGCTGGTAAACTACCGTCCAGGGAACTAATAACACCACTTCCACATCAAAAATGAGGAAGATAAGCGCTACCACATAAAAGCGGATATTGAATTTTACCCAGGGGGTTCCTTCAGGGTTTTCTCCGCATTCATAGATCATTAATTTTTCTTTGGTTGGTCGGGCAGGTCTTACAAGCTTTGACATGAAGATTGTAACAATTACAAAGATAATTGCAATCAGCATAAAAGCGAAAATTTTTCCGAATTCTGTAAGCATTGAGGTTTCTATTAAAATTTTGTTCTCAAACTTAGCACTATTTAAAAAGAATGTCAAAAAAAAATTCAATTGAGGGGAACTTTTTTTCAAAAAAAATGATTTGTAGGGATTTTGTTTTTAAAATTTATTTCTTAAGTTAAAATCGGGAACGGGAAGATTTTCTTTTATGGGTCCCTTTTCTGATTTCATCATAAAAAAAATTTTAGGCGGTATTTTATTATGGAAAAAGTAACGGTTAAGCATCGGGTTCAAAATCATTTTCAACTAAACATAGATTTGTTTAGCATCTCACTTCAAATCAATTCGGCTTCGAATAAGTATATCTAACTAAAGGGTTAACTGTGTACTGTTGTTAGATCATACTGTCGGGCAGTTAATCCTATATCCATTTCTAAAATTACTACGCGGTATTCCGCAGTTCCATCCGGTAAAGAAAAAATAATAGATGTTACCGGAAAGCATGTTTTTCAATTATGTTTTATGGAGTGACTCATTAAGTCACCGCTTCATGAATTAGAAACGTAATTAGTCAACAAAGAGAAATCAAGAAACAGTTCTGAAACGTAATTCCAGTGTTCTTTGACATTACGATCCCCGGTAGTGGAGTTAAAATGTGAAAATGACCGCTCACACTAAAAATATGAATACTCGCATTTATGCAAACGAGTAGTACAGAGAAAAAACGAAAACTTGCAGTTGCTCAATCTGCCCTTAAAGCAATTTGAAGAGAGTTCACTTTTGCTCGAGATTGAGTAAAACGGAATCAGAGAGTAATAACATTGGTTCAGAGCCATCTTGCGGCGATTAAGAGAGATCTTGCAGCGATTCGGAGAGATCTTGCATTGATTCAGAGAGATCTTGCATTGATTCAGAGACATCTCACATTGGTTCAGAAGATGCTTGCACTCATTCAGGCGATGCTGACAGTTGTTCAAGATCACCTCGCTGTCATTCAGAGCATGCTTGCAGCAATTCAGAGAGAGGTTGCAGTGATTCAGAGCAATCTCGCAGTTGTTCAGAATCACGTTACACTCATTCAGAGGATGCTGACACTGATTCAGAGAAGTGTTACAGTGATTCGACGCACACTTACACTTGTTCAGAATCACCTCGCACTCATTCAAACGATGCTCGCAGTGATTCAGAGAGATGTTAAAGCTGTTCGAAGTCACGTTACAATGAGTTTTTTGTCCATTTAGTTCGATTTTAAGCTAAAAAGAGGCATTCATGTGTAGAGCCATGCCATGGCATGGCTCTACAAAATCAATCAATAACAACAAAAGGAGTTCTGGTATGAATACGCGTGAAAAAAACAAACAAGAAATGCTCGGTACTGTTTCCGGATTCTATGATGAATATAAGAATTCGTTTACGGGACTAACCGGTCTGATTACGGCATTTACGGATGTCATTTCGATTAAAAAGGAGATCGAATTGAATGAAAAGATCGTAAATGAAGGAACAAAGGGGAAAGTGGTTTCCCGTGATGACTCTCAGGGCAGTCTGATTACATTGGCGCTTACTTTCGCCGGTGCGCTTTATGGTTATGCAGCTTCTAAAAATGATCTCGAATTATTAACGTTTGCCGACATCAGCAGCAGTACCTTTACAAGAATGAGGATTGCTGAGATTCCGCTGAGGGTGGAGGATATTATTGATAAGGTTGATGAGTTTGGCGAAGCTCTTGTACCCTTTGGTGTAACTGCGGAACAGCGGACTGCCGGCAGAGCAGTACTTGATGATTACTTCAAAAAATTTGGTAGTGTTAACAGCGGTAAAGGGAGTAAAAAATCTGCATCCGAAAGCAGTAAAAAACTCCTTACTAAAGTGGATGGGAAACTAAAGGTGCTTGATAAGTTGATGTTCAAGTTCAGCACAAGTGATACCGACTTGTACTCTAAATATGAAACGGCGCGAATGATCTATGATAAAGGAGGCAGCCGCAACGGAGGAAGCGATACACCGCCGCCACCGGAAGAACCGAAATAATTGTACGGAAATAATCGTCGTGACAGCGCACTCCCACGCCGCGATGAATAGCAGCGATACCATAAACGGTATCGCTGTTCGTAAAAATCATCGTAAATGATGATGTAATATCCGTACGTCGAATTTCCGATTCCACCGTGTTGTAAAAGCGGAACGTGTTTATTTGAAAAAGCAAATTTAGTCGAAACAGAATTTCGACTTACGAGTGCATTGACGGAACAGAGTTTCGACTAACGAAAGCACATAGTGCTGATAATACGTTGTTTATTGGGAGTTACTTGCCGGAACGGTGTTTAAAGGTATGGCTTGATAATTTACGCAAAGTTACTGATGAATTACATGTATGCGAATATAATAACATTTTAGCTTATTGACTTTACGCACCTAATTTTGTACCTTATTTGCATAGAATCGAAAGGGTTGAAATATATAGACAATTACTGATAATGCTAGTGCAAAAACAATTGAAAATATATTACACCTAATAGAAATACGCGCAAATAGAGTGGCAAGCGCACTTGGAATTAAGAAAGAAAATGTGAAAAAGGAAATTGATAAAAAATTATTAGTGGATGTTTCGGTTGTGATTGGAAAGGATTATTACTTATTGAGAGTTATGTATGAAAAATAATTTCGCTATTGGGGCCTGATATGAGAAGGTTATTCGTACTTTTTAACTTTACTATTCTAATTGTTTATGGTGCTTTTTTCTCAGTTCTTAAATCAGAAATAAATATGAATAATATAAATGAGATTTTTGCCAGTGTCAAAATAAATGGCAAATGGGGATTCATAGATAAAAACGGAAAAATAGTAATTGAACCAATATTTGAATTCGCTGATCAATTCAATGAAGGTCTCGCCTGTGTAAAAATAAATGGGAAGTGTGGATACATTGATGAAAAAGGAAAATTTATCATAGAGCCGACTTATGAAAATGGTCTTAACTTTAATGAAGACATTGCAAGAGTGAAGTTAAATGGGAAATATGGATTTATAAATAAAACAGGAAAGTTTGTAATTGAACCCCAATATGATGTTGCTTTGTCTTTTATTCAAGGTTATGCAATGGTTAATATAAAAAATGATGTTAGATTTATTGACAAAGCTGGAAAACGTATTAATAAAATAAAATTATACTCTGCGTGGAGATTTAGTGAAGGATTAGCGAGAGTTAGTATAGAAAATGGTAAATGGGGTTATATCGATAAAACTGGAAATTTTGTGATAGAACCCAAATACAATAATGCATTAAACTTTACTGAAGGCCTAGCTGGTGTTTTAATTGGTGATAAATACGGATTTGTTAATCCTTCTGGTGAAGTTATAATTCAACCACAGTATGGAAATATTGGGGGATTTCATTTGGGATTAGCAAGAGTTGGGATTTATGGTAAGTGGGGTTTTGTTGACAAAACAGGTAAGCTAATAATTGAATTAAAATTTAACAATGCTTATGATTTTAGTGAAGATTTGGCATGTGTTGAAATAAACGGGAAATGGGGTTTCATTGACCGTTCAGGAAAGGTAGTGATTCAACCAATATATAATTCGGTTCGGAGTTTCAATAAGGGATTAGCGGCTGTTCAAATATCTAGGAAGTATGGATTCATTAATAAAAAAGGGGAAATTGTTATTGAAGCTAAATTTGATGACGAGATAAGTTACGCAGCACCAGGAATAAATTAGTTTCTATTATTAAAAAATAAATTAATACAAAATGCTTAATCATTGGATTAAATCTAAATTAATAGTTAATAATATCATTTTACAATTTTTTTATTCTTCAAAAATGCTATAGAGGAAATATGGAAAAAGTGAAAGAAAACATTTCTATATGGGATTTGGGATTAAATTCTATGTATTGTGAATCTTCCAGAATTTATTCCCTTCTAAATTCAAGAAAATTTTCTAAGCTGATTTTTATTCCAATAGTCAGCTTTGCTTTGTCATTTGCACAGGTTTTAAGCGACAATTATATTCCATGGTGGAGCGGTTCAATTGTGGGTTTAATTTTCGGAGGGTTATTTGGCTGGCTCGGTGTGTGGATATTAGCTAGAATATTTTACGTACTTTTTTGGTTCAGCAGAAAAGACATAGACAAAGAAATATTCTGGAATATATTTTATCTATCTTTTTCTCCATTACTATTTTTTTCATTAACCGGGTTATTTCTTCTATTAGGAGGCAAATATTTAGAAGTAAGCTGGTATTCCGGTTCTCCCTTCATGATTCTTGGACTTCTCTGGAGCGGATTTAATTTTGGTAGATCGCTAAATACTGAAGGCAAAATCTATTTTTCTTCAGTAGTGTTATCAATAATCTATCTTGTAACTTTTCTTCTGTTAGTATCTTACATTTTCCCGATTGCCATTAAACAAATTAATGAATTGATTACTTCAATTAGTTTCTTACAAAATAAAATTATAATAAATATGTGATCGAGATGAAAAAGATAATGCTATATTCTTTGTTCTCAGTCTTAGCTGCGGCTTCTTGGTTAGGTTCACATTATATAGATTCTCTTAATAAGCCTGCCCAAGTGAAAAGTGTTACAGTTAATCAAGTTAAAAAAAGTGAATGTATTGACAGACTATTCAATAATGTTAAACCTCTTTTATATAAAGCAGATTGTGATAGTCATACCTTCTACTTTCCAACTCATTGGTGGCTACAATATAGAAATGCTTGTAATGGACAGGTCCACCCTCTAATGGTTTTTGATGGATTGCAAAACTACGAATTCAGAAAGAACCTTTGGAAAAATCATATCTTACTTTTAACCTCGACCTTTTTAGGTCTTGAATCATCTACTTTTGGAGGTGCAGCTGATAGTTGGATACAAATAGGTAAAAGTGCTTTGATCGGACTGGATATTGCGAATGTTGGAATTGATGCTATATCTGAAAATAATATTAGAATAAAAGTATTAAGAGAACCAATAGGAAGAATAATTCGTCCCTTAATATTTAACAATAAATATGCGACATTTAAAAACTCATTTGAAAGACTAAGTAATGTCATTAATAAAATATCCACCCTTGCTGATGGTGTTGAATTATTTCAAAAAAATGGCATCCGTATATTAAATGATGAATCTATAATTGAAATACCTATCGATATAGCAAATAAACTATACTTGTTCAGTTGTTTTAGTGAATTCGAGTTACAAACAAGTGACTTTCTTTCTTCGCAACTTAATATTGATAATGCACTCGTGGATGCAGCAAATGAAATTAAGGTTCAATCAGATGAAGAATTACTTAAGAATTTTATCGAATTATTGAGCAAAGACGAAATAACAAAATTTATTTCCAATACAATAGATAACGCAAAATTTCTTGGAGGAATCTTAAATATTTTTTCACATTCACCCTTTTTGGGTGGAACATTAGTATTTCTACAAAGCGCTTGCTGGGGATGGGATATGTGGACAAATATTGCGCAGAAAGGTTATGCATTTCAATTATATCAAGCATGTACAGGTTATACGATGGCAGGAGAAGTTGTGGATAATGATATTTTTAGTTCTTTAATACGAGCATTGTCTTTGATAATTGCAGATAAATCAATCTATAGTCATTTCGAAGGAAATTTTGTTAATCTATTTGTCAACTTGAAATTACCCGATCCTATTAGCACAGGCTGGCATGATGTTTTATTTAATGATTCCAGGAATCAAGAACTTAATTATTTAATAAACGGTTATAAACTTGGTGTAGATTACTGTATTGGAAATATTAATGGAAGGGTGATTAATATTGATAAGAATCCTATTCCAGATGCTCAAGTTTCTCTAATCAGAGTTGATAAAATAACAAAAGTTACTTACAACAATTCAGGGATGTACCAATTAGATCCAAATAATATATTATATGCTTCAACTGATCTTCAAGGCAATTTTATATATAAAATTATGGAAGACGGCGATTATACAATTCGAGTATCAAAGCAAGGATATTGCACTGAAAATATGAAAATAACAATAAATCAGGGCAAACCATTAATTAATAATGAAGAACATGATATAATTATTACACTCCGTACACCAAATATAATCCCATCTGGAACACTTAATACAAAGTATTTTGCACAAGGATTAACTGTGATTGCTGACTTAACAAATGATGGTTGTAAAGATAATATTGATTCTCTCGGGGATGGAACTACATTCAGACCTAAGAATCCTTATCAACAAAATATCGTTTTATCAAAAGGATATAAACTTTATGCATTTGCAAATAGTACAACACGTTATTCCTTGCCTGGGTATTGCATTTCAAGATATAAAAGTGGTCCATCAAGCGAACTAGCTTTAGATAAATCATTAAATAAAAAAGAATATGAAACAGTATTAAAGACGGCAGAGCAGAATAATTGGAATAATACTAAGCATGGTGATGTTCAAAGTGCATTGTGGTATTTTAGCGATGGAATTGGAATATCCAAAGGAACAATTGCAGATAGTCTTGTGAAAATTGCATCAGAAGCATCGGGGAAGAAACAAGTTTACGGTTATAAAATTGATACGCCCCCATCTCTTGGCTCTTTGCTCTGTACTTTGTTAACAACATTTCCGCTTTATTTGATTTCAAGAAAATTTATTAAAGTATAAATACTCAATTAAAAAATAGGAGAATAATATGGAAAAGGAATTAATGAAAAAGCATTTAATTCAAATAATAATTCTTATAGCTGCGTATTATATCATCCCGCCACTCGTTGCAGATTTCATAGGTGTTTCTGATGATTTAACAATGCATATTCCCTTAATAGTGGGGGCACTCATCGGTGGACTTATCATCTATAAGTTATTAGAACTAAAAGTCCCGATTGAAGAAAAGATAAAAGAAGTTGTGAACAAACTTGCCAAGGAAAAATTAAGTAATGAAAATCTTAGTAAGATAACGAATGGAATTTTGATGCTTTTATATGTAATTGTAATCTCTTTAGTGGCATTACCGATAATTGGTGTGTTCGTTAGTATTAAATTGTTAACATTAGTCAAAGTCGCAATTGTTATATACTGTCTTTATCAGATTTATCAAATTTGGGATTGTTTTAGTGTAAAAAAAACATGAACTATTGCAAATAGAATATCAGTACTATTAAATTATTTATTTGTTGACAAAAAACTCTATTGAGAGTTTTACAATATCATAAATGAATATATACCTTTTCATAAAATTTAATTTAGGTGACTTATGTATGGCCCACCTTGTCCTAAATGCAAACGTCAAGAGTATTCGAACCTTGGCGACTGTAAAAATTGTGGAACTAATTACAATAATTATATGCAAATGGTTAGTGAGTGTGATAAATTTTATAATGCAGCAGTAGAATATGCAAAAAATGGAAATACTCAAAAAGCGATCGAACTTTATTCCAAGGCTATTTCAGTGGATCATTATGACGAAAGCTCTTACAATAATAGGGGCGTTGAATATTGCAAGCTTAAGGATTATATAAGTGCTATAAGTGATTTTTCAAGTGCCATTCAAATAAATCCAGTGAAGGCAGATTCTTTTTCAAGTAGAGGTAATTGTTATGATATTCTAGGTGAATATGATAAAGCAATTCTAGATCAAAGCAAAGCCATTGAATTAAAACCTCACAATAATAAATATTGGAATAATAGAGGCGTAAGTTTTCTACATATGAAAAAATATCAAGCGGCTTTATCGGATTTTGATAAAGCTATTGGATTAGATATGAATGATAAGATAGTTCATGCAAATAGAGCAAAAACATATCTAGAAATGAAAGAGTATGAAAAATCAATAAAAGAGTATGACTGGGTAATAGATAATTATCCTAACTATTCAGCATTTAATAATAGAGGGAATGTAAATTATACATTAAAATATTATGAGAAAGCTATCGCGGATTGGGAAAATGCTATTCGTTGTAATATAGAATTAGAGAGGCATTTGAGAGAAAAAATAAATCAAGCAAAAATTTTAGTAGGAGATATAAAATTAGAGTATGAAATTCCAAAATTTGATACAAGTGATTCATTTGAACCAATTACTTTTGAATTAAAAAATCAAAATGCTGAAAAGGATTTAAAACACGAAACTGGTCAAATATTGAAAACAAATAATCGTTTGAACGAAGATCAGCCAAATAATAAATCACAAAATAATAACAAACCTTCTAAATGGATGTATCTAAATATTAATGCTCACTTAGGGATGAACATTGATAAAATTGTATTCTCAGATGAAAAGAATGGCTATTTCATTTCAAATTTTAAAAATAATATCAGTTCTGTATACAAGACAATAAACGGTGGTCAAAATTGGCAAGAAATAAAATATAAAGGGAATACATTATTAAATGATATCTTTTTTCTAAACTCTGAAACTGGTTTTATAGTAGGCGGGAATGTAATGTCGGGTGAAACAGTTTTTTTAAGAACAACAAATGGAGGCAGCGGATGGGAGAAAGTGAAAACAGCTTATGATGAGCAAATTTTAATATTGTTTTCAGTTGATTTTGAAAATAGTAATCATGGGATTATTACAGGTAATTATGGTAGAAGTATTAATGAAGTTAAGAATATCATTTTTTTTACAGATGATGCAGGAATGGATTGGAAATGCATGAATGATGATGCACCAGAAACTATAGAGGGTAATTATTATAAAAAAACTAAAAATATTTTTGCTAGACCGAGACCTTCTTATGACAAGTCTTTAATAAATCATATTAGGCTACAGTATGGAAAGCTAGATATTCTTTATTCTTTAGGTTATAATTTAATTGAATTAATATTTTCAAATAATCAAGGGATAACATGGCAAAAGTGCCAAACCTCGGTTAATTATGCTGAATTGCTCAATGAATATATGGAAATATGGGGTGGTTTTTCAGAATATTGTACTATGAGTCAATTCATTGATAGTAAATTGCATATAAACGCGATTGATTTTTTTGATCATAAAAAGGGATTAGCGGTTGGAAACGGTGGGACAATATTATTTACCGATAATGGTGGACGACATTGGAAATCATTAAAATATAATTCTGAATTAAAATACTATAATATAATAAATGTATTTTTAACTACTAGTGGACAAGGATATTTGATTACTCAACCATGTAATTCCGCAAAGCATGGCAAGCTGGAAAAAATATTTGTTTCGAATGATGAAGGGAAAACATGGAGACCAATTGAAATATTTGAAAATAATTGGAAAGCATCGAAACTGTATAAAAAAAGTTTTTTATATGATGGATACTCAAATTTCGATGAATATCTTAAGGATGTTCAACCTAGGTCAATTTTACTACGAAAAGATAACAAAGGCTTTATTGTTGGCGATAAAGGTTTGTTTTTAATTAGTTGTTGAAACTAGTTTTTGAATAATTATTGGAACGGAGTAATTATGTATTCAATGGATATGCTTATTGAAAATTTCTTTTATTTTTTAGGAGGTTTTTTATTTAGTATTATTTCTACTTTTATAATAATACTCATATTTCTTTTTCTAAATTATATATGTGAAAAATTTAATGAGGATTCTTTTTTGGAGATTGGTGGTTCTATTGGCTTTATAGCTGGATTTGCATTGCCTTTTATTTTTGAGGAAACTTCGTGGAAGTTTATTTATATAATACCTATTGCTATTATGGTTAGTGATGCAGCAATATTTGTTGTGGGAATATTTCTGTATTTTATTTCATCTCTTTTTGTTGAATATAAAATAAAAGGTGGTATTGGTTTTTTTATAATCATATCTGGCATATTAATTACTTTATCTTTGAGGAGAATCGATGGATTTTATATTAGTAATGAATTAATTATTCTTATCAAACAAGTCGGTGTCTATTTCCTTTGTTTTGAATTCATGCTTATTCTTTTAATTATACCAATTTTATTGGGTTACCTAATTTTTAGAATTATAGAGAGTATAACTAAATGATTTGTAATGTCATAATGGCTTCCCGCAAATTATGTAACTGAAGGTGACTATATATTTGTGTTGTTGTTAAATTTTCAGTTTACTTCGCTGAGCAGTTTTTCTTATTCACTTTGGGTCAAAGAAGAAAACATGATTTCTGCTGCTGCTGCTTGCTTTTATTTTCGTGATGATCTTTTCGGTGAACCTTATGCGGGTATAATGCGTGGTGGAGAAAGTCCCGAAATTCACTTTCAAGTAGGTGTGACATCAACTAATGGTCCTTTAATTATACTGTATCAACAAAGTTATACCAACAAATATGTACACTATTGTTTAGTATATAATAAAGGGGAAATATTGGCATACATAAATGGCGATTTAGTGGGGAAGAAAACACAAAATGCTATCGTAGATGGAAAATATTCTGCGATAGCCCGAAGCTGGTATAATGTAAATACTACTACAAGGTTTACATGCACAATTGATGAGGTTCGAATTTACAATCGAGCTCTGACCGAAGAAGAAATAAAAACTCTTTATAATGATAGAAATCGAAAGTAAATAAGAGGAGTATTGACAATGATTAGAAATTTATGCTCAAAATTCTTTCTCGTATTAATTTTTGCAAATATAATTTATTCACAAAATCTTTGTCCCGGAATCCCAACCGTAACCTATGCGGGCAAGACATATCATAAAGTTCAAATTAGTTATTTAGTTATATGAAGAAAGTAATTTTATTCATTATTCTTTTTTATTGCACAATTAGTGCGCAGACAGCCAATGATTTCTTAAAAACAGGCAGGCAATATTCTGATTCTCAGAATTACGAGAAAGCGATTGAGTTTTACTCAAAAGCGATCGAACTAAATCCATTACTTACCGATGCCTATTTTAATCGAGGAATAGCATTCTATTTTGAAGATAAATGCGAAGATGCAATTGAAGATTACACAAAAGTATTGGAATTAGATAATCAGTATCCGGGTGTCTATTTTCGCCGCGGAGTTGCATTTGTAGTTACAAAAATGTTTGATGAGGCTATAGTAGATCTTTCAAAAGCAATTTACATCAACCAAAATAATGACTATGCTTTCTTTTCGCGTGGATATGCTTTTTTTAATCAAAAAAAATATGATGCAGCAATAAAAGATTATTCAAAAGCCATCGAACTTGGTTTGAAAACATCGGACGTTTATTATTTCCATGGAAAAGTTTTTTTTGAGATTGAAAATTATTTTGAAGCGGTAATTGATTTCACGAAGGCAATTGAGCTTGATAATAAATATACGGCTGCTTACAAGAGTCGCGGTAATGCATATAGTAAGTTAAATAATGTAGAACTTGCAATAGGAGATTTTACAAAAGTAATCGAGATTAACCCAAATGATGCCGAAGCTCTTAATGATCGCGGATTGCTGTACATTAAAGAGAATAGGATGCAAGAGGCAATAATTGATTTTACAAGATCAATAGAAATTGATTCAACCGATGCTTTTGCATATCACTGCCGTGGAAATGTTTATTTTAGAAATGAGGGATATGAGAAAGCTATTTTAGATTACGGAAAATCGCTTGAACTTGGACCAAATGATAAATACAATATATGCAATATTGGTTATGCGTATTACGAATTAAAAGATTTTGACCAAGCAATAAAATATTTCAATATGGCAACTGCTCTTGATAAGAGTTATGTGGACTCATACCTGGGTTTAGCGATGATCCATTTTGTAAGGGGAGATTATTCACATGCCAAATTTCAATTTAACCAAGCGAAAAAAATAATACCGGAATTAAATAATGGAATGGAAGGAATTAAAATTCTTGAAAAAGAAGGTTCTTGGTTTCCTGATAACAAAATAGAAATTCTCAAGAAGATGTTTGAGATGTTTAATAATAATTAGCTATATCAATTTCAGATCTTTCCCGGTTGTCTATGCCCACACACTGCCGGAGATAACCTTAGTTGAGGATCAATGTGTTCTAATGATAGAGACAGAATTAAATCCACTAATTTTATGAAAATAAAAAAGAACAGAGTTGATGAATGTGTTTAGGAGATCGTCAACCGGAAACATATTCCCAAACATTAATAAACAAAATAAAAACTCAATATTAACATTGGAGGTTACATGATAACTGAGAATAATAAAAAATTGATTGAACGTATCATTAATGTATTTGAGACAGGTACACCTGACGGGAAGTACAATCAAATATCAATTTATGCGGATGGGAAAAACGGTACGAGGCAAATTACGTATGGGCGGAGTCAAACTACAGAGCAGGGGAATCTTGCAAAGCTTATTGAACTGTACATCCGCAATAGCGGTGTTTATGCGGAACAATTCTCGAAGTACATCGATAAGATAGGGAAGGAATCTTTGGTTGATGACAAAATTTTTAAAGATCTTCTTCGTACTGCAGCTAAAGAAGATGCTATCATGCGTTCAACGCAGGATGAGTTTTTCGATCTGGCGTATTACAATCCCGCGTATGAATTTTTTACAAAGAACGGTTTTGATCTTCCGTTGAGTATGCTTGTTATTTACGACAGCTACATTCATTCGGGAAGCATACCGGCATTTTTAAGAAAAAGATTTGGCGAGTATCCCCCAGCAAAAGGCGGCGATGAAAAGAAGTGGATAACATCATACGTTGATATCCGCCATCAGTGGTTGAAGTATCACTCCAACCCGATCCTGCAGCGCACCATTTACAGAACGCAATGCTTTAAAGATCAGATGGCGGTGGATAATTGGCAGTTGGATAAACTTCCGGTAATGGCAAACGGAACGGAAGTTAGTGTGTAAATATTTTCGCAATTATTTTTTTTAGCGCAGAGTAAGGCGCAGACTGAAGTCTGCGCTACGGAAATGTAAAACAAAAAAAAGGAGAAGAACAATGAAAGAAGAAGAAACTTCTACCGGTATCGGTGAAAAGAAAGGGGTTATAAAATTTGTAAGGGAAACTATAATCATGGTATGGCAATTTTGCAGAGAGAGGATTTCGGCTCTGGTGCGCTTTTTCAATATTAAACAAATCTATTATCTTGACGCGCATCAAGCGTTCAGAAAAATAGTTAGCGAGTACGCGGTTATCCATTCCGTAATCCTGGCGAAAGAGACTATCAGCGCGGAAGAGCATGATGCGGTTAAAGAAATTGACTTGGTGATTGAAGAAGCGAAGAAGCTAAAATCATATGAGGAGCTCTGGCCTTTAATCCATCTTATCGAATTTCAAATTCTGAGACTTTACGATTTGAAAACACTTTTCTCACGGTTAGTTATCATTCGCAATAATCTTTATCTGCTTGATGTGGAAGATAGAAAAAGGTGGGAGGTGGTGCTTGTAAAATTCGATAACGTTGCGGAAGGAGGAGCTGTTGATGAAGCATATTTCAGAAGTGTGATCTACTCGTTAACGGCAGAGATACAAGAAGCCCGGCGGTTGAATTTTATGACCACCGATCTGAAGCAGTCGTTAATGAAAAGATTTTTCTGGATAACACTTGCAACGGGAATTCTTGCCTGGACTTTTGCATACGCAATTATCCGCGATCCGCTTGTGCATTACGCGGTAATCTTCGGGGTGCTGGGGGGATTCTTCAGCCGGGTTCTCTCATTGCGTAATCTTGAATTTAAACCGGCTGCTTTTTCTCTCTTAGCGCTCTACACATACATTCAACCTCTATTCGGCGGTATCGGCGCGTTGATATTATATCTTATTCTTATCTCACCTGTTGGTCCGCAGGTAATAAGCGGGAACACTTTTTATTTAAGCGAGATAGAAACTCACGAATACATTAAAACAAAGCTGAGCGACTCAACCACCATAATGAACTGGAACATTCCCTCATTAATAAAGGATACCACACAGATATCAACCTCCAAAGTTATCTCGCAGTATCCCAAACCGGGATTGTTCATGCTGCTCGCATTCCTCGCGGGATTTTCAGAACGATGGCTGCTGGGAACACTTGAAACAATAGTAGGGAAGAAGCTGCAGAAAGGAGATGGAACAGCTCAACCCGCAGAGGAGGGAAAAGGGAAAACATAGTGATAAGGAAAATTAGGAATTACATAATTTGTAAAAATCCGCCGCGGCGGACTACGCAGAATGGCCTGCCCGCCGCAGGCAGGCAAGAATATTAAACGGTTAAAAGATATAACCGAATGGATGAATGAACCTGAATGAATGAATGTTTTTCATTCAGTCTTAGCGCGGCGAAGCCGCCAACCAATACTTTTTTTGATCTCAGAACAAGGATTAACGATTTTTGATTTTAGAAGTTAAAAAAAAATCATAAATCGCAGTTCATTAATCCTTGTTCGTAAATCGTGTCCAAATAAACAAGAATTTAATCGAGGATACTATTCTAAATTATTTGGTTCTGTTTACGAGATTACGAAATAGGAACAGAAAAGGTTACATAAAAATTATTTAAACAACTAACAATGGAGTATCTATGACTGAATACACTTTGTATTATGCTACTAATCGCAACCATATTGGTGCAGACCGATGGAAACCGAAATCTTACGGAACAGATTTTAGTGAAGACGGGCGCGAAAATTTAAGATTCGGGAGAGTCACAATCCGTGCAGACGATAAAGAAATTAAAAAGTATCTTGAATTTCCGATGGATGAATTAGGTTTCGGAAACGGAGAAAAACTCTCAAGCTATTTAGCAGATCAGCTAAAGAAAACCGGAAGAATAGCGGCTTATAAAGAAGATCTAATTGCAGACGAACCCGACGCCTATCAGACTAACGGAGTTTTCGGTTCAAATCAATTCTTTAATGATCTGAAAAACGAAATGATGAAGAGTACCGATACTTTAATTTATATCCACGGATATAATGTAGATTGGAATGACGCGGTGGGCAGTGCGCTTGCCTTACAAGTTATGTTAAACAGAGTAACTACCGGAGATACGGCACAGAAAGTTTTGGTGGTGTTATTTACCTGGCCTTCCGACGGAAGTTTGTTTCCGTACCGCGCATATTATTCCGACCGTAAAGACGTTGAAGATTCAGGGTACGCTGTGGGACGTGCATTGCTAAAACTTAGAGATTTCCTTACCGGACTGATGGAAAGGGTTCGTACTAATCAGGAAGAATTCTGTCAACAGGAGCTTCATCTCCTTTGCCACTCAATGGGAAATTATGTTTTACAAAACGCTGTGCGAAAAATTAAAAAAAATGTACTTACACGGGCATTGCCAAAACTATTCGATCACGTATTCCTTTGTGCTGCCGATGTTGACGATAATGTTCTTGAAGCCGGACAGCCGCTCGAACGCCTGAACGAACTCTGCCGTTCTGTTTCTGTTTATTATAATCGTGATGACAAAGCATTGATGTTGTCTGATGTAACCAAGGGGAATCCGGAACGGCTTGGAGCCAACGGAGCCGCACATCCTCATTTACTGCACAACAAAATCTGTCAGATCGATTGTACTGATGTTGTAACCGGTATTGCACAGCATAGTTATTATCTAAACGGTTCTATAAACAATGATATTAAACAAAGCATTGAAGGTTTCACCCAAGACGACACGCGACGACAACGGGTAACAACGGGTGAATTGCCTAATGTGTGGAAGATGAAGAAGAAGTAAAAAAAAATATAAATATAAATAGGAGATACTATTATGAAGACGAACTATGTTTTTACAAATACTCTTTCAAAACAGTTTTATCTTCTTGTGCTGCTGAGTTCTTTTTTAATCAGCAGTTGTACCGTACAGTATGTAGCTCAATATGATGAGACTGTAAAAAATGAGATCATTAGAATTGCAGGCGAAGTTGATAAATTTTTTATCGAGCAGTTAGAAATGACGGAGAACGAAAGGACCTATCTTTACGCAAAGGAAAAATATCTAATGATAGAAGTCGATCTTAATTCTCTTCTAACAAAAAACGAAATACGCGCGCTCAATAATCAATCGATAAAACAAAATGAACTTGCTTTAAAATTATGGCTCGATGATAAAGAGCAGCACAAGAAAAAAGATAAAGTCAGTGATGCGATAATTAACAGCCATAGGTCACAATTTAAAAGAATTTTTATTGCCATGGCTAAAGGTGAAGAGGTTAAAAATTAAAAGTAAAATATTTGTTAATAATTCAAATGAGGTATAAAATGAGTTTTAATATTAATGAAGTACTTAACAACATGAAAACCGCTGCTTTTGATGCGGTTAAAGACGACGTCCATGTAATACCTGATTACATCAACGAGATATTTGAAGGTGAAAAAGATGCATTAAAAATATTGGCTGAGGAAAGATTAGCCGGCAATTTCACCGATGAAGAATTCTTGCATGAATTGGAGAGAGAAAAAGATGTGCTTGAAACCCAGATGCTTACGATTGAAATTATGACGCTTGCACTTGCTCAAAAAGCAATTAATGCCGCAATGGATGTTTTAATAAAAGCTATAAGCCTGGTTATCTAATTATTTATCGCACCGACCGCACCTCCCGGTAGCGATAAAGAGCGGCGGTACCCTGAACAGGAACCATAAGGGTATCGCTGTTTCTTAATACTGTAGGTCGAATCTCCGATTCGACCGGAGTGTAAAAGCGAATGGAGGTTATAAATAACAAAGTAGTCGAAACGGAGTTTCGACTTACGAGATTGTGGAAGTGAATTTGGATTTTGTTTTGTACAAGAAGAAGATTAGAGAATATTTCTTTCTATGTCCAACGTTCCGAATCCTTATTCGTTTTGTATAGAATTTGTATTAAATTAAACAGTAATAATTCTTAGAAGTATTCATGATTATTTTAGAATTACACTTTTCACACATTTGTTAATAATATTTTAATTCGAAATTTAAATGAGCTCAATTTTAATTGACAAATCGTCTACATTATCACAATTAATAAGTCCTAGAATAGACAGAAACAAACCTATTTATAACTGGCATTCATTTAAACATAGCTACTCAAAAGGACTTGTTGATAAATTAATTGCTGAATTCGGTTTGAAGAAAGGTTCCTGGGTTATGGATCCGTTTTGCGGGGGAGGAACCACTCTACTTGCTTGCAAAGAAGCTGGTATAAACGCTACCGGATTTGACATTCTTCCTTTCTCCGTTTTTTTAAGTAATGTAAAAACAAGAAATTACGATGTAAAAAAATTGCTTGAGGAGAAAAATAAATTTGTCGTTAATAAAACTATATCACTAAAAATCCCAGCATTAACTGATATACCAATTGCTAAAAAAGCTTTTACGACTGATGTAAGAAGAGAGCTTATTTTAATAAAACAGAGAATCAATGAAATTGAAGAAAACGATCTTCGTGATTTTTTTAATCTTGGATTATTAAGTATTCTTGAATCTGTAAGCAATACTTCTAAGTCTGGTGGTTTTTTGCGAATTGTTGATCGAAAAATCAAACCATCAATCGTTAAGACTTTATTTGATCTAAAAATTGTTTCCATGATCAAAGATGTTGAACAATTTTACAAATCTGGTAAAGTAAATGGATTTAAGATATCTGCTAAACTGGGTGACGCAAGAAAGGTAAGTACAAATAGAAAATATAATGCAATAATTACGTCGCCACCTTACCCAAATAGACATGATTATTCAAGAATTTATTCACTTGAAATGCTCTTTGATTTTGTTTCTGACAATGATGATCTAAAAAAAATCCGATATGATACATTGCGTTCTCATGTTGAAGCAAGAAAAAAATATGAAGCCACTAATTATGCGAAAACAAAGTTGCTAACACAGCTTATAGAAAAGATAAAAACGAACGGTTTAAATAACCCCCAAGTTATTGGAATGCTGGAAGGATATTTTGAAGACATGTATCTTGCATTAAAAGAAATGTATGATAAACTTGAAGATAAAGGGAAAATAGCGTTGGTTGTAAGTAATGTACGTTTTTCAGGAATTAATATTCCCGTCGATGAACTTCTCTCAGACATTGGGAGGCAAGTTGGTTTGAAACCCAAAGCTATTTGGATCGCTCGATATCGAGGCAATAGTTCACAACAAATGAAAGAATATGAACGGGTTCCATCACGAGAAAGTGTAGTTGTGTGGGAAAAATAATGGTCTTATGAAAAAGAAAATAGTTTATTTATTTGGTTCTGGTGCGAGTCACGCTGTCATTAATTCAATTGATTCTAACAAACAATTGTTGACTTCTGATATAAGACAAAAAATTGCTGAAAAAGGAAAAGATATTAAACTAACGGGTATGCCTGCAAATATTTGGAATGAGTTAATGGATCCAAGTGTAGATATCGAACATTTAATATCTATTCTTGATACGAATTACCATTACAAATCAACACAAAAGATAAGAGAATACTATCATGATGCAATAATAAGTCTATCTAGAGATGTTCTGGAAAATATTGAGAAGCCTATTTCCAATCGTAATGAGAAGCCTGTTTTCGATCCTAATTTATATTCTATTCTAATTGATTCACATTCCATTAAAGATATTAGGGAAAAAGTTATTTGTCTTCTTACTCTAAATTATGAAGACATCCTTGAGAAAGCTTTAAAAGCTCACCTTAATATTGACGCAGATTATTTAATCGAGAAATCGACGAAAAATAGTAAAAAGCGAATTCCAGTATTAAAACTTCATGGATCATTTAATTGGAAAAATACTCGACCAATTAAAGTGAAAAAGGCACATGAAATGACAAGTGGTGAAGCATTATGGATTCCTCCAGGAATCGACAAAAAAAAAGAAACGTATCCTTTTAATGTATTATGGGGCAAGGCATTTGAGTATTTGATGGAATGTAATACTTTGAGAGTAGTAGGATGTTCTCTAAGTCGTAACGATTGGGGACTTATTCCAATGATCTACACCGCCATGAGGTTATCGGAAAAAATAAATTTTTTCGAAATTGAAATCATTGATTTCATTGATGTTGGAGAAAAAGTAAAAAAAGATTATCCTTATTTAAGAATTAAGTCTATAGCTGAAATTGAAGAATTTAAGAAATATTTAGTGGAATTATTTTCTTTTGATTATAAGAATCCAATTCCCAATTATGTCAAGGAATACATTTCGAGTAATGCTTCAAAAAAAATAAATATCTTTGAATGGTGGTTAAAGGCAAAAAGATTAGAACTTTTGGATGCAGACATAAACATTGCTACTAGAAAAAACTATTTTAATAATTTCATTTAGTGTGTCGATATGGAAAAAAAATATTTTATGAAAGATGATAAACCTTGGACGATCGAGAAATTAGCCAAGAGTAAGGAACTTATCGAATTCCCTGAATTTCAGAGAGAATCTGTTTGGAGACTTGATAAAAAACAAAAATTAATTGATTCTATCTTTCGAGGATTTGACATATCCTCTATTTATCTATTTCAGAGAGATGATGGTCAATACGATTGTATTGATGGTGAACAAAGGATTAATGCAATTTGGTCTTATTTAGGAACAAATGACGGAGACCAAGATAATGAATTCCATAGTAAAATTGTGAATGAGATTTACGATGATAAACGTCGTTTTGATACTGTTGACCAAAAGAGATTTAAAAATCTTAACGAGAAAACACAGAAGAAATTTCTTGATCATGAAGTTAATATTGTATTCATTACAAAAATAGACGAAGACGATGAATTAAATCTTCAGTTTATTCGATTGCAAATTGGCGTTCCATTGAATGCCGGGGAAAAATTGAATGCTATGCAAGGTGATATGAGAAATCTGATTTTTAATAAAGAAGATAATGATTTTATTGATAGGGACTTTTTCAATAAATCGGGTTTTAGAAAGGGGAGATTTGGTAGACAAGAGATCGCAGCGCAGATATTATTAAACATTTTTAGCAAAAAGGAAACGAACGAATTCCATAAATCGCGATATGTTGATCTTCAGGAATTCTTTAAGAAGAAGGTGAAACTCCTGTCTTCAGATAGGAAAATAATCGAAGAAACAAAGCATACCATGAAAATTATTGAAAAATATTTCAAAACAAATCTAGAGCATATAAACAACAAAGGAATTGCTGTTTCAGTGTTCCTCTTCGTTAATGAATTATTAGAACTAAAAAAGGAAAAAGAGATAAATGATTTTGTCGAATTCTTTTTAAAGTTTCTTAAAACAAGATCATGGCAAGTAGCTAAAGGAATAGATATAGATCGTGCTTATCGTAATATCTTAAATTTTCAAACTAATCTTACTCAAGCTGCTGGAGAAAAAACAGCTATACAAAATAGGCATGAGTTCTTAGGAGATTATTTTGATTATTATAAAAAAACAGGTGGAATAATTAAAGGTGATGAAGAATATAATAAGACTGGTAATGCTGATAAGGAACGAGATAAAGTAAAAATATAAGACGTGTCATGATTCATTAATATTCTCATATTGGATAAATCTTTCAGGAAGAATTAAATTCTTGTAAAAAGTTTATTAAACAATATTATTTGCTCAATGGTGTTAAATAGAGAAAACAACACTAAGAGTTTGTATTAAAATTCTAACCAGAATTAAGACATGGTAATTAGTATTGTAAACAATTTATCTTTTTATCTCGCATTACCTCAATAATAAAATAGAGGAACAATTTATATACTTAACCAGCTTGATAAACAAACTAGACTTATTCAATCAATTGGAAGAAATTTCACACAGAGACGTTCATAAACCGAGAAAATTAATATTAGTATTGTTTTATACCGCAGTTAGTATTTTCTCTTTTAATTGTTCAATGACTCAGGAGCAATTTGAAAAATCGCATTGGAACGAAGAGACTCAAGGGCCAATACCTACCTTTGTAGAAACAAAAATTGAGGAATTAGATTTACAAATGCTGCCGGACAGCGGAGTATATTACCTTTACCATGAGAGTACTTTTGGCGAAAATATATTGAGTCCCGAAAAGAAGCTCCGCCGTTTGTATGTTCTGGGTTTTAATATTACTATGGCTTGGTACCGGCAACCAACCGGAGGCTGCACCAAACCCGGTACTACTTCAGTTACCAAAACAATGTACCCGGAATATTTTCTTGATCGATTACCTAAACCGAATGAATTAATAGAAAAATATAATTTTAGATTGATAGAGAAACCGGAACATATTCCTTGTCCGTACAATATTTTGTTTTACACACCGGTTTTTTAATAATAGTAGAGACATGCCATGGCATGTCTCTACGGTTGACATTCAAAAACGCAACAGACCGCTCCTACGGAGCTAAAATATTTTCTTTGTTCTCTTGCTACAAACAGTAAGCTCCTACGGAGCAACGAACTGGTTTTTCTACGATGTTGGAAGGAGAAAGTGCCAACGGAACTAAAAGAATGAAATGAATTCAGCCCCATCGGGGCGACCTGTTGGTAGAGATAAAATATTAATACCAACATAGCTCCATCGGAGCGACCTGTTGAACGTTTTATGGAAAGAAATAAAAATTGTAGAAGGTTCGTAGGTCGAAACTCCGTTTCGACCACACGGGTAAAAGAGGATAAAGTTACAACTGTCGAAACAGAATTTCGACTTACGAGTGCCGGATTTTGGAATTGTAAATAGTGACCGGGGTTTGCTATTTTTGCAACGAAGATAAAAGTCAACGATGATACTACACGAGATCAAAATAAATCATTTCAAGTTGAACAGATAACGGACACATACATTGAAGAATATTGATATTTTAATTGACAATAAATTATTAGAAGAATTCTGCAAGACAAACGGAATAAAAAAGCTTTCTTTGTTCGGTTCATATTTAAAGAACACGTATAACGAAGAGAGCGATGTAGATTTACTTGTGGAATTTGAAGATGATACCGAATACGGTTTGCTTGATGTAGCCAGAGTGGAACGCGAACTATCCCAAATGATTGGGAAAAAAGTTGACTTGCGTACCTCTGAAGAATTGAGTAGGTATTTTAGGGACACAGTAGTTAAAGAAGCTGTAGTGAAATATGGGAGATGAAGATCGCATAAGAATCCGGCATATGATTGATGCCAGCGAAGAAGCTTTATCGTTTGTTCGTACTGCAAAAAAAGAAGAGTTCTCACAAAGCAGACAACTAATCCTGTCGGTAATAAAAGATATAGAAATTATAGGAGAAGCCGCATCTAAGATCTCTGAAGAAACAAAATTGAAGTATTCTGAAATCCCCTGGAAGGACATTGTAGGTATGAGGAATCGGTTAATACATGGTTACTTTGATGTAAACATAAATCTTGTCTGGAACACAACGAAAAATAACCTTCCGCCACTTATAAAATCTCTTAAAGAAATTATTACTGAAGAAAAAGAATAAAATTGACAATCCAATTATTAGACACACTTGTCTATGAGTTTTAGGGCTTAACTGGAGAAGAAATAAAAATTGTAGAAGGTGTTGTGTAGAGACATGCCATGGCATGTCTCTACGGAAGATTAATAATATGATTGTTTGTTACGTTCAATAAAAATTGTAGAATGTTTGTAGGTCGAAACTCAGTTTCGACCATACGGCAAAACAGAGGACGGTGCTGCAATTGTCGAAACAGAATTTCGACATACGAGGGCACGGGCGAAACAGAGTTTCGTTCTCCAGTTCATCGCATGGAGTACTTGAACTAATTCCCAATATTTCTTGTTGTTCAAACAAAAGAGAATAATAATATGTTAATTAATATCGCAACTGCAAATCCTCCCTACAAAGTATCTCAATCTATAGCTACGGAAGAACTTAAAAAGAGAATGGCTGTCCGTCCCGCGGTCGCAAGAATGATCGACGCCGCATCGGTTCACTCCGGAATTGATTTTAGATATTTTGTCGTTCCCGACGGCGATGAAGAAAGTGCAGAAAAATTTTATTCGACTAACGGTGAATATATTAAACCCGGCACGCAAAGACGGATGCTTGAATATGAAAAATGGTCAAAGGAATTAACAAAAACCGCCGTAAGAAAATTATTAGATGAAAGTAATGTCGATCCTTCTCAAATAAACAGATTAATTACAATTTCCTGCACGGGATTTTTTGCCCCCGGATTAGATCATTTTTTAATGACAGAGTTTGGTATTCCGCTTTCAGCAAGAAGAACCAACGTCGGCTTTATGGGATGCGCTGCATCGCTTATCGGATTTAATAACGTATTAGAAACGCTAAAGTCTTCAAATGAAAAAGAAGTGAACGCGCTTGTAGTTTCGGTGGAGTTGTGCAGTCTTCATCTTCAAACCGAAGCAACACGCGATAATATTTTAGCAAACATGATCTTTGCCGATGGCGCTGCCGCAGCTTTATTTTCAAATTCACCCAGCCGTAAAGAAAAAAATAAAATGAACTTACTTTCCGCCGACTCAATCATGTTTGAAAATACTGCTGAGTTTATGGGATGGAAGATCGGTGACTTCGGTTTTGAGATGATGCTTTCATCGGATTTACCAAAAATTATTTTAGAAAATGCTATCCCCGCATTAAAACAAATTTTACTTTCACATGGATTATCACCTGAAAAAATAAACCATTGGGCGCTGCATCCGGGAGGCAGAGCGATCCTCGATGCACTTCAAACGGGATTGAATTTAAGTCAAGATAAAATGGAACCTTCGAGAAATGTTTTAAGGAATCACGGAAACATGTCATCCGCTACGATCCTTTTCGTTTTGAAGGAATTGATCGATTCAGGCAGCGTGCACAAAGATGAATATTGCTGCGCGGTTGCATTTGGTCCCGGTCTTACGATGGAAGTTGCGCTCTTCAAAGGAGCATAATGTTTTTGAAAAGAAGTTACGCGCCGGAAATTATGGATGATTTTTCCATTGCAGACGAAAGAATTGACGAGGCGCTTAACGAATTAAAATTGATCAATAAATATCTTGGCGGTATCGCAACTTCCGCAGAAGGGTTGAAAAGATTGGTCGGACAAAATCATCTATCGTCTGACTTGAATGTTTTAGATATTGGTTCCGGCGCTTCGGATGTTGTGATTGCATTACGAAAGAAAAATAAAAAATTAAAAATCACCGCGTTGGATCTAAACAAACGTGCATGTGAATTTTTAAGAATAAATTCTGATGAAGCAGCGATTGTCTGTGGCGATGTAAATTCACTTCCATTCAAATACGGTCACTTCGATTATGTTCACACGTCATTATTTCTTCATCATTTTAAGGAAGAAGAAATAAAAACTATTTTGAACAATCTAGTTCTCTTATCCCGCACCGGGTTAATTATTAATGATCTGCGCCGCTCAATTCTGGCACTTGCAGGGATTAAACTGTTGACGATTTTATTTTCAAAAAGTAAAATGGTGAAGAATGATGCGCCTTTATCCGTTAGAAGAGGATTTACAAAGAAGGAACTTCGAGCCATCCTTAATAGTTTAAATTGCAAATATATGATTAAGCGGAAGTGGGCATTCAGATGGTGCGTTGTTATTTACAAAAACAGTTTTAATCAAAATAAACCATAATTTAATTTTATGAGTTTAGAAAATTATGATGCCGCCATTATCGGCGGAGGTCCGGCCGGTGCGACTGCTGCAATTTATCTTGCAGAGTATGGATTTAAAGTTTGTTTGTTTGAAAAGAAAAATTATCCGCGTGAGACTTTGTGCGGCGAATTTCTTTCCAAAGAAGTTATTGAAATTATTGAAGAGTTAAATCTTTTTGACAAGTTTATTTCTCTTCATCCAAATCCCATTAATTCATTCCGATTTATCAACGACAACGATAAAGAACTATCGGCTAATTTTAACTTTACCGCGTACGGGTTAAGAAGATCGGCTTTTGATAATTTGTTGCTTGATGAAGCGCGGGAAAGGGGAGTAAAGGTATTTCAACCTTATGAGATTTCCGAAATTGAAAAGTCCGACGCAGATTATAAAGTATCAGCACAAAATCAAAATAGCTTGAGCATTGATCTTCGAAGTAAATATGTGATCGCCGCTTACGGTAAACAGAATATTCTTGATAAAACTTTAAACCGGAATTTCGCGGGACAAAAATCATTTCTTAACGGGGTGAAATTTCATTTTCCAAAATCGGGATTAAAAAATATTTTGCCGAATGAAATCCGCATTTATGTTTCTAACGGAATTTATTGCGGAGTGAACGAAGTAGATAATGAAACTGTCACTCTGGCTTTTATAGAAAATCGCATGACTCTGAAAAAATCGTCACGGCAAAATCTTATTGAATTCATTTCCAGGAATGAAAGCTTTAAGAATATTTTTGTAGGCAATTCATTCGAACAAATAAATGAGCTTCCGGCTTACGGGAGCGGAAATATCTATTTCGGGAAAAGGAATTTAGTTGAAAACGGCGTCTTCATGATTGGTGACGCAGCCGGTGTTATTGCCCCACTCGCGGGAGATGGGATCGGAATGGCTCTTCAGTCGGCTAGGTTGATAACAAGTGTTCTAAGTAAATCAAGAAAAGAAAGTTTATCTGCCGAAGAAACTGAACGCTTATATAAAAATGGTTGGAAGAGGTATTTTGCTAAGCGATTATTCAGCGCCGCACTGATTCAAAAGATTTTACTACAAAGTAGTTTCAGAAATAGTGCTATCACTTTGGTAAAACTATTTCCATCATTATTGCCAAAATTGATCAAAATAACACGAGCTGTATGATGAGGAAAAGAAATGGAAAAATCATAATCAAGTTATTGTCAAATTATTTTTAATTATTAGTTTGTGGTCAGCTTTTTTTTACGAATATAATTGGCAAGGCACCTCACGCAAATATTAGATAAGACGAATCTTACTCTTGCTCATATTTGTGTAGTTAAATTGGATTATGATTAGGAACATGATTAAGATTAAGAATATTTAGTGAGATTCAAACTAATTGAGACATTATGGGTTCTATATTTCTTCTTTGCAACTCGTATTGTAAACAATTAATTTAAGTGCAAAGAAAAAAAGAATTCCAAAGGAAAACCAAATGGACCAAGCAATTATTTCCATCCCAAATGTAATGATGGGGAAACCGGTAATTGTCGGAACACGAATAACAGTTGAAAGCATCCTAGAAAAGTTGGGGGCGGGAGAGACAATTGAACAAATACTTGAAGCCCATCCGCGATTGACAAAAGAATCTGTTTTTGCAGCAATTAGCTTTGCCAAAGAAGCCTTGCGCGCAGATGTTATTTATCCCGTACCGGAAAAAGCCGCATGAACTTTGTGGCGGACGAAGGAATCGCCAAGCAGATAGTTGAACAGTTGAGAAATAATGGACATCATGTTTTATATATTGCTGAAATTTCTCCAAGCATTCCTGATGAGGAAGTGCTTGACTTTGCTATAAAAAATGAAGCGATTTTATTAACTGCTGATAAAGATTTTGGAGAATTGATTTATAGACAAGGACGCTTTTCCTTAGGAGTTGTTTTAATACGTCTTGCCGGTATTGTATCTGTAAGAAAAGGTGAAATAGTAAATGATGCTGTTAGAAACTATGGGAGTGAATTCTTAAATGGATTCACGGTTATCAGCCATGCTTTAATAAGAATTAGGAAAAAATCTGAATGATGGAGTTAGTCAGCAATAAATAATATCTCTACCAAAATTATGAACGCAAAATACTGGATACACAAATTAGACTTAATCAAACACCTTGAAGGTGGGTACTATAAAGAAATCTATCGCTCAGAAGAAGTAATAGCGCTGGAGGCTTTACCTGATCGATATTCCGGTGAAAGGAATGTCTCTACTTCAATCTATTTTATGCTGGACAAAGAACAAGTCTCCCATTTCCACAAATTACAATCGGATGAGATATGGCATTTTTATTACGGCGGTTCACTCACTATTTACATGATAAATGAATCGGGAAATTACTCTGTCCAAAAGCTTGGAAGAAATTTGGATGAAGGAGAAGCGCTTCAGTTCGTTATACCAAAGTGTACCTGGTTTGCCGCAGAAGTGAACGATAAAAAATCTTTTTCATTGATCGGTTGTACAGTAGCGCCCGGTTTTGATTTTGCCGATTTTGAATTATCGAAGAGGGAAGAACTTGTTAAGCAATTTCCGCAGTACAAAAGTTTAATTGAGAGATTAACGTGAGCCTTGCCCTGGCAAGGCTCTATGATTGAGTTATTTTTCCAGCGCACTTTTTACGGTAGAAACAAATTTTGTTTTCAGGAAAGGTTTTGAAATGTAATGAGTGCAACCGGCATCAAGAAATTCTTTTTCGTCTCCTTCCATAGCAAAAGCCGTGACGGCAATTACCGGGGTGTGGTTATATTCAAGCCGCTTTTTAATCTCTCTTGCAACTTCAATTCCGTCCATTCCGAATCCGAGATTAATATCTAATAGAAATCCGTCGTACAATTTCTGCTGCATCATTTGCAGAGCTACCTCGCCGTTGTCGGCGTATTCAACTTTACAACAATCCTTTAAAAATAATTTTACCACGTTATGATTCATTTCATCATCTTCAACGTGCAGCATAACGGGTAACTCTTTGGATTTAGAACCCTCCTTCGATCCGTTAGTTTGTAAAGATTTTAGTTTTTCTATTGGAGAAATGATCTCTTCAGCAGAAGTTTTAAGAGCAGGGAATTTAACGGTAAATGTAGATCCGACTCCAATTTTACTTTCAACTGTTATGCTGCCTCCCATTAGTTCGGTTATTTTTTTTGCGATGGTCAATCCAAGTCCGTTCCCTTCAAAATTGCGGGCAAAACCTTCGCTTACCTGGCGGAATTCATCAAAGATCAACTCAAGATTTTTCTCCTCTATGCCGATCCCGGTATCTTTTACTTTGATAAATGCATGGGAAGCTTCATCTTTATTCTGGAATAATGTTTCTTTCCCGATCTCAATTGTAACTCCTCCTTGTTTTGTGAATTTGATTGCGTTGCCGATGATGTGTTTTAAAATTCCCGAAAGGAGACGTTCATCGAGGAAAAGAGAAAGATTTTTTTCTCTTTCGATCAACTTAAATGAAAGGTTTTTACTTTCTGCTTCTTCTGTGAATTCATCCATCAATGTTTTTGTAAGCGGGACAATTTTGATGTTGGTTTTTTCCAGGCGAACTTGATTCGCCTCAAAGTCTGAAAAACTTAAGATCAGATTGAGTGTTTCGTTAAGACGCTTCCCGCCTCTATGGATATTATTTATCATATCAAGGTGATCGGCTTCCATAGGTTCACTCTTCAGGATTTCGGTAAATCCTAAAATACTTACAAGCGGAGTTCTTAGTTCATGACTCATATTCGCCAGGAAATTAGTTTTCAACCGGTTCATCTCTTCCGCTTTTTCTTTTGCTTCCAACAATTCTTTTTGAACAACTTTTTGTGCGGAGATATCGAGTGAAGCGCCGGTTATCCCGATGCAATTCCCATCATGATCTAACAAAGGTTCGGCTACCAGGTCGAAGTAGTGGGTCTGCCCGTTTTGAGATACTTCAATTTCACTTCTCATCAGGCAATTGTTTGCGAGAACCGCCTGTTTAATTCTAGTAACTTCAACAGCCGCATCATAAGGCAGGAGATCAAAGTCGGTTTTTCCTACAACTTGATCGTGAGAATAATTTAGTTGCGGTTGGCACATCCACGTGTATTTAAGCTCTTTATCTTGTTGGAAAACAGCAATGTTCACCATCGAGAGGCTTACCTTCAACCTTGCTTCATTTTCTTTAATTTTTTCGTTTGCACGGTTAAGCTCTTTTTTCTGTCTTGAATTAGAAAGCACTCTTTTAGCTGTTACTCCAAGTTTGGAAAGTTTATTTTTAAGGACGTAGTCTGTGGCGCCCCATCTCATCGCTTCGATTGCAACATCTTCGTCTAAAGTTCCCGAGAAGAAAATAAAAGGGGTGTTTGGCTGGACCTTTTTTGCAAAACGTAAAGCGTCTATCCCGTCAAAAGAAGGGAGAGAATTATCTGAAAAGATCAGATCAAATTCCGATTCGGTTAAGGCATCTTGAAACGTTCGTCTGTCTTGTACCAGGGCGATATCACAATCGATCTGTTCATCGAGCAAAATATTTTTCAATAATTCTGCGTCGAGGTCGTCATCTTCCAAATGAAGTATTTTTACTTTCTCAGTCATTTTTCCCGTCCTAAATAAATTATTAACATTGTCCCGGTCTATCAAAGTAGCATTCCGGGTTTTACTTATTCTTTTATTTAATTATTTTCAATTGTTTCGTTAATTATAGCCCAGAATAAACCGATGTGTTTAACTGCTTCAACAAACTCTTGAAATCCTACCGGTTTTACCACGTAAGCATTAACACCAAGATTATAACTTTCTACCAAATCTTTTTCTTCCTTTGAAGAAGTAAGAATAACCACTGGAATGGTTTTTAGGTTTTCATCTGCTTTAATGGTTCTTAAGACTTCTATTCCGTCAACCTTCGGCATTTTAAGATCGAGTAAAACAGCGGCAAGAGGTTCATTTTCGGCATCTTTAAATTTTCCTCTTTTATAGAGGTAATCCAGTGCTTCCTCTCCGTCACTAACGCAAATAAATTTATTTACAAGATTATATTCCTCAAGCGCGGTAAGAGTTAGTTCTCTGTCTTTAGGATTATCTTCTGCATATAAGATCCTTTTTACACGTTCCATTTTTACCTCTCTATTATAAATGATGATTTATTTGTTGAGCTCATGATTTAATTTCTTCGGGAATATTTGAAATGAGTTTTTCAGGATTGACGGGTAATGAGAAATAAAAAGTTGCTCCTTTATTTTCTTCTCCTTCCGCCCAGGTTCTCCCGCCGTGTTTGTTTATAATTCTTCTCACTGTAGCCAAACCAATACCGGTTCCTTCATATTCGTCGGAACTATGCAGTCGTTGAAAAACTCCAAAAAGTTTATCAACATACTGCATATTAAAACCGGCGCCATTATCTTTTACGTAAAACAAAACTTCTTTCTCAGAGTGGTTGATAAAACCGACCTCAATTTGTGGGGAGGCAGCTTTGGAAGAATATTTTACAGCATTGCTCAAAAGATTAATTACCACAAGTTTGAGGAGCGTTATATCTGCAATAACAACCGGTAACTTCTTCAAGTTCCATTCAACTTTGTCTGTTGAGAAACTACTTTTTAATTCTTCAATAACACTTACCACTAGATCGTTCATTTCGATATTTGAAAACTTGATCGAAGCTCTTCCCATACGGGAAAATTGTAAGAGATCATCAATCAGCTGTCCCATCTGCCTGGCCGAAGATGAAATGATGTTCAGGAAGCGGTTACTTTTTTCGTCAAGCGAAAGGTTCTTATTTTTAGTGAGAAGTTCGATAAAACCATTAATGTGACGCAACGGTGCGCGCAAATCATGCGAGACCGAATAAGTAAAAGCTTCTAATTCTTTATTAGCTACGGAAAGTTGATTGGTTCTAACCGACACACGATATTCAAGTTCACTATTAAGTTTCTGTATCTCTTCTTCATTTCTTTTTCGTTCTGTTATATCCTGTGAGAGAATAAATATTCCTTCAGGCACCGGTTGAATGCTAAGTTCAAACCAACCCTTGGATCCGTCCGGGAAAAGAAATTCATTCTCAAGATGTTCATGAACTCGTTCTTCCATACATCGTTTAAGTACTGCAAAGATATTAGTTTCAACTACACCAGGCCACATATCCATATATTTTTTACCAAGGAGTTCTTTTTTGGGCCGTTGATTATGTTTGTCTGCCGTATCATTAAGATAAATATAACACCAGTCGAAACCAATAATTTGACATCCTTCCAACATGGTATCAAGGGTAGAACGGAAACGTTCTTCACTCTTGTGTAGAATTTCGTTTGCTTCGTGCAGCTGGTTGGTTCGTTGATTAACCAACTCTTCAAGTTTTTCATGATACATTTTAAGTTCAGTTTCGGTCTGCTTCCGGTAAGTTATGTCTTCGTTAATTGCAACAAAGTGAGTGAGTATCCCGTCATCATTCAGGATCGGGGAGATAACAAGTTGTTCCCAGTATAATTCACCATTCTTCTTTTTATTCTGAATTTCGCCTTTCCATTCTATACCGGTTGATATTGATCTCCATAAATCTTCATACAGACTTTGAGGTGTATTCCCCGACTTAAGAATGCCCGGATTTTTCCCTAATACTTCTTCCGGCTGATATCCCGTTGACGAAATAAACTTTTCATTAACGTATTCTATCTTGCCTGTAAGATCAGTAATTACAACACAATTAGGACTCTGTTCAACGGCTAAAGATAGTTTTCTTAATTGGTTAAGTACTGCCTGACGCTCAGTTTCTGCACGAGATAAAGACTTTGCCGCTAAAATCACAACCACGAATAAAACAAACGTTGTGGCAAGAACCATTATTATGCGGCCGATCATTGTTGAAAATATTCCCGCCATTTCCGCTTCGTATCTTAGCCATCCAATTATCGATGGAAGAAAAATAACTGAAAGCAGAAGGCGGCGCATTAAAATGATTCCTTTGGAATCTCCAGTGAAAATTGAAACAATTCCATTCTCACGAGTTGAAAAAAGCATACCGGCTGCTACAACAATAAAAGAAATGGAAGTATGTAACGCCATTTTTGTCAAATCCGGTATAGCAAAATTATCCTGATAATCATAAAGATAGCTTAGAAGAGTTGACCAGGTTACCAGTATAACAACAACCAGGAGAAGCTGGATAGTAAATAGGAGTTTTTTGTTCTTTGTTTTTAGGTTCAATAATACAAATCCAAGAAGAATAAAAACAAAGGCTGTATTTGGAGCCATACGGCCGGGAGAAGTTGTACCTGCAGTTCCTTGTGCTTCTGAAAACAATAATTGGTCAATTCCTAAATCTATTCCGGATATGTATTGGATCAACGTTAAACCGCCAATGAGAATAACCATTCCCGATAATAGTCTTGCAGTTTCTAATTGCCATTTTTCATTTTGACTGCGGGATAAGTAGTACAAAGCAATACCGGTGAAAAGAAATCCGAGAGCCGTATTTACCTTCATCGATACAAAATTTGGCGAGATACTTTTCATTACGGAAACATCAAATATCCACCCGAAGAGAACAAAACAACCGATAAATATTACAAAAATGCTAGCCGTAAGGGGATTAAACCAATGAAATATTTTTGATGTACTTTTCACAATTCTCATAAATACCTTATTACATATTTTCTGGAAAATGGAAGATGTATTAACAACTGATCCTCCATTCATTATCTTCCTCAATCAGGAAATGAATGTTGTTTTTGTTTTACTAATAGAAGCTAAAAAAAAATTAAGTCGTTATCAATCGAAAGAAGAGAAGGAGTTTGCCACCCAACTTTCATCTTTACTCTACATCCATAAGAGGCAGTTAAAAAACTATTTACTTCTTTGATCTCCAACAAAAGTATTCCTCCATTATTAAAAAATTCATATAACTACCTCGTTATTCAGTAATTAATAAAAATCTTAAAAAAAATTTAATCCCCCATCAATAGTTCTTTCAAAACCTAAGATGAAGTAAATTTTATTAAAAGATTGCTGATAAGTTGAAAAGATGATCGATTTAAATATTAGGGTTGTAACTAAAAGGACGGTATTCTCTCTCCCCAAACAATTTAGATTAGGTGACATAGAAGATTGGGAAATCTTTGTATAGTTTTTAAGTTCAGGGAACATGAATAACAAAATAAAGCTCTCCGGATTTTTTTGATTCTTTCGTTCTTAAATTATAACATAAAGCTTTTATTGTCAAGAAGTATTTTGGAGTGAAGATCTCTGACTAGCGCAGTTATTGTAATACAGATTAATAATCTGTGTTACAAAGGGTCTGAATAAAATGTCTTCTTTGTTCCGCTGTAAAGTTCAAATTCTAAAAGGCGGCAATCGATCGTACCGTTGAAGAAGGGGATTTTCCGTTTTGTTCGCAGTCCGATTTTTTTTGCAAGACTGAAATTCCCCGTAAAAATATAACCGGTATAACCCTGGCATTTTTGTTTGAAGAAGTCACCGATAGCAGTGTAAACACTTTCTAATCTTAATTCCTCGCCAAGCCGTTCTCCGTATTCGGGATTAAGAAAAACAATTCCGCCGCCTTCTGGAATTTCTGTTTCTCTAAAATCACATTGTGCAAATTCAATAAGATGATCAACACCGGCAGTTTTTGCATTTTGCTTTGCAGCGTAAATTGCTTCACCGCTTATGTCGGTTGCAATAATTCTTCCGTTAAAACTTTTTTGGCTCTTACTCTTTATCTCGGTTCGGATTTTCTGCCAGACGGAATCATCATAGCCTTTTAAGTGCATGAATGCGTAATTATCTTTTAATAATCCGGGAGCTTTATTCAACGCTATCATCGCCGCTTCAATAGCGAGTGTTCCGCTGCCACACATCGGATTAACAAAATTTCCTTCGCCTTTCCAATTTGCGGCGAGGAGTGTAGTAGCGGCGAGAGATTCCTGCATAGGTGCAAGGAAAGGCATCTTACGGTAATTTCTTTTTGCGAGCGTTACACCGGAAGTATCAAAAAATACCGTACAATGATTATCCTTCCAATAAAAATAGATCATCGCTCCTTTGCGTTCAGAACCGGAATCCGGACGCTTGCCGTAAATGTCCCGCAGCCTATCAACGATCGCATCTTTACATTTCAAATTCGGAAAGCGGGAATCATTTACCATCGGATGCTCAACGGCAGACGAGATGCTGATGTAACCGTCTTCATGTAAATAATCTTCCCACGTAATCTTTTTGAAATTCTTGTAAAGTTCATCGGGAGTTTTTGCATCGAATTCATCAAGATAAAAAAGAACGCGGTGTGCTGTTCGCAGTGATAAATTCAGCAGCATTGTATCAGCCATTGTTCCGGAAATTTCAACATGAGTTAGCGCTTCTGAAATAATCTCAAATCCAAGCGAAAGAACTTCTTCTTTTAAAAATGGAACGGCACGAAGCGGACAGTTGATGAGGATTTTGTTTTTTTGTTCGAATAAAGTCATGATAATTAGGAATTACGAATTAGTTAGATAGTTAGTAAAAATATTCTGCGCAGAATGGCGAGAATATTTTCTTGAAATCAAATACCGAACATCGAACAAGGAATAACGAATGATGAAGTTTTACATTTCGATATTCTACATTCCGTGTTCATTATTCATTATTATTTTTTGGTTCTGGTTTACCAGGTTATGAATTAGGAATTAGGAAAAAAATATGATTAAAACCGTAAGTATAAATTGAGTTTTGATTTTTGAAATTTGAGTTTTGCTTTTATACTCCAATATCTTCATTCCATAATTCGGGATTCTTTTCAATAAAGTCATTCATCATTTGGATGCAAGTTTCATCGTTCACGACTTCAACTTCCATTCCGCGGGATTTTAGAAGTTCTTCATCACCAAGAAAAGTTTTGTTTTCGCCGATAACAACTTTAGGGATTCCATACAACACCATTGCACCGCTGCACATCGGGCAAGGGGAGAGGGTAGTATATAAAGTACATTCGCGGTAAACCGAAGCCGACTGTCTTCCGGCATTTTCAAAGGCATCCATTTCTCCGTGAAGGATTACGCTTCCTTTTTGCACACGGCGGTTATGTCCGCGTCCGATAATTTTTCCGTTGTACACGATTACAGAGCCGATGGGAATTCCCCCTTCGCTTAATCCTAATTTTGCTTCATCAATTGCAGCTTGTAAAAATTGATCCATCATTCACCTCATCACTTAATAAATTCTTGAATATCGATTTTTTGAACATCATCATAGACAATAGTAATAAGTTCTTCATCAGAAACATTTGCAAGTTCTGAAATTCGTTCTTCCTGGTTTCCAATAGCTTTGTATAAGAGATTTCTTGCAGTCCGTGCGTTGCCAAAATTTTTGTTTCTAACACTGTAGAGATAATTAAATGTTTCCATCAAAATTTGCAACGCACCTTCATCAAGTTTATAGCCGCTCTTTTCGCTAATCAGAGACGCTATCTCGAGCAATTGGCGAGGCGAGTAATCTTCAAAAGTAAAATAATTTGTGAAGCGCGATTTGAGTCCGGGATTTGTTTCGAGGAAGTCATTCATTTCACCGGTATAACCTGCAACTATAACTGCAAATTTATCGCGGTAATCTTCCATTCGTTTAAGAAGAGTTTCGATCGCTTCCTGTCCGAAATCATTTCCGCCGCCGCGTGTAAGGGTGTAAGCTTCATCAATAAAGAGCATTCCATCGAGTGATTTCTCAATCATCTCGTCGGTTTTCTTAGCTGTTTGTCCAACATAACCGGCTACCAATCCCGCTCTGTCCGTTTCGATCAAATGACCTTTTGCAAGTAAACCCATTTCTTTATAGATTTTTGCAATCAATCGTGCGACGGTAGTTTTACCGGTTCCGGGATTGCCGAGGAAAACAGAATGAAGATTTTTAGGAAGAACTTTTAAACCTCTGGCTTCTCGCAGTTTTGCAACCTTAAGACTGTTGATAAGTTTTTCAACCGATTTTTTAACAGAATCCAACCCCGGTAATTCTCTCAGTTCCATCAAGTACTTTTCAAGCAAATCTTTATCGCCGATGATCTGGATCTTATTTCCTTCTTCTTTTACCGAGTGTAATTCTTGTATATCGTCTGCAAGAATTGTCTGTGTTAATTCCTCGGTTAAGTTTTCTTTCGGTACATCAACGATTCGCAAAACTTGTTTGCGGATAGCGTTCCCAACAATATTTCTAACAAGCCGTGCGTTGCCGAAAGTCTTATCACGCGTTCTGTAAATCTCATTAAAATATTTTGCCAGTTTTGTTTTTGCCGTCGGATCGAGCAATAGATGTTTTTCTGATAATGAATGTTCTGTTATCGTCATCAATTCATCGGGAGTGTAATCTTCAAAGGTTATAAACTTTGTGAAACGGGATTGCATACCGGGATTGCTATCCAAAAATGATTTCATCTGATCGGTGTAACCGGCAGCTATCACAATGAATTTTCCACGATCATCTTCCATTCTTTTTAACAACGTATCGATTGCTTCTTTACCGAAGTCACTGCCGGTATCGCCGGTTTTTACAAGGGTGTAAGCTTCATCGATGAACAAAGTACCACCAAGAGAATGGTTGATCAGTTCTGTAGTTTTCTCTGCGGTTTTTCCAACAAAACTTGCAACCAGCGCTTGTCGGTCTGCTTCAACGAGATGACCTTTCTCTAAAATTCCAAGCGAAGCATAAATTTGGCTGAACAATCTTGCAACAGTTGTTTTGCCGGTTCCCGGATTGCCTGAGAAAACCACGTGATCAGCAAATTTTGATTGGATATTTTCACCTTGCTGCTGATAAAATTTAGCCAGTTTTACAAGTTCTGAAATTTCTTTTTTTACAGAAGACAGTCCGGTCAGATGTTCTAATTTGGTTAATGCAATATTAAGATTTTCTTCATCTATTCCGGCATGAAAATCCTTTCCAACGGAAGTTTTAAGAATTGCCTGGATGTCTTCCTGCATGATGGTTGATAACGCTTTTTTGTTTCGTTCAGCTGCCGGGAGTTTAGAACTTCTTTTACCAACTTGCATTTTCGCATTGTTATAAATAGTTCTAACCAGGCGGGCATTTCCGAAAGTTTTATCTCGCTTGCGATATAATTTTGTGAATTCCTTTTCCAGGTCCTGGCAAGCTTCAGCAGAGATAATGTATTCTTCTTTCTTTGACATCAGTTTGAAAATTTCAATCATCTCTTGCGGAGTATAATCTTCAAACTCAAAATTGTGTGCGAATCTCGATTTCATCCCCGGGTTCGATTCAAGAAATCCATTCATCTCATCCGTGTAACCGGCAACGATCACCGCAAATTCACCCGCTTTATCTTCCATTCGTTTAAGCAGCGTATCAATAGCTTCCTGTCCGAAATCTTGTCCGCCACCTTTTTTTACAAGTGTGTAAGCTTCATCAATAAAAAGAACGCCGCCGAGCGCATCGGTGATTAGTTTTTCTGTTTTCTGTGCAGTTTCACCAATATATTGTCCAACCATTGCGGCTCTATCAACTTCAACAATGTGACCTTTTTCCAATAATCCCATTGCTTTGAAAATGTTTCCAAGTAATCGCGCAATAGTTGTTTTGCCGGTTCCGGGATTTCCAAGAAAAACGGTGTGAAGCGAAATACCTTCTTGTGTTTTAAGTCCGAGTTTTTTCCTTTCATTTATGAAAGTGAGATAATCAACAAAATCACGCATCGCTTGTTTAATGCCTTTCAATCCGGTGAAAGCATCAAGTTCTTTGAGAAGTTGTTCGAGAGATTTTTCTCCCTCCGGTACAACTTCTTTAGTTTCTGTCTTTGGTTTTGTATCGGATACTCCAACGGAAGAACTTTGTGGAATTATCTCAACCTCTTCATCATTCGGAATTTCTTTTGATCCGACAAGAAACCAGCGAGCACAAGTAAATTCTCCATTCAGATAAATATCAACTCGTCCTTGCCCACGTTTCCAGAAACCGGTATTATCAGTTCCCCAACTTTGAACAAATTCAAAGTGGCTCCAATGTTTATCTACGTTAACAGTAAAAGAATAAGTTCCAACCTCTTGATCATTTAAATACCAAACGGCATTCCCTTCAGCAACAACATCTGCGTAATTGTAATATGGATTTGTCACAAATACTTCAACGCCGATATACTTGATTGAACTCTCTTCAAATTGAAGGAGATATTGCCGTTTTTCGGCTCTTAAGTTCTTCATTAAGTCAAACGTTCTTGCAGATATCGGTGTCTGTTTCGACATATCCGAAACAACAAAATCAGTCCGCTTTGTAATTGTTTTAGCTACCGATTTCTTTGTGATTTCCTTTTCTGACGGGAGTTCTTTAACAGCTTCACTCTTTTGTTCAATATAGGCACCTGATTCTTTAGTTACCGGCGCAGTATAAAATTCTTCCCGGTTGTTAATTTTAGAATACAATGTTTTGAATTTAGGATCATCCTTAAAGTCTCTCTGATATTCGTTTGCTTTGGCCAAAGCTTTTTTATACTGAAATAATGCTAAGAGGGTTTCAAGTTCTAAAAGTTTTGCTTGCGGAAAAAGTTCAGATTGTTTTGGATCGAATAAAATGTTGTTTAAAGCCCATAAGGTGTACCAATATTCTTTTAGTTTGTATGCATCGTGTGCTTCCTGCAGATAATCTTTTCCTTTTTCCTTATTCAAAAGTTTTGTAAGAAAAGTACTCTTCTGTCCGGTTGCAGTGCGGTACCACAAACGTAACTTTTGCAATTCTTCATTCAAAGGATTTTCACTTGCAAACACTGATGATTCAAATGCTTCAAGCGCTTCATTGTACTTTCCAAGTCCTGCTAAACATTGAGCTTTAAAATGGAGAGCTTTTTCAATTGAAATTTCTTCTTTGAAGATCACATAATTTAAATCCTGGATCGCGCCTTCATAAATTCCAAGTCGAAGTAATATATATCCGCGGTAAAGGTGGGGGAAAGCTTTTTCTTCATCAAGCTGGCAGGCTAAATCGGCATATTCTAATGCCGAGGATGAATTACCTGTCTCTAAAAAAGCCCAGGCTAAACACACTACAGATCGGTAATCATTCGGTCTTAACTCATAGACTTTTTGAGCCGAAGTTAATGCCATACGAAAACGACTTTGTTCAAGATGTTCAAAGGCTTCTTTTAAAAGCTCTTCAAATTCGTCTGTAGTTTGGAAAGTGTCCATAAATGCAATAAAAATTTTATAATGCTCAAAAATATAAAGATAAAGTCGATTGAGAAAGGGTTTAGAAAGATTTAAAACAAAAAAGGCGAAGATTTCTCTCCGCCTTTTTTAATTGAGTAAGAACGATTAGTACATTCCGTCCATACCACCCATACCTCCGGGAGGCATAGCAGGCATAGATTTTTCTTTTTCTTTTTGCTCGTAAACAACGGCTTCGGTTGTAAGAAGCAAAGCAGAAACAGAAGCGGCATTTTCTAATGCGGTTCTTGTAACTTTAGTAGGATCGATAACTCCGGCTTTAACGAGGTTCTCATATTTTTCAGTTTGAGCGTTAAATCCGTAATCGTCTTTTCCTTCTCTAACTTTTTGAAGGATGACAGAACCTTCAAGCCCGGCATTGAAAACAATTTGTCTTAATGGTTCTTCAAGGGATTTTCTGATGATTTGAATACCGGTAGTTTGGTCTTCGTTATCACCTTTTAATTTATCGAGGATAGTAATTGCGCGAACGAAAGCAACGCCGCCGCCCGGAACAATTCCTTCTTCAACTGCAGCGCGGGTTGCATGAAGTGCATCTTCAACACGGGCTTTCTTTTCTTTCATTTCAATTTCAGTAGATGCACCGATCTTTAATACGGCAACTCCGCCTGAAAGTTTAGCAAGACGTTCTTGCAATTTTTCTTTATCATAATCTGAAGTTGTTTTTTCAATCTGAACTTTAATTTCATTAATTCTCTTCTTGATATCTTCAGTCTTACCGGCGCCTTCAACGATCGTGCAATTATCTTTGTCAATTACAATTTTTGCAGCTTGACCTAAATAAGCGATCGTAGCGTTTTCGAGTTTGAATCCTCTTTCTTCAGAGATAACAGTACCGTTTGTAAGAACAGCGATATCTTCCAACATTGCTTTTCTTCTATCGCCAAAACCCGGAGCTTTAACTGCGGCAACTTTAAGAGTTCCTCTAAGTTTATTAACAACTAAAGTTGCTAATGCTTCGCCTTCGAGATCTTCGGCAATAATTACAAGAGCTTTTCCTTGTTGAGCAACTTTTTCAAGAACAGGGAGGAGGTCTTTCATTGCAGAGATTTTTTTATCGTGAATTAAGATGAAAGGATTTTCTAATTCGGTTTCCATCGTTTCAGCGTTAGTAACAAAGTAAGGAGAAATGTATCCGCGGTCGAACTGCATTCCTTCTACAACTTCTAAACTGGTTTCTGCTGATTTACTTTCTTCAACAGTGATAACGCCGTCTTTACCAACCTTTTCCATCGCGTCGGCAATTAAATTACCGATGGTTTGGTCGCTGTTAGCAGAGATAGAAGCAACTTGAGCGATTTCTGTTCTACCTTCAACAGGTCTGCTCATCGTTTTCAAAAATTCTACAACTTTTGTAACAGAAATATCAATACCGCGTTTCAAGTCCATTGGATTTGCGCCGGCAGTAACATTCTTCAATCCTTCACGGTAAATTGCTTGAGCTAAAACCGTAGCTGTTGTTGTTCCGTCTCCGGCAACATCACTTGTTTTAGAAGCAACTTCGCGAACCATTTGAGCACCCATATTTTCTACAGGATCGTCAAGTTCAATTTCTTTAGCAACGGAAACACCATCTTTAGTTACGGTTGGTGCACCGAATTTTTTTTCAAGAATTACATTACGACCTTTAGGTCCTAAAGTAACTTTTACGGCATTCGCCAATTTGTCCACACCTTTTTTAATTTTGGCGCGGGCTTCAACATCATATTCAATTAATTTTGATGACATATTTTATAACTCCTCGTTATTTATTTTACAATTGCAAAAATGTCGCTTTCGCGCATAATTAAGTATTCTTCCCCTTCAACAGTAACTTCAGTTCCGCTATATTTACCATAAAGGACTTTATCGCCAACTTTAACGGTAGTAGCAGTAACTTTTCCCTCGTCACTTACTTTTCCGGTTCCAACGGCAACAACGGTTCCTTCAATTGGTTTTTCTTTTGCGGTATCCGGGAGGAATAGTCCGCCTTTTGTTTTTTCTTCCGCTTCGAGAGGTTTTATGATCACTCGATCATGCAACGGTTGCAAATTGATTTTACTCATAGAGAAAATCTCCTTTTTTTTGTTTTAAATAATTTCTGCCGATCAGCAGTTTAATTAGCACTCAGTTTTTACGAGTGCTAAATTAAAGAATGTTTGTTTGAATGTCAAGTGTAATTCTCATACGAATAATCTGATGATAATTGAATGAAACATGGTGGCAAGATAAAACTGAAAAGTTGAATATTATATTTCCAAAGAGTTATAACACTTCCAAAGATATAACCCTTCAACTATTTGTTTTTACAATAAAAAAAATTAAATTTAATCCAAAAATAAAGCCAAAGTAAAGATTTAATAAGGTGAAAAATGAAGATTAAATTATTGATACTGATTACATTATTCTCATCCCTTTTCATCTGTCAAAAGCAAGAAGATGAGGGATTTTTCCCTTATAAGATAACTGGGAACCGTACTTTGAATCTCCCACACAATTACTTTGCGGAAAATATGAAAGGGTATGCTATCGTAACCGTAATAATAGGTGATACATGCAACTTGTTAAATTTCGCAATTAATATTATTTCAATGCAAAATAAAAAAGGTAACAATGCGATAAAATTTGAAGATGATAAAGTATTTGGTATAATTCGTAAAGAAGAATATGAATTGTTTACTAAAGTTTATTATCCTTCGTTTCTACATGATTTATATGAACAGTTAAAAAAGACTCTAAATAATTTAGAAATCAGTTATTTAGAAAAAAAATACTTGAGAGAAGTAAATACTGCTATGCTAAAAATTTATATTAATTGAAAAACCTTAAGTATAAATTCTTAATTCACTATTTTAAGATGCTGGAGAAAACGGAAAGAGGTTCATCATCCTGAAATAATGAACCTCTTTAAAAATGAAAAGTTATTACGGAAGTAAAACTGCGACAGAAATTACCGTCGTCCAAAGTCCGGTTTTTTCGCCTTCGGCAGATTGAGTAACGTTGAATGACTTAACTATTTTTCCCGACATTTTATAAATATCTTCACGTTCGTTCCAGTCTTTATTAGAATCGAATTCAACTCCAAGAGTTGTAGCTAACATTGTAGCGGCTAAATCTTCTGCATATTCGCCGGCAACTTTTTCTGTTTCACCAAACGGATGGTGTTCAGATAAATAACCGTATTGGTCAGGGTCTGCCGGTAAAGCAACACCGATAGATGTGGCTATCAATCTGTTTGGTTCATTTGTTGAATTTCTTGCCATCACGCAGAACGTAATTTGTCCGGCTTGCAGTTCTTTCAATCCTTCTTCTTTAGAAATGCGCTTGCATCCGCCGGGAAAAATGCTGCTTACGGTAACTAAGTTACATTTTTCAATTCCCGAACTGCGCAAAGCCATTTCAAAAGATGCTAGATAATCTTTGTGTCTTCCGACTCCCTTGGTAAAAAATATTTTTTGTGGTACGTACAATTTCTCAACTCCGTGTAAAAATAAATAAAAACTTACTTAACAATAATTTTAATGAACTTTCTTTTGCCAACCTTCAGAATGTTTTCCGCTTTTAGTTGAACAGTAGCTGTGATATCAGCTATTTTTTCACCATCTAAGGTAACACCGCCTTGTTGAACTAATCTTCTCGCTTCACCTTTAGAAGGAGCAAAGTTTACAGTGGTGATTAAATCTAAAATTGAAATCTCTTTTTGTCCATTTGTAATTTCAAATAAAGGAATTTCGTCGGGTATTTCTTTTTTGATGAAAATCTTATCGAATTCTTCTTCAGCCTCGTTTGCTGATTCAACAGAATGATACATTTCAACTAATTTCTTAGCTAAAGCTCTTTTAATATTTCGCGGATTTACTTCCGGATTTTCCAAATCGGTTTTAACCTTAGCTAAATCTGCATTACTAATATCAGTTGCCAACTCGTAGTAAGTATAAATTAACGAGTCAGCGATCGAAAGCGTTTTACCAAAAATATCTTGTGGTGAATCGGAAATTCCGATATAATTACCGTATGATTTACTCATCTTTTCAACACCGTCTGTTCCAACGAGCAACGGCATCGTTAATATCACTTGTGGTTCAATTCCAAATTCGCGTTGAATGTCTCTTCCAACAAGTAAATTAAATTTTTGATCCGTTCCGCCGAGTTCAACATCACTTTCGATAGCAACCGAATCCATTGCCTGTGCAAGAGGATAAAGAAATTCATGAACGGATATGGGTTCACCGTTTTTGTACCGTTTGGTAAAATCGTCACGTTCAAGCATTCTTGCAACGGTATATTTTGAAGCAAGTTTAATAACATCTTCAAAACTCATTTTACCGAGCCATTGGGAGTTATAAACTATCTTGGTCTTTTCTTTATCGAGGATTTTAGAAGCTTGCTCAAAATAAGATTCTCCGTGCTTACGGGTTTCTTCAAGCGAAAGGGCAGGGCGCGTAACATTTCTACCCGAAGGATCGCCGATCATTCCGGTAAAATCGCCAATAATTAAAATTGCCTGATGTCCAAGTGATTGAAATTGAGCTAATTTTCGCAAAACGACTGAGTGCCCGATGTGTAAATCGGGTCTGCTGGGATCGCAACCTAATTTAATCTTAAGTGGTTTTTGTTCTTTGTAAGATTTTTCTAACTTTTTAAGTAATTCATCTTTGGGAATAATCTCTGAAACACCTCTTTTTATGAGGTCCATCTGCTCGTTAATTGGTGGGAAGTTTGTAGTCAACGATTCTTAATATCTCCTGGAGTTAATAATCCGCTATAAAGTTTAATAAATAGTTACACATATCGCTTGAAAAATTAATTGAAATGCATTGCAATTTTACAAATTCTTGATGACTTTACAAATGGTTGGCTGAAAAAAAATCAATATTTTAACAGAGAATCAGAACGTGGTCTTTTTTGATAATAAAAGATTGGAGGGGAGAGGTAGATTTTAGTTTAAACCCAATTTTCGATTTTTAGGTTTTCGACTCGTAGAAACTCTTTCTCATTATTTGTAACTAAAATCAAATGATTATTTAATGCTTGTGAAGCAATTAAAAGATCCATCGGGCCAATTATCTTTCCAATTGATTCCAATTTTGCCCGAATTTTTCCATAAACGATTGCGTCTTCTTTCGTGAAATCGAGGATATGCAATGGTTGTAAAAATTCTTCGAGCGCTATAGTATTTTCATTTGGGAAGGAACTCTTCGAAACACCGTAATACAATTCTGCAACACTGATGTTCGAAATTACAAGGCTCCCCGGTTTAAGTTTTACGAACCGTTTTAGAACTTGTTCAGGAGCTTTCTTGATAATGTAAATGCAAATATTGGTGTCAAGAAGATATTTCATAAAAACAAATCTTCTCTTTTATCAATCTCAGGCTGACTTCGTTCGTTCATAAAATCATCCGAAAACTTACTTAAACTTGCTAGTAAAGAATCCCAATTTTCTGTTTTAGGGAAAAGAACAATTGCATCTCCAATTTTTGTGATAAAGGCTTCTTTTCCTTTTAATCTATAAGCTTTAGGTAGTCTTACCGCAAGACTTTTCCCGTTTGTAAATAATTTTGCTGTGTCCATAATAACTCCAATAATATCTATTCAAAATATATACTATTTTGACATAAGTTTCAAAACTTGAAAAAAGCTAATATTTTACCTTTCTATCTTGATCCCGTGCAAAATCTCTCTTCTTAATATCTTCTCTTTTATCATACACCTTTTTCCCTTTGGCAAGTCCAAGTTCAACTTTTACTTTTCCTTCTTTGAAGTAAAGCCGCAAAGGGATTAGTGTCAAACCTTTTTCTTTTATTTTTGTCAGCAGTTTTTTAATTTCAGATTTATTGAGCAGTAGTTTCCGGCTTCTTGTCGGTTCGTGATTTTCAATATTCCCATATTTATACTCAGCAATGTGGCATCCAACAAGCCAAACTTCATTGTTTTTAATATTGGCGTAACTATCCACCATATTGGCATTTCCCTGGCGGAGAGATTTTACCTCGGTTCCTTGCAGAACAATTCCTGCTTCGATCACCTGAAGGATTTCATACTCATGCCTTGCTTTTCTATTTGTTACAATATTCTTTTCTGGTGATTTTTCAGCCATCTAATTTCTTTTATTTGAGTGGATAAGAAGAAAAAGAGAAAATTAATTTTTTTTTCTTTGCCAAATTTACTAAATCTGTAACGTGTTTTATAGTTTTTTAGTTCTTCACCCAATAAAAATAATTCGAGGTTGAGATGCTCGCTATTCAAAAGAAACTTACAAATTCATTTTATGCAATTCTGGCTTTACCCGCTACAGCCGTAGGCTTTGCTCTTTCCACGCAGATTGCTGCGCTCAGTTGGATATTAAGTAAAAAGTTCGGGCTGAACATTCACGAAGTTACCTTCGTTTGGTTAGCGGGTCCCTTAGCAGGAATCTTCGGGCAAGTTATTGTTGGGATGATTAGCGATAATGTTTGGTTTTTAGGAGGCAGAAGAAGACCATTTATTATGGTTGGAGGAATTGTAGGCGCGTTGATGTTCCTGGCGCTGCCTCAAATAGGAGTAATCTCTCAAGCTACCGGAATTACAAGTATAATACTGATTGCCTCTGTAATAGCTCTGCTTTTGGATTTATCCGTGAACGTTACATTCAATCCGGCGAGAAGTATAATTGCCGACTTAACACCGGAAGGGAAGAAAAGAACAACCGGTTACGTTTGGATGCAAGTTATTTCCGGTACGTTTGGCGTATTGGCTTACTTCCTTTCAATGGTTTATGGAAACGAAACTCTCTTACTGATTGCGGCAATCTTCGTGTTCTGCTGTTCCGTCATTCCAATCTTGTTCATTCAAGAACCAAAAGACTTAAAAGTAAGTGAGGAAGGGAATTCCAGTTCTCACACCGTGCTGGATATTTTCAAATCAATATTCCCCTTGTATGGATTCTTAGCGTTTGGCGTATTCAGTTTGATATTTCATTTCTATCAAAATGAATTAAGAGTAATACATAATCCGTTAATAATTGCAAGTTTAGCTTACACGATCATTATTGGATTCTGGATTATTGCAAAGGGAAAGAAGGAACCTTCCGACTCAAATGAGTTCCAGAAAATCATGTTAGCGCACACTTTTACCTGGGTGGCGTTCCAAAGTATGTTCGTTATGTCCGGCTTCTTCATTGACAAACAGATTGTTCCGAATCTTGAACTTGGCAACGTATTCGCTAATAAATTTGCGGAGTTTTTAACTTCTGCAACTCAAAGTCAGGATGCTACAACAGGGAATATTGTATCTCTCGGATTTCTAATCCTTAATGCGGTTGGCGCATTATTCCCATTTGTGCTTTCACAAATAGCAAAGAAAATAGGAAGAGTTAACACATATACAGCTGCGTTGGCATTCAGCGCGATCGGGTATTTCTATATTGCATTCTTCGGACAGACGGAATACAGTTTTTATTTTGGAATGTTCTTAACCGGAATCGGCTGGTCTGCCGTAATATCAATTGTTTTTTCGATAATGACAGAAACAATAAACCAAGCTAAAATGGGTTTATTTATGGGAATTTTTAACCTTGCCGTAGTGCTTCCTCAGATGATGAGTCAAGGAGTTGCTAACATAATTTCCGAAACACAGAATTACCAACTGCTTTACATTCTTTGTGGAGTATTTGTTTGCTTTTCCGTTTTCTTCTGGACTTTTGTAAAAGAACCAAAATCAACAGCAACTGACGCTTTGAAAAATGTGAAATCCGGACATTAATCGAAAAAGATAAAACTATCGTCAGTAGTCTTTAAAAATAGTGTGGAGATAATTTATGTTTTCTAAAATTTCAGTAAAAATATTATTTGGTTTAATTCTTATTAATGTAGCATTCGCTCAAGAAATTACAGACATAATTGAACCTGTAAAACTAACTGCCGGAGTGAGCGACACAATATTGGTGTGCGATCTGTTTTATGCGAACAATTATGATCTAACCTTTTCAGCAAACGAGGATGTAAGTTTTTCGTTTGATAGATCAACTAAGAAACTTGTTATTCTGCCGAAGAAATCTTTTAAAGGTTTTAGTTTACTCGGTTTCACTTTCAACAATAAAAATTATGTTATTCCATTATTGTTGCAGAACCAAAAGAAAGAACTTCAAAGTCATACTTTTAAGTATAAACCGGAGAGCAAAACTTCAAAAGTTGTTGTTATTGGAAGTTTTAACAATTGGAACCGCCAGGCGAATCCTTTAATCGAAAAGGGAAATAGTGGAATTTTTGAAACCACTGTTAATCTTGAACCAGGTAATTATTTCTACAAATTATCGATAGATGGAAAAGATATAATTGATCCCGAAAATAAAGAAACCGTTCCAACCGGATTTGACGGCTTCAACTCTGTTTTGAGAATAACGGAAAAGAGTTCGGGAAAAAGATATCTTCACATTCTCGGCAAAATAGAAAATCCAATTGAAACACAATTGTCATTTTATTTTGAAAATGAGAATAAGAAGCAGAAGCTTTTGAAATCGAATGTTTTTGCTTTACTCGATAATCAAATTGTTCAGCCGAATGTTGTTAAAATTTCAAAGAATAAAATTGATTTTTCACTCTCTTCAAATGACTTAGTAGGAAATCATGTTTTTAGAACTTTGGTTTCGCAAGATGGAAAAAATTCAAATATTCAATCGATCTTTTTTAATAATGGTAAAACTGGAGCAGCAAAAAATAGTTTTGCCTCATGGTATGACGGCTCCATTTATTCCATTATGGTCGATCGGTTTAATGACGGAGATAAGAGCAATGATATTCCCGTAGAACACGATTCGTTAGCATGGCAGGCAAATTATCAAGGTGGAGATTTTCAAGGAATCATAAACAAAATCGATGACGGATATTTTGATGAATTGGGAATAAATGTTATTTGGGTTTCACCGGTTTATGATAATCCGGATGTTGCTTACCGCGAGTCGCCTAAACCGTACCGATGGTTTTCAGGTTATCATGGATATTGGCCCATAAATAATTTTGCCACCGAAGAAAAATTCGGGACAATGAAAAAATTGAAAGAACTTGTTACTACTGCACATCAACACGGAATTAAAGTTTTACTTGATATCGTTGCACATCATGTTCATCTTGAAAATCCGATTTTTAAAGAACATCCCGATTGGTTTGGTACTTTAGATTTACCTGATGGAAGAAAAAATCTTCGGTTGTGGGATGAATACCGTTTGACAACCTGGTTTGAACCTTACATGCCTTCATTCGATTACACAAAAACGGATGCGCCGATTAAATGGATGGCACAAAACGCGATCTGGTGGTTGAAGGAAAGCGGCGCGGATGGCTTTAGACATGATGCGGTAAAACATGTTCCGAATGAATTTTGGCGTGAACTTACCCGCACTTTGAAAGAAGAAATTGAAACCCCGGGAAACAAAAAAGTTTATCAAATTGGTGAAACTTTTGGAAGCAATGAGCTTGTGGGTTCATATGTTAACAACGGTCAGTTAAGTGCTCAGTTTGATTTTAATCTTTCATATTCTGCAATTCCAATTTTCTTAGAGAAAGAACGATCTTTTGTTTCCCTTGATTATACTTTGAAAAAATCTTTCGAAACTTTCGGCGTGCATCACTTGATGGGAAATATTATGGATAGCCACGACAAAGTTAGATTCATGGCGTACGCGGATAGTGCTGTTGCAAAACAAGGTGTTGACATGCGTGAGTTGGCGTGGACAAATCCTCCGACTGTCGTTCATCCTTCGAGTTATAGAAAAGCAGAATTATTTTACGCTTTTATGTTTACCATTCCCGGTTTACCGGTTATTTATTATGGTTCCGAATTCGGAATGACCGGAGCCGATGACCCGGATAACCGCCGTTTTATGCGGTTCAACGATCAATTGAACAAATATGAAAAGCACATGCTGAACAGGACGAGTGAGATTGTGAAAATGCGGCGAAATCATTCGGCATTGCGTTACGGTGATTTCCAAACCGTTCTAGCAAATGATAAAATTTATGCTTACTTGCGATGCGATGCCAATGAAAAACTTTTAGTTGTAATGAACAAAGATCAGGAAAGGCAGTTAGCGACAGTCCAACTCCCTTCAATATATGGGACAAAATCTCTAATCGAGCTTAATCAAGAAGCGAAAATTCAACTAAAAGGAAATTCTTTTGAAATAAAAGTTGACGGAGTTGGATGGAGAGTTTTTGAGTTGAAATAATAAAACGATTACTCATCCTCACTTTCTTTTTCTATCCATTTTAAGGGAGAAATTACCACAACAATTTCTCCTTTCAATTCTCTATCACCGATTTTAGAAATCAACTCTTCCGCTTTACCGCGCAAAACTTCCTCAAATTTTTTGGTGAGTTCACGGCAAATTACGATGACTCTTTCAGGCATGTATTGTTTCAACTCATCAAGTAATTTGTGGATGCGGTAAGTCGATTCATATAAAACAATTGTCCGTTCTTCAGTGGCAAGACTGGAAAGGAATTTTTGTCTTCCTTTTTTTTGCGGTGGAAAACCTTCATAAACAAAAGCATCGGTTGGTAAACCGGCGATGGAAAGGGCGGTGATAACAGCAGAAACACCTGGAATTGGAACAATAGTAATCCCTTCTCGAATAGCAGCCGAAATCAACCTATTACCCGGATCGGAGATTGTTGGAGTTCCTGCATCAGAGATTAGTGCTGCTTTTTCGCCGCTTCTAATTCTTCCCAAAACATATTCTGTTTTTTTTTCTTCGTTGAAAGCGTTCAGGGAGATTAATTCTTTTTTTATTTGAAAATGATTCAGTAGATGGGATGAAACTCTCGTATCTTCGCATATAACAAAATCAACTTCACCAAGTGTTTCAACTGCACGGAAAGTAATGTCTTTCAAATTTCCGATGGGAGTACTCACAATGAATAACATTATTTTTTTACCAATTTTGTTTTATCACTCCTTGAAAGTTTTGACGCGACTAAATCATATGATTCATCGATCCATTCACAAATCAGTTTGTCCGGAATATTTGTCGCAAGAAAAATCGTGTTCCAATGAATTTTACTCATGTGGTAACCGGGTTGAACATCATCATATTTTTCTCGTAATTCAACAGCTTTTTCCGGATCACATTTTAAATTTATTGAAAAAGGAGGAGTGAGATTTGCCAGGCAAAACATTTTCCCCATAACTTTATATACCGGTGTATCTTCATCAAAGGGGAGTGACTCAGTCACTCCGTTTTTGCTTAAACAATAGTCGCGAACAGTTTCTAAATCCATAATTCAGTTTTACTTAAATTCAAAAATATTATTCGATTTATCCACATCCGGAATTTCATCGTTTCCTAACACAACTTTTATCAATTCACCTTCTAAAGGATAATTAAATTGTTTAGAAGTTTTTTCGTCCTTCCAGATGCTTGTACTCTCATGGAAGACTTTTGTTTTACCATCAGCATAAATTAATTGTAAAGCAACTGGAGTGGGCATCGAACCGATTCTGTTAATTTCAATTTTAACATTATTCTTCTTAATAAAAACTGATTTAATACTTAGATCGGGTGAACCAAACTCAAAAAACCAAGGTTTCCATAACCAACTTAAGTCTTGGTTGAGAGTATTGTTGAAAGAAAAATAAAAATCATAAGGAATTGGGTGTTTGCCGTTCCATCGTTTTACATACTCGTGCAATCCTTTTAGAAAAGTTTCAGTCCCAAGTGCATCACGCAAAAACTTATAAGCTAAACCGGGACGAGTGTATGCTGAAGTTCGATACGTACCATAGCCGCGAATATCAGACGAAGGAACGAGCATCGGAAGTTCATCTTCTTTTCCGGCAATACGGTTAAAACTCTCCGCTAAATTTTTTGATCTATCGTTTGGAGAAGGTTCGATTATCGGGAGTAAATCATCAGGCAGAATTGTTGCCCAACCTTCATCCATGAACGCATATCTTCTTTCATTTGTTCCCATAAAAAACGGGAAATAAGTATGGCCGATTTTATGCGCAGTTAGATAAACTGTTCCTCCTCTTTGTTTTGAGGAACCGTCGTTTACCATCATTGGAAATTCCATTCCTCCTTGTCCGTTAAAAACTGTCATCCGTGGATAGGGAAAAGGTATTGCCGGGAAATTGAAAGAATAAAATTGAATTATCTTTTTTGCAATGTCAGCAACTTCATAAAAATCATCCGACTTTTGGTTATATGCTGCGGAGATCATGGTTTTTCTCATTGTTGTAGAATCAACCACAGCCGTTACAGCATCCCACAAATAGTGATCAGAATAGGAGAAGGCAAAATCAGTTACAGATTTTGCCGAGAAGTTCCACTTGTTTGTTGTTGAAGTAGTGCTGAAATTATCTGCGCTCAAGTCTTCTTTGCGAATAATATTTACAACTTGTTGCGAAGATTCTGCCTTTTGATAACGCTTAAAAGTTTTTTGTGAAAGTACTGATCCGGCATTTTGCAGAACACCAGTTGCCCAAACGGCAAAAGTATTTGGGACTTCGATTGTTACATTGTAATTGTTAAAATCATTATAAAATTCCTGACTGCCGGTGTATTGATCGTCATCCCAGCCATGTACATCGTCATAAACGGAAACTTGCGGATACCAATAAGCTACCATTGCGGTGGTAGAATCATAAACACCCATGCGAATATTTGATTCAGATGGGAGTTTAACTTCCCACTCAAAATCAATTTGGATCGAGTTTTTTGGAGATAGAAATTCCTTCAACATCATTCTCATAACTGTGTTGCTAACGATAATGCTTTTTGATGTATCCGGATTAATCCCAACACCATTCAGTTTTAACTCTTTTATTTTAATTCCATCGTGTAAATCTTTTTTAGTAATTCCGAAATCTCTAGGAGCTCCGTACTGATAAATATTTTGATAAAGACGCACAATTAAATTTTTTAGAGTGTCGGGACTGTTGTTAAAGTAAGTAATGGTTTCGCTTCCTTTTAACAATTTTTCCTTTGGAAAAACTTGGACATTGATCTTATAGTCAGCCGAATTCTGCCAATAATTTTTACCGGGAGTTCCGTCATAATTTCGCGTTCCGTTTGTATAAGCTTTTTTTACATCAAGCGGTATATATAGAGAAGTTTGCGATTTAATTACTGAAGAAGTTAAAACGATTATCGCAAGAAGTGATGTAAGTATTTTCATAAAATCTCCATTAAATATTGGGCGGGGGTTAGATCGACATTTTGATTTCATTTTCGGTAGCATCGATGGTAACCAAGTTTTTCTCCCTAAATGCATTAACTGATTCCGTTACCTCTTGAAAACTTTTAACTTTTTTCAAATCATCTATCAGTTCATCATAATTTTGTTGAGTAAAGAGAAGGTCTTTAAGCCTGTGCATAATGTCCATTGTGTGAACAAGTTTTGCTTCTTTAACCATTTGGTTTTGTGCAATATAGAGTTCATCGTACGAGGTTTTAATTTTATCCAATTGATTTTTTAATTCTTCGCGAAGTAGGGAATTCTCAATTGCAATCCCGGTACTCACTGCCATCGCACCTAAAAATTGTGCGTCTTCCGGAGTGAAAGTTCCTTGCTTCTTATTAAGGATTTGAAATACTCCAATCACCTCACCATTAATATTCGCCATAGGTACACAGAGAATATTTCGAGTTCGGTAACCAGTCACCCGATCAACTTTCTGGTTGAATTTCGGATGAGCGTATGGATTATCGATAATCTGATATTCGTTTTTGATTGCAACTTCTCCGGCAATTCCTGTATCAATCGGAATTCTAATTTCTTTCTGATGAATCCCAATACCTGATTTCGACCAGAGTTCCTTTTTCTGCTGATCAACAATAAAGAGCGTTGCGCGCTCGGCGCTTAATGAGTTTGCAGCTACTTCCACAATGTGCTTCAGCATTTCATCAAAATCTTTTATGCAGCTGATGCTTTTAGAAATTTCAAACAAAACCGAAAGACGTATATTTTGTGAGACTATCGTCTCAACTTGTGGTACTTGAGGTTCTTCCGGTTGTTCTACAACTAATTCAACAGATTGTTGAGCAGATCTATCAAGAATTGTTTTTACTTCCGATTGAAGTTTCTCGAAGGTAAGTGGCTTCAAAATAAATCCCGCAATTTTTTTACCGAACACAATGTCTTTTGTGTCGTAAAAGAAAGAAGAAACGAGGAGAATCGGAACAGTTGGAGCCGCTGAGCTTAAGAGATCGACAAATTCAATTTCAGTTAATACGGGATTCTGCACTTCATCAATCACTAAATCATATTGCCTTTCCATAAGAAGAGCCAGATGATTTTTGTGTTTTGGTTTTATCAGAATTTGAGCCTGCAACTCCGAGCCTAACGCTTGATAGACTCCTGTAGATTCGCGACTTTCCGAAAAAATAAGAATTGATAAAGTTTCGCTCATACTATTCCTTTCATTTGGTTGAAACTTAGAAACTTCCTGATGATTTTCAAAGACTTTGACAAAATTTATTCTGACGGGACAAAATTATTTATTTCAAAATAAGATTCACTCGGTGCTGATGTTCGCGTAATACCGCTTTCCATCTTTGTGAATAATTCAGTCTTTGATGAGTATTCTTTTAAATAATAAATCTTAACGGAATTTCTGTGTTGAACTATCCAATTTAAAGTAATTTTAATTTTTTCAAGGTCTTCTTCGTTTGGAATAAAATCAAGTTGAGTCGTTCGATCGAAATAATCATCCAAAGCTCGATCGAAATTTATTTCATCGTTGGCGAAGTAATCTTTTATAAAAAGCTTTCCTTCGAGCAAAAGGAAATAATCTTTTTGTCCTTCAAATCCGGTTATTTCAAAAAGCACATTTGCAGAATTGATCGGTTCAGCCAGTAAAGAAGATTTATGAATCTGCGAGAGCACTAATGATATCAATTCCTTTACTTCGGCAGCTTTTTCAAAACGAAGCTGGTCGGAATAGCTTTTCATTTTGGAAACCAAACGGTTTACTGCGAATTGATTTTTCCCGTAGAGAAATTCGTAAACATTTTTTATTTCATCTGAATAAGACTCGCTAATATCCACCACACAAGGAGCGGTGCAGCGTTCAATTTCAGCAAGAAAACATCTTCGTTTCTTTTTGAACTCCTTTTCATCGCACTCGCGCAAAAGAAATATTTTGTCAATCATATCAAGCACTTGCTGGGCAAGTTTGCGCGAAATGAACATTCCAAAATAATCATTCCCATCAAATGAAAATTTATTTGTGAGTTCAACTTTTGGTGCATTGTGTGTTTGTAAAAATTTCAAAAAATATTTATTGTGATACTGTTTTAACATCACATTCATTTTGGGATTTGCTTTTTTTATTAACTCTGCTTCTGCGAGGAGAGCAACTAATTCTGTTTTTGTTGTTATCGTTTTAAACTTATGTGCCGTGGTAAGAATCTTTTTACTCTTTCGTGCAGACGTAGGAGTTAAGTACGATTTAATCCTATCTCTCAACGACTTAGCCTTGCCGATATAAATTATTTCTTCCTTCTTATTAAAAAAGAAATAAACACCGGGAGATTTTGGAAGCGAAAGAAACGCATCGGCAAGATTTTTTTTCAGCGGAACTTTCGGTTTTATTTGTGCCGATTGATATTGATAATTTATGAATTCCTGTACTGTTTGAAATCCTTCCGAAACTTTCAACTGTCCGACTAAATGGTGGAGGATTTTTGCTGTGACTTCAGCATCAGCATAGGCGCGATGAGCATCTTCATTTTTAAGATGGAGGTGATTTGCAAGATTCCCAAGTGAACGGCTTTTAAGATTTGGCAACATTCTTCTTGCTAAACGAAGTGTACAAAGCTGCAGTGGTTGGTAATTCTCTACACCACAAACGTTAAACTCTTTCCGGAGAAAACTTAAATCGAATGCCAAATTATGTCCGACCAAAACCGAATCCTCTAAAAAATCTTGCAGCGGTTTTACCAATTCTTCAAAAAAAGGGGCATTGTAAACATCATCGTTGGAAATTCCGGTGAACTGTGTAATAAAAGGGGGAATCGATCTTCCCGGATTGATGAAAGAATTGTAGCGGTCAATCACTTTAAAGTTTTTTATTTTCACCAACCCGATTTCGATGATATTGTTGTTAGCCGGACCTAAGCCCGTTGTCTCAACATCAACTACGGAAAACTCGGCTTCTTCAATCGGGAGTTGTAATATTTCAGTATTCAGCATACAAAACCGGAAAAATCTTTCTCTATTCTTTTCTTTGTAGAGTCATGCCGTGGCAAGTCTCTACTTATTTACTTATATTTTCTTTACAAATTTAGAAGAATATGGAATTAATTAATATACTTTTTATCGGCGATATTATCGGCAAACCGGGATTAACCTTCGTGCAAACATGGCTTCCGGGAATGATCCAAAAATACAAAGCCGACGTGGTTATTGCTAATGGTGAAAATGTGGCTGACGGAAAAGGTATTTTACCGAAAGATGGTGAAATCCTTTTTAACCTTGGCGTTCACGCTATTACCGGCGGAAATCACACATGGGATAAACATCAAACACAAGAATATCTAAAGAATGAACCGAGAGTGCTCAGACCTCTCAATTATCCGAAAGGGACTCACGGAAACGGTCATGTGATTGTTGAATCGAAAAGGGGAAAAGTTGCTGTTGTGAATCTTCAAGGAAGAGCATACATGGCAACAATCGATTGTCCATTTCGTTCCGCCGATTGGATTCTTGCAAGAATAAAATCGGAGACAAAAATAATTTTTGTTGATTTCCACGCCGAAGCGACAGCCGAAAAAGCAGCGCTCGCAACCTATTTAGATGGAAAGATAAGCGCTCTTGTCGGTACGCATACACATGTGCAAACAAGCGATGAACGTATTCTTCCAAATGGAACAGGTTTTATTACCGATGTTGGAATGACCGGTCCATACGAATCTGTTATTGGAATGAAAAGCCAAGCGGCGATAAACCGTTTCATCTATCAAACGCCGCAAAAATATGAGACCGCAGAAAATAATGTTCATCTCTGCGGTGTGTTGGTTAAAGTTGATGCTTCCACCGGTAAAACGGTTGCAATCGAAAGAATTTTATTCCCGGAATTTCAAACTACAGTGAACGAACAATCATGATTTTAATTGACGGTAAAAAAGTCTCTTTTGAAATTCGACTTGAGTTAAAAGAAAAAGTTGATAAATTAAAGACTGAAGGGAAAAGCGTTCCCGGTTTGGTTACGATTCTTGTTGGCGAAAACCCGGCATCAAAATCCTATGTAAGCAGCAAAGCTAAGGCGTGCGAAGAAATTGGATTTCTTTCTAAAGTAGTAAAACTCCCTGACACAACAACCCAAGATGAATTATTGAGTGTAGTTCAAAGCTATAATGCAGATCCTAACTTTCATGGAATTCTTGTTCAGCTTCCAATTCCAAAACAAATTAACGAATCCAAAATTATTGATGCGATCGCTCCGGGAAAAGATGTAGATGGCTTTCATCCAATAAGTGTTGGCAATTTAGTGATCGGGAACGACACTTTTTTCCCGTGTACTCCAGCCGGTATTCAAGAATTGCTGAAACGATATAAAATTGAAACAAAAGGAAAACATGTTGTGGTTGTGGGTCGAAGTAACATTGTCGGCAAACCGATTGCCAATATTATGCTTCAAAAAAAAGAATTTGCAAACGCGATTGTTACTGTCTGTCATTCAGCCGCTTCCGATTTGAAACAATATACATTATCGGCAGATATTTTAATTGCTGCAATCGGAGTTCCAAATTTTATTAAAGCTGATATGGTTAAAGAAGGAACAGTTGTCATAGATGTTGGAATAAATCGTGTTGAAGACTCCACCCGGCCAAAAGGTTACAAACTTGTCGGTGATGTCGATTTTGATAATGTTGCGCCTAAAGCTTCCTTTATCACCCCGGTGCCGGGTGGCGTTGGACCAATGACTATCGCTATGTTATTACAAAATACATTTAAAGCATACTTAAAATCCGGTAAATAAAATGGACTCATCAAAAATTGAGAGAATTGTTTCTCAGGTGTTTTTAGAAAAATCGTTGCGCGATTTTTATTGCCAGGGCGATACTTGCAAAGGATGGGAAACAAACGTAATCACACAACCCAACGCAATTAAAAATATTGTTAATGTTGGTGCAGAAAGAATTTCTGCCGGTTTAGGAGTTGGAGATCACTTACCTGATCTTTCGCTTGCAAGAATGATTGACCACACCATGCTTAAACCCGACGCAACTACTGATGAAATAAAACAACTTTGTGCTGAGGCTAAACAATATCACTTCGCTTCGGTTTGTGTCAATCCCGGATTTGTTCCTCTTTGTTCTTCATTATTAAAGGGAACTGATGTTAAAGTTTGTACGGTAATCGGGTTCCCGCTGGGCGCAACAACCACCGAGGTTAAACGCCTGGAAGCCGAACAGGCAATTGCAAACGGTGCTACAGAGATTGACATGGTAATCAATGTCGGTCAGTTGAAAAGTGGAAATTACGATTACGTGTTTAATGATGTTAACAAAGTTGTTCTTGCAGCAAAAGCACATCGGAATGTTTGTAAAGTAATTTTAGAGACAGCTCTTCTAACAGATGAAGAAAAAGTTAAAGCTTGCTTGATCTGCAAAAAAGCCGGAGCAGATTTTGTAAAAACTTCTACGGGATTTTCAAAAGGTGGCGCCACCGTTGGTGATATTGCATTGATGAGAAAAATTGTCGGTTCGGCAATCGGAGTAAAAGCTTCCGGTGGAATTCGTTCAAAAGAAGATGCGGAAGCAATGATAGCAAGCGGTGCAGATCGTATTGGCGCAAGTGCAAGTGTAAAAATTGTTATGGGCGAGAAAAGCGAATCATCTTACTAACATTTATCACGGTTTAGAATTGTGGTAAATGATTTGTTGATTTTAAATTCGAAAGAATGGATGAATGATTGAAAGATTGAATGTTTCTTTATCGGTTTTATACTTTCAATGTTTTTCATTCACCATTCAGTCATTCCGTCAAGCGATGTTTTTTTTAAAATGCTGAATTGAAATTTTTGTATAAGTTTTAAGTAAGATGATTTACTCATGGTTTTAGATATTATAATCTCAAAAGCGCTTGACGGATATTCTGCAGCCATTCCTTCAATCAACGGATGTGAAACCTGGGCGCCGAAAGAAGATGAAGCAATTGAAAAAATTGTTTCGTTAGCCAGGTATTATTTAAAGTTGGATGAACACCATCGAATTTTAGTTGATAAAGCCGGAAGAAGCGCCTGTCAATCAATTTATAAATTAATATTCCACAAGAGTTGAGAAAACAGATTACAGAACGACGAAAAGAAAAAATTATTACCGTTGCTTCTGCGCGGCAGGATTCACTTCGTCTTGTACTCGAAAATGTCCACGATCCCCATAACGTAAGCGCGGTCTTCCGTTCATGCGATGCAGTGGGAATTCCAAAAGTTTCTCTCATTTATAACATCGAAAAATATCCGAAGATCGGAAGCAAATCTTCTGCATCAGCTTTTAAGTGGGTTGAGAAAGAAAAATATGCGGAAGTTGAAAAGTGTTATGATCATTTAAGAGTAGAAGGATTTACAATCCTCGCTTCATCATTAAAAGGAAATCCAAAAAGTCTTTATGATTATGATCTGACAAAAAAAATCGCACTCGTTTTCGGAAATGAACATCGCGGAATTTCTGAAGAAGCTGAATCTCTAGCAGATAACATTTTTTATATCCCAATGCAGGGAATGGTGCAAAGTCTAAATATCTCTGTTGCTGCCGCGGTTACGTTGTACGAAGCAATGCGGCAAAGAATGTTAAAAGGGTTTTATAATCAACCGAATGATAATTCTGAATTAATTAAACAAAGAATAAACGATTGGTTGAACAATAAATAGTTTTTACTTCTTGGTGTCTTAGTGGCAATCACATGAACTTTTAACGCTGCCACCAAGACTCGAAGACACAAAGAAATCAATAATAATTTTAATATTATGAAATGAGTTTGACGAAAATATAATGACACAAGAAATTAATAAAATAGAATCCGTAAAAGGTGAACTCACTCTCCCTGGAGATAAATCCATCTCTCACCGTGCAGTGATATTTTCATGTATGGCTAAGGGAATTTCGGAAATTGAAAATTTATCGAATGGTGAAGATGTTCGATCAACATTAAAATGTTTTTCCGAACTTGGAGTTACAAGCAAATGGGAAAATGAAAAACTGATAATTGAAGGGAAAGGATATAGGAATTTCAACGCTCCGGTAAATAATTTGGATGCAGGAAATTCCGGAACAACTGCGCGGTTGCTAGCTGGATTTCTTTCCGCTCAGCCGTTTGAATCAACAATAATAGGGGACGAATCGCTTTCACAACGCCCGATGAAAAGGGTCATTGATCCGCTTTCTTTGATGGGAGCTAAATTTAAAGCTACTCCGAAACTTACTCTTCCTTTAACTGTCCATCATTCTGAAAAGTTAATTCCGATTACTTATGAAATGCCGGTTGCAAGCGCGCAGGTAAAAAGTTCTCTGCTTCTCGCCGGACTTCATTTGGAAGAAGAAACTTGCGTGATCGAATCCGAACAAACCCGTAACCACACAGAAGTTATGCTTGGCTTGCGAGTAGAAGAGAAAGAAGGGAAGAGGTTTATTTATTCTTCGCAAAAAAATTATCCTTCTGCACAAAATTATTTTGTCCCGTCCGATATTTCTTCTGCGGCTTTTTTTATTGTTTTAACTTTGCTGGCAAAAAACTCGGAAGTGATTCTTCGTCATGTTTCTTTAAATGAAACTCGTACCGGAATTATAAGTGTATTAAAGGCAATGGGAGGCATTATTGAAATCACTAATCAGCAAACTTCAAACAATGAATTGTTAGGTGATTTGATAGTGGGGAGCTGTGGACTTCATCCGATAGAAATTCCCAAAGAAATTATTCCTAACATTATTGATGAGATACCGATATTGTCAGTCGCTTCCGTTATAGGAACAGGAAAGTTTGAGATTAGAAATGCTGCGGAGTTACGCGTAAAAGAATCAGACAGAATTTCTGCGTTAGTCCATAATTATAAAATACTTGGATTGGATGTTGAAGAATTCCCGGATGGTTTTTCTGTTAGCGGAACAATACAAAATGAAAGTCCAATCTTCGAAAGTTTTCATGATCACCGTATTGCAATGGCATTTGCAATTCTCTCAATGTTCTTAAAGAATGGCGGGGAAATATCCAATTTTGATTGTGTTAAAATTTCTAATCCGCAGTTTTTGGAGCAGGTGGAAAGTCTCATCCGATAATCTTGAGTGTTTGTTTGGTGAATATTTTTGTTCAATTAACTTATTAATCCTTTAGGCACCGAACATTGAACCCATTCCTTTTATCCTCATAACTCAAGTCGATACTGCTATCATTGCCGCGCGGGCGTAATTTATAAGCAGTTGTCGCTCCGTATACTGAATTGTGCTCCTTAGAACTCCAAAAAAAAGTGTTCAACTCTAAATAGCCGACGAAGTCTCCATTACCGTCGCGGTAGCCCGCTAACAAGGCAGAGAAGCCGCTTGTGTTCGTGCCAATTCCGCTTCCAGTTCCTTGACCTACGGTTTTTAATGAGTTCCCATCATTATTTACAGTTTCAATCAATTTTTGAAACTCTGCCTGTGTTGGTATATGCCAACCAGTGGGACAGATACCTCTTGTCCCGGGTGTGATGGAATATGCCATAGCTTCATTCCATTGATATAAACCACCATAAGTGTTGCAATTGGCAATATTATTATCAAAGCAATATTTTTCTATTGTCCCATTGTTCCTCATTGAATCTACTGGCGTACTACTATTAATCATCATCCCTATATTAAGATTTTCTTTTAACCAGCACTGCGATCCGATGAGTATTGTATTGTATATTTTACCTTCATAAGTAACCGTGGGTGTGTTTGGACACGAACTATTATTAGTCGTTGTAAAATTCCAAACTACCGAAAGATTTGAAGTACCAAAATTATTCACTGCAGTTACGCTCCAATAATATTTAGTAAGTCCATTTAAGCCACTAATTTGTTTACTTGTAATATTCCCAACGTTATTATTATAAACCATATTTGTAAAAGAATTGTCTGTTGCGACTTGCAGATAATAACTCGTTGCTCCGGTGCTTAAATTCCAGATAATCGTTAGTGATTGTAACTGATTTACCGACCCATTACTTGGGGATAAAAGAGTGGGGGGAATAGGTGCAATGCCAGTTGTAAAAGTCCAAGTTTCTGACCAACCCTTTGTACCATAATTATTCGTTGCACTTACCCGCCAGTAATATTTTGTAGAATCAGTTAACCCTGTTATTTGTTTGTATGCCGATGAATTACTTTGATTAAAAACAAAACTTGAAAAAGTACTATTAGTTGAAACTTGCAGAGTATAACTCGTTGCTCCAGTGCTTGCATTCCAGGTAAGCACTGGAGAAAGTGATATTTCAGTTGCACCATCAGTTGGAGATAAAAGAATAGGAGAAACGGGTGCAGCACCGGTTGTAAAAGACCAAGTTTCTGACCAGCCTTTCGTACCAAAATTATTCGTCGCACTTACCCGCCAATAATATTGTGTTAACCCGCTTAATTCCGTTATTTGTTTTGAGGTTGCAGTTAATGTATCTGCATTAAAAACAAAATTTGTAAACGAACTATTCGTTGAAATTTGCAAAGTATAGCTATTAGCGTTACTTACTTTGTTCCAAACTAAAACGGGAGAAAGCTTTTGTTCAACGGCTCCGTTTGTCGGTAGAGATAATTGAGGTAAAAACGCAGGTTCATCACCAGTAGTAGTAAAACTCCACACCTTTGACCAATCGGATGTGCCTTCACTATTACTTGAGCTAACTCTCCAGTAATACACCGCTAAATAATTCAAGTCAGGAATTTGTGGGGATGTCGTGGTAATATCGCTTTTATTAAATATAAAATTTGAGAACGAACTGTTTGAGGATACTTGTAATGTATAACTTTTTGCTCCGCTGCTTGCATTCCAAGTTAAAACAACCGGAACTGCAATATTAGATGATGTATCTTTCGGTGTTGATAATATTGGTGGCGAAGGAACCGTATCAGCATTTAGGGGATTGCTTGCATCTTTTTTGCATGATGTAAATACAAGAAGAGAAACAAGAAAAAAATAAATTACCTTTTTCATATACAACCTTTTTTACTTTTTAAGTAATTTTTTTTTGCAACCATATTTATTAAAAACCGTAAAGTAATATTCAATATTGTTTTACTGTTACGTAACATCAATAGTACCTAACGCCGATGTTTTTAAGTTGTATCCTTGAATCTATCCTGTTTTGCGGGATAGCAATGCAATTTTGAACACAAATGCCGCAATGTTTAAAGCAGACGGCCTTAAAGAACTAGTAGTACAACAATTATTCGTAGTGCAAAAACGTATTAATATAACTTAACAATGAAAACGCTTTTAGACTTATTAATTCATTACCATAAGTAAAATCTTCACCGTGTAATATTTTGTGTCTATTGAATTTTACATCCTCATCTAAATATTTGTCTGAAAATATTATCGGTAGAACGATTCGCAGCGGTTCTAAATAACTAATGAAGAAAGAATCTTTATTTAAAGTATCTACATATGCTTTAGTTTTTGGTAGCTTCTTGTTTTTAAAAAACAAACCGTATGTAGTTACTTCTTTGCAAATTCCATCTGCTTGAGATAAAAAGACAGGAACAGATAGAGCATATTTTTTTGATTTATGTGCTTCGAATGCTTGCTGTAAAATATTAACTCGGTTAGGATTCTTCTTTAATATATTCTTACTAATTTCCTTAAAATTACTTTTTAATACACGCATCATCTCTTCATCAACATATTTTTCATTATTGTTATTCAATTCTTGAGCTAAGTCCGATGGATAACTGACATAATGATCTAATGTTGGAATAAACCAACCATATTTGCCAAGAGTTTTTAATGCGATTTTTGTTCGCTCTGATAAGAACTCATTATGTTTTTTAAATCTTTCAATAAAATTATCTGATTGTATAGTTGTTAAATCAGAAATAGTTTTACTCATTACTTCTGAATAACGATTATACTCTTCTAAGAAACCCATGTTTATATTACTTCATTTGTTGTATAACAATGTTGCCGCCTAACACGCCGCCCAGAACAGACGGCTAAGTTTTGTTAACGCAACTTTATTTATAAATCAGTTTTGTTTTGCTAATCAACTTTACACAAGAAACTAATTCTGAAAAGCCAAACCCGAATGCGACTCAATATGATCCATCGAAGAAACGGTCGTTGTTGAGGAGCTTGTTAGCACGCACTTACAATTTTGCTTTTCATAATATTGTTTACTTCAATAAAAGCGTCAGCTATTTCTTTTTCATATGCAGACAATATTTTTAACACAACAAGATTATCCATGTTTGTTTTGTGTGTCAATAATGCCGAAGTAATTTGTAATAATGATAAAGTTGTTCCATGAGCTGGGTCTGCTAAGCCATAATTGCTAGGTCCAGACAATAAAATTCTTTCAACTTCTTCAGTTAGACCTAATTTAAATTTTATACCTTTTGGATTCGCATGAACATTGTAACTTGCCATCTTGTAATATGGTCTTAAATGCTCAAGTCCACTTTCCTTTTCAATATCGGAAAAATTATGACTCTTTGGTAAAATGCTAGAAGTCCATCCATATTCATCACAAAAATCTTTACCGTATTTCAGAACAAGCTCATCTCTTTTTGATATTATTTCATCCATTTCACCAACTGATAAAGGTGGTTGGTTTAATTTATCACAATATATTTGATATTGTAAAATTGCTTTGTATGATTCTATAATTTCATGTAGAAGATAGCGTTCAGCAATATCTTGACCATGTTTCTTAATGAATAAACTTACGACACTAATTTCATGAATCGTCCGCCAACGTGCATGCGCTCCATCGGCAAAACCTCTCTCTAATAATAACAATACTTCATAAGCTACTTGTATTGAACGAGCATGCAATCTGGTCAAAGCATCGAATACATAATCATTATTTTCCGCTGCTTCATCTCGTAATGATTTGTTTAAGTCCTCACCGCTTTCATAAGAAATCACAATGAAAGTTTCGAGTAGATTCAATCCTTTTTCCCATAGTTTGTAATGTCTCTTTTCGAAGTTTTTTCTAATCTTATGATGTTCTCGCAACATGGATGTAGATTTTTTATCTAATGTATTTTTTACAAGTGAAGATATTTTTTCGATTGCATTTGGTGAGTAAAGTTTATCTAAAATGGGATACTCTGGATGACCAACATCTTTTATTGATGTAAAGAATTCATTGATAGCCGATGAACTATTAACATCTGAAGATTTTATTTGCTCAATCAATAAATCAACTTTAGGTTCAAGTACTTGATTTGTTTCGATTTTATTACCGAATAGAAAACGACTGATTTTATTCAGCATGATTTTCTCCTACCGTATAACTATTAATTCTCATGCACTGAATTAGTTGTTTGGGAAGACATCTATTCATGCAGCTACAAAAACGTATGCCAAATGTATCATTTTTGTTCTTCATCAACTATATAAAAATATCTTTCCCCGCCAAAAGCGGAGTTAGCTTTTCCCAACTATTTCCTCCCATATTTAACGCTCTTCTCTTTTACCTCAAACCCAATTTTTCTTTTTGGCGCCGGAGGAGGTGTTAACAATTGATTTATCGCTTCGAAGATTGCCGTTATCTGTTCATCATGAGTTTCAATTTTATATTCTAACTCTTTTAACTTTTGCGCCAACTCTTTGTGAGTCAAAAGTATTTCTTTCAAATGGACAAATGCCCGCACAACATAAATTCCCGCTTCAATCGCTCTTGGAGAATTAAGAACAGATGCCAGCATTAATGCGCCATATTCCGTAAATGCGAAGGGCAAAACGGTTGAATGTTTTAGAGAATTGAACCGGTCACAATTTGTGACCAGTTCATCCTTTTCAGCTTTAGTAAGAACAAACATAAATTCAGTTGGGAACCTCTCGTTATTACGTTTTACTGCTTGGTTAAGAACTTTTGTAGGCACCCCATACAACTCCGCAAGATCGCGGTCAAGCATTACTCTTTGTCCGCGGATTAATAGAATCTTGTTTTCAATTCGTTCAGTTGGTATAATTTCTTTTACACTCATCATCTCCTCAATAACCAATTTAGGTTAACCTAGACCTCAGCCGTTTCCAAAACGTAGGAGTTTTTTTATTTATTCATGGAAAATCATCAATGAGAATAAGCGCCGATTATTGCCTTTAGTACTTTGTTCACTCTTTCAGGTGTTTTTAATACATTTACAATTTCGTTATCAATAGGAAAGAGAACTTGTTCACTTCGCAAAATTTTTGCGTAAGGATTTTTCCTCGCTTTGGAATAATCGAAATTATATTCCTCTTTAAGGTCGTTTATTTGTTCCGGTTTTTCTTTAACTGTTTTCTTCATAGTCTTGCTTTTCTTTTTTAGTTGCTTTTCGTGCGCTTATAATTCTAATATGTTGGTCTCTTTCTGTAAAAGAAACAATAATAACTTTATTCTTTTTCGTGTGTCCAATTATTAATGCTCGCTGCTCGGTTTTTGAGTGCTCTTCATCATCAAAAACAAAGGCAAGCGGATCTGCAAAAACGGTTGCCGCTTCTTCAAAACTTAAATTGTGCTTAACAAAATTTAGTTTTGCTTTGTTTTTATCCCAAATAAAATTAATCATTTAATACCATTGATTTGGTTTTGGTTAAACTGGATAGAACTTATTACAAATAAAAATCTCTCTTTTATTTATAATCTTATTTAAGTTTGGTTATAAAATAGCTACACCAAATCTATTTTCAAACTTCCGTAATTCTTTTAACAACTAAACCAAACCTCCGAGGTTTTGCAAACCTCGGAGGTTTTTTGTTACTTATTGCACCGGAGGCGTTGGCGGCGGTGTCTTAGCCTCATCATCCGGTTTTGTATGTGAACCGCCCAAATCTTTAATAACTCTTGCGGCAAAATATTGGTTATAAAAATCGGGCTGTGATTCTTTTATCACCTCAACAAGCATGTCAGCTTCCTCATTCAATAAGGTATCGGTCTTTTCGAATAATTTCGTAAGCGCCACTCTCGTTGCGCTGCGGTCTGTATAACTTAAATCCTTATTCCCCGACGCATTCTTTAAAGCTTCAAGTTTTGTCTCAACAAGGTCAAGTTTTGCCTGCGTCATTCCATATTGGGCAAGTGAAGCTAAAACGCCTTGTGCGGCATCCTTTATGCTTTTCACTTTTACGGGTAATTCTGCGTGGGTTAAATGTTTAAATGCGCTTTCTGTATAATCCGCCTTTGCTCTAAGTTCAACCAGTTTATTCCGCGCCGCGTATGCCTTTACGGCTGAAGTAATTGGTAGAATGGCAGAAATAAGCTCATCAATTGCTTTGCCTTTTACGGAAGTCTTTCCGTCGGTTGCGCCAACTAATTCGCTGTTTTTAGTTTCAATCTGTTCGATTAAAGCCTGTAGATCAGTGTGTACTTCACCCAAAGCCAGTACTTCGGCTAAAACGCTACCGTTGTTATTTAGAACAACCTCCGTAGCGTTATACATGTTGGACTTGTTTTCCTCGGACTGTGTCATTATGATCTCCCAGTTGTGATTATTTAGGTTAATTTAAGGCAAAGTGCCTTTTTGTTCTAAAAACCGTCATTTACTCACTAAAAAATATCAAAACTCACTATAAAGTCATCAAAACAAAGAAAAAGTCATCAAATATTCACTTCAAGTCGCTGAAACAAAGTAATATTTGGCATATATCCATTCCAAGTCGGCAAAGCAAGAAAAAAGTCGGCAAATATCCATTTCAAGTCGCCAAAGCAAAGAAAAAGTCGGCAAATATCAACTTCAAGTCATTAAAACATTAGATAAGTCGTCAAATATCTATTCCAAGTCTCTAAATATCCACTTCAAGTCGGCAAATATTTAATTGAAGTTGTCAAATATCTACTTTAAGTCACCAAATATTCAGTTGAAATCTCCATTCTCCAAAAACACCCAAGCACCCATTGAACGAAATCTTAACTCGTAGTTTAATGAACTAAAATCCGAAAATATTTTTTTGTAGGAAAAGAAAGGATGGAATAGTTTAACAGAAATCCCCTCGTCCCCGAAGCAAACAAGGTTATTGTTATTTTATTGTTTATTTCCTTGGTTAAAATTACGGAAATATTTTAATCAATGTCAAATGAAATTTTTATGATGTAAAAAATTATGGCGAGAGGGGAAAGTGTGGGTTGAGAAATATTTTAAATTAATTTTTAAAGAAATATTCATTCCCGAAGGGAATGTAAATGTTCTGGGGTGGTTATTGTTTTACAAATATTTAACTCCTACGGAGTTAATTCATATGCCCCTTATTTCAACATCAATAATAATCTATAGATTTATCACCTGGTGTTCAAACTTATTTATTGCCAATTCATCAAATAAAATTCTTATAAAACTCTTGCCGTACTTGTTGGCAAAGTAATAATAATTTAATTCCCGCTCTTGCAAGTTTGCATTAGGGAAGACTGCTAAAGAAGTTTTAGTCGTTTGGCGAAGAGCCGTTTCATATTTTCTTTTCTGCGCTTCGTTCGCTTTTCCTTTAAATTCATTCAAAGTATTTATCATTTTAAGTTTGTATCTATCGGCTGAATCTCCGATCGTTTTATCGAGAACGGTAAGTTTTTCTTTCAGTCCGTCTATTGCTTTTTCTAACTCTTTTTGAGTTTGAGCAAAATCGGCTTCGGTATCATACTCAGATAAATTGTTGATCACTTTTTCAGCTATCTTATCTGCATTTAAGAAAAAATCAACAAGATTGAGTTGATACTTTTCAAAAACCGTCTGAACTCCTTTTTCAATTATTGTTGCTGCAGAACGGGGATAAATTATCGGCGCCGGGATTTGGAATTCTTCATACAACGGAAGAACTTGAGAAAAATAGCTTACTTCACTCGGTCCACCTACGTAAAAAGCAGTTTGGAAAAGATAGTCCTGACAAATTGGGCGAAGTATAACATTTGGAGAAAAAAGTTCCGGTGTATCTGTAATCAATTTTAGTAATTCTTCTTGCGTAAATTTTACGCGTTTGTTTTTTAGTCGAAAATGTTCTTCGACCGGTTCAATTGCATACCGACCTTTTTCATAATTCATAAATAAATTTATCGGGCGTACTTTAACTTGAGCATGATATGTTTCTTCAAGCGCTGCGCTGCGAAGAATTAATTTTTCCGAATGTTGCCGGTAGTTGAGCAGTTCTTCCTGGAAGATCGGTTTAAGAAGTTTTTTTATCTCTTTTTGCTGCGGATCGAAAATTATTAATCCGTATTGATCAAAATAATTGAAGATCAATTGGCGGAAGGATTGTTTAAAAGATTTCCCTTCTTGATAGATTTCTCTAAGCTCTGAGATTATCGCTTCAGTAAATTCTGTTTTGCGCAGACTATTTTGAAATCCATGTAAAAAAGTATGTATAGCATCGCTAAAAGTAAGTTCGCCAACACTTCCGCGGAATTCTCCCTCGGGAAGTGAATCTTCGTATGCGATGGTCGCTAAATTATTTTCTTCATTTATTATGGTTACGGAATTTACTTCATTAAAATCGTGATCATCTCCCTCAAGCCAAAAAACCGGAACGAAGTTGAACTCATCATATCGTTCGTTAAGATGTTGAGCTAATTTTATTGCAGTGATCGTTTTATAAATAGTATAGAGAGGTCCGCCCAAAACGCCAAGCTGCTGTCCGGTAAAGACCGCAAGTGTTTTCGGTTCTTTCAACAAGGCGATATTTTTTAGTGTCTTTGAGGAAGGTTGAAAAGCATTATATTGTTCCGCAATTATTTCGGGTAATTTGAAGAGAAGAGGATTCTGCTCTTTAGTTATAGTATGGAAATGATCATGATAAGCATCTTTATTCCGAAAATCGGAAAGGTAAAAATCTTTTACGTTATTAAACTCATACACATAATCCAAAAAAAGATTCTGATGTCCCGGAATGTCTGAAAAATTGATAAACATCTTCTACCTAATTGTTAATAATAGCGGTTACAAGATAAAGAAATAGTTTAAAATTTTAAATGTAAAACGAATGTCTTAAATTGGGGCGTTAAAAATAGAAGAAACGGAATCCCTGAATACATGTTACTAAATCAAAATCTCTGTACGAGAGTTAAAAACTAATGATGCTGTCTTTATCGAAAAAGGAAAAGTTATTTCTTTTGGGAAAAATTTTGGTCGCCGGAGCGATCATGGTTTACCTTTTTCAGAGATTTCAGTCTTTTGATTATGGTAAGATTTTTACCCATCAGAATCTTCATATCATGGGATGGGTTTGCTTTCTAACGTTCATCAATATCTATATTCAACTACATAAATGGAAAAATGTTTTTTTTGATTTGCTTGGAGAATTGCCGTTTAAGAAAATATTTTCATCTTTTTTCGTTGGAGTTGCAACCGGTTCGTTTACGCCCGGAAGATTTGGCGAATACTTCGGAAGAAGCTACATGATTAAAGAGTATCCGGGAAGCGAGGTAATTTCTGCAAGTGTGGTTGACAAACTTTCTAATATGGTTGTTTTAATCTTTAGCGGATCATTTTCAACTATCTGGTTTTTATCTGTTACTTCGGCTGTTTCGTTGCGAGTGATTTATTTGTTAACCTTTTTGGTGGTTTGTTTCCTGCTGGTACTTATTTACTTTATCATTCAAAAAAGGGGAGTTGCAAACTTTTATAAACGGATTGAAAAAGTAAGATTATTGAAAAAACTATTTTTTCATCTGCAGTTAATAAAAAAGGTTAGTAAGAGAACGATCTTTCATCAATTTGGATATTCGATCTTGCTGTACTGCATTATTGCACTGCAATATGGAATTTTAACAGCCGGCTTTGCAAATAAACCTATTGAAATTGCTTTTCTCTTTTGCGGAATTCTTACATTATTTGTAAAGTCATTTATTCCCTCAATCTCTTTTGGCGATCTGGGAATCAGAGAAAGCGCTTCAATATTTTTTATTTCTGCAATCGGTTTGCCTGCTGAAGTCGGATTCCTTTCGGCATTCTCAATATTCTTATTTAATATTTTATTACCGTCTGCAATCGGACTGATCTTTTTAGTAACCGTAAAACGCTGATGTACTTCCTAATTTCAATATTTATGCTTCTCGGAATTTTCTACTTAGGATTTTTAGCAAAAATTCTTTCCGGCTTGAAAAAGGTAAGTCAAATTAGTTTTAGCAACGAGAAAAAACCTTTTGTGTCGGTCATTGTTCCGTTCAGAAATGAATCTGATGTGATATTAAAATGTTTAAGGAGTTTGGAAACACAAAAATATCCGACTGAAAAATATGAGATACTTTTTGTGGATGATTTTTCGGAGGATGATTCTGTGTTAAAATTGACTTCTGAGAAACAACTTGCCGAGACAAAAATTCTATCTGTTCCGAATGAATATCAAACATTATCTCCAAAGAAACGATGTATAAAGTACGGAATTGAGAATGCGAAAGGAGAGATCATTCTTACAACTGATGCCGATTGTTTACATCAAAAGAATTGGATAGCAGCAATGGTTTCAACTTTTGATGAATCTACAGGATTTGTCTCCGGTCTGGTCAAGTTTTCTGATGCGAAAAAATTATTCGGAAAAATTCAGCAGTTGGAGTTTGGCGGATTAGTTTTAACCGGTGCCGGATTAATAGGAACGGGAAGTCCGACAATTTGTAACGCTGCAAATATCGCATTCAGAAAAGATGCCTTTGACTTTGTCGGTGGATATGATGATAACCAACATTTATCTTCTGGAGATGATGAATTTTTAATGCAAAAGATTGCAAAGTCAGATAAGTATAAAGTTCAATTCCTTTTTTCTGAAAATGCGGTTGTAGAAACAGAAGCAAACAGATCAGTCAGCGGATTCATTCAGCAGAGAAAGCGATGGGCGAGCAAAGGATTGTTTTATAACGACAAAATGCTAATCCTCAAATTGATTTTTATCTATTTCTTTTTTTTAAGTTTACCAGTTCAGCTTCTACTCGGCTTAATTTTGCATTCGATTTTTCTTTATTCGTTTATAATTATGGTTTTAGGCAAAGTTATTCTTGAATATTTGATTCTTAAAAAAGGAATTCCTTTGCTTTATCGATTCATGGAGTTTCCTGTGTTTGTTTTTGCTGAAATTCTTCACGTTCCTTACATCATTCTGGCTGGTTTTGCGGGAGCTTTGGGGAATTTTGAATGGAAAGGGAGGAATTTGAAAAGATGAAATATCTTTATCAACCTCCGCGGATTGTACAAAGAATATTTAAAGGATTTGTCTGGCATTCAACTCAAGAAAAAATTCTTTTAACATTTGATGATGGGCCAAATCCCGCAACAACGGAAAAAATTCTGAAGACACTGGGCGAAGAAAAGATTCAAGCTTTATTCTTTTGTGTTGGCAATAATGTTAAACGTTACCCGGAATTAACTAAAAATATTGTGGATAGTGGTCATGCTTTTGGCAACCATACATTTAATCATAAGGTGATAACCAAATTAACCAGTTTAGATTTTGAGAAAGAAGTAATCACGATGAATCAAGTAATTGAGGAAGTTATAGGAAATCCTCCAAAATATTTTCGGCCGCCCCATGGGCGATTTCAATTAAACCTGGTAAGTAGGTTGAAGCAATTCCAGTTAAAAAATGTAATGTGGAGCTTATTGCCCTATGATTATAAAAACGATCTAAAAGTTGTTAAATTTGCAATCAAAAATTATCTTGCGAGTAATTCAATCGTGGTTTTACATGATAGTGATAAATCGAGTTTGATAATCTGTGATGCAATTAAATATCTTGCGGAGGAAGTCCGCAATAAAAATTTTCAATTCGGAACCCCTGAAGAATGTTTGAACTGATTTTTCTTTTAGCAATGAGCGCTTATTTTTTGCAGACCATTTGGTTTATCATCGGTTTGCAAAAAAAATTCCCACAAAAAGCGCTTACTGATCTGCCGGTGGCAACAATTATTGTAGCGGCGCGGAATGAAGAACAAAACATCGGCGCATGTTTGGAAGCATTGAACAATCTTGAATATCCGGAAGGAAAACTTGAAATTATTTTGGTGGATGATAAATCGACGGACAAAACGGGTGAGATAGTTGATTCATTTATTAGCGATAAACCAAAATTCAAAAAAATCGTAACTAAAAAAGAGATTGGTCACTTAAAAGGGAAAACCAACGCCATTGCGAACGCGATTGAGGAAGCGCATGGTGAAATTATTTTAACAACCGATGCTGATTGTATCGTTTCGCCAACTTGGGCAAAAACACTATCTTCATATTTTATGGATGATGTTGCGATCGTAAACGGATTTACGGTACAAGATGCAAAGACTCAATTTGCCGGTATGCAGCATCTCGATTTTGTGTATCTTTTATCTGTTGCTGCCGGTACTATAAATTTTAATAAACCGTTGAGCTGTATCGGCAACAATATGTCTTTCAGAAAATCGGTTTACAATGAAGTTGGCGGTTATGAGAATCTGCCGTTCAGTGTTACAGAAGATTTTAATTTGTTATTTGCAATTCACAAACTGAAAAAATATAAAATCATTTATCCGTTGGATGTAAACAGCTTAGTGACTACTCAACCTTGCCGCGATTTAAATAATTTATATCGACAGAAGAAACGTTGGGCAGTCGGGGGACTTAAAGCCCCACTTCGCGGATTTTTTATTATGGCGAACGGTTGGGTTGCTCATCTTGCAATTTTATTGCTTCCGTTCTTTTTTTCTTCAGCAGCTCTGTCACTTTTCTTTTTCAAGCTGGTAGTTGACTTTCTTTTTCTCTTTTTCGTTCTAAATGAATTAAAACTTACATCCACTTTAAAATATTTTTTCGTTTTTGAAGTCTATTATATCCTTTATGTGGTTCTGCTTCCGTTCGCTGTGCTACCGAACAGGAAAGTAATGTGGAAAGGGAGAGAATATTAGTGCTGCTCCTTTGCAATTATTATGTAACATACCGTTGTAACGCATACTGCAATTTTTGCCATTTCGGTGAACATGAGAAATTCAAAAATACTCCTTTAGCTGATTTTGAAGATTATAAGAATAATATCGAACAAATTGCTAAATTAGGTGTGAAATTTCTTGATTTGACCGGTGGTGAACCGCTGCTTCATCCTAAAATTTCTGAAATGGTGAAATTTGCAAAAGGATTAAAGTTACAGACGAGTATAACTACAAACGGACTTCTTTATCACAAATACGCTGAAGCGCTTGCGGGAAATGTGAACTTGCTTCATTTTTCACTCGATTCTCCGGACGAAAAAGAACATAATAAAATCCGCGGAGTGAATTGTTTCCAGGCTGTTCTTAAAAGTTTAAAACTGGCAAAAAGTTTGGGAGAATATCCCGACATACTTTTTACAGTTACGAATGAGACTTACACAAAACTTCCGCAGATGCATGAACTAGCGCGAAAACATGATTTAGTTTTAATTGTAAATCCTGTCTTCTCTTATTTCGGAAACCCCGGTTTGCATATGCAAGCTATAAAATATATTGAAGAATATGTTGACGGGAAGCATGATATTTATCTCAATGACGCTTATCTGAGATTAAGAAAGAATGGCGGAAACAATATTAAGAAGCCGTTATGTAAAGCGGTTTCACGGGTAATTGTAATTTCACCTAACAATGAAATTATTCTCCCTTGTTATCATTTTGAAAATGAGAGAATTAAAATTGATCGTCCGATCAAAGAAATAAGAAAATCAGAAAAAATTTCTTACTTCAAGAAAATGGAAGGGAGATTCGACTTTTGCCAGGGCTGTACGGTGAACTGTTACTTTGAACCGTCATTCGCTTTTCCTACAAACATGTACGGCATTGTCGGTCTTTCTTCAAAAATTAAATACGGTTATCATAAATTGATTAAACAAAAATTATTATCGAAAGCTTCTAAATCAGTATGAGTAGAAAAATAACACTCCTATTCTTTATTTTATTATTTGGGGTAGATCAGTTTGCGCAGCAAAAATTTGAACTTTTTCCATCAGAGTTGAACATTAAACCGTTTGTTGCTAATACTCTTGAACCGAAAGCAGGTTTTATGTTTATGTCGGGGAAGAATAGTTTGCGCCTTGATATCGGAACTTCAAAAGATTTTGTTCAATTCGGAAACGATGAAAAAACTTATTCATTCGGTGGTGACTTTTTCACGTTTACCAAACTGCGAGGAGAAAAAGATTTTCACTTCCCGGTTGATGCGGTCGATTATTTGTTTGGTTTAAACGGAAGTATAAAAATTAAAAATGCAAATTCGGAATGCGGTTTACGCATGAGATTGAGCCACATTTCTGCACATTTTGTTGATGGGCATTTTGATAATTATACTGGAGCTTGGCGGGGTGGAAGAACTCCACGTGTTTACAGTAGAGAGTTTGTTGAATTCACTCCTTTTTATTTAGTAAACGATTTGCGTGTTTACACAAGTTATTCCTATCTCTTTCATGTTGTTCCGAAGGAAATCGGAAAAAGTATTTTCCAAATTGGCGGTGAGAAATTCTTTAATTTATCGTTTGCTGATTATCTTTTCCCATTTATCGCATATGACCTTCGATTAACAAAAATTGGAAAATATTCCGGTACAAATTCTTTGTCAGCTGGAGTAAAAATCGGAAAGAAGAATTCCGGTGGAATCAGTTTTATTGTGGACTATTTTTCCGGCAATAATATTCATGGTGAATATTTCGATTACAAAGAAAAATATGTTGCTTTCGGATTGAACTTAGATTTATAAGATGAAAAATATTTTCGCACAACAATTGTCAGAACCGGTGGATACATTTGAGAAAGAAAAGCAAAGGTATTGGCTTCACATTCTTCTTTTTCTGCTGACTCTTTTCACAACAACCGTTGCCGGTTATGAATGGGTAAGAGGTTTTTCAAATCGAATGGAGTTTACAGAATTGGTTTATGGAATTCCTTATTCACTTTCAATTTTGTTCGTTTTGGGTTCGCATGAGTTTGGACATTTCTTTGCGGCGAAAATTCATAAGGTGCGGGCAACGCTTCCATATTTTATTCCATTTCCATCGATAATGGGATTCTTAAATTTTGGAACACTTGGAGCAGTAATTAAAATTAAATCTCCAATTCCTTCAAAGAAAGCTCTGTTCGATATTGGTGTTGCCGGACCAATTGCCGGTTTTGTTGCTTCGATGATTCTTATCATTTATGGATTTACTCATCTTCCCGGGAAAGAATATTTGTTACAAATTCATCCTGATTATGATTTGCCAACTTACGGAAAAAATGGACTGGCACTAATTTTTGGTGATTCACTTTTGTTCTCATTCTTGCGTGAAGTATTTACTTCTTCAAAAGATTTTATCCCTCCGATGTCTGAGATTTACCATTATCCTTATTTGTGCGTAGGGTGGTTTGGTTTTTTTGTAACTGCGATGAATCTAATTCCAGTTGGGCAACTCGATGGCGGACATGTTGTTTATGCTTTGTTCGGCGAAAAGAAACAATATGCGATCAGTTCTATTGCGATGATATTTTTAATTGTTTTTGGTGTGGCTGGAATTATAATTTCATATTTCGAAATTCCACTTAACATTGGATGGAGTGGCTGGTTGTTCTGGGCTGTAATTCTGTTTTTTGTTATCAAGATAAAACATCCGCCAATTTATGATGATGTTGAACTTGATTGGAAAAGGAAGACTATCGGATATTTAACAATCGCAATTTTTATTTTGTGCTTTATACCGGCGCCATTTATAATTTTATAAAGTATATATTTTTTTACCTTTAATTATTTACTCTGCTATAAGATATTTCACCATGAAAAAATTATTCTTATTAATTCTTCTCGTCACAGCGTTTTATGGGTGTGAAAAGAAATTCGATACTATTGTAGAGACGAAATCCACAACTTACCAGGTGTTTCAAGTTGCTACATTTTCCACTTTCACTCACACACTTTCGGACTCGGTGCTCAATCCATGGATCGAATTTACCTCTACTTCAGATATAAATAGAGTTTGGATAGAAATTCTTTCGCCGGAAAATGAAAAAATATTTGGCGGAACCATTGGACTATATGATAACGGAAGTCCAGGTACCGGTGATGCTGTGAAAGGCGATAGTGTTTTTTCCGCTCTCGTAATTATGAAATACGAATACATTAACGGAATGTATTCAATCAATTATTTTGTGGAAGATAAAACGGGAGCAACAAAAAAAGTGGCCTCACAAACTTTTGTTTTTGATAACGGAAAAGCTAATGTTGCTCCAATAATACTTAACGTTTCAGTTCCTGATACAATTCATCGTGAATCATCTTTTTCATTTAATATTGAAGTCATTGATTCAAATGGAGTGAGAGATATTCAACATGCATTATTTATCCTTTACCGTCCAGACGGGACAATTGTATATAACATTTCCGGTGAAGCTCAATGGGATATGTTTAATGACGGAAACAGTAGTCAACACGGGGATGCTTCAGCAAGTGATAACATTTTTTCATTTGCAAATATTTTCACGTCGACTGCTCAGTTAGGAGAATGGAAATTTGAATTTCAAGCTAAAGATCGAGGAGGGAAAACAAGTGCTATTGTTTCAGAAACCATGGTTGTTATAGAATGACAAAGCAAATATTCCCTTTCATTTTCATATTTAGCTTAATTCTTTCAGCTCAAAAAATTCCCAAAAATTTTCTTTTAGAAAAAGCTAATAATTCCTCCGAAATGTCGGTTGAAGAAAATCCCGCAAGTAACAGTATAAATGACATTCTTGTAGTTGGAGATACAATCTGGCTCGGTACATCAAGAGGATTGAGTCAATCAACTGATAACGGTTCAACCTGGAAAAATTATTATAACACTTCGGAATTTGGAACAGAAAGTATCACTGCTTTACTTTATGCAAAAGGAGTGATCTTTGCATCAACGGCACACTCCATTGAAAAAGATGGAGCCTCATTACCCGAAGGAAGTGGTTTCCGGTTTTCTTCCGATAATGGAATCACGTGGAAAACAGTTGCACAACCTATTGATGATAGCGGCGATTCTTCAGTAGTTTATGGAAAAAATATTTTACGTGCTTTACCGGTTACCGTCGCAGTTCAAAATATTATTTATGATTTTGCCTTTGCCGGAAATAAAATTTGGATCGCTACTTTTGCCGGTGGTCTTCGTTCAGTATCGTTCGATAGTTTAATAGCAAATGTAAACGCTAAATGGAGCAGAACTGTTCTTCCGCCAGATTATCTCCCATCGATAAAACCTTCCGATTCTTTGTCATTTACTATCCAACCTGTTGCCGGAAAATTTGGTAAAGAAGAATATTTGAATTATCGACTCTTCTCTTTGATTGCAGCAGATGATTCAACTCTCTATGCCGGGACTGCAAATGGAATTAATAAAACGACAAATGCATTTCTTCCAGCTGATTCAATGAGTTGGGAGAAATTTAATCATCAAAGCGATCAGGCAAATCCAATCAGTGGAAATTTTATTGTAGCGTTGGGGTACAATAAATTACTCAAAGCAGTTTTTGCAGCCTCATGGAAAGCAAATGATCAAAACGAATTTTATGCTGTTAGTTATTCGCGTGACGGTGGAACAAATTGGATCACAACTTTACATGGCGAAAAACCTCATAACTTTGCTTCAGATAAAAATAGTGTGATTGTAACAACGGATAACGGAATCTATTTAAATGAAATAAGTACACTTAATAGTTGGTTAAATGCCGGGTCAATCGTAGATAAAAAGACCGGACTTGTCTTGCAGACATCGGTATTTTATTCCGCTGCATTTGCCAACAATGGAAATACCGTCTGGGCCGGTTCGGAAGATGGTTTAGTAAAAAACGAAATGCCCGGTTATAATTGGTCCGATGATTGGACAATCTTATATGCTTCTCAACCATTATCAAAAAAAGATGATACCTATGCTTTCCCAAATCCTTTTTCACCTAAAATGGAAAAGGTAAAGATCAAATACAACACAGGTGGAAATTCAAAAAAAGTAACGATCAGAATTTTAAATTTTGGAATGAGTTGCTTGCGAACATTAGTCCAAAATGTTGAGAGAGGCAATCCGGCGCACGTTATAAATGCTCCTAATTCCGACGGAATCAATGGAGTTATCGATTATTGGGATGGTCGGGATGATTACGGTAGTGTTGTGCCAAATGGCGTCTATTTTTATCGTGTTGAAATTGATGGGGAAGACCCGCAATTCGGAAAAATAATGGTAATTCAGTAAAGGTAAATTTTGAAACAACTAATTTTATTTTTCATTTTAGTAGTATCGTCCGGGCTGATTTTCGCTCAACCTAAAGTAAGTAAAATCAATTCATCAGCTGGAGCTTTTACACGGTTAGGTTTTGGTCCCCGTGGAATAGCAATGGGAAATTCCTTATCAGCTATTAAAGAAGGTGATTTGAACGCGTACTACAATCCCGCCGTTTCAGTATTTCAGAACGGAAATGTTTTTCAAAGCGGATATTCATTTCTATCGTTAGATAGAAAATTAAACTTCGTTTCTTTTACACGAAGATTTGATTTCTACTCAAAAAGAGATTCCGCAATTGAAAATAAGAAACCACGAACCTCTGCTGGAGTTTGTGTCGGTTTGATTAATTCCGGTGTGAATAATATCGATGAACGTGATAACCAGGGTTTTAAGAAGGGAACGCTTTCAACCTCTGAAAATCAATTTTATGTTGCCATCTCAATTAAGTTTTCCGAAAAAGTAGCGGCCGGATTTTCTACCAAGTTTTATTATTACAAATTATATCAAGATATAACCTCCACAAGTTTAGGATTTGATCTTGGATTGCTCTATTCATATACTAAAAATATTACTTTATCATTTGTACTTACTGATTTGAACAGTAAGTATAAGTGGGACTCCTCTCCTTTGTATGATATCGATGGTACGCTTACAGAAAATAAATTTCCAACCGGAAAAAAAATTGGGATTAGTTATAATTTGGATGAATATAAAGTTTTAACCTCCGGAGAATTTTATTTTGACAATTTTGGAACAAAGATGTTGCGTCTTGGTGCAGAATACAGTCCGATAGAAGATTTTTTTCTTCGTGCCGGATTTGATAACTATCATATTAACAATGGAGATGAGCCGGTTAAACCCTCATTTGGTCTCGGATACTCAAAAGTTATTGTAAGTATTGTGGTTGGATTTGACTATGCTTTTATGTATGAACCATATTCAGCTCAAGACCGACATATAATTGGTGCACACATTAATTTCTAATTCTTTTACTATTTTTAACTATGAAAAAATCAAACTCAATAAAAATCATTTTTCTTCTCATCGGTTTATCTGTGGTTAGTTATTCACAAAGCGCCGGAAGTAACGGACTATCTTTTCTAAAAATAGGTTCCGGTGCAAGGAACATAGCGCTTGGCGATAACGGTGCAGTTTTTGCAAATGATGTTTCAGCAATCTTTTATAATCCTGCGCAACTGAAATCGGGTAACCCGGAAATAATATTTACACATAATGCCTGGATACAGGATGCCGCAACTGAACTGCTCGGAGTAAAATTTTCGCTTTTTAATTTACCAATCGGATTCGGGATAAATTCAACTTCTATTAAAGGATTTGAAGTGCGAACAAAACCGGGTCCGGTTGAAACAACCTTTAATACGCATTATTTTTTCGGCTCACTTTCCACGGCATTTTCATTGATAGAAAATCTTTCAACCGGAATTACTTTGAAATATCTTTATGAAGATATTTTCTATGATAATTCCGAGGGAATCGGTTTTGATTTCGGCTTATATTATAAAACTCCAGTTGAGAATTTATTTGTCTCTGCAGTAGTTAAAAATATCGGATCAATGAATCAACTTCAAAAGGAAGCAACAAAGTTACCTGCAGAAATTAGAGTTGGTCCGGTTTATCAATATGATTTACCGATTTACAAACTTTCATTGCAAGCCGGTGGAGAATTCCAGAAATATTTATTGCAAAGTGATGTGCACATAAATTTTGGAACGGAAATCGTTTACGATAAAATGTTTGCTTTTAGATTAGGTTATCAAACCAACCATGAATCAAAGGATATTTCCGGCGGATTAGGATTATACTGGAATCAATTCTCTTTTGATTACGCAATGACTCCTTTTTCTTACGGACTCGGACAAGCTCAAACTATATCAATAAAATATACTTTTTTGAATTTCGATAATTAATATGGAAATAATTAAATACACGGATCAATGGAAAGTTAAGTGGGATAAGTTCGTTCTAGGATCGAATAACGGCACTATGTTTCATATGCAAAGATTTTTTGACTACCATATCCCAGGTAAGTTTGTGTTTGATCATCTTTTGTTTGTTAATAAGAATCAAATCATTGCTTTACTTCCTGGAAAATTAATCAACGGAATCTTTGAGTCTCCAATTGGAGCAAGTTACGGTTCAATTGTTACGAATGACATCACATTCGATGAATCTTTGGAATTAGTTTCTTTATTACTTCAGTACGGAAAAGAAAACGGTTATAAGGGATTTGAATTAACTCCCGCTCCTATGATTTATGAGACGTATCAAAATCAAAATCTTGATTTTGCAATGCTTTGGTTGGGATTTTCTTATAAACTTCACTATATATCAAGCGCAATAAAACTGGATAAAAAAAGAGACATCATTGAAAGGTTTACTCCGACAATTCGACGTAATATTCGAAAGACACTGAAACAAACTGAGATCACAGTTGAAATAAATGAACGATATGATGAATTCTATCCAATTTTACTTGAAAATAAAGCCAGGCATAATGTTAAACCTACACATAGTTACGAAGATTTGTTAAAATTGAAAGAATTAATGCCGGATAATTTGAAGTTATTTATGGTTTATCTTGCTGGAAAACCAATTGGCGGCTCACTCATGTTTTTTACAAATAGGAATGTAGCATTATGTTTCTATAATATGTTGATTTACGACTACGCTGAGTATAAACCTATTCAGAGGGTAATGTATGAAGTTGTCAAACATTCAACAGAGCATGGTTATTCATACGTTGATATTGGAGTTTCGCAAGACACCAAAGCAGAAAATCCGATGACTCCCAGTATTGGATTAATTCAATTTAAAGAAAAATTTGACGCTAAAACAATAATGCGTAATACATTTCAAATAACTCTATAGAAATTTATTTTTGAATCCCTAAAAAATATTTTAATTACTTTTCTTGATAATTTTCAGTGTGATTTTAGACTAATTAAATCTATCTAATTTATGCGATTATGAAACGTTTTTATGATGAATGAATTGGATCCTTTGATTTCAGAATTATAACTTTCAAAATATGTACATTTAAGGATCGGAGGGAGTTAAGAATCGGCACCAGAAGAATACTTTAGGAATTCTTTTGATAAAGAGATATAAGCATTAAGGTAACAAGCAGAGGAACAATTCAAAGTCTCAAGAAAATAGAAAATATGAATTTATTAACTACATCAATACGGAAGGTTTTATTATTTCTTGTGGAACATATGAAAGTAGTCGTTGGATTTTATATAATAATTCAGCTATTGATATTAGTAACTATTCCAATATCATACACAAGTGATTCTCTTAACTATTACAAATTAGCACAACAAAGCATAGCAGCTCAAAGTTTTTATCCTGCACCTCAGCATCTTTATGAGGATTATATCATCGCTCCGCTTTTTGTGAATATTCTTGTTTCTGTTTTATCCATTTACAATTCAGTCTTATCCATCGGGATATTAAATATCTGTGCAAACGTATTTCAGCTATTTTTTGTTTACAAATTAGCCGAAAAGATGTTTAACATTAATGCAGCAAAAACGGTGGTTATTCTTTACGTTTTTTATTTGAATTCGTTAGGCTTTATTGTAATGAATTTGACGGAGTTAGTATTTAATTGTTTTGTTTTAGGGAGTATATTTTTCTTTTTGAAGGGGACTAAAAAGTCATACATTCTAGCGGGATTGTTAGCCGGTGCTGCAATAGGTGTGAGACCAATAGGCTGGGTGTTGTTAATAATTTATCTGATGATTGGTATTAGGAAAGCATTTAAAAGTCAAAAGGACAAAAAACCGTTTCTAATTTTAACCGGTACAGCATTTTTTATAATTCTTTTTGGTGGAAGTACCTACCTCAGTTTTGGAAATTTTATTTTTACCTCTACCAACGGACCTGTAAATATTTTAATTGGTGCGAGCGATCAAGCAACCGGAGCTTTTAATGCTTATGTTTTTAATAAAGGGAATAGTGGTTATATAAATAATTCCGAACAAAAAACTTTTTATGAAAAAGAGGAAATCTGGAAAAAGCAAGCACTAGATTGGATACTTCTTCACCCGATAAAATGGATAAGTCTTTTCCCGAAGAAAATTGTTCATATATTTGCCTGGGACGATATTACGATTTCTCATTTATTTGATTCTGGTAGATGGAACTTATATCGTGTGCTCAAAGAAATGTATGTTTCGAAAAGTGTCAGAAATATTTTGTTGGGATTTTCTGTTTATGAAAAAGTTCTTTTTATTCTTGTGCAAGTAATCCATCATCTCTATTACTATTTCGTAATTTGGATGTTTTTTAAGAGTCTTAGTAAAAAACTTCTTGCAAAAGAAGGTGTGATTGTTTCAATCGCGTTCATTCTAATAGGTTTATTTATGAACTTAATTACTTTTGGTGATGCTCGTTTTAAATATCCATATATAATCTTTATACTTGTGCTAATATCTCCCAAAATTTATGAAATTATGTTTAAAAATAATCTTACATGAGTTGATTAATTAGCGGCATTATGAAGAATAAATCAGTTTTACTTACCTTTCTCGGCAATTTCCATTATGATTCCAGAGTAACAAATTTCTACAATTCTTTTAAAGAGAAAGGATATAAAGTTAAAGTTATATCATTTGATTGGTTGACAAAAGACTTCAAAACTGAAAAAGGAGATATATCGGTCTATCGACTAACAAAAAGTTTTTCTTCAATATATTACTATTTAATATTTTCGATCATCTTATCTTTTCGATTATTATTTACTAAAGCTGATCTTATTTTTGCGGAAGATGTTTATACACTTCCGTTTGTAATACTGTTCGCAAAACTTAAAAAAGCAAAAATATGTTACGATTCTAGAGAGATCTATGCCCATCTTGCCGGTTTAAGCAATAAGAAAAACATACAAATGTTTTGGCGTTGGATCGAAAAAACATTCATTAAAAGTGTAGATGTGGTAATAACAACTGGGGAAATGGATTCAGCTTATCTAGAAAAAGCGTATAACTTACGAGCAACCGTTGTAATTAGAAACCTGCCTCTTGCTATTAAAATAATTGAATCATTTGATTATAGGAAAAAATATAATTTAGAAAATGATGAAATAATTCTTTTGTATCAGGGAGTTATTTTGCCTGGTAGGGGACTAAATAATATTTTTAACATCATGGATCAATTAGGGAATTGTGTGTTAATTATTCTGGGGGATGGTGAATATGAGGGAAAATGTCGTCAAATAGTACGAGAAAAAAAACTGACTAATAAAGTTTTCTTTTTCGGGAAAGTAACACAGAATGAACTCTTAAAATATACTTCAGGCGCCGATATTGGTTTAGCCCTCATTGAGAACCTTAGTCTCAGTTATTATTACGCTTTACCGAATAAAATGTTCGAATATATCTATTGCGGATTACCTGTTATCGCAAGTAATTTACCGCAAATGAAAGCAGTTATTGAGAAATATAATGTAGGATTATGTGTTAATTCAGAGGATTCAAATGAAATCAAAAGTGTTATTAACATGATGGCATCAGATGATAAGTATAGAAAAAAATTATCAGCAAATTGTAAAGAAGCTTCTCATGAATTGAACTGGAATAATGAAATAAAAAAACTCTTTAGAGTATTCGAAATTGATACTTAATTTATCATTTTTGACATATAACGATAATATGTGCCGGAGAACTGTAAATTCGATCAACAAACTTGTCACAAAACTTCCATAATGTAAAATTTAAAAATTTCAAAAGCACATAAGTACGAAGGAAAATCAATATTTTATTCCCAAATGTTTTCCAAATAATATCACTGATAACTTTACGATCAAAAAGTGAAAGTAATTTGTTTTCATCAAATGAATGAAGGTGCGCATGGAGAGGTGTTTCATTGTTACAATGAATACATAACGTTTTTTTTATGAGTTCTTTATAGGGCGTTGTGATGATCAGATACCCATCTTTTTTTAGAACTCGCAAAAGTTCGTTTACAAATTTTGCTGGAGAAACAACATGTTCAATTATCTCAGATGCAATTATCACATCAAAACTTTTTGTCTGAAATGGAAGAAAGTATGAATCTGCAGTAATTCCAAAATGATTTTTTGAATTATATTTAGTTATTGCTTTGTAGGGATTGTTGATTGAAATATCCAAGGAAAAGACAATCTTATTCTTTTTAACAAAATGTTGAGCGACCCAAGCTGAACCACATCCAACATCAAGAATTGATGTAACATTTTCTGGTATATTTGCAATAACGTATTCGTGTACTCTTCGTTCATCATGGGCAGTTGCAGCAAATCTTTCTTCAAAATAGTCAAACTTTTCTGCATCAAGATTGTAATGCTCTATGTAGTTAAATTCTTTCAAGATACTCGTTCTAAAAATTGTTTATATAATAGTTTAAGATAAAAAATTAGTGCTAAATGAAGAAATCTAATCTCTTTAAATCTGTTGCCTGGTATGGTGTTGGCAATATCATTGCTCGATCAATGACGTTGATATTGCTACCGCTATACTCCAATCTAATCAGCACAAAAGAGTTTGGGAATTATTCTCTCCTTGTATCTGTGTATACTATTATTGCCACGGTTTATCAATTCGGTATGTCTTCTGCTTTGAATAAATTCTATACTGAAGAACCGGATGAAAAAAAGAAAAAAATTATCTTTTCAACTATTCTAAATTCAATAGTTGTATTGGGGATAATCCTAACAGTTGTAACGACTCTCTTCTCCACCTCAATAGTTACCTTCGTTTTCGGTTCTAAAAACTTTAGTCCGTTGCTAATTCTGTTGATTGGTTCTCTCTTTTTTGAGACTATTAACTTTTACATCATTTTACTTTTGAAGACGAAGGAAATGCCGAAGGAAACCGTTGTTTATTCGGTTGCTGGAGCAATAGTAAATCTTGGTTTAAATATTCTTTTTGTTTTTTACTTCAGATGGTCAATTTCCGGAATAATTCTCGCTCAGTTGTTATCCGGAATTATCCTTTTTTTCATTTCACTTCATGTTATTAAGGGAACTTATATCTTTATTGTTGATAAAAAAATATTACTCACAATTGTAGTTTTTTCACTTCCACTTTTGGCTGGGAGTCTATTCACCGCTTTGACAAATGTCGCCGATAGATTTATCATAAATATTTTTATGAGTAAAGATGATGTCGGAATCTATAGTTTCGTTTACCGAATTGCTCTTCTAATGAATGTTTTTGTAGTTTCCTTCGCAATGGCATGGAATCCTCACTCAGTGAAACAATATTTCAGAAATAATTACAGCGAGTCCTATGGGAAAACTCTTTCTCACTTTCTTGCAGGCGGTATGCTTCTTTTCCTTTTTGTGTCTCTTTTTATAAAAATCCTTTTTGAAACAAAAGTTTTTGGAACATTCATCTTAAATCCAATTTACAAACCTGGTCTTTCGGCATTTCCTTTTATTATGGCTGGTTATTTTTTTAACGGCATTTCCACATATTATGCTGTTTATCCCTATGTTTCTAATAAAACTTATCAATTACTTATTACAGATTTTATTGCACTGAGTTTAAATATAGGACTGAATTATTTGCTAATTCCTAAACTTGGGTTAATGGGAGCTGCAATTTCCACGGCAGCAGCATTTTTTTTCGGCGCATTGTATTTATTCTTTATTAGTAAAAATAAATTGAAAATAAATTATGAAAAGAAAGAAATGTCTCTCATAATCATTGGCGGAATAGTCGTTTACATACTTGGAACGTTTGTAGACAGTTTCTATTTGAACATTATTCTACTATCTTCTTATTCTTTACTTCTTTATAAAGTTTGTAATATTCAGTTATTTAGTTGGCAAAAAGATTAATTACTATTACGATGCATAACTCAAAGCTACGAATACTTATTTTACGCCCCGACCGACTTGGTGATGTTGTGCTTTCAACTCCTCTGCCGCGTGAAATTAAAAAGAAATATCCTAATGCTTTTATTGCGGTTCTCGTTCGCAATTACACAAAAGATATTTATACAAATAATCCTTTTGTTGATGAAATTTTGATTGAAGAAGAATTAGGCAATTCGTTTTGGCAGAGAGTGAAACGGATCAGATCATTTCGATTTACACATGGAGTTGCACTTCTTCCGACAGAAAAGAATAATTGGCTGCTTTTTTTTAGCGGAATAAAAATGCGAATCGGTGTTGGGCATAAGTTTTATCAATTCCTTTCTAACGCAAAGAGTATTTACCGGAGAAAGTATATTCCGTTGAGAAACGAAGCTGATTACTGTTTGGATGCTTTGCGGAAAATAGGAATAGAAAATCCGGATACCGCGGTTTCAATTTACCTTTCGGATGAAGAGAAGAAAAGAGCTTTGGAAATCAGAGAATCTTTCTCAACTGACAAAAAAATATTTGTGGGCATCCATGCTACCAGCGGAAAATCAGCGCCAAATCTATCATTAAAAGAATATCTCAAGCTTGCCGAATTACTTGTTCTGCAAAAAGATATTCAAGTATTTATTACGGAAAAAGAAATTCCGGATGAACTAAAAAACATTGAAGGCGTTTCATATTATTTTGAAAATCTTTCTTTGCGGGATTCAATAATTGCTTTTTCTGTCTTAGATGTTTTAATATCCGCCAGCACCGGACCGATGCACATCGCAGCAGCTCTCAAAGTAAAAACGCTTTCTGTTTTTTGTCCACTTCCTGCTTGTGAACCAAAACTTTGGGGACCACAAGGGAACGAAGCATATTTTGTAATGCCGGATGAAAATTACTGTGGTAAAGTCTGTTCCGGCGATCCTCAAACTTGTATGTTTGAAGGTGATGGGGGAATCAATGCAGAAAAAATTGTTTCGCGCCTGAAAAAAATATTCCCCTCCGATGAAAAAAATTAAGTTATTGATCGCTCCAAACAGTTTTAAAGAATGCGCCGATGCAATTGAAATTGCCAAAATCATCACGGAGAATTTTGCAGAACCTGAATTCCAAGTAAAAAGCATTCCTATTTCCGATGGTGGTGACGGCTTCCTAAATATTTGCCAAAATAATTTCCACCTTGAAATTGTTCCAAGGGAGATTCGGTCTTTTTATGATGATACTTTTTCTCAAGTTCCCGTGGGAGTTTCTATCGACCACAAAATAATTTATATGGAATCCGCTGAAATTATCGGCATGAAGAAAATTCCATTGGAGAAAAGGAATCCATCCATTTTGAACTCGAGTAATCTTGGTGAACTTTTAATAAAACTGGAAAAGGAGTTTTTGGAATTTTCTAAAATAATTCTCGGACTTGGCGGAACAGCCACTAACGACTTAGGGCTTGGATTATGCGTTCCATTCGGGTTAAAACTTTTTAACAAAAATGGAGAAGAACTGCAGGTACAGCCAAAATATTTCGTTGAGGTGCATTCTATCGTTTTACCGAAGCAGAAAAATATTTTCACCTTAGAAATTGTTACGGATGTAGAGGTTCCTCTTTTGGGGGAAACGGGTACTTCTAAAACTTTCGCAAAACAGAAAGGGGCGACTGAACAAGAGATTGAAATCCTCGAAAAAGGTGTAAAAAATATTATTTCAATTTTGAAAAAAGAACATGGAATCGATTTTTCTTCCAGGCCGTTTGGCGCCGGTGGTGGATTATTATTGGGATTATCACTTGTGGCTAATCTACAAGTTTGTTTTGCGGAAGAATTTCTTTTGAAAAAACTTCACCTTGAAAAAGAATTAGTGAAAGCAGATTTTATCATCACCGGGGAAGGTTCTTTTGATGAACAAAGTTTGCTGAAGAAGGGAACCGGAATTCTCATAAATAGTGCGAAAAAACTTCAAAAGAAGGTATTCGTTATCTGCGGAAAAGTGGATCAGACGATTTCCGGGAGAATTGATGAACGTGTTATCCCTTTTTCACTCGAAAAATATTTCTCCACTGAGGAAGAATCTATTAAAAATTTCAAAACTGGAATTGAAAAAGCCTGCGGAGAAATAAAGTCTTACATTTTATCCCACCCTTAAATTTGTTAAATTTGAATTGACAAACTAGAAGACTACATTGAGATGTGTTAGCTTGTAATACAGTAGAAAATATTCTTAATCATAGTCGTTTTCTTAATCTTACTCATTTTTAGTGGACTGATGAGGATTATGAAAAAGATTATGATTATGATCAAGCAGTCGAATTAACAGAACATGAAAATTAATTTTATGGAGCATAATGAAAGAATATCTTGATTTAGTTCGTTTAGTAATGAACGAAGGTGTTAGAAAAAAATCGAGAACCGGTGTTGACACAATTTCGTATTTCTCAGCTTTTTATAAAGTGGATTTAACCAAAGGGTTTCCTCTTTTAACAACAAAAAAGATGGAATGGAAATCGGTTATCCGCGAATTACTCTGGTATTTATCAGGCGAAAACCATATCCGCAATCTGCGCAAGCATACTAAAATATGGGACGCTTGGGCTGATGAAGATGGAAATCTTGAAACAGCTTATGGACACTATTGGCGCCATTTTCCAAGCGCAAAGAAAGACAAAAACGGTAACTGGGAAGTAACTGAAATCGATCAAATACAATATGTTATTGATGAAATAAAAAATAAACCTTATAGCCGAAGATTGCTCGTGACCGCGTGGGAACCAGGCAACGCTACAACAAGCAAACTTCCGCCGTGTCATTACACTTTTGCATTTAATGTTTCAGGAGATAAGTTGAACTGCCATTTAACACAACGCTCCGGAGATATTGCGCTTGGCATTCCATTTAATTTGGCGGCTTATTCTATGTTGACTCATATCATTGCAAACGAGACAAATTTACAAGTCGGACAGTTTGCGCACACGATTATCGACGCTCATATTTACGTTGGTGATAAAGGAACTGAAAATGAAAAATACGATCATCTCGAAGGATTAAAAGAGCAATTAACTCGTGAGCCGATGGAATTACCGACATTAAGCATTGCAAAGAAACCGCTGAAGGATTTGACCTTCGAGGATTTTGAAATAGTCGGTTATCAAAGCCATCCCAAAATTAAATTTGAGGTTGCTGTTTGAGAATTATTATTATCTCTGCTATCGCTCAAAATGGAGTTATTGGAACTACTAAAGGAGAAATGCCCTGGCATGTAAAAGAAGAGTTTGCTCATTTTAAAAGTACAACTTTGGGTTCGCCAATTATTATGGGAAGAAAAACTTATGAAACATTGGGCAAACCGTTGAAAGGAAGATTAAACATTATCGTGACACGTTCCGAATCATTTCAGGTCGAGAATACAGTGGTTCAAAATAGTTTGTTGTCGGCAGTTGATTACTGCAACAAAGAAAAATATGAGAAAATATTTATCATTGGCGGAAGCGAAATTTATACTCAAGCAATTCCGCTTGCAGATGAGATGATCTTATCTTTTATGAAATTTAAAGCGGAAGGAGAAATCCTTTTCCCGGAATATGATGAAAATGATTGGCGAAAAACTGATGAGAGAAACTTTGAACAGTTTTCTGTTGTTACATTTGTAAGAAAAGGAAAGAACTGATACATGTCTAAAATATCAATCCTACCAGAAAATCTTGCGAATAAAATTGCGGCTGGAGAAGTTGTGCAGAGACCTGATTCGGTAGTAAAAGAATTGATGGAAAATGCAATTGATGCCGGTTCAACATTGATCGAAGTATTAATAAAGAAAGCCGGAAAAGTATTGATCCAGGTGATTGATAACGGCGAAGGAATGTTGGAAGAAGATGTTATTCTTTCCATCCAGAAACATGCAACAAGTAAAATTTCTACTTTAGAGGATTTGGACGCAATCAAGACACTCGGCTTTCGCGGAGAAGCATTAAGTGCAATTGCCGCTGTCAGCCAACTTGAAATAAAAACCGAAACCCACATCGATGAACTTGGAACGATGCTTCGTGTTGAGGAGAGTAACTTCAATACGGAAAAAGGTTCGTTCTCTAAAGGAACATCCATAGCGGTAAAAAATTTATTTTTTAACACTCCCGGAAGAAGAAACTTCTTAAAGACTGATACAACAGAGCTCAAACATATCATCAATACTTTTACGAAATTAGCATTAAGTAATCCGCAAATTGCATTTAAATTATTTATCGATGATGAACTTACTTTTGATCTTCCTTCAAGTAATTTGGCAAAACGGATTGAAGAAATTTTCGGGGAAGAGATGCGAGATGCGTTGATTCCGGTTCATGAGGAGACGGACTACATTTCGTTAACAGGATTTATCGGCAAACCGAGTCTGCTCAAGAAAAATAAAGGAGAGCAATACCTCTTTCTCAATAACCGGTTTGTACAAAGTAAGCAGATAAATCACGCCGTGTTTACGGGATATGAAAATGTGCTTGAGAAAGGGGATTATCCTTTCTTCATTTTATTTTTAAGTATTGATTACAAACGTGTTGATGTGAATGTACATCCATCGAAATTGGAAGTACGTTTTGATGACGAAAAAGATATTTACAATTTCGTGCTTGCAGTGATCAGAAAGAGTCTCGCTTCATTTGATATGGTTCCTTCATTAACCTTTCAAGCGGAAGCATTTCCCGGCAGTGAGGAAAAATTACGGATAAATCCCTCGCAAAGAATCGAAAAAAGAGATTTTACCGATCGTCCGACTTCAACGCAAACTTCTTACAATCCCAAAGTATATTCAGATAACGAAATTGATTTACTTTTTGGAAGTCTGCGGAAAAACATTGACTCTCAATCAATTCCATCAGATGATAAAACACCTTTTGATGAAGAGACAAACGAGACTCCGAAGCAAAAACAAACGGTAATCAAGCGGTCGGATGAAGACGATGCGAACACGACATTTATCATTCAACTCCACAACAAATATATTTTGTCGCAAATAAAAACCGGATTGATGATCATCGATCAGCACGTGGCGCACGAAAGAATCTTGTATGAAAAAGCATTACAATTGTTCGAAGCGAATTTCCCATTCAGTCAGCAGTTAATATTTTCTAAAACGCTTGATGTTGATCCGGCGACATATAGTTTATTGAAAGAACTTTATCCTCATTTATCGAATCTTGGTTTCACCTTGAAATTCTTCAGCAGAAATACTATTGTGATCGAAGGAATTCCGCAAGAAGTGAAACAAGGTACGGAAGAGAAAATCCTTTTTGAAATATTGGAAGAATATCATTTAAATGAACGTGAAAAGAAAATTATTGATGCGAAGGATAACATTGCTAAATCATATTCGTGCAGGACAGCTATTAAAGCTGGCGATAAACTTTCCGAAAAAGAAATGCGCTTGTTGATCGACCAATTATTTGCGACCTCAATGCCATACGTTTGTCCGCACGGCAGACCGATTGTTGTAAAAATATCTTTAGAAGAATTCGACAGAAGATTTGGAAGAACGTAATTAAAAGTAGTTGAGAGTAAAAGGTTGAAAGTATCAAGGTATCTACTTTCTACTTGTAACTTTCCACTTTTTGCTATAAACAATAAACAAAGAGGAAAAAATGCCAGTATCCGAAGAATACAAAAAGCTTCGCGAAGAGTACAACCAAAAAGTTGAAAACTCCTCAACTGATGGCAAAACTTATACAACTGTAAGCGGTGAACATGTAAATGGACTTTATGGTCCGGATGATTTAAGCAATTACGATTATTTAACAAACTTAAATTTCCCCGGCGAATATCCCTACACTCGTGGAATTCACGCTAATGGTTATCGCGGTAAAGTCTGGACGATGAGACAATTTGCCGGATTTGGTTCACCAGAAGACACTAATCAGCGGTTTCATTATTTATTGAAGAATGGACAGACAGGTTTATCTGTTGCTTTCGACTTGCCAACATTGATGGGTTGGGATGCTGATGCCGAATTAGCTCAAGGTGAAGTTGGTCTCTGCGGCGTTTCAATTTCATCTTTAAAAGATATGGAAACACTTTTAGATAGAATTCCTCTCGATAAAGTTTCTACTTCAATGACGATCAACTCACCGGCTGCGATGGTTTTCGCTTTTTATCTGGCAGTTGCAAAGAAACAAGGAGTTCCGTTTTCAAAACTTCGCGGAACTTTACAAAACGATATTCTTAAAGAATACATTGCTCAGAAAGAATTTATTTATCCGCCGCATCCTTCAATGCGTATTATTGTTGATATGATGGAATACTGCAAAAACGAAGTACCGCAGTGGAATCCGGTTTCTGTAAGCGGTTATCATATTCGCGAAGCAGGCTCTACCGCTGTGCAAGAACTGGCTTATACTTTGGCTGATGGTTTTGCTTACATCGAAGCTTGTATTGAACGCGGAATGGATGTTGATGATTTCGCTCCGAGAATATCTTTTTTCTTTAACGCTCACTTAGATTTCTTTGAAGAAATTGCAAAGTACAGGGCAGCGAGAAGAATTTACGCGAAAAGGATGAAAGAAAAATACGGCGCAAAAAATCCACGCTCTTGGTGGCTGCGTTTTCATTCTCAAACTGCAGGTTGTTCGCTTACTGCACAACAACCGGAAAACAATATTGTCAGAACAGCATTTCAGGCAATGGCGGCAGTGCTTGGCGGAACTCAATCTCTTCACACCAATTCAATGGATGAAACACTCGCACTTCCGAGTGAGAAAGCGGTAAAAATTGCTTTGCGTACACAACAGCTAATTGCTTATGAAACAGGTGTAACAAACACTGTTGATCCACTTGGCGGAAGTTATTTTGTGGAAGCTTTAACGGATAAAATGGAAATGCAGGCAAATAAAATATTTGATGAGATAGATGCGCTTGGCGGAGTTATTCCCGCAATTGAAATGGGATATTTTCAAAAAAATATTTCAGATGCGGCTTACCGTTACCAAAAAGAAGTTGAAAGAAAAGAAAAATATATCGTTGGAGTCAACGAGTTTGTTGAGGAAAATGAAAAAGTTGATATTCCACTGTTGACTGTTTCGCCAGAAGTAGAACGGGTGCAGCGAGAACAATTGAAAGCTTTAAGAGAGTCTCGAAACGCACTGGAAGTTCAGAAGGCATTGGTAGAAATTAAACTCGCGGCGAAAGAGAATAGAAACTTGATGCCGGTCTTGCTTGATGCGGCTGAAAAGTATGTTACACTCGGAGAAATGGTGCACGAACTCCGTGAAGTATTTGGAACTTACCAGGAAACAGCGGTTTTTTAATATGATGGACATAATAAAATTAATTCGCGTTCCACAGTGGGTAAAAAACTTATTCGTTTTTATTCCCGTTGTTTATTCACGCAATCTTTTTCACACAGATTATCTTATAAGCTCGATCATCGCTTTTGTTATTTTTTGTTTGCTCTCGAGTGTAGTGTATGTTATAAATGATATTGTTGATGCTGAAGCGGATAGACATCACCCTGTAAAAAAGTATCGACCGATAGCTTCCGGTAAAATATCGAGCAAGAAGGGAATGTTGATTGCTTCAATTCTATTTATAGCAAGTACAGCGCTCTCTGTCTATACCAATACGAATTTTAAAATCTTCGCTTCTCTCTTTTTGCTAATAAACATCTATTATTCTTTTCGACTAAAACATATTGTTCTCTTGGATATTTTCAGCATAGCTGCCGGATTTATGATCCGTGTAACGGCAGGCGCTCTTGTAATCTCCGTTGAAATCTCAAGCTGGTTGATTTTAACAACAATGTTTCTTTCTCTCTTTCTTGCGGTGATGAAACGTCGTTCAGAAATTTATGTTGCGGGAGATGAGCAAAATTCAACAAGAAAAGTGTTAGAATATTATTCGACAAATTTCATCGATCAGATGGCGACTATCGCCGCCGCCGGTGTTATCATCAGTTATGCGTTGTACACAGTTTCGGAAAGAACTGTTACCGTGTTCCAAACCGAACATTTAATTTACACTACTCCTTTCGTTGTATACGGAATCTTCAGGTACATGTTTTTAGTCCTTAATCACAACAAGGGAGAAAACACCACAGAAATTATGGTAACTGATATTTCAATGATCACAAATATTGTATTATATAGTTTAACAACAATCATTATCGTCTACAAATTGTTTTCTTAGGGTGTGTAAACAAGATTCGGAACTAATTTTAATGATTATTGTTTACAAAATAAAAAAGGAAAAAATATGTCTGTTACTTTAGGATCAATTGCCCCCGATTTTACACTCAAAAACACTAATGCTGAAAACGTATCGTTAAATTCATATAAAGGGAAAAAAATTGTCCTCTTGTTTTTCCCGTTTGCGAATACCGGCGTTTGTACAAAGGAAATGTGCTCAATACGTGATAGTATGAGCCAATATTCTGAACTGAATGCTGAAGTACTTGGAATTAGTGTCGACAGCCCGTTCAGCTTAAAACTTTGGAAGGAACACAACCAAATAAATTTCCAATTGCTCAGCGATTTTAATAAAGAAGTAGCTCCTGCTTACGGTGCATTCTATGATGTTTTTGCTCCCGGTAAATTTGATTATAAAGGTGTCGCAAAGCGTTCTGCTTTTGTTATTGATGAAGGCGGCGTTATTAAATATGCCGAAGTTTTAGAAAATGCCGGTGACGAACCAAACTATCAAGCCATCAAAGACGCACTAAAATAAATATTAATGAGGTAACAAAATGATCGAAGAAGGAAAATTTGCGCCATCATTCAGTCTTACTGATCAAGATGGCAAAACACATTCATTAAAAGATTACTTGGGTAAAAATGTTGTACTCTATTTTTATCCGAAGGATAACACTCCCGGCTGCACAAAAGAAGCTTGCAGTTTCCGTGATGAAATTGCTTTCTTCAAGAAAAACAATACGGTGATTTTAGGAATAAGCGCAGACTCAGTAAAGTCTCACAAGAATTTCAGCGATAAATTTAGTCTGCCTTTCCCGTTACTCAGCGATGAATCAAAAAAAATGATTGAAGCATACGGAGTGTGGAAAGAGAAAAGCATGTATGGCAAAAAATATTTGGGAATTGAGAGAACCACTGTCATTATTGATGAGAAAGGAAAGATCAAAAAAATCTTTCCAAAAGTTAAAGTTGAAGGACACACTGAAGAAGTCTTGGAAGCTTTGAAATAAAATGCTTTATGTAACTCGAAGAGAAGTATTTAGCGCGTCGCATCGTTTATATAACGAGCAATTGTCGGCTGAAGAGAATATTTCTTTATACGATAAATGTGCTAATCCCTACGGACACGGACACAACTTTGTTTTGGAAGTAGTCGTATGTGGAGAAGTTGATAAAAATACCGGTTATGTAATCGATTTAAAGATTCTTAAAAAAATCATCCACGAATTGATTATAAGTAAAGTTGATCATCGGAGTTTGAATTATGAAGTTGATTTTTTAGCCGGAATAATTCCTACAGCTGAAAATATTTGCATTGCCATTTGGCACCAGTTGCAAAATAAAATTCCTTCTGGCAAATTATATTCCGTTAAATTGTTCGAAACGGAAAATAATTACGTCGAATACAAAGGAGAATAAAATGGATCTTATAAAAGTTGAAAAGTTAGTTGAAAAATTGTTGGTCGATATCGGCGAAGACTCAAAACGGGAAGGACTTTTACGTACACCGAAGAGAGTTGCCAAAGCGTATGAGTTTTTAACTGCCGGTTATCATAAGAATATTGAAGATGTTTTGAACAATGCCATTTTCAATGAAAAATATGATGAAATGGTTTTAGTGAAGAACATTGACTTTTACAGTTTATGTGAACACCACATGCTTCCGTTTTATGGGAAAATTCATATTGCTTACGTTCCAAATGGGAAAATTGTTGGTTTGAGTAAAATCCCCCGCATCGTTGATGTCTTTGCCCGCCGTCTTCAAGTACAGGAAAGAATGACTCAACAAATTGCAGATACTCTGGCAAAATATCTGGATCCTAAAGGTGTTGCGGTTGTCTCGGAAGCTTATCACATGTGCATGATGATGCGAGGAGTTGAAAAGCAAAATTCTTCGGCAACTTCAAGTGCAATGCATGGACTATTTAAAGAGGATGCCAGAACCCGCACAGAATTTCTTGATTTAATCAGGATGAATAAAATTTAATGGATTCGTCAAAAGATAAAATATGGATAACCGGGGCAAGTTCCGGAATAGGGAAGAGTCTCTCGCTCGTATTCGCCAAAAATGATTATTCGGTCTATGCAACGTCACGGGATGAAGACAAATTATCAAAGTTGTATGATGCAGTTGACCGGAAAGAAAAATTGAAAATTACTTCGTTGGACATTTCATCTTATCAAAGTGTTTTTAACTTTGTTGATCAAACATTTGCGGATGAGGGAATTGATTGCCTTATCAATAATGCAGGGATAACCTCTTTCAAGAAAACTGAACATAATTCAATAAATGAAATTGACGGGATAATTCAAACGAATTTATTAGGTGCAATCTATGCCACAAATGCAGTTCTTCCCTTGATGTTAAAGCAACAAAGGGGAACGATCATTAATATTCTTTCAGTAGTTACTGAAAAAGTTTTTTTGCAAAGCAGTCTTTATTCAGCATCAAAAGCAGGATTGAAAGCTTTTTCCAAAGTATTACGCGAAGAAGTGAGAGAGAAGAATATCCGGGTGATCAATATTTATCCCGGAGCTACTGAAACTGAGATTTGGTCGGAGAAAAGCAGAGAAAAGTTTGCTCATCGAATGATGAAACCCGATGAAGTTGCTGAAATAATTCTTTCATTGTATAAGCAACCATGGAATATGGTTACAGAAGAAATTGTACTAAGACCTATCTTAGGAGATTTATAAAATTCATGAAGGTCCCGTAAGACCTTCATGAAAATAACATCTTTACATTCCGCCGTGAAATCCGTTACCACCTTGTCTTGGACCCATTCCATCGCAACCGTTTGGACAATCCATATGTCGTCTCATTCCTCTTCCCATTTTACCCATTCTACCTTGTTTATTAAAAGCCGGGCGTTTGTTCCAGATTACTTTTTGATTTGCATCGAGTAATTCGTAAACATCCATTTGATGATTTGCCATTGATGTTTCGATCGTATTTCTTTGATTCATTATTTTATCTTCAAGTGCAAGAAAAGCTTTACGATCATAATTCCCTTTACTTAGCAATTCCTTTTTCTCGAGATGGAGTTTTTGCATATCTGCACGAAGATCGATCATCTTCTTTTGATGTGCGGTTCGTAAATCTTCAATTTTCTTTTCTTGATCAGCTGTGAGGTTTAATTTTTCATGAATCATAGCTTTTCTTTTTCCCATTCCCATTCCCGGTTCAGGTTGTGCATATACACCAATAGCGAAAACTATAAGCACTATCGGCATTAAAAATTTCATGAATGATTTCATGTTGAGATTCCTTATATTTTTTTTGAAATAATTTATGTTTCGCTGCTTTGACAGCAACAGTATGTGAATGGTTTAAACACAAGATTCATTAAACCATTCACTACGTATCAGTGTCTAAAAGTATAAATTGGTAAAATGCCTGAAGAAATTTCTGATTCAGATTATGATTTAGTTCGTCGCTTTCTTAAAGGCGATGAACATTCTTTCAATCTACTTGCACGTAAGTACCAAGCTAAAATTTACTGGCATGCGAGAAGAATGACGGGAAATCATTTGGATGCTGATGAGATTGTACAGGAAGTTTTATTAGTGATTTTTAATAAACTCAAGGATTTTAATTTTCAAGCTTCGTTATTTACATGGATTTACCGGATTACCATTACCAGAAGCATCAATTATATTAAGAAACAAAAACTACGAAGATTTATTTCGTTTGATTCTCCGGAAAATATTGGTTTAGCTACCGATGAAAATGTAGTAAAAAATATTGAAGACAAAGAAAAATTAAAAAAATTGGATAAAGTATTGCAACGTTTGCCTGAGAAACAAAGAGAAATATTTATTCTCCGTCATTTTGATGAATTAAATTATGAAGAGATAGCTGAACTGACCGGAAAAAGTGTTGGCGGTTTGAAAGCAAACTATTTTCACGCGTTTGAAAAAGTAATTAAACTTATGGATGATAAAAATGGATAAGAAAACATTTGAAAGATTTGACGAAACTTTTCCTCTAAAAGGAATTGAGGTTGAAAAATATGGTGAAGCTTCTGAAATTCCTGGAGAGTTAAATCAACTAAACAATATTTCAAAAGAACTCTCATCGCTTAACTCCGTGGAGGTTGATCAAAATTATTTTGCGACAATTCTTCCAAGATTTTATGAGAACCAGAATAAGCTTAAGTATAGTTTTTCATTTAGAAAATTAGCGTATAGCGCTTCGTTAGCATTTACAACTATTATTATGATGTTTATTTCGTTTCAAAACATCCCAAAGCCTGAAATACTTGTTCAGAACAACGGAACACAGACGCAAATTTCTTCTTATGCGGAAGATTCATATATCGCTTCGGCTGATCAGTTTTCTGATTCTGTTGTAGATGATACAAATTTTCAAACAGAAATTGATAATACGATCACTCAATCAATTTCGTCAAACGGTTCCGGCAGCAATTATAATCTGATAAAAAATGATACCGACTACGATAAAGTTCTCACTCAGTTAAATGATGAAGAACTTGAAAATATTTATTCACAACTTCAAGATGTAAAAATATTATAGGTGTGCTATGAAAATCTATTTAATCTCAATACTCATGTTTGGTTTGCTACTTTCAAGCGAGATATTCACTCAATCCCACCACATGGGTAACAGAAAAGGGAAAGCGCGCGAAAAAATTGATCAATTGGAAAAGATAAAACTTATTGAAACTCTTAATATGGATGAAGAGGTTAGCCTTAAGTTTTTCGCCAGAAGAAATGAGTTCCGTGAGCGAGGTAAAAAGTTAAATGAAAAAATTGACAGCCTTTCCCGTTTCATTGGAGAAAAAACTCTCGCAACGGATGACAAAACCAGCGACACGGAGTGGGAAAAACTCATTGATGAGTTTATTTCTACAGAGAAGAAATTACAGAATAATAAGCTGGAGTTTCTAATTTCGATCCAAAAAATACTTACCCCGAAGCAGGTAGCTGAGTTTTTAGCGTTTGAGAGAAGATTCCGCGATGAAGTACAGGAAATACTTTTACGCGGCAGAAGAAGACCAATTCCCGAATAAAAAATTGCTCAATTTCTTGGATATATTGCAAGAAGAACGTAATTTTGTGCTCCTTTTTCTGCGGAAGTGGTGAAATTGGTAGACACGCTACTTTGAGGGGGTAGTGCTCGAAAGGGCGTAGGGGTTCAAGTCCCCTCTTCCGCACACTTTTTCTTTTTTTTTTCCTACTAAACGAGCAATCTGCCCTTTGAAATAATGAATATCGAACAAAGAATGTTGAATTTAGAAGGAAAAACTTCTTTATTTGGTATTCATAATTCGATGTTCGTCATTCAAATTGTGATACAAATCTGGAACTTGAATAATCTTATCCTGAATATTATGGAAAATTGCATATTCAAGTGGTAAATTGTTGATAAAACATCATAACCGAAAGGTATAATTTTATTTCTTTCCGGTAAAATGCTGAAACTTTTCGGTAATATGTCATAACAAATCGCTAATTTATAAAATCTATTCGGTAAAATGCAATATCTATTTGATAATATATCAAATCTAATCGATAAAATGTTAATTCTTTTTGATAAAATGTCTTTGCTTTTCGATAAAATGTCATTAAATTTGACATAAATAAATTAATAAAGTGCGTTTATCAACAAAAAACGAGGTATTTTATGTTAAAGTACAATTTGAATAAGATATTCAAGATGAGGGGAGTACATAATCCCGTTCAATTTCTTGAGAGCAAAGGGTATAAAAGAGATACTGCCTACAGGATTGTGAATAACATCGCAAAAACACTTCAATTGCGGCAGATACAGGACATATGTCTCTGGTTTAATTGCACGCCAAACGATTTGTTTGAATGGACACCGGATAAGCAGGAAGAATTAACAACAACACCGGCTTTAATGCAATTGATGCCTGCTAAGTTAGCAGATTTTGCCCAGCTTGCGAAAGATATTCCCATGCATAAGGTGCCGGAGTTTATGAAGAAAATTGAGGAGTTGAAGAAGGGAATGTAAGTGTGGCAGTCAGCAGTCAGCAGTGGGCAGTTGGCAAACTCAATTTAGTAAGGAATAAATAATATTGGTAATTTCAAACATCGAATTATTTTAGAAATAAGATGGGAGCTATTTCAATGTCAATTTTAATAAAACTGAATCAACTTGACAATTTCCGTAAGATTTTCGGGGTAAGGCATTTTTGCAAAAAGTCAAACAAAGCATTGATACTTGTAAGGTGTGAAAAAATATCAAAATCTTGGGACCAATTATTTAATTTTTCAAATTGGAGGAAATACCCGCTGGTTGTCGGTATTTTATTTTCATTGTTCAGTAATCCAGATCAAGCACAAATTAAAGAGAAAAGTGCAATTGACCATTCCTTCGAAAACCCCTATTATAAGTTGCCACAAAAAAATGATGATGGAGTACTTTATTTAGTTGATACTGCAGTAGTGTTTGGAGAAACCAACACAATGAGATATTGCTATTCATATACTCCGGGAGGAAGGCGGATTACTCAATTATGGCAAGAGCGTTTGGGTGATTCATGGGAAAACGTCGAACGCAATTCTTACTCATACGACGCAAATGATATAGTCCTTTCTTGGTTGTACGAGTCATGGGCAAATGGTCAATGGAATTATTCGAAGCGTCAATCTTATGTTTATAATCTTGAAGGTAAACTTGTTAACTTTTTAGGGGAATTTTGGAGATCAGGGGAATGGGTTAATACTTCCAGAAGTAGTTATGTCTATGATGAATACGGGAATTTGCTCACAATTTTATCTGAGCATCAGACCGACGGAGTTTGGGTGCCTTCTTTTCGAGTTACGAATAAGTATGATAACAAAAAGAATTTACTATGTGATACTCACGAACAGTGGTTATATGAGAGATGGTGGAATGTATATCGGAATACTTATACATACGATTTAAATGATAAAAAATTGACCCAAATGCGTGAAGATTGGAGGAACGATCTTTGGGTAATTGGTGAACGGGCGACTTTTAGCTATTTAAATGGAAAAGTTTTGAACCTCCTATCCGAATATTGGTTAGATGAACAGTGGAAGAATAACTATCAGTACAACATGACGTTTAATGTCAAAGGGAACCTTTTGTCTGAAGTCATGCAAACGTGGAATACAACTAAGTGGGTGAATGAGCGACTCTATTCTTATACCTATGATAATTATAACAATAATGTAACTTATCTCTATGCAAAATGGTATGATGAGCAATGGGCGAATGAATATCAGTTTACATATTTATATGATGCTGATAGGAATCCTATTTCATGCTATTATCAAGGATGGGGATATAACGGAAGTGAAACTAATTTTGATTTTGTTGATAGCATAGGAAATAAAATGTCGTTTATTGGCAAACAAGTCGATCTTCATTATAAAAAAATCGTTACCGCCGTTACAAGCGAAAAAGATATTACACCAGGAACATATGAGTTATCCCAAAACTACCCCAATCCATTTAATCCAACTACAAACATTGATTATGCTTTGCCAACAGACGGAAAAGTAACTCTTAAAATTTATGATATGCTGGGTTGTGAAGTAAAAACTTTGGTGGATGAATACCAGAAATCCGGTAAATACACAACTTCATTTGATGCGGGAAAACTTTCAAGCGGAATATATGTTTACAAATTAGTTTTGGGTTCTTATTCTGCACAGAGGAAAATGTTATTTTTGAAATGAGTTCTAAAAAAGTTATTAAAAAATTATGTCATCACAAAAAAAGTAGGGAATTATGAACGTAGTTAAATTTGCTCTTGTTGGATTGGTGCTGAGTATTGTGTTTATAACCGGATGTAAAAAAGATTTAGTTGCCACGGTTATTGTGCCTGACGCTAATCATGAATTTTATGGAAATGTTGTTGACGAAAATGGAAATCCGGTTGGAGGGGTTAATGTGCACTACATTTTCTCTTTTCCTAATCAACGATTGGAAATATATAGGAATCAAATATTGCTGAATTCGGAAGCAATTCCTCCTTCGACTATTATTAGCTTTGGAATTCCAACAAGACAAAAAGTTACTGTTACAATTTTAAGGTGGTTTACTCGTGATACAATAACCGTGCTATTTAATGATACTTTAAATGTCGGGAATTATACATTTACTCTGAATACACAAACAATGACTAACGGATTTTATATCTATCAAATTAAAACTGACACCAAAACTATCGAGTCAAGGATGCATTATCTTGACTTAGATGTTTCTCGACTAATAACTACAAATCCTTTAGTAAAATCTAATTTAGAAGGTTCATTTGTTTTGCCATATGGTTTGCTCGGTTTTGGAATTTCGTTTGCTAGAGTTTCCCCTGATGGAACACCACTGCCTCCAATAGAAATCTCCGACACTATTCAAGTTGTATTGTTCAAACCGGGGTATAGAACATTAATAAAGGAAATCACAATTCCGCACAATTCAAGTCCGAGGGAAACATTCATACTTAAAAAGAACATCTGAAAAATGAAGAAATATTAATTGGTTGTTATCTTCCATTAAAAGTCATCTCATTCCGTTGTTTCTCTTTTGTAGAAAAACTATATTTTAGGAGGAAAAAATAAACATTATGAGTTGATGCGTCCGACAATAGCACAAATAAATCTTGCCCGCTTGAAAGCAAATTATTTAGCGATAAGAAAAAAAACAAAAACTAAAGTTCTTGCCGTAGTTAAAGCAGACGCTTACGGACATGGCTTTGCGGAAGTAGTTTCAGCATTAAATTCATTAAGTGAAAAACCAGAATATTATGGTGTTGCACTTACTGAGGAAGGAATTGCATTAAGAAAGTTAAAAATCAAACAGCCGATCTTGATATTTGAACCACCAAACAAATATAATATTGATGCGATTATAAAATATGATTTGATCCCCACGGTTTTTACTGATGAACACATAAGGTTGATAGTAGAAAAACTTGAAGTAGAGAATCGAATCGTAAAAAGAAAAGCTTTTAAGATCCATGTGAAGATTGATACGGGAATGGGACGCCTTGGAATTCCTTTCAAAGATGCTGTCCCGTTCATCGAACGGATGAGTATGAACAATAAATTTATTTTAGATGGAGTTTATTCCCACTTTGCAACCTCCGATGAAAAAGACAAAACTTTTGCAGAACTTCAATTACAACGTTTCAAGGTAATTCTTTCCGAACTTAAGAAGAAAAATATTAAACCGAATAATGCACATATCGCAAATAGCGGAGCAATCTTAACAATGACGGAATCATATTTAGATATGGTTCGTCCGGGTATTTCATTATATGGCTATCCGCCTTCTTCTGAAATAAAATCTACAATTAAATTAAAACCGGTGATGTCATTAATCTCGGAAGTAGCTTCTTGTTGGTGGTATGAAAAAGGGGAATCAATCAGTTACGGAAGAAAATATATTCTTAAAAAAAGATCGCAAATCATTTCGATTCCGATAGGTTACGCAGATGGTTTAAATCGTAATTTATCTAACAAGATATTTTGTGTTATTAAGGATAAACTCTTTCCACAAGTTGGCAGAGTTACGATGGATAGAATAATGTTCGATGTAGGAGAAACAAATATTAAAATTGGAGACAAAGTAATTTTACTTGGAGAAAGTAAACATCATAAAATTGATGGATGGGATTGGAGCAAAGTGTTAAAAACAATTCCGTACGAGATTACCTGTAATATTTCTAAACGCGTTCCGAGAGTATATCTTAATTAATGGATCTTAAAAAACAATATATTATCCAGACGATCAGCGTTGCGGCAAATAATTTGCGATTGAGCAGCGAGAAAATTGAAGTGCTCGGTCTCTTCAAGGAGACGATCCTAAATTCCGGTGATTTAGAAACGTTGATCGCATCGATGAAGAAGATCACCCAGTTTGCAAAATTGGCGATCAAACTTCAAGAGATTTACAACTTTCTTAAGATAAATAAAATTGATTTTCTTAAACTATCGGAAAAATTTAAAGAGCATACTCAACTTGTTGTTAAAGATCTCAATTTAGTTCTTGATGCATTGAACCCGAGTTCTTACAAAGAAATTATTAAAAAGTTGGATGAGTTTAATCATAACAATGTGGTTGAAGAAAAGAAAGATGAAACATTGACCATCGATATGACTGAAAGAAAAAGTTCGCTTTCAGAAAAAATGAAAACCGATAAGATAAAAGAGAATTTTATATTTGAAGAAGACGCGAACGATGATCATCTTTTCTTTCAGAATTTTGAAGCTACTATTTTAAAACCGGTAAAAGAACTGGAAACGGTTCTGAAAAATCTTGTAAATGGGGAAGTAAAAGCAATTGAGCTCCGTCAATATGAATCGGTGATGAAAGTTAATGCTTCATTATCGGAAAAATTCGGAACTGAAATAACTACAGAAATGCACAAAATATTAGCTAAGGCTTTTCGCATGCTTCAATTAAAGGAGTTGAAACCCGAAAGAGAAATAATTGAAGCAATGCGCGCTTGTCTTATTGTTATCGTTGCACTTGTTAGGAATAAAGATATCGATATTACTTACTACTTAAACAAAGCTGAAGACTTTGGGAAAAAATTACAAACTTTAAAAATGAGGAATAGTTAATGAAATTGTTTGCCGTAATTATGGCGGGTGGAGTTGGATCTCGTTTTTGGCCAAGGAGCCGGGAAAAATCACCTAAACAGTTGTTGAAAATATTTGATGAAAGAACAATGATCCAGAATACGGTTGACAGACTTCAAGGATTGGTAGAACATCAAAACATTTTTATTGTAACGAACAAATTTCAAAAAGGGGAAATCTGCAATCAGCTTCCCGAAATCCCTACTCAAAATATTATTGAAGAGCCATTTGGACGGAACACCGCAGCAGCAATCGGACTTGCATCCGTTCTAATTAGAAAAATAGACCCTGAAGCAATAATTGTAGTTTTACCCGCAGATCACATCATCCGTGAAAAAGATATTTTTCAAGAATCATTACGCACTGCAGCAAATTATGCTAACGCATCGGGAGGATTATTAACGATAGGAATTCCGCCAACGCGCCCGGAAACCGGATACGGCTACATTCAAATTGATGAGAATGAAGTTGAAACAAATATTTGTAAAGTTTTAACTTTTGCAGAAAAACCAAATTATGAAACAGCGTTAAATTTTGTTCAAAGCGGTGATTTTCTCTGGAACAGCGGAATGTTCGTCTGGAGAGCCGATGCAATATTAAATGAAATATCTTTTCTCATGCCGGAGTTATCTAAAGCGTTAAACAATATTGCTGCTGCATCTGATGCATCATCTTTTGAGAGGATACTACTTGATGAGTATGGACAGTTGCGGAGTATTTCTATCGATTATGGGATCATGGAAAAGTCGCATAAAGTATTTCTTATAAAAGGAAAATTTACGTGGAGTGATGTTGGAAGCTGGGAAGAAGTTCATCAGCTTTCTGCCAAAGATAAAAATGATAATTCTCTTGTTGGTAACGTTTATACTGATAAAACATCCGATTCCTACATTTATTCTCCGACAAAGTTTACAGCAGTAATTGGATTGGATAATGTAATTGTTATTAATACCGATGATGCTCTTTTAGTCTGTAATCGAGATGATGCGCAGGATGTTAAAAAAGTTGTCGATTACATCAAACTGAATAAATTGAACGACTATTTATAAAATGAAAAAAGTAATTACCGAGTCTGATGTTATTTTAAGTTATAAAAGCCAAGGGAAAATTCTCTCGGTTGGAGAGTCGGATATTCTTACTCCATCTGCTAAAGATAAAATAAAAGATCTGGGAATTACGATCGTTAAAAAAGTAACTACTGATAAAATCGAAACTCCGTTTCAGCAAACATTTTCTTCAAAAGAAATAAAAAATATTGTTGTGCTTGGCTGTGATCATACCGGACTTTCGGTTAAAACAATGCTGGCAAAAATTCTTGTAGAAAAAGGTTACAAGATTCAAGATGTTGGAACGTTCGACGAAGCATCTTGTGATTATCCCGATTTTGCTGTTGCTGTTGCAAAGAAAGTTAAAAACGGTGAAGTTGATTTCGGAATTATTGTGGATGCAACCGGAATACCATCGGCTATAACTGCTAATAAAGTAAAGGGAATCCGCGCAGCAACTTGTTATAATGAGTTCAGTGCAAAAAGCGCTCGTGAACATAACAACGCGAACGTATTGGTGCTTGGGGCAAAAGCACTTGGTGATGAAACTATCAAAGGAATTTTGGAAACCTGGCTTACTACAAAATTTGGCGGTGGGAGACATCAGAAGCGGCTTGATAAAATAACAGCAATTGAAAATCAAAATTCTTAACTCCGGAGTTTAAATGAAAAATGTTTTTGTAATTATATTTCTTCTTCTACTTTCAGTTCAGATGGTGACTGAAGCGCAATCAATAAAAGTTAAAGAGAGGAAAGAAATAACTATTCCAGAAGCGGGGGAACATTTCTTCCCGCGTTTCGCATCAGATGATGCTACAATTTATTTTACCCGTTCCTATTATCAAGGAATTGAATCACTTAATCTTTTCACGAATGAATTCAAAACAATCACTTCGGAACAAGGTTCAGGATTTGATTTTCAATTTGCCAATGACGGGAACAAAATATTTTATCGAACAGATGAATATTTGCAAGGGAAAAAGTACTCAGATATTAAATCTCTTGATCTACGCACAAACAAAATTGAACTGCTTGAAAGCCGGAAAAGAAATCTCTCTACTCCGAAAATACTTAGAAGCGGAGACTGCATTTATAAAAGTGATACGGATATAACCGTCAATAACAAGCTGAAACAAACTACGCAGCTTAACGTAATTCCTCAAGACACAATGTTGTTCTACGGCGATAACAATTTGATTTTGTTGATCAATGGAGAAAGAAAAGTTTTCAATCCTTTTGGCGATGGAAGCTATCTCTGGTCATCATTTTCACCCGACAAATCAAAAATTCTTTTCACATTTATGGGAAAAGGAACGTACGTAACTGATATATCAGGTAACATTCTTCTTGAAGTTGGTTACGCCAACGCTCCAAAATGGTCGCCGGATGGTAAGTGGATCGCCTATATGGATGATAAAGATGACGGTACGAAAATTATTTCATCTGAAATATTTGTTCAATCGGCAGACGGAAAAGAAAAAATCAAACTCACCGATAGCAAAGAAACACATGAACAATTTCCAGAGTGGTCTCCTTCGATGAATGCAATAGTTTGCCACACTGCTGAGGGAAAAATCGTTTATCTTTCTTTAGAAAAAAATTATTAGGCTTATTGAAATGAAAAAACTTATTCTACTCTTCCTCCTTACGCGTTCACTTTTAGGACAAGATTTATCAGGTACAAAAATTTATATTAATCCCGGGCATGGCGGTTTGGATCCAGCTAACGATAGATTCGTATCGCAAACCGGATTTTGGGAATCAGTATCCAATTTGGATAAAGGTTTAGCTCTGCGGAATATTTTATGGCAACTCAATACAACCATTTACATGTCCAGAGTTGCAAATGCAGATGCAGATGATCTTCCGCTTTCCCAAATAGTTGCTGACGCAAATTCTAAGAATGTTGATTACTTCCACTCAATACACAGCAATGGATTTGACGGAAAATCAAATTACACGCTTTTACTTTTTCAAGGGAAAGATAATGCCCCAACCTATCCCGGTTCGTTAACTATGGCTAATTATGTTGTTGATGAAATTTATAAAACAAATAGAACGACGGCAAAATATAGTCGCGGCGATTTCGATTTTTATGGAACAGGACAAGCCTACCTTGGTGTATTTAAAAATTTAAATGTTCCCGGAACTTTGTCCGAAGGTTCATTTCATGATTATATTCCTGAATCATGGCGATTGATGAATGCCGCTTACAAAAAACATGAAGCCTGGGCAATTGCCAGAGGTTTTCTGAAATATTTTGCTAAGCCGGGATTTTCAACCGGAATCATTGCAGGTTTAGCGAGAGATATGTATAAAACAGTAAGCTACTATGCAATTTCTTCCAAAGGAGATACAAAGGTTCCTGTAAATTATCTAAAAGTGACTCTTCAACCGGGGAATAGAGTTTACCAGGGAGACAATCTCAATAACGGATTTTTTATGTTTGACAGCGTTTCACCGGGAACATATAAACTCTACTTTGAATCGCCGGACTACATGAAGGATTCTTCCACGGTAGTTGTGGTGGCAAATCAGACTGTCTTTTCAGATAAATTAATGCTTTACGATTCAACCATTGCGCCGACTGTATTATCGCATGCACCGGATGTTAATTTTGGAGACAGCGTTTCTACTATATCAAAAGTGAAGATCAATTTTGATAAACCGATGGCAACAACCGCAACCGCAAATGCCTTTTCGATTGATCCTTCTGTTGAGGGAACATTGAGTTGGGAAAATCAAAACATGACATTGGTTTTTACTCCGGCGATTAGCTATGAAAAATTGACATTTTATACAGTGAATTTATCAACCGGAGCAAAAAGCGTTTCAAATGTTTCAATCACACAACCATACAGTTTCTCGTTTTTAACAAAAAGCCGGAACAGATTAAATCTTTTAAGCAGTTATCCGGTTGATAATCAAGAGGGAATAAGTACATCGTTTTTCGGACGTGTAAGATTTGACGCTCCAATTTTAGGTTCATCCGTAGCTGCAAATCTATCTCTCTATTCACCTCAAAATGTGTTACTCCCGGTTTCGATAGTAACCACAGTTGAGAATGGAGTTGGAATAATTTCTTTCCAGCCGCAAAGTAATCTGGAAATAAACAGCGTCTATAAACTGGTTATTGGCGAATCTTTAAAAGATTCGGAAGGAATTCCAACCGGAGTAAAAAATACCATTTTATTTTGTACGGTTTCTGAAAAATATTTATCCGGAACGATCGTGGACAGTTTTGAAGTAGTCGGGCAGTGGAAAAATCCGGGTTTAAATTCAGGATCAGTTGGAATTGACTCAGCTAAATCAACTTTTAATGTTACCTTTAGTTATAAATACAGCGGCTTGAAATCAGGAAGATTAGCATACGTTTTTACTCAAACAAGCGGAGGTGTTTGCCAATTTTATGATGCAGCAAAACCGTCTATAGGATCAGAGACTTCATCAGAATTTGGTTTGTGGGTTAAAGGGGATTTAAGCAACAACATTTTAGAATATTGGTTCCATGATGAGAGTAATACAAATTTTGAAGTAATGGTTGATACGATTAATTGGTCGGGTTGGTTGTTGAAGAGAATTCCAAAATCTTCAATCGGGGGATCGGGGACAAAATATTTTAATAGTATTGTAATAAAACAAACATCGCTTGGCACAAAAAGCAGCATCGTATATGTTGATGACGCGCAATACGACATATTACTTCCCATAGAAAAAGATGAAACATCTTTAACTCCGGAAAGTTTAACTCTTTACCAGAATTACCCAAATCCGTTTAATCCGTCAACGATGATAAGTTACCAGCTTCCGCAAAGTAGTTTTGTTACACTTAAAGTATTTGACGTTCTGGGAAATGAAATAAAAACTTTGGTGAGTGAATTTCAGCAAGCGGGAAGACATAATTACGAATTTGGATCCGCCACTGGTGGAACGAATTACGAATTAACATCGGGCGTTTATTTTTACCAGTTACGTGCCGGTGATTTTGTGCAAACAAAAAAGTTGGTAGTTTTGAAGTAAGAATTTTGTAGGGAATGAATTTCTCTTTAAATTTGGGTTGTACATAATAACATATCCGATCTGTCGAAATTATAATTCGACAGAAAGGTTAATAAGTTGGCGTTACCCATCTAAAAGCTCAAAAATTAATGATTATTAATACCACAAAAAGGATATCTCTTGTTTCTTGAGAATGCAACGGTTGATTCTGTTACACAAATCGGAACAAATGTTTTTCTCTTAAAATTACTTTCTGAAAAGATCGCAAATCAAGCCAAACCGGGACAATTTGTAAATATCAAAGTTTCGGATTCGGATTTCCCCTTACTTCGCCGTCCTTTCAGCATTTGTAATGTAGAAAGTAATTCATTTAGCGTCATGTTCATAACTATCGGTGGAGGAACTCATATTCTTCAAGATAAACAACCGGGTGAGACTCTTGACGTTATGGGTCCGTTAGGAAACGGATTTTCGCTTGATGGTGAATATGATAAAGCTGTTATAATTGCAGGTGGAATAGGGGCAGCGCCATTTCCATTCTTGATCAAAGAATTGGTTAAAAGCGGAAAAGAAATTCTATGTTTTTCCGGTGGAAGAACAAAAAATGATTGCATTAGCTATGAAATGCAAAATGTTTCATCTGCAACAGATGACGGAAGTCTTGGCTTTAAAGGAAATGTTGTACAACTTCTCGCTTCAAAAATTGATGAAATTAAAGGTGAGAATTTCAAAATATTCGGTTGCGGACCAAACGCTATGTTAAAAGCGCTTCAAACATTTTGTATTGAAAATAATTTTGATGGAGAGATTTCCACAGAATCATCAATGGCATGTGGTTTTGGAATTTGTCAAGGCTGCCCGGTGCAGTCGGCAACAGATGAAAATAAATTTTTATTGGTGTGTAAAGATGGTCCCGTTTTTAATGTAAAAGATGTTGTGCTGCCATGAGTGAAGTAGATTTATCCGTATCGGTTGGTCCGTTAAAATTAAGAAATCCGATTTTGCTTGCGTCCGGTACGGTGGGATACGGGAACGAAATAGCTGAATTTGTCGATCTAAATAAAATAGGGGGAATTGTAACAAAATCGTTAAGTTTAAAACCAAGAAAAGGAAATTCTCCGCAAAGAGTGGTTGAAACTCCATCAGGAATGTTGAACGCAATTGGATTAGCAAACGTTGGTGTGGAAGAATTCCTCAAAACGAAAATTCCGTTCTTACAAAAATTTAATACTGCAATAATCTGCAACATCGCTGCAAGTTCAATTGAAGAGTATGTTGAATGCACAAAATTACTTACAACTGAAAAAACCATCTCAGCATTCGAAATTAATGTTTCGTGTCCCAATGTAAAAGAAGGCGGACTTGAATTCGGTAATGATAAAAAAGCCGTAGCAAGAATTACTGAAGAAGTAAAAAATGTTTCAACAAAACCGGTATTTATAAAATTATCGCCAAATGTGTCGAGGATTTTTGAATTCGCTTTAGCAGCAAAGGAAGCCGGTGCCGATGCAGTCTCAGCAATCAATACATTGGTTGGAACTGCTTTCGACATAAACTCGCGGAAACCAAAAATTAAAAACATTACCGGCGGACTTTCAGGACCTGCAATAAAACCGATAGCGCTTGCAAAAGTATTGGAGATAAAAAGAAATGTTGATATTCCAATAATCGGTATCGGCGGAATATTTTCTTGGAAAGATGCAGTTGAATTTATGATCGCCGGAGCCTCGGCTTTTCAATTGGGAACCGTGAATTTTGTACATCCGAATATTTCCGAAACGATGATCAATGACTTAATTTTGTACTGTGAAAAAATGAAAATAACTTCAATAAAAAACTTAACCGGCTCGTACATCCTCTAAGATGAATATCGAACAGACATTAGAAAAACTTTATTCCCTTCAAATGTTCGGAATAAAACTTGGATTAGAGAATATCCGTAAGTTTCTCCAACTTCTCGGAAATCCCCAGAACAATTTAAAATGTTTTCATATCGCCGGTTCAAACGGAAAGGGAAGTACGGCATCTTTTATTGCGAGTATTTTACAGACCGCCGGACACAAAACCGGACTTTATACTTCTCCTCATTTTGTAAAATTTAATGAACGAATCAGAATTAACGGCGATGAAATTGAAGATGAATTTATTGCTTCATTTTATAACCGGCATGAACAATTTATTAATGAAAATAAACTGACATTTTTTGAAGTAACAACTGCGCTTGCCTTCACATATTTTGCCGAAAAAAAAGTAAAGTATGCCGTAATCGAAACAGGTCTCGGTGGAAGACTTGATGCAACGAACGTCTTGAAACCGCTGGCTGTTGTCCTAACTTCAATCAGTCTTGAGCATACCCAATATTTGGGAAATACGATAGAAGAAATAGCCACAGAGAAAGCTGCTATAATCAAACCGAAGACGAAAGTGTTTCTCGGTTTACTCCCGGAAAAAGCTGATGAGATCATTCAACAAAAGTGTGAAGAAGTTGATTGCGAACTTTTTGAACTTGAAGATTTTATAATCGAACGTGATACTTACCTGGAACTCTATACTGAAGAACTTGATATCGACAGATTAGATTCCCCGCTGCACGGTTATTATCAGAAATATAACGCCGCATTGGCTACTTTGGTTGTAAATAAAACAATTGGATTGGAAGATCTACACATCTTTGAAAACGGATTGAAGCATGTAGTAGAAAACACGAAAATTCAAGGACGATACGAAATCGCTTCGGATAACCCGAGAATCATTTTTGATTCTGCACATAATCCCGAAGGTATCGAAAGTTTTCTTTCCGAATATCTAAAAGAAAAACCAAGATACAAAAAGACCCATCTTTTATTCGGAGTGATGAAAGATAAAGAAATTGAACAAATGCTCTTAAAATTGAAATCAGCATTTGATGAGTTTCATTTTACAGATATTCCTTTTGAGCGGGCTGAACGAAAAGAGAATCTCCTGACAATTGCAAGTAAATATAACTTGAAAGCTACCTTGGTTGATAACCCTACAGATTTCTTCACGGAATTCAAGACGAAAGTAAATTCGGAGGAATGTCTTGTTATTCTGGGAAGCATGTATTTACTTGGTGAAATAAAAAAAGGTTTAATCAAAGAAAAGACTTGACAAAGAGAAAAAATATGTGCAATTTTGAATCAACCTCTTAAGCCAATCGATAAAATCACTGGTACTTAATTAAAAACAATAAGATATTTCCAAATTTTAGAACAAAAAAAACAATAAGGGTCAAATTATGCCAATGGATATTTCTGAACTGAAATCCAAAAAGATCGTAGAATTAAATGATATTGCCAAAGAACTCGGTGTTCAAGGTTATAGCGATCTTCGTAAACAAGAATTAATCTTTAAAATATTAGAAGCGCAAACCGGGAAAGATGGTTTAACTTTTTCCAAAGGTGTGTTAGAGGTATTGCCGGATGGATATGGATTTCTCCGTTCAGCAGATTATAATTATCTTCCATCGCCGGACGATATTTATGTTTCTCCTTCGCAGATTAAAAAATTTATGCTTCGTACGGGAGATTTTGTAAGCGGACAAGTTCGTCCTCCAAAAGAAGGAGAACGTTTTTTTGCTTTGCTTAGAGTAGAAGCAGTAAATGGACTTAGTCCCGATGGAATTAGAGACAGAACCTTATTTGATAACTTAATTCCCGTATATCCTACCAAGAAACTAACTCTTGAGTCAGCTCCCGGTGAATATTCAATGAGAATATTAGACTTGCTTGCACCAATCGGAAAAGGACAGAGAGGATTGATCGTTTCTCCACCTAAGTCCGGTAAAACAATTCTCCTACAAAAAATCGCAAACTCAATTACCAGAAATCATCCTGAAGTAAAATTAATTATTTTGTTGATCGATGAGCGTCCCGAAGAAGTAACCGATATGGAACGAAGCGTTAAAGCTGAAGTTATTAGCTCCACGTTTGATGAACCGGCGGACCGTCACATTCAAGTTGCCGATATGGTTATTGAAAAAGCAAAACGTTTAGTTGAAGCAAATGAAGATGTTGTTATTCTTTTAGACAGTATCACGCGTCTTGCACGTGCTAATAATATTGTTGTTCCTCACTCAGGTAGAATTCTTTCCGGTGGTGTTGACTCAAATGCACTTCATAAACCAAAAAGGTTTTTCGGAGCTGCCCGTAACACAGAGGACGGCGGAAGTTTGACTATCATTGCAACTGCTTTGATCGATACCGGTAGCAGAATGGATGATGTTATCTTTGAAGAATTTAAAGGTACCGGAAACATGGAAGTTGTGCTCAATAGAGACTTAAGTGATAGAAGAATCTTCCCGGCAATCGATGTTAACCGTTCTTCAACAAGACGCGAAGATTTACTGATTAAAGAAGATGATTTAGCTCGCATCTGGATTCTTAGAAAAATTCTGAGTGACTTCAATCCAATCGAAGCCATTGAGTTCATGACTTCGAGAATGAGAGGGACCAAGAACAACAAAGAATATTTATTGAACATGAACAGTTAGTAAACATTTCTTAAATGGAAAATCGGAAGGGTCAATACTTTGTATTCTTTTCTGTTAAAAACATATGAATAAAATAATAAAGATATTTTTACTTTCGATCATTGCCATTCCGCTTCTAGCTCAGAAGTACGAATTTGAACCACCGTTGCTGTATGAATACTATTTTTCTCAGCCTGACTCCGGCAACGGTTTATTTCAATTCGTATATCGAATAAACTACGATAAACTTTTTTTTACAAAAGATGGTGAAAGTTATACTTCAAACATCCGCGTAACTTTAGAGTTGCAAGATTCAAGTTCCGGCGCTATCTCACGAACGAATGACGATAAACGTATTTCAGTTTCCACATTTGATGAAACGCTTGATAAAAATAAATCAGTTCAGGGTTTGTTAAATATAAAACTTGAAAAGAGAAAATATTTTGGAGAACTGACATTAACGGACATTTCTGCAAATAAGGATTTTGCTTTCCCCAAAATATCCATCAACCTTACCGATGAATCACCTAAAAATTATATTGTTTATTCGGCTGACGGTGAAAAATATTATTTGGCGAACAGAAGAAAAACTATTCCATTTTCTCATACAACATTTTCTCTTATTTACGCTTCAGTTAAAAATGAACAAAAAAATGATTCACTTTGTCTTAAATTTAACTCTCCAACTGATTCCTTAACTTTTTGTTCATATACAACACTAAACGACAATTATATTTTAAAAGAAGATTCGATTGGGATTTATTTATCCTCAGTTTCAACTTCTTCCGGTAATAGTTATTTGTTTAAAGATATTTCTTTGAAACTCCCGGAGGGAAAATTTAGCGTGCAGGGAAGTGGAAAAGACAAAACCATTTTTGAAGTAAAATGGTGGGATAAACCTCATTCATTATTAAATTATGATATATCACTGAAAGCATTTAGTATTATCGAGTCAAAAACTCTTGTCGATTCGTTAAAAGAGTTGGGAAATAACCTTGGCTACAGCGCATTCAATAAATATTGGAAAAAATATGACCCTTCGCCAAACACCACTTACAATGATTTGATGGGTGAATATTATACCCGGGTTGATTATGCTCAAAAAACTTTTTCAAATTTTGCAACCCCGGACGGGATTATGTCCGACCGAGGACAAATCTATATTAAATACGGTCCACCTTTACGCGTTGAAAGATCATCAGGAGCGAACGGGAAAAATTTAGAAATTTGGTTCTACAAAGGGAGAAACAAACCATATTATTTCCGGGATAACCTTGGAAACGGCAGTTATCAGCTGGTAAAAGAAAAATGAGACTCTTTTTTACTTGTGGAGATTGCAATGGTATCGGTCCCGAGATTGTAATAAAAACTCTTTCTCACTTCTACAAAAAGAACAAGCACAAACTCTATTTTGCAGTTCCTAAAAATATTTTTGAAGAGGGATTGAATCTTCTTCAATTGGATTTTGATTACGAAGTAGTTAAAAAATTAGAGCAAAGTTCGAATAAGAAGAATGTTATTTCAGTTATCAATTTGGGGAATAATAAAACCGCATTCGGCAAACCAACTAAAACTTCGGGGGAGATAGCTTATAAATCTTTACAAGAATCATTTTATGCAGTCGAAAAAAAATTTGCAGATTGTATCATAACTGCGCCAATTTCAAAAGAAGCTTTTAACAAAGCGGGAGTTGAGTTTCCCGGACATACAGAATTATTTGCTTCGTGGACAAAATCAGAAAATGTTGTAATGTTTTTCCATTCGTCCAAGATGAAAGCCGCTCTCTTAACAATTCACATTCCCTTAAAAAGTGTTCCATTTTCTTTAGATAGCAATCTTATCAGAAAAAAAGTTGATATAATATTAACAACATTAAAGAGAGATTTCAATATTGAAAAACCACGGATTGCTCTTTTAGGTTTGAATCCACATGCCGGAGAAAACGGTTTATTAGGTGATGAAGAAAAAAATATTTTTTCTCCTTTTATCAACGATTATAAGGAATATGTACGAGGTCCATTCCCCGCGGATGCATTTTTCGGTATGCACTTATATAAACAATTCGATGTAGTTATCGGTGCATATCATGATCAAGTGTTAATTCCATTTAAGATGCTGAGCTTTTCGGACGGTGTAAATTTTACTGCCGGATTACCGATTGTGAGAACTTCTCCCGATCATGGAACCGCCTTTGACATTGCGGGACAGGGAATTGCTGATCCTTCAAGTATAATTCATGCTGCGAAATTAGCGATCCAGATCTGCGAGAACCGGATGAAGTATGTCTCAAATATTTAGAAAGAATTATTCATCCCTGGCTGGTTTTTACGGCACTCTGATGAAAAATATCGATTATTCATTATGGGCTAAATACATTATTGATATTACTAACGAGTACAAACTCACCGTAAACGCAATGCTGGAAATTGGAGGGGGGAACGGAAAATTAGCAAAAGTATTAAGTCGAAAGTTTTCCGATTATTTTCTCTCCGATATATCACCCCAATTTTTGAGTAATAGTGTTATCAAACAAAAAAGAATTTGCTGCGATATGATGGCGCTTCCTTTTACACAACATTTTGACTTAGTCCTTGCCGCTTTTGATACTGTAAACTACTTAACTTCACAAAAGAGTTTTTCAAAACTTTTGTCGGAGGTTTCAGCTATTACAAATGATAATGGAATATTTACTTTCGACGTGAGCTTAGAAAAAAACAGCGTGCCTCATATAAAAGGGAAAAAGAATGTCTACAACTACTTGAATCAGAAAATAGAACATGTCAGCACTTATAATCCGAAGAACCGCGTTCATAAAAATGAATTTACTTTTTATAAATCCGGTAAAATAGTTGAAAAAGAAATTCACAAACAGAAAATATTCCCGTTTGATTTTTATTTGAAGCAAATAGAAAAAAGTAATTTTTATATTGTCGATTGTTTGGAGGCTTTCGGTTTTAGAAAAGGAAAACCGGAATCAAAAAGAGTGCAATTCATTTTGAAGAAAGTTAATTAATATGCTCGAATTTAGTGACGTCGGATTCAGTTATGATGGAGAAGAGATACTTCGTTCAATATCCTTCCAAATAAAAAGTGGTGAGTTTGTATTTTTGATTGGCAAAAGTGGTTCCGGTAAAAGCACTTTGTTGCAAATGATCTATTTTAATCTTTTACCTAATTCCGGTGAAATGATTTTCGACTCATATTCTACGACTTCCATAAAACCTTCGTTATTCCCTTTATGCAGAAGAAAGATCGGCATTATATTTCAAGACTTTAAGTTAATTGAAGACCGAACGATATATGAAAATCTTGCTTTCGTCCTTGAAACGGTCAACACTCCGACAAAAAAAATAAAGAAGCAAATAAATCATGTGTTGAGTGAAGTTGGACTTTCACATAAAACACAAAGTTTTCCGAGAGAATTATCAGGTGGAGAAAAGCAGCGGATTGCAATTGCGCGAGCAATAATAAATGAACCATTACTTGTTGTTGCTGATGAACCTACCGGCAATTTAGACCCGGAAACTTCTTTGGAAATATTGGAGTTGTTGAAGAGAATAAATAATAGGGGAACGGCAGTATTAGTGGCTACTCACAATTATGATCTGTTGAATAAATCAACTGCACGGGTAGTAAAACTGGAAAATGGTTTGTTGAAAGAAGTTAGACCTTAATTAGTTGATACTTTTTTTGAAAAAATGTTCTCCAATCCGGTTATAATATCAGTTGATACTACTTCTATTGAATTCAGCCCGTTTATCTCAATAAGTTTATTTTGACTTTTGTAAAAATTCTTTACCGGCTTTGTAGCTGATTTAAAAACTTCCAACCGTGTACGGATCACTTCCTCCGAATCGTCCTTCCTTTGATAAAAACTGTTTTCGGCATTGCATACGGGGCAGGTAGTTGTATTCTCAATTTCAGATAAAGAAAAGATGGTTCCGCAACTTTTGCAAGCTCTTCTTGTTGTTAATCTTTTAACAATTTCGTCGTCGTTAGCTTCAATACAGATTAGTGCAAAGTCGGAGATGTTCATTTTGCCGAAGAGTCTATTTAAGGATTCTGCTTGGGCTGTAGTTCTTGGATACCCATCAAGAATAAAACCATTGATGCATCGTTCTTGTCTCAGAGTTTCTTTAATAATTTCTATCATTATTTCGTCTGGCACCAACTGACCCGAGTTCATAATTTTTTTTGCTTCAAGCCCAACTTCTGAACCGGTTTTTGCCGCTTCACGCAATATATCGCCTGTAGAAATATGAGGAATAGAAAATTTTTGGCTCAAGATTTTGGCTTGAGTCCCTTTTCCGACACCGGGGGCTCCAAAAAGAATTAGATGCATGTAATCTCCAATATTGATAACCAAAATTATCATTATAAATTTTCTTTTGCAAAAAGAGAGATCAAAAACTAATCGGCAAAATTAAGAAGTAGATCACCATACCATTTTGGTGAGTTTTTTACTTAGCAGCAATTTATTTAATTTTATTTCACAAATTAAAAACATGGAAGATTCAATTTGTTAACAGCAGAAAAATGAGAAGAAATTTAATAATTCGTTTTCTGTTTCTTCTCCAATTATCAGTTATTGCTCAAAATTCACTTGTGAAAGTGACCTATCTTTCGCTTGAGGAAGGATTATCGCAATCCAACGTTCGCTGCATGCTGAAAGATAGAACCGGATTTTTATGGATCGGAACTCAAGACGGATTGAATCGGTACGACGGATATAATTTCAGAATATTCAAGAACGATCCGAAAGACACTAATTCTCTTTCCGATAATATGATCACCTGTTTATTAGAGGATAAAAAAGGATTTCTTTGGATCGGAACACTTGATGGTCTGAATAAATACAATCCAAAAACGGGAAAGTTTATTCACTACTTTGCCAAAAGAGGTGAAGCGCCTCAACTCCAGGGGAAGTCGATTTTATCCCTCGCAGAAGATTCATTTGGAAATATCTGGATCGGTACTCACCTCGCCGGTCTCAGTAAGTTTAATCCAATAAACGGGAAAATCAAAACCTACATCAACAATCAAAATGACAAAAACAGTATAAGCAGTAACAATATTATGGCTTTGCTGAAAGATAGAAAAGGCAGGATTTGGGTTGGAACATATGGTGGCGGATTGGATTGCTTTGATGAAAATGGTGAAAAATTCATTCACTATAAAAATATGTTAACCGATAAAAATTCTCTTAGCAATGATTTTGTTAACACAATTAGCGAAGATGAAAATGGCAATCTATATGTGGGAACGGGAACCGGGCTCAACAATGTTAATATTAGTTCTCTCATGGTACGCCGGGTAAATATTTCAATTGATGGAGAAAACATAACTCAAAAAGCAAACGTTCAAGCAATAAGTTGGGATGAAACTGGTAATCTTTGGATAGGAACTGAAACAAATGGATTAATCGGTTTTGATGAACAAACCGGAAAGTATGAGCGTTTTACAAGTGAGGCAACAACTACTGCGCCCTTGAAGGAAAATAATGTTACCGCTCTTCTGATTGATGATAATGAAATCGTTTGGGGTGGAACTCATTCAGCCGGTTTAACCAAATTAAAGAAGAGTAAAATTAATTTTGAAAATCTTTATGCCGATACAAGAAAAAATAGTGGACTAACTGACGCAAACATCTGGCCAATCTTTGCAGATTCGAAGGGAAATATTTGGGTAGGAACGAACAATGGACTTAATGTCCTTGATAAAAACAACCGGACAATTAGGAAATATTTTAATTCTAAAACTGATCTAAATTCAATATCTAACAATCGTATTTGGAGTATTAATGAAGATCGAACCGGAAATATTTGGGTAGGAACACAAGATGGTCTGAACCGAATTAACCTATCCCAAAATAAAATTACACGATTTCAATACTCACAAAAGAAGAGAAGCATTCCCTACAATCTCATAAAATATGTTTACCCGGATAAAAATGGAGTTTTGTGGTTGGGAACCTGGGGAAGAGGGGTGATTCGTTTCAACCCGGTAAATCAAGATTCAAAAGTATTTTTACATGATCTAAAAGATAAAACATCGATCAGTGATGATGTTGTTTTTTATATTACCGAAGATAGTAAAGGAATTTTATGGGTTTGTACATCTAACGGATTAAATAAATTTGCTAAGTCGACCGGAAAATTTAAATCATATATTCATAATCCCGGCGGGGCAGACGGTATTCAAGCAAATGCGGTTTACTTTATTCTTGAAGATAAAAATAATATTTATTGGCTAGCTTCACACGGTGGTGGTTTGATTCGATTTGATCATTCAAACGAAAAGTTTACCAATTTTACTGAAGCAGATGGATTGCCGAATAATGTTGTTTATGGAATATTACGTGATTCAAAAAATAATTTGTGGCTTAGTACAAACAGAGGAATATCAACATACTCGCCAAAGAAAAAATCCTTTAAGAATTACAACACCAGTGACGGATTGCCAAATAATGAGTTTAATGCTGGTGCTTTTTGCAAAAGTAGCTCCGGTAAAATCTACTTCGGGTCCATCAGCGGACTGACTTCATTTTATCCCGATAGTCTTATCGAAAATAAATTTATTCCGAAAATTGTGGTAACGGATTTCAAAATCTTTGATAAAAGTCTGGAATATTTCAATTGCTTTTCTGATGGAGATGAAATAAATCTGACCTATAAAGACAATTATTTTTCATTTGAATTTGCTGCGCTTGATTTTACTGAACCTGAGAATAATCAATATTCATACATGCTGCAAGGCTTTGATAAAGATTGGATCTATTCCGGCACAAGACGATATGCAGCTTATACACATCTTGATGCCGGGCATTATCTTTTTACGTTGCGGGCTTCCAACAATAATGGAGTTTGGAATCAAAAAGGAATAACCATTGGAATTACCATAACACCTCCGTTTTGGAAAACCTGGTGGTTTAGAACTCTTATGTTAGTTGGCTTTTTGTTGATCGTCTCTTATATATTTAAGATTAAAATCAATCAATTAAAACGACAGACACAACTTCAACAAAAATTCTCAAAACAGCTCATTGATTTTCAAGAAGCTGAGAAGAAAAGAATCGCTTCAGAATTACATGACGGGATCGGACAAAATTTGTTGATTATCACCAACAGAGCACAAATTGGTTTAATGGATGAGAATGTTGCTAAGATGAAAGAGCAGCTAAATACGATTAATGAAACTGCCTCCGAATCTATAAAAGAAATAAGAAATATTGCTCATCATTTGCATCCAAATCTTTTAGACAAAGTTGGCTTGTCTAAAACTTTACAAGCAATGGTTCATAAAATTGAAGGTACATCATCAGTTTCATTTTCAATGACGTTTGACGATATTGATAATGTTTTCGCTATCGAAAACGAAGTTAATATTTACCGGATAGTGCAAGAAGGAATTAACAATATCGTTAAACATGCTGAAGCAAAGCACGCTTCAATTTCTGTTATGAAAGATGATAAAACCGTTTCAATCTTCATTCAAGATGATGGAAAAGGCATTGATCCAATGAAAGCTCTAAAAGACAATTCTTCTAATGAAGGATTTGGCTTAAGAAGTTTAAACGAGCGTGTAAAATATCTAAATGGTGAAGTCGTGCTCGATTCGAAAACTGGAGTTGGAACCAGACTAACAATCACTATCCCGATTAAAGGAAATGAAAAAATTAACTAAACTTATAATTGCTGATGACCACCCTTTATTTAGAAAAGGTTTAGTTGATTTGATATCAACAATTTCCCAATTTTCGATTTGCGGTCAAGCGGATGATGGAATTGAAGCAATTGATCTCATTAAAAAAAATAATCCTGATATCGCCATTCTCGATATTAATATGCCGGGAATGAACGGATTTGATGTCGCAAAAAAAATTAAATCTGACAAACTTGCCGTTGACATAATATTTCTAACAATGTACAATGAAGAAGAGCTTTTTAATAAAGCGATGGATCTTGGTGTTAAAGGATATATTCTAAAAGAATGTGCAGTAAAAGATATTCTTGATTGTATCATCTCGGTGTCGGAAGGAAAGCATTATATAAGTCCGGTAATATCGGATTATTTAGTAAATCGCAGTTCCATTTTAAATATAAACGAAAATCAAAAGTCTGGAATTGATAAACTAACTCCTACAGAGAAACAGATTTTGCAACTGATCGCCGAAAACAAAACAAGTAAAGAAATTGCTGACAAATATTTTATAAGTATCCGCACTGTTGACAATCATCGGATGAACATCTGTAATAAGCTTTCAATCCACGGCAGCAATGCGTTGTTAAAATTTGCGCTGGAAAATAAACATCTCTTCTAAGCATCTCCAAAGTTCAAATTCCAAATCCCCAGTTATTTCTAATACGGAACAATTGTAGAGACCTCAATATTATCGTATTAGTGTTTTTAAGTTTTGGTTTTTTTCCACATCATCTATTATCCTTCATCCAGATCACATCTAAGTATTCCTACTCATGCAAAATGAGTAATCCTCTCTATTTTTTTCACACTCTATATTCTACAAGTTTGGCCATGCAGACAGGAGAATTTATGACAGTTTTAATTGTTGATGATCATAAGGGAATTCGTGATCTGGAAAAATCACTATTCGCTTCTGTGTTTGATACGTTCTATGAATCTACCTCCGGTGAAGAAGCTATTTCACTATTTAAGAAATTTAATCCAGATTGGATTCTAATGGATTACAAAATGAAAGGTATGACTGGGCTTGAAGCTTTAAAAGAAATAAAGCAAAACAACTCATCAGCAAAAGTAATTATGGTAACTCAATTCGATGACGTCAATCTAAAGAAAAAAGCTCTTGAATCGGGGGCAGTGGCTTTTGTGGCGAAAGAAAAACTAGCATCAATTAAAAATATTATTTTAACCAATAAGGAGAACTAAGATGAAAAACTCATCATTTTCAATGCTGCTTCACAAATGCAAGAATTTTGTAGAGGTATTTGTTTTACTTTTTATGCTTCCGATATGCGCGCATGCGCAGACAAGTCCCGATTATATTTTCGGAGATAACAACGGTTCAACCTGGAGTTGGGCAACAGGAACACAAGGTTCAAGTAGTCTTGGAAGTTCATACAAATGGCAGTTTCAAGCAACTTCAACAACTAACCAATATTTCAAACTTGGAGAAACAAGTTCTAATGCAGATGGACAAGGGTTTTGGATGAACAATGCTTCCCCCGATTTACAATATACGGGTGCAGGTACTGTTTGGAATTCTTACTACTACGGAAACATGGGTTCAAATGGGGCAATTTATTTTTCAATCACTAATGGGAAACATTACGTTATCAAAACAAAAAAAGATGCCTCCAACTCAAATGCGAATTTTTCTATTCAAGAATTGTCAGCAGACCCGGTAACTATAACCGGTGTTACGGATAATTACCAATCCGCCGGTTCAAGTATAAATGTTTATATCACTTTAAGCGGAAGTAAATCAGCAGAGGAAAGGGTATTTGTTAATTATACGACTGATAACTGGGCAACTTCTTACGTCTCATCTGAAGCAACAGGAAGTGGAACCGATTACACCGCAATAATTCCCGGAAGCGGAGTAACGGCAACAACAAACAACAAATACTATGTTTTTACAACAACGGTCGCTACACCTTCTGCTTCAGAAGCTGACTTACTGGCGATAAATTATAATAATAATAGTGGAAATTATTTTCAAATATTTTCTAAATTCATTACAATTCAAGTAAATGGTTGGCAAACAGTAGGACGTGGTGGTCCGGTTATGTGGTCTTACGCTACAGAAACTCCAGCAATAAAAACTTGCGGAACCTATCCATGTGGGGCGATAAGTGGCAGTAGTGTTACAGCCTATGTTAGAACTGAATTTAATGTGATCGGTGGAACGAATGGGAATAACTGTGATTGTTCCCCATATACCGGCAGCGGAACGATTACAACTACCTCTTCTACTGAAGAACAGACAAATTTAGTAAGTACTACAAGCGGAATTACTTTTTATCTCAGTTCAGGCGGGCTGAGTGGATTTACGAGTGCTTGTCCTGATTCCGACAACCGTGTTTATACAGGTAGCAGTGGTTATTTAAAAGTTGATGGAGTAAGTAAATTAGTATTTGATGCTTACAGAACTATGATGAGTGTAAATTACAATACAGGAGCGATTACCTCAACCGGATGGGCAAAAATAAATGCGGCTTCGAGTGATCCGTTATGGGTAAATGAATTTGATCCATATAATACCGGGCAGATTGATTTTGACGCAGTCTCATCAAGTCCGGTGGTTCAACAATGTTATGGTTCTTATGACATTTCAATAAAATTAAAGCCAGCTCCATACGTTTCAAATCAGTCATCAGGTACGGTTGCAACAGAGGGAGGCGTGGTCGATGAAACTGTTAGTATGCCAAGTTCAGACGTATCTTATAATTTTACGGTTGTTTCTTTTGGTGGAACAAGTGGAGACGGTGTTTTTGCTAATCAAATTATGACAACTCCTGTCGGCGCTCTACCAAGTGGAATTGACGCCATAAGTCAGTTATATTGGAGTCTTTCTACAGCTCTCGATACTTTTACATGCAGTTTAACCTTTGATTTGGCAGATATTACCGGAATAAGTAATACTGCAAATTTAAGAATCCTTAAACGAGTGGATAGCAATCATCCATGGACAACCTGGTCGGAATACACACTTGTTGATACAACACATCTGAGAGCTAATAACGTTACAAGTTTAAGTGAGTGGGCAATCGGATCAACCGGTGGAAATCCGCTTCCGGTTGAGTTAGTTTCTTTTTCGGGAGCTATCGAAAATAATGCTATTGTATTGAAATGGAAAACCGCAACAGAACTGAATAGTTTTGGATTTGAAATAGAACGTAAGTTAAATGATTGTGGTTGCAATTGGGAAAAAATTGGTTTCATTGTTGCATGCGGGAATTCAAACTCACCGAAGGATTACGAAATGAAAGATTTTGTACGCAAAACAGGAACTTATCTCTATCGATTAAAAATGGTGGACAATGACGGCAAATATGATTACAGTAAAGAAATTAATATAAACGTTGCTGCACCACTCAGATACGAACTTATGCAAAATTACCCCAATCCGTTTAATCCGGTGACTACCATTAAATTCGCACTGCCCGAAGCAAGCAAAGTTTCTCTTCAAATATTTTCCTTACTTGGTGAAGAAGTAGCTGAGTTAGTGAATGAAGAAAAACCTGCTGGTTTTCATCAAATAGAATTTGATGCGAGCAAATTATCAAGTGGAGTTTATTTTTATAAAATAGAAGCAAACAATTTTACTCAGTCAAAGAAAATGTCTGTAATTAAATAAAAGGTGAGTTAGATTATGGATAATAACAGAAGTAAAATCTGGTACTTAACTGACGGCGATTATATCAACAACGATTTAGATTACGATCTCGGACAAAAATTAGTAAAGAAAAGAGAAAAATTATTAAGTGTAATTTACAATATCGGCTTTGTAACCATTTCATTGGTTTTAATGCTAATAGTATTACAACTTGCGGCAAAAGTCTAATTATGTGAATGCTCAAAACGAGTAATCAGATAATTAGGAATTGATTTACTACATTAACACCTCGATTAATCGAGGTGTTAATGAAACAATGATAAGAACTTCAACTGTTTCATTTATCTTCTAAAAGAAGATGGTTTTATTTTAATATTCATCCCGCCTCTAAAGTCTGTAGCAATTCAGAATTTCATTGAAATTCTAAAGAGCAAAGGAAATTGATGAATCGCAACGAGCTTTAGCCAAATAAAAATAGTAGTTTTTTTTACTCTGCACTTGTTTCTAATTTTTTATTTTCTTAGGTTTTGTTCAAAGATTTAGGGCATTAACACGGTTAGATGAATTCAGGTATTTTCATATTTGACATAGTCCGGCAAAAAGTTAAAATCTTCTTCTCAAAATTCTCTACAGAAAACTTTTTAGCAACACACCAGCGGAAACAATTTTTTGCTTCTTCCTTCCTAACAACAAATTTCACAACACTAACAATAAAATCTCTTAACTTAGCAGAAGCTTGTTTTGTGTTTGCAGACACTTTCCGGCGGCGAGCAGTGTCAACTATACGGCGAGCAACCTCTGCAAGACGGCGAGCAGAGTCAACTATGTGCCGAGCATCACTTGCAATAGGGCGAGCAGAGTCTGCAATACGACGAGCAATGTTGGCATTAAGGCGAGCAGACTTAGCAATACGGCGAGTAATATCAGCAATATGGCGAGCAGACTTAACTAACAAGCGAGGAACTTCAACAATTCACATTATAGGGGTAAAAACGTGGTTTTTAACACTTTCTTTCTAAAATATCCCATTATCAAGACAAATAACGGTGGTTTTTGCCATTGGCAAATCTCTATTTTTATAAAAAGCTCTAATAAATTAATCAATTTCTTTAACTTAATAGGATCGGAGGATTCATATGTCCAAACCTGAGGAAACAAAAAGAGTTTATGCAATGAGTGATGCGGCGGCTCTTGAACTTGAAAAGACCATCAAAGGCTGTTTTATGCAAGACCAAACGGATTTTATAGCTTTTGACGGCAGATTTAGCTCTCCTTTTGAAACAGATTGGCTGAATGAAATTACGGCTGCTGAAGAGGAAGCGAAAGATAATAATGTGGTTACTCAACAAAGCGGACTTACCACAGAGGTAACAAAGTTGATGGAAGAAAGCAAAAAAATATTCCAATCTTCCAAGTACCATATCGAAAAAGCTTTTCCGGCAAGTACGGCTGTTCTTAATGAGTTCGGTTATCGTGATTATGAAAAAGCAAGGCAGGCGCAAAATAAGATGATCCAATTTATGAATCAGTTTCATAAGACGGCGGTAAAATACTCAGCGCAGCTATTTGCGAAAGGATTTACACAGACAAAGATTGATGAAATAGGTTCAATCAAAACATCGCTTGATGCGGCAAACCAAAAGCAGGAAGCGTTTAAGAAAGATAGAGGCGTTCTAACACAGGAGCGTGTTGGCAAATTGAATACTGCATGGCAAAGAATGCAAGATGTTTGCAACGCGGCAAAGTATGTCTATCCGGAAAATTATGCAAAGCAGGCGCGGTATATAATAAGCGAAAGCAAAGGAACACCGCCACCTAAACCGGATGTGCCGCCGGTGCAGTAGCAGTAATTACCTCCTAAAACCTCCGATGTTTTGAAAACATCGGAGGTTTGGAGTGGAAAGCACACATAAATGATAAAACAAATTTTAAAGGGAAAAAGTATGTGGAGAAAAATAGTGTCGTTTACTGTAATTATTTTTATGGTTACAGTTATCAATTCATGTAAAAATGGAGTTGAGCCGGAAGAAACCAACTACCACAACAAAATTCTCTTTTCTTCCAGCCGCAGTGGAGAATCGCAACTCTACATGATGAATCCCGATGGAACAGATATTAAGCAGATTACTTTGGGTGAATATTCTCATAGCGGTGGGAGATGGTCGCCGGATGAAAAACAAATTGTAGCAGGGACAGCCCAAGATTGGACCACGGCATGTTACTCTCAAATGGTTGTCCTGAATGTTGATGGAACAAACCAACGCTTGTTAGGTTGTGGTTCGCAAATGTCCTGGTCACCGGATGGTAAGAAAATTGTTTTCGCTCATTCACCGCGAGCGGAGTTGGGCGACCGAACCCGTTACATCTATGCCATCAATGCCGATGGGACGGGGCTTATACAACTGACGAACAACTTGGGAGTGCAGGATGACACGCCGGTCTGGTCACCGGATGAATCGACCATTGCTTTTTCATCTGATCGAAATTATCCGACCGGACCATTGGGAAGTGAGATTTATCTTATGAACGCAGACGGAAGCAATCAACGGCGATTGACGTACACGGATAGCCTCATCAATGGTTCACCATCTTGGTCACCCGATGGAAAACAAATCGCGTTTCAATCAAATGGGAAAATCGCATTAATCAATCACGATGGAAGTGGTTTTCAAATATTAAAATCCGGCTTCCAATCGAAAGAATTTGTTTTCTTGCAACCACGATGGTCACCAGAGGGGAAACACATAGTTACATGGTCGTATTCAACCGATGGTTTGGTGCGCAGGTATATATTCATTATGAATATTGATGATGCTTTAATGCGACGGGTTATAGATGATTCAACAGCAAATTCGCCTGATTGGTCGAAATAAAAAAATAAAACGGATGGTGCGCTAACACCATCAATAAAAATGCAGATTAAAATTGAAAGGCAAATACACATGCGGAAAACGTTGATTGCGTACATTGGAATAATTTTAACATTTGTCGTTCTGAATTCCTGTGACAAAGGAGTTGAGCCGGAAGGAACCAACTATCACAACAAAATTCTCTTTACATCAAGCAGGAGTGGAAAAGCACAATTGTATATGATGAACCCGGACGGAACTAACATACAGCAAATCACATCGGGGGAGCATTCTCATAGTGGAGGAAGATGGTCACCGGATGCATCAAAAATTGTATGCAGTACTGATGAAAATACAACTACTGCATGCTATTCGATGATCAAAGTAATGAATGCTGATGGAACGAATCAAAAACTTTTAGACTGTGGTTCGCAAATGTCCTGGTCGCCTGATGGTAAAAGGATCGTTTTTACGCTTTGGCCATCAGCTGAACTTGGAGATTTGACAACGTATATTTATAGTACTAACGCAGATGGTAGCGACCCTTTAATATTGACGAATAATAAAGGTATTTGGAATGGTACCCCAAATTGGTCTCCGGATGGGGGAAAAATAGCTTTTGGGTCGAGCAGAGATTATTCTTCACCTGGAACTTTCACCGAGATATATCTAATGAACTCAGATGGAAGCAACCAACAACGGTTGACATATACAGATAGCTTGACAAATACTAATCCAACATGGTCGCCCGATGGAAAAAAGATCGCATTTTCATGTAATGGACTAATTGCCTTAATGAATGCAGATGGAAGCGAGATGAAAATACTCGACAGTCTTTCAACTGGAGGTTTAATCAGTTGGTCCACAGACGGGACTAGACTTGCATTTGGTGCTGGAGAAATATACACCATAAAACTAGATGGTTCAGATATCAAAAAGATATTAACTGATAGTAGTGTTTGGGGAGTTGATTGGTCGAAATAAAAAAATAAAACGGATGGCGCTCGAACGCCACCCGTATTTAACAGCAAATAAATATCACCATGCTAGATGCTCAACACGCAGTGCATTCGCGTGCTTTTTTATTTGCCATATGTAATTTACAAAACTAAAAACTTTATATAAAGTTTTTTTGAAATGAGGTGATGTTTTATGATTGTTTGAAAATGCGTCGGCGTGCTTTATCAAAAAGTTATTCATTAAACATTTATCTCAAAAAGGAACTATAATTATGAAAAATATTCTCAGTTTTTTACTCGTTGCTTTTATAGGCATTTTCAGCTTTACCTCAGGGCAGTCATCACCTGATTCTATCCAATCAGCAGCTCTTACAAATCTTCGCGAGAAGATGAATAATGGTTTAGGAGTTGTTTGGAATGAAAAAACCGGAACACCTGATATTATTAGATTTGCAATACCACATTCGTTCTCATCAGATCATGTTGCTTCGGCAAAATTATTTTTAAAAGAAATAAAAGGAGTCTTGAAAGCTGAAATTGACGATGAACTCGTTTTGCAACGAACCAACAAAGACGATGATATCCAGTACATTCGATTTGATCAATTCTATAAAAACATTCCAGTGTGCGGCGGCGAATATCTCGTTACAGTTTTGCCGGAGGGAAAAATTCAATCTGCTTCTGGAAAATTCCACAAGAATATTTCCATAGATATAAAGCCAAAGATAGATGCAAAAGAAGCATTTACAACGGCAAAACAAAATGTACCTAAAAACGTTATTCTTAAAGATACTATTTCGTTGTCGCAGTTGGTTATTTATCCTAAAGACAATGTTTATTTTCTTGCGTGGAAACTGAAAATACCAAGTTCTCAAGAAGGTGAAGAATTAATTTACGTCATTGATGCAGTCAACGGAACTGTACTGAGTCAGTTTAGCACTGTTATCAATGAAACAGTTCCACTGATGCGACCCCAACCACAAGGGAATGTATATTTACACCATCCTTACATTGATGCAAGTTATAGTTACCTGAGTCCGATTAACGTTGACAATTCCGGATATATTCAAGGGACGTATGCCAATGTTGTAAATGATGCTACATCGCGAGCGTATAATTCAATTTCCGATTTTACTTACTCTACCAGTGATACACATTTTGACGAAATGAACCTTTTTTATCATATTGACAACTTTAGAAGGAATTTTTGGAACGGTCTAGGTTTCAATTCCTTTATACAAATAACTGCACATGCACACACCTATTTCGCATATGGACCCAACGCAAGCTATTCTACTACCGATCATCATCTTCGTTTCAGCGATGGACAGGGAGTTTCTGGATATAATTCTTTTGCAAGAGAAGACAAAACTATTATGCACGAATATACACATGGAGTAACGGATTATATTGCTAATCTCAGTCCTGGTTATACTGAAACCGGTGCAATACATGAAGGGAATTCAGATTATTTTTCTGGAACATTTACCGGACGTTCATTATCTGGCGAGTATATATCACCCGGTTACCCAATCAATCAACGAAATATGATAAGTCCAAGAATCGCAACCTTTTCACAATATAACGATCAAAATCTTTCCTATTGGCAACAATATGGATATCACGAACCTCATTTTGGAGGTGAACTTTGGTCTGCAGCATTATGGGATTTACGGTTGAACTCACATATCGGAAGCACTATGGCTGATTTTCTGATTTATAAAGGATTGTTGGGTATTCCAACATCGTCAACTTTTCTTCAATACCGTCAGGCAATTATGAATGCAGATATCAATTATGGTAACAGTTTGAATATAAAACATATAGCACATTCTTTTTATACGAGGGGCATCGGCACGGATTCACTTGGGTTTGGCGGAATAGATGGTCCTGAATATCTTGCTTTTAAACAACAAGGTACATATACTGCAGAAAATATAACAGGTGGTTCCGGTTCAAGGTCATATCAATGGTATGTGCAATCGGGTAGTAGCTGGGTTGCTACTGGTACAGCACAAACACAAACAATGAGAATGGTAACGTCAGATATCGTTATTCGCTGTGATGTTCATGACAACGTTACTGGTGAAATTGCTTCTGCTCAAAAAACGATTTATTATGGGCAACCTTTACCCAAGATCGGTGGTGATAATGAAGATACAAAAACATTGACAGAAATCCCAAAGGGATATTCACTTTTACAGAATCATCCCAATCCGTTTAATCCTTCAACAACAATAGCCTATATGTTGCCGGAAGATGGTTTTGTCTCTTTGAAAATTTATAATACACTTGGTGAAGTAATTGCAACACTTGTTAATGATTATAAATCTGCTGGTTACTATTCACTTGATTGGAACAGTAGTAATCTTCCAAGCGGATTGTATTTCTATCAAATATTAGCAGGAAAATTTACTGCTACAAAAAAAATGCTGTTAACCAAATAATATCTTGAATTGTAACCTGTTATTATTTAAAGCCTTGCCGCGGCAAGGCTTTACTTTATATAAAGGAATTAGATTATTTTACTTTTTCAAGATCGCTGTAACTTTTTCCGCGGCATCTTTTAAAGTAGTTGCTACTTCAAAGTTCAAGCCTGATTCTTTTAGTAGAACTCCGGCTTCTTTTGCGTTTGTACCTTCAAGTCTTACCACAATTGGAATAGTAACGTTAACAGTTTTGGTTGCTTCGATTACTCCGGCAGCTACACGGTCGCAGCGGACAATTCCACCGAAGATATTGATCAATATTGCTTTCACATTCGGGTCGGAAAGAATAATTTTAAAACCGTTAGCAACGGTTTCTTTATTTGCTCCACCACCGACGTCTAAAAAGTTAGCAGGTTCACCACCGGCAAGTTTAATAATATCCATCGTTCCCATTGCAAGTCCGGCACCGTTAACCATGCAGCCAACATTACCGTCAAGTTTAATATAATTCAAATTATATTTGGATGCTTCAATCTCAAGCGGGTCTTCTTCGCCTAAATCTCTGTAAGACATAATTTCCGGATGACGGAAAAGTGCGTTGTCGTCAATGTTCATCTTGGCATCGAGAGCAACGATTCTGTTATCGTTTGTAATTACTAAAGGATTAATTTCAAGAAGGGAAGCGTCTGTTGCCTCGTAGGCAGCATAAAGTTGTTTAATAAATTTTTGGAAATTCTTAAAATTATCTCCACTTAACCCAAGAGCAAATGCCAACTCACGTGTTTGAAACGGTTGAAGTCCAATTGCCGGATCAACCCAAACTTTAATAATTTTTTCAGGTGTTTCGGCGGCGACTTTTTCAATCTCCACACCACCTTCAGTTGAAGCCATAATAACATTTTGTGAAACGGTTCTATCGAGAAGGATTCCGAGATAAAGTTCTTTTACATAATCCAAACCTTCGGCAATAAAAAGAGTTTTAACAATCTTTCCTTCGCTACCAGTTTGATGGGTTACTAAAAGGTTTCCTAAGATTTTCTCAGCATATTCGCGGGCTTTTTCAACTGAAGTAGTGAACTTTACTCCGCCTTCAAGAATAACTTCATTACGGTTTTCAGGATTATAAACTTTCCCTTTCCCTCTACCACCGGCATGGATTTGCGATTTAACGACATATTGATTTATTCCCAGGCTTTTCAATTGCTGAATTGCTTTCTCGAATTCATCCAAATGCTTAATTGCAAATCCGTCTTGCACCGGAACGGAGAATTTTTTTAATAATTCTTTTGCTTGATACTCATGAATTTTCATAGATACATTTGTTCCTTTATTTAATAATTAAAAATTTAATATTAATTTCAAGTAATAAGTAGAAAGTGGAAAGAATGAACTTGTTACTTTCCACTTGTTACTTTTAACTTTATACTTTCTCGCTCATTAATTTTGCCTGCATAAAGAGAAGGAGGTAATCTCTTCCACCGGCTTTGGAATCGGTTCCCGACATATTAAAACCACCGAACGGATGTCCGCCGACCATAGCACCGGTGCACTTCCGGTTAAAATATAAATTACCGATGAGTAATTCTTTTTTAGCCTTTTCAAGTTTCTGGCGATTGTTGGTATATACTGCACCGGTCAATCCATATCTTGTATTATTAGCAATCTTTAAAGCATCATCAAAATTGTTGGATTTAATAACTGCCAACACCGGACCGAATATTTCTTCTTGCGAAATAACGGCGAGAGGTTTAATGTCCGTGAAGACAGTTGGTTTGATATAAAATCCGTTACCAGCAGATTTTTCGCCACCACAAAGAAGTTTGCCTTCTTTTTTACCGATAGCAATGTAACCAAGAATATTTCTTTCAGCGGTTGCATTTGAAACTGGTCCCATGCGATAATTTTCTTCTGCAATACCAACTTCAATTTTATCAACTTCAACTTTAAGTTTTTCAACAAAAGATTTGTAAATTGATTTATCAACCACAACGCGTGAACATGCTGAACATTTTTGTCCCTGGAAACCGAATGCAGAAGCAACAACACCTTGTACCGCTGAATCAACATTGGTTTCATTATCAACAATGATGGTATCTTTCCCACCCATTTCAGCAACAACACGTTTAAGCCAAATTTGTTCGGGTTGTACTTTTGCGGCTAACTCATTAATGTGAATCCCAACTTCCATTGAGCCGGTGAAAGAAACGAAACGCGTTTTTGGATGCCCAACTAAAGTATCGCCAACTTCTCCGCCGGAACCGGGCAAAAAGTTCAACACACCTTTGGGTAAACCGGCTTCTTCCATAATATCGCAGAATACCTTTCCCATCATTGGTGTATCGCTTGATGGTTTTAACACAACGGTGTTTCCGGAAACGATTGCCGCGGAAGACATTCCGGCTAAAATTGCAAAAGGGAAGTTCCAGGGCGGAATGACGACAGCAACGCCGAGAGGAATATAAACGAGTTCATTTTTTTCTCCGGCAATTGGAGTGATTGGTTGTTTTTCTGCGTAACGGAGCATTTCGCGTCCGTAAAAATCTAGAAAATCAATCGCTTCCGCAGTATCGGCATCTGCTTCAGCAAAGTTTTTGCCTATTTCAAGAATCATATAGGCGTTAATTTCAAATCGTTTCTTTCTTGCAATTGCCGCAGCTTTAAAAAGGTAATTGGCTCTTTCCGAAGGTGAAGTATATTTCCAAGTTTGAAAAACTTTGTTTGCGCTTTCTACAGCAAAGTTTGCTAACTCTTTTGTTCCTTTATAAAAGGTAGCTATCACTTCATCTTTGTCTGATGGATTGTATGAATTGAATGTCTGATCGGTTTTGATCTTTTTCCCGTTAATGATCAGTTCATAAGTTTTTCCCAATTTTTTACGGACAGCTTTTAAAGCCTCTTTTTGTTTAGAAATATTTTTAGGATTAGTGAAATCAAGCAGCGGCTCATTTTGAAAAGGTTTAATTCGCATTAAAAAAACTCCTTAATGTAGATAAAATTTAATGGCAAAAATTACGGCTTTTGAGGTTTAGAAACAATCTTCTTAACTATCTTAAATAGTCGTTCGATAATTTAGTATGATTAAAATCCAACAGGAGAGTTAGATTTGAATTAACGGGAAATTTTTATAGTTTTACTTTTACATATGAAGGAACTCTGCAAGTAGAAATTAGGCACGAATGGACATTATCGATTTAAAATATTTCATCAAAAAAATTGACGAATCGTCAATACAAAAATTTTTTGAAACCGGAGAACTTGATGCTTCGGGGAAAAAAGCCCTCACTTTTTTTCTCCGAATATTAATGCGTCAAAAGAAAAACTTAGATAATCTGGGAAAAGAAACCATTGAAACAATAGAACACACCTATAAAGAAGTATGGGATAAATCTGCCGATGGAATGCGAATTGTTGATGAAGAAGGAATTGTCCTCCATTGCAACAGCGCGTATGCCAATTTTGTTGAGCTTCCGAAAAATGCAATTGAACATGAACCGTTTTCGATCGCTTATCAAGAAGAAAACAGAGAACGGATACTTTTCCGTTTAAAAGAAAGATTTGTTACCAATTCCTTTAAAATTAATTATGAAGCCGAACTAACTCTTTGGAATGGAAAAACAAAATATTTTGAAGTTTCAAATTCACTTCTTCATACGCTGGATGATAAAAAGTGGCTGTTAAGTATTTTTAGGGATATCTCCGAACGTAAAGCACAGGAACTTCAGATAAAAAAGAAGGAAATTCTGCTGCAGGGAATTGCAAGAGCAACAGAAACACTTTTAACCGGCAATGATTTTGATGAATCGGTTATTAAAGTTTTGGCAATGCTTTGTAAAGGGGGAGAAGTAGATAGAGGTTATATTTTTGAAAATATCCTGGAAGAAGAATCTCAGAAATATTTGATGAAAGAGATTTATGAATGGGCTGATGTTGGAGTTGAACGACAATTAAATGAACTCAAAACTAATTTAATTTCTTACAGCCGGTTTTCCGCATTGAATTTATACGAACGACTATCCAGTGGTGAAATTATTTACTTAGACCTGGATACGGTTACTGAAGAACAGAGAAAAGTATTTGTTGATAAATCGATTCAATCTATCTTTTTAGCTCCAATATTTGCGAAAGGGAAATTTTGGGGATTTATCGGTTTTGACTCATGTCGATTTAAGAGAATTCTAACCGTTGATGACCAATCGCTTTTAAAAACCGTTGCGGCAAGTATCTCCGGCGCTCTTCATCAAAAAATCGCAAGAGAAGAGATGCTCCAAAAAAATATTGAGCTTGATCGTGCTTTAGTTCAAGCAAATGCAGCGGCAAAAGCGAAGAGTGAATTTCTTGCTTTGATGAGTCACGAGATTCGTACACCACTTAATGCGATCATTGGAATGACTGGTCTATTAATGGATGCAAATCTTCCGAAAGAAGAAAGAGATTTTGCAGAGACCATCCGTATGAGCGGCGAGCAGCTACTCGTTGTAATTAATGATATTCTTGATTTTTCAAAAATTGAATCAGGTAAGTTTGAACTTGAATATCAGCCGTTCGATATACGGGATTGTATCGAGGATACATTTGATTTGTTTGCGGCAAAAGCTTCTGAGAAAGATATCGATCTCATTTATTTTCTGAATGATGAAGTTCCGCCAAGTATTTTTGGTGATATAACAAGAGTAAGACAAATCTTAACGAACCTCATTGGTAACGCAATTAAATTTACACAGACCGGAGAAATTTTTGTTGAGGTTACTGCAAAAAAATATGATGATGATCTATTCGATATCGAATTTGCAGTTAAAGATACCGGAATTGGAATCCCGAAAGATAAAATCTCAAAACTATTCAAAGCATTCAGCCAGGTTGATTCTTCAACCACGCGGCTTTACGGTGGAACGGGATTGGGATTGGTCATCAGCAAGCGAATTGCTGAAATGATGGGTGGAACGATGCATGTTGATAGTATCGAAGGAAAAGGATCAACTTTTTACTTTTCACTGAGATCAAAACCGGCTCCTTCTCTTACAAAAATCTATTCAAAAGATTTTGCACAACATCTCAAAGGGAAAAGAGTACTTGTTGTAGATGACAATTTTAACAACCGGAGAATTTTGGATTTGCAATTGAGAAGCCTGGGAATGGTAGCAACAACTGTAGAATATCCACTCGATGCTTTAAAAACTTTGGAACACAACGAACCTTTTGATCTTGCAATTCTTGATTATCAAATGCCGCAGATGGATGGAATTACTCTCACCCGTGCAATTCGTGATATCGACAAAATTAAAACTATGCCGATAATCATTCTTACTTCTATGGGAAGGAAAGAGGAAGAGCGTACACTTCAAGAGCTGAATATTTCAAAATTCTTGTACAAACCGACAAAACAAACCATTCTCTTTGAGACTATTTTGGCAATTTTTGGACTCCTTCAATTTCTTGAAGTTAAAAAAGAAAAGCACCAGCTAATTGATAAAAATTTAGGCGGTAAATATCCGTTGAAAATTTTATTGGCGGAGGATAATCTAGTTAACCAAAAAGTGGCGGTGAAGATCTTTGAAAAACTTGGTTATCGTATTGATCTAGCCGGAAATGGTTATGAAGTCCTTGATGCAATTGAGAATATTGTTTATGACATCATTTTCATGGATGTACATATGCCCGATATGGACGGACTTACCGCATCACAAGAGATAAACCGAATTTATGGGAAAGACGAACGACCGAAAATTATTGCCATGACGGCAAACGCAATGCAGGGCGATAGAGAAGAATGTATGGCTGCCGGGATGGATGACTATATTTCTAAGCCGGTCAGATTGGAATCACTTCAAGAAATTCTTGAAAAGTGGGGAAATAGTTTGATCCCGCACAAAAACTCAATGCGCTACAAATTAGAGCATGGCAAATTGATCACTGAATATGTGGATGAAAGTAAAATAACTTTTTTAGATGATCTACCCACGGAAGAGGATCTAAAATTCTTCATCGAATTATTGGATATTTACATCGATGATACACCAACGGTTATAGAACAGATCACCGATGCATGTAAACATCAAAAAGGAATTGAACTCGTTTTTGCTGCACACAAATTAAAAGGGGGGAGCGTTATTCTTGGGTTGGAAAAAATCACACAAATTGCCGCTGAACTTGAGGAATTAGGAAGACAAAATCAGTTTAAAGATACCGTTATCATGGCAGCCGGTTTGGAAGAAATCTTTCTTTTAACCGTTAGAGATTTGAAGGTTTTGAGAGCGAAATATCTGAATATGTTTAAGCTGGTATAATTCACCTCAATTTTGGTCAAATTCTTGGGATTTTATTTCATTTCTACGCTAATTCGACGAATGTTCCTGGCGACATTTTTAGAAAAATTCCGTACCTTTACTTTGAAAAAAATAGAAAAACAAACAAAAAATGAAAATACCTTTAGTTGTAATTGTAGGAAGACCAAATGTTGGTAAATCAACTCTTTATAATCGTTTAACCGGAGTACGTGAAGCAATTGTTGATGATGCAAGCGGTGTGACAAGAGACCGTAATTACGGTGAAGTTGAATGGAATAATAAAAAATTTAATTTAATCGATACCGGCGGATACGTTCCAAACTCGCCTGATCTTTTTGAGACTGCAATTAGGGAGCAAGTAGAGATCGCAATCGAAGAAGCTGATTTTATTCTCTTTGTTACCAACTCGCGGGATGGAATTTTGCCGGTTGATACATTGATCGGTCAAATGCTTAGAAAAGCACAAAAGAAATGCTTTTTACTTGTAAATAAAGTTGATTCACATAACCAAGACAATTTATTGAATGAATTTTTCGCTCTTGGACTCGGTGATCCGATCCCGGTTTCAGCTTTAGTTGGTAGAGGAACGGGAGATTTTCTTGATCTGCTAACTGAAGATTTTGTTGAACAAGTTGAAGAAGTAGAAGATAAACGATTAAAAATTGCCATAGTTGGCAGACCAAATGTCGGAAAGTCTTCATTAACAAATGCACTCCTTGGATATAATAGAAGCATAGTTACTGATATTCCGGGTACTACGCGAGACAGCATCAATTCTGTGATAAAATATTACGGAGAAGAAATTGTTCTGATTGATACCGCCGGGCTGCGAAAGAAAAGTAAAATCCAAGAAAGTATAGAATATTTTTCGTCGATTAGAACTTTAAAAGCTATTGCCGAAGCTGATATTGCTGTTGTGTTGATAGATGCAAACCTTGGTTTGGAAAATCAAGATCAAAAAATATTGGACGAAGCGGTTCGCAGACGAAAAGGAATAATCATCGCTTACAATAAGTGGGATTTGATCGAAAAGGAAACGAACACAGCAAGAAAAGTTGAGTTGGAATTAAGAGATAAAATCGGTTCGTTGGATTACGTTCCGGTTGTTTTCATTTCAGCATTAACAAAACAACGTATCTTCAAACTTGTTGATCTTGCAAAAGAAATTGAAGCTGAACGGAAAAAGCGAATTCCCACAGATGAATTGAATAATACCTTGTTAGAAGAAATAAAACTTACTCCACCGCCAACTACATCAACAGGCAGAGAAGTAAAAATAAAATTCATTAATCAAGTTGGAGAAAAATATCCGGTATTTCTGTTCTTTTCGAATTATCCAAAAAATATTAGTGAATCCTATAAACGTTTTCTTGAAAAATTGATCCGTAAACATTTCGGTTTTTACGGTGTTCCGTTCACGTTAAGTTTCAAAGAAAAATGAAACCGGCTCAAACCATAGTGATTGTTGGGGGAAATGCTGCCGGAGCTGCTGCTGCTGCAAAAGCGAAGCGGGTCAATCCAAACGCAAAAGTAATGCTACTTGAACAAAGTAAATATATTTCCACCGGTACTTGTGAACTGCCTTATGTACTTTCCGGGGAAATTGAAGACTCGCAAAGCATTGTATTTTTTGATGAACAAAGATTTTTTGACGAGAAACATGTTCAAGTTTACACAAGACAACAAGTTGTTGAAATAAATCCAAGGGGAAAGTTCCTTTCCGTTAATTCTCTAGCAGATAAAAAACTTTATCAACTAAGTTATGACAAACTAATTCTTGCAACCGGTTCGACAGTAAAAAGAATTCCCCAATTATCTTCCGGATTAGTTAATGTATTTTCTTTAAAAACTGTTGAAGATGTTATTCGAATAAAAGAATACGTATCAAAATCCAAATTGAAAAGAGCATGCGTGGTTGGGTCTGGTTATATAGGATTGGAAACTACTGAAGCATTAACCAAACTTGGTTTTGAAGTATTTTTAATTGAACAAGCGAGTGAACCATTCCCTTCTGCAGGAAAAGAAATTAGACAATTAATAAAGAAAATCTTAGATGAAAAGGAAGTCAACTTTCTTGGAAATGCCGGAATTATAAAATACAAGACCGATAACTCAACAGTAACAGAAATATTTTACGAAGGGCGATCTTATCAAATTGATTTTGTTGTGACATGCACAGGTTTTACTCCAAACAATTTGCTTGCACGTCAAGCGAAGTTGGAAATTGGGAAGTTCGGTGGTATTAAAGTGAATAACAAATTGCAAACTTCCGAGAAAGATATTTACGCTTGCGGTGATTGCGTTGAAGTTAAAAACTTTCTTACGCGAGGTGATGATTATATTCCACTTGCAACTTTCGCACAAAAGCAAGGACACATTGCGGGGGAAAATGCGGCATTGGGTAATGTATTCTACCAACCGGTTGTTAAAAATATTTCGGTTAAAATTTTCGATAATTATTTGGCTCAAGTTGGATTGAGTGAGCAAGAATTACAACATAGAAATATGTCGTACATTTCCGTAGATGAAACAGTTCCAAATCTTGTTAGAGTGATGAAAGAGAGCATTCCCGTTTACGGTAAAATTCTCTTCGATCGTTCCTCAAAAAAAATATTGGGGGCTTCTTTTTTGGGTGGAAAAGAAGTTTCCGGTTATGCTGATATGATTTCAACTTATATTAAAAATAACGTTCAGGTTATACACTTAGCGAATACTGAATACAATTATACTCCTCCATTATCACCGTTCATTAATTTGTTATCGGTCTTAGGGAGAAAAACTCTAAATATCTCTTGAGCAGAAAATGAAAATAACACATCATAATTTATTTCTTAATAATCATCCGCTGGTAAAAAAAGATATTACCATTCTAAGAGATAAAGCAACAAATCCGGAAGTATTCCGTGCTGCAGTAAAACGAATATCACTCATACTTGCCGTTGAAATCAGTAAAGAATACCATGTGAACAAGCTTGAAGTTGAAACTCCTCTCGAAATAACAACCGGATACCGGTTAAAACAAAACGTGGTATTAGTCCCCGTTTTACGAGCTGGATTAGGAATGGTGAGTGGATTTCTCGAAGTAATTCCTGATGCAAAAGTCGGACACATCGGTTTACAGCGTAATGAAGAAACGCTTGAACCAATTGAGTATTACTATAAAACTCCAAAAGACATTGGAAATTCTCAAGTAATCTTACTCGATCCAATGTTGGCAACTGGCGGATCTTCTTCAGAAGCGTTAAAGTATTTGAAAAGTCGCGGAGTAAAGAAATGTGTTTTCGCTTGCCTTGTGGCAGCTCCCGAAGGGATTAAAAAAATTGCAACAGAGCATCCTGAAATTCCAATATTTTGTGCCGCTTTGGATAGACAACTAAATGAGCGTGGATATATTTTACCGGGATTAGGTGATGCAGGGGACAGAACATTTGGTACGTTATAAATTTATTTTCATTTTAATTTTTTTGCTTCCGACCACTTTTGCACAAAGTTATCCGGATCAGCATGTAGATTTTCTTGTGAGAAAGGGAATCGGATTTATCATGGATCAAAAATATGATGAAGCTAACAATACTTTTCTGACTTTGGATCAGGCATATCCCAACTTGCCGTTTGGAAAACTTTATTTAACGGCAGTTTTAATTACCAAGGCAAATGACCTTGCTCTTCCACTGGAAACTGTTAAGATCGAGAAATATTTGGAAGAAGCGGAAAACATCATAATAACTTCCGGTGAAAAGAATTTGTTGTGGAAAAATTATTTTTATGGGATGATACACGGGTACCGGGCATATTATTCGGCTTTGCAAGGGAAATGGTTTTCGACTTTTTCCGACGGAATAAATGCTGTAAATTATTTTGAAGATTGTTTGAAAATTGATTCCTCTTTCAATGAAGCTTTGATAACCATTGGAACATATAAATATTGGAAAAGTGTAAAAGCGTCTTGGCTCCCATTTTTTGCAGATGAAAGACATGAAGGTTTTCAATTACTTAATAAAGGAATTGAAAAAGAAAGTTACAATTATGCATCCGGTGTTGTTTCTCTTTTATGGATTTACATCGATCGAAAGAAAGCAGAATCAGCAATTTCTTTGGCTGAAGTAGCGCTTAAAAAATATCAAAATAACAGAAACTTTAAGTGGGCTTTAGCAAGAGCATATGAAGATGTCGATCTTTCAAAAGCAATTGAAATTTACTATGAATTGTTAGCTTCTTACAATTCTGTTAAGCAGGCAAACAGAATTAATGAAATTGTATTGAAACACAAAATCGCTCAGGATTATGAACGACAGGGAGATTATAAAAAAGCTTTGGCATTATGTAATGATATTTTGTTCAAAAAGAAATTTACAAATTATGAAAAGCAAGAGTTGGAAGATCGTTCGGAAAGAGTTATTTCGTTAAGAAAAAAATTAACATCTTTAGGAAAAGAAAAATAGATCATGAATATTGCTCCGGTAACAGCGGCTATCATGTTTGACGAACTCAAGAAGAATTGTCAAAAGAATTTGCCTTCAGTGGATATCGATCTTATAAAAAAAGCTTTCGATTTTTCCGCTGTTGCGCATGAGAATGATACCCGTGCATCAAACGAGCCTTATTTTACACATCCCTTTGCAGTTGCAAATATTTTAGCCACGGAAATTCCCTTTGATGATATTTCTATTTGCTGTGCACTTCTTCATGACATTGTTGAAGACAATATGGAATACTCCATCGACACAATAAAGAAAAATTTCGGGGAAGATATTGCGCTGATCGTTGATGGACTTACAAAAATACAGCAGCTTTTCCAAGGCGCGGATATTAATCAAGCAGAAAATTACCGCAAGCTCCTTATGTCTGTTTCAAAAGATATTCGAGTTATTGTGGTAAAATTTGCTGATCGTTTACACAATATGAGAACGATCGATTTTCTCAATCCGGAAAAGAGAAAAAGGATTGCCAAAGAAACGCTCGAAATTTACGCTCCTCTTGCACATCGTTTTGGACTTGGAAAATTAAAATGGGAATTGGAAGACCTTGCCTTCAAAGAACTCAACAAGCAAGCTTACGAGGATATTAAAAAGAAGATAAGTGCAAAACGTCCCGAACGTGAAAAATATATCGATAAGTTTTCTGAACCTATCGTACAGAAGTTACACGAGTATAACATTCAATTTGAGTTAAGCGGACGACCAAAACATCTTTACAGTATTTACAGAAAGATGATTAAGCGGAATAAACCGTTTGAAGAGATTTATGATCTTTTTGCAGTGAGAATAATTTTGGAAGCCGACGATATCAATCAGTGTTACACTGCATTCGGTATCATTAACCAGATATTTATACCTGTTCCGGATCGATTCAAGGACTACATTGCTATTCCAAAAACTAATAATTACCAATCAATCCATACAACAGTTGTTGGACCGGATGGAGAACTGGTAGAAGTTCAAATTCGCACGAGAAAAATGCATGACATCGCAGAGAAAGGTGTCGCCGCGCATTGGAGATACAAAGAAGGAAATCCTTCTATCGATAAAACGATGAATAACTACGTTGCATGGATCCGTGAGATGATCGACTCGAGCGGAACGGAAGACGTAAGAAAAAATATTGTCGAAAATTTCAAACTGAATTTGTATTCTGATGAAATTTATGTTTTTACACCAAACGGCGATTTACGAAGACTCCCGCTTAAAAGTACACCGGTCGATTTTGCTTTTGATATCCACACGAAAATTGGTTTTCACTGTATTGGTGCTAAGGTAAACAAAAAAATTGTTCCGTTAGACACACAGCTCCACAGCGGTGATCAAGTTGAAATAATCATTTCTAAAAATCAGCACCCGAACAGAAACTGGTTAAAGTTTGTAATCACTCACAAAGCGAAAACGGAAGTACGGAAGTGGTTAAATAAAGAAGACGATGACCTCGCGAAAGCCGGAAAAGAATTGTGGGAAAAGAAACTCAAGAAATTGAAACTCTCCTTTACTGCACAAGACACTTCAAAGATTTTCATGAACTTGAAATATGAAAATTCAAAACAATTTTACAAAGCGATAGCGCAGAGCAAAGTTAATCTTGATGAAATTCTAAATCCGACTGTCCTGATTAAAGAAGATGATGAAAAGAAATTACCACAAACGAATGTTGAATTTGAAAATTTTGCACAATATGCTCGTTCTTCCGGAGGTTCGTTAGTCGTTGATGGAGTGAGTTCGAATATGTTATTTTCATATTCGAAATGTTGTAATCCGATTCCGGGTGATCAAGTCGTTGGATTTGTTACAAAAGGGGAGGGGATTAAAATCCACCGTAAAAACTGCAAGAGTATGCTCCAGCTTTCTGAGAAGGAATCGGAAAAGATCATTTCAGTTGAATGGCCTTCGCTTGAAAACTCAAACTTCATTGTTGGACTTTCGTTAAAAGGTGAAGATCAACCCGGCTTATTGAGCGAAATAGCTCATCAAGTTGTTACTTTTCAAAACACGAACATTAAATCAATTAATATCGATACAAAAAATTCAAAGTTTGAAGGGACAGTTACACTCTTTGTTCAAAACCTGGAACACCTTTCCCGTGTGATCGATCGTCTGAAAAAGATCAAAGGTGTTTACACCGTTACTCGATTAGAAAATTATGTTCAATAAAAATGAAAACGAAAAACTTTCGAGAATCCTTGCAATCGACTTCGGAGCAAAGCGAATCGGTCTGGCTTTATGTGATCCCTTAAAAACCTTTGCATATCCGTACGCAACTATCCCAAATAATGATTTAGTTTTCAAGGAATTAAAGAAAATTGTAACCGAACAAGAAGTTGAAAAAATCATTTTAGGAAATCCTTTGCGTGAAGATGGCCAAGTATCAAGAATGTTAAAACCAATAATGGAATTCAAAACAAAACTTGAAAAAGATCTTACTCTTGAAGTAATTTTGGTTGACGAAAGTTATTCCTCATCAACTGCACAAGAGAGAATTATTGCTTCGGTACCGAAAAAATCAAAAAGAAGAGAAAAGGGATTAGTTGATAGAAATGCCGCCGCAGTAATCCTTCAAGAATATCTCCTTGAAAACGAGTTATAAAAATAAAATTTATTCTAATTGACATTAATGTTAATAACGGTTATTTTTTGAACAACAAAAACATCAAATATGGAGCAAATCTATGTCACTTGACGCACTTGGAATGATCGAAACCAAAGGGTTAGTTGGAGCAATTGAAGCAGCTGATGCAATGGTAAAAGCCGCAAAAGTTGAATTACTTGGAAAAGAAACTATCGGCGGTGGTTATGTTACTGTTATGGTTAGAGGTGATGTAGGAGCAGTAAAAGCAGCAACTGATGCCGGAGCAGCCGCGGCTCAACGCGTTGGAGAGTTAGTTTCTGTTCATGTAATTCCAAGACCTCACACAGAAGTAGAAACGATTTTACCAAAACGCGCAAAATAAAAATATATGCCTCAAGCTCTTGGATTAGTTGAGACAAAGGGTTTGGTTGGAGCAATTGTGGCAGCTGATGCGATGCTGAAAGCTGCCAATGTTACTTTAATTGGAAAAGAAAAAGTAACTCCAGCTTTAATCACGATAAAAATAATTGGCGAAACAGCCGCAGTAAAATCCGCCATCGAAGCCGGTGCTGCTGCTGCTCAGCGAGTTGGGCAACTAATCTCTACGCATCTTATCCCACATCCCGATATTCAATTAGCTCAGTTTTTCCCGGAATTAATAACAGAGCCAAAAGTGCATGTTGTTCCAGAAGTAACAACTGTTGTAAAAATTGAAGCTGTGGAAATTCCTCCAAAAGTTGAAAAGATCAAGAAGGAACCAAAACCCAAAAAGGAAAAGAAAATTATTCCATTTGAAGAAACTGAAAAAGTTACTCCTAGGGTTGTAAAGGTTGAAAGTACAGAGAGGAATGTTGCTTCTTTATTTGATGAAGTTGCTGAACCGGAGATAAAACATTCTAAAAGTATTTTAGACCGATTAAAAGCAGAAGCGTTAAGTGACTTACAATCCGAAGAAAAAAATATTGATGCAGTTGAAGAAAAAAGTGAATTATCCTCAAAAGAAGATGTTGTGATTCCTCAAAAGGGGACTTCACCTTCGCTCGAAGAATTAGAAACTTTAAATGTTCATCAATTAAGAAAGATCGCACGCGGGGTAGAGACATTCCCGATTCATGGAAGGGAAATATCACGCGCCAACCGTGAGACATTATTAGCATTTTTTAGATCCGTAAAAAAATAATCTCTTTCCAAGTTTAACCTGTTTTCATTTATATTTACAGTATGAAGAAAAAACTTCCTATAATCATCGCTTCATTTTTGTTTGCGGTTATCATTTGGATTTCGGTTCTCCTTGGAAATTCTTTTATCTATAGAATTGAGGTTCCATTAAGAATATCTTTAAATGATAACGATGTTGCTGTTAAGAGCAGTTTGCCTTCAACAATTGTTCTAAATCTTAATGCGCAAGGTTGGAAACTTTTATCCATTTTATTTACCAAGGATATTTCATATCGCTGCATGATGTTAACCAAGGAGAATGTTTTTAGATATCAACTTGCAAACAGCGCATCGGAAAATCAGTGGCTAAATTCAGAAGTGAAAGTTGTTGATGTATCTCCGGCTTTTGTTCAGATTGAATTGGACAAAAAAATAAGTAAAGTAGTAAAAGTAATTCCAGTTGCTCACTTGGATTATAAAAAGGGATTTGGACTGGCAAGGCAATTAAATGTTTTTCCGGATTCGGTAACTATTATAGGTGCCCGTTCTTTGTTAAACCATATTAATGAGATAAGTACGAATGATCTTTCGCTAAAAAAAATATCAAACCAGTTTATTGAACTAGTAGGAATTAATGTCACTCCGGGGATCGAATCTTCTCCTTCATTTGTTAAAGTATATGGAGATGTACAAAAAATTGTTGATAGGGAAATGGATAATATCCCTATCGAAATTAAGAACATTCCGAGTGACAAAACTATTTTACTTTTACCGGATAAAATATCTTTATCTGTGAGGGGCGGAATTAATTTTTTAGGAAGAATCACAAAAAACGATTTTAAAGTATATATTGATTATCATGATATCATTTCGGATACTTTGGGGAGTGTCTCTCCAACGGTTATTCCTCCGAAATATGTAAGACTCATTTATCTCGATCCGGAACGGATCAAATATATTATAAAGAAACACTGAAATGTTTATAACTTTTGAAGGAATAGATTTCTGCGGTAAGTCAACTCAAGTAAAACTTTTAAAAGAATATTTGGAGAAAAAGGGGGAGACTGTAAAAATCATTAGAGAACCTGGTGGAACGGAAATATCAGAAAAGATTAGAGAAATTCTTCTTGATAAGAAAAATTATAAACTAACAACAGAGACTGAAATATTTCTTTTTTCCGCTTCGAGAGCGCAGCTTGTTCGTGAGGTAATTCAACCATATTTGGAACAAAATTATTATGTTTTGTCAGATAGATTTCATGATTCTACAACTGCATACCAGGGTTTTGGAAGAGAGATCCCGCTTACCATTGTTGAACAAATTAACAATTTGGTAATTGGAAAGACGATCCCGGATCTGACATTTTTTATCGATATTCCAACTGAGGAAGCAGAAAAAAGAAAAAAGTTAATCTCTTCAGTTGAACTTGATAGAATTGAAATATCTAAAAATGATTTTTACGAACGCGTGAGAAAAGGTTATTTTTACTTAGCTGAAAAGGAATCAAGATTTAAAGTGCTAAACGGTTTACAAGATATAAATACTATTCATACTGAAATTATTACTGAGGTTGAGAAATTTGAAAAGAATTAGAAATAAAATATTTAATAAAAAATTGATGTTTGGACTATCCGCGATACTATTATTTAGTTTTTTCGGGTTTGTTTATGCTTCCAAAGATTTATACTTCGAGATATCAAAGAACATCGACATTTTTACTCGCGTTTATAAAGAAATATCTTTCAACTATGTTGATGAAATAAATCCCGAAAAATTCCTTCGTGCTGGAATCAAAGGTATGCTCTCAACCCTTGATCCATACACAAATTTTATTGATGAAAAAAAGCAAGACGATCTTGAGATTCTTACAAATGGAAAGTATGGCGGGATCGGTGTATCGATCGGTGTTAAAGATAATCAAATTACAATATTTGAATTGATGGAAGGTTATGCAGCGCAGCGACAAGGTTTACGCATCGGCGATATCATTTTAGAAGTCAACGGGAAGAAAGTTCTTCCGGAAAAGTTTGATGAGATTTCTTCACTCGTTAAAGGAGAACCGGGAACATTTCTTGAACTAAAAGTTCTCCGTGAAACTGAAAAAGATACATTAAATTTTAATTTAGTTCGCGAACAAATCATTGTGAAGAATTTAATCTATTATGGATTCTACCCCGAAGATAGTAATAATGCATACTTCAAGTTAAATAGTTTTGGGCGCTCTTCCGGTGAAGAATTGAAAAAAGCAATTTTGGAATTATCAAAACAGAAGGAAATAAAATCGGCTGTTTTGGATTTACGCGGTAACCCCGGAGGTTTATTGGATGTTGCCGTTGATGTTACAAATAAATTTTTGCCTAAGGGTGATTTAGTTGTTACAACAAAAGGGAGAGATACTTCTTCATTAAGAAGTTATTATTCTCAACAAGAACCGCTTCTTCCGAATGCTGATCTGCTTCTATTAATAAATGATGGAAGCGCTTCAGCGTCAGAAATCGTTGCCGGTGCAATTCAAGATCACGATAGAGGAATTCTTGTAGGTGAAAAATCATTTGGAAAAGGGTTGGTGCAGACAATAACTCCTTTATCTTATAATACATCGCTGAAAATAACTTCCGCAAAATACTTTACTCCAAGCGGTCGGTGTATTCAGAAAATAGATTATGGGAAAAAGAATGAAGTTATTGCCGAGTATGATACATTAATTGAAACTAGTTTTACAACTGACCATAAAAGAAGAGTTATGAGTTCGGGTGGAATTACACCGGATAGTTTAGTTATTGACGAAAAGTTAAATAGTTTTGTTCAAGACCTGTTAGCAAAGGGGATCATCTTTAAATTTGCCAATATTTTTTATGATACGAATAAGAAAGAGGCTTTTGACAAGTTAAAAGATGAACAAATTCTATCTGAATTCAGATCATTCTTGGGAAAAGAAAATTACATTTTTAAGTCGGAGATCGAAAAGAGAGTTGAAGAGTTAGTCGCACTTTCGGAAACAGACAAAACATACGTTGGATTGAAAAGCAAAATGATCGAAATTCAGAAATCTTTAAAAGATAATATGAATCAACTATTAGATAATAATAAAAAAGATATTGTTGACTTTTTGAAAGAAGAATTATCATCCCGATATATGGGGATAAATGGAAGAATAAAAGCAAGTTTAGCAATTGATAAACAATTTCAGATTGGCTATAAATTGCTGCAAGATAAAAAATATTATAATAAAGTTTTGCATAAAGGAAATTGAGACATGAGGCAAGTTCTATTTTTACGAGATCCAGGTTATGCAAAGTGTCCGAGTTGTAATAGTGTAAACTCGCTCCATCGTTCGAGAAATAGGAATTTAAAAGAAAAGTTAATTCTAGCCACAAAGCTGTACAAAATGTATCGTTGTAAAAGTTGCGGCTGGCGTGGGGCGCTTGCTACCATAATAATTACGAAAAAGACTATAAAAATGTTATTAATGTACACTGGAATTGCTTTACTCTCAGGATTCATTATTCGAGAAATTCTTAAACGTTTCTTAACTACTTAATAAACCATGCAGAAAGTTGTATTAGAAAAAATACAAAAAATTGTAGGGAAAGATCATTATTATGATTCTCCCGAAGATAGAATAAGTTACTCTTACGATGGAACTCCAATGCTTCAGCAATTGCCTGAAGCAGTTGTATTTCCCCAGAACAGCGAACAAATTTCCGAACTTCTTTTCCTTGCGAATAAAGAAAAGTTTGCAATAATTCCGCGTGGTGCCGGAACGGGTTTAAGCGGCGGATCTATTCCTGTTGAAAATTCTATTGTTGTTGTTATGACAAAATGGAATGAAATTTTAGAAATTGATGAAGCAAATCTAACGGCTTTAGTTGAGCCGGGAATTGTAACCGGTTTTCTTCAAAAGGAAGTTGAGAAACGAGGACTTTTTTATCCGCCCGATCCGGGAAGCATGAATGTTTGTACAATAGGCGGAAATGTTGCGGAAAATGCGGGTGGTCTGCGCGGTCTAAAATACGGTGTAACAAAAAATTATGTTCTCGGAATGGAAATGATTCTTCCTACCGGTGAATTTTTAAAAATTGGCGGGAAAAATGTTAAAGATGTTGCCGGTTATAATTTAAAAGATATAATGGTCGGAAGCGAAGGCACACTCGGCATCTTTACAAAAATTCTTCTTAAACTTATTCCATTGCCACCTCTCTCCAAAACCATAAGTGTAAATTTTAAGAAAATAATCGATAGTGGTAATTCAGTTGCAGATATCATTTCTTCGCGGATAACTCCAAGCATGATAGAATTTTTAGACAACACCACAATGAATTGCGTTGAAGATTATACGAAGATCGGTTTAGACAGAAATGCCGAAGCAATGCTTCTTATAGAGGTTGACGGTAGAGGAAGCAGTGTTGATGAAGATGCAGAAACAATCATTTCGATTTTAAGGAAAAATAATGCCGAACAAATAAAAATTTCTGAAACTGCATCAGAAGCATTAATCCTAAAGACTGCCCGCCGATCAGCTTTTAGTGCGCTTGCCAGAAGAAAGCCAACGACAATTTTAGAAGATGCAACCGTACCGAGAAGTGAACTTCCGGTAATGATAGAAAAAGTTAGAACCGCTGCTTCAAATTTTAATGTTGCAATTGGAAACTTCGGACATGCCGGTGATGGTAATTTGCACCCGACATGTTTAACCGATGAAAGAGATTCAGCAGAAATTGCACGTGCACATAAGGCGTTCGATTTTATTTTTAATGAGGCTATTAAATTAGGCGGTACGATAACAGGAGAACATGGAACCGGTCTGGCGAAAAAAGGTTTTCTCGAAAATGCAGTTGGTAAAGAGGGAATCGAATTCATGAAAAAAATTAAAACGGTTGTTGATCCTAACAATGTTTTGAACCCAGGCAAAATTCTAACTATATCACCGAGATGTGAAGGTGCGCTTCCCTCAACAAGAGAACAAATTCCAGAATTCCTCACTCATCATTAAAATATTAAGATGATTTCCTCAAAAGATAAAGCACTTCTAAAAAAATACTTACCAAATGATGATATTCTCGTACAATGCATGCACTGCGGAATGTGCTTAGCTACATGTCCGACTTATGAATTGACAAAAATGGAACGATCCTCTCCGCGCGGAAGAATAAAATTGATTAAATCTGTAGCTGAAGGGAAACTTGAATTGTCCAATCTTTTTGCTGAAGAGATGAATTTTTGTTTGGACTGTCAGGCTTGTGAAACGGCTTGTCCTGCCGGGGTTCAATACGGAAAAATGGTGGAAAGTGCAAGAGTTGTGATTGAGCAAAGCAAAGTCGGTACATCGAAAATTAATAAGTTGATAAAAAAATTTATGTTGAATTCGGTGGTTGCAAAACATTATAGACTAAAGTTGTTTGCTCGAATGCTTTATTTCTATCAAAACACAGCCCTTAGGAAATGGATTGTCAGCGGATTATCGTTTTTTCCCATGACTCAAAAATATGTTGAGATCGAAAGTCTTACTCCCACCATTTCAAAACAATTTTCAAGCAAAACAATTGCTGAGAAGGAGTATCCAGAAAAAGCAGCAAAGTATAAAATAGCCTTCTCAACCGGTTGCATCATGGATGTAGCTTTCGCTGATATTAACATTGATACAATTGAGGTCCTAAAGAAAAATGAATGTGAAATTATCACTCCTAAGGATCAAGTTTGTTGCGGCTCGCTCCATGCACATAACGGACAAATTGAAAAAGCGATAAAATTGGCAAAGAAAAATTTAGATGTTTTCTCGAAGCATCAATATGATTTTCTTGTCTCCAATTCAGCCGGATGCGGAGCTTTTATGAAAGAATATGTCCATCTTTTTAAGGATGATCCTAAATACGCTGAAAAAGCCAGGTTATTTTCTTTACGTGTAAAAGATATATCCGAATTTCTTGCCAATATTGAACCGTGTGCTTCCATATCCGCGCTAAAAGAAAAAGTTACCTATCACGATGCGTGTCATTTATGCCATTCACAAAAAATAACGGAAGAGCCAAGGAAAATATTACGGCAAATACCAGGTTTAGAGCTTGCAAACCTGGAAGAATCGCAATGGTGTTGCGGTAGTGCGGGCATCTATAACGTAACGCAACATGATGATGCCGAAAAAGTTCTCGAACGCAAAATGAAAAATCTTAAAGAAACCGGTGCGGATATTGTCGTTACCGGAAATCCTGGTTGTATCGGTCAACTTAAATACGGGGTAAAGAAATACGGTTTAAGCATGGAAGTAATGCACACAGTTTCTCTTGTAAAAAAATCCATGAACTTCAATAAATAGACGAAAAATATTCGGTAAAATTTTTGTTTTAAGGTTTGATTTTTTAACTTTCAACCCACGATTTTAAGTTATTTTCAAGGGCATTCCCAAGCAGGGTTCATTGTGTTTCCAATTTTAACAAGATATTATTCATGATTATTAGATTATTTTACTATTATCATAAGGAATCAGATGTCTAAGCAGTTTTTAGATTATCTTTTGAGAGTCAGATTACCTTTAATTCTCTTTGTAGTGGCGGCTTCTTTTAGCATAACTTATTTCATTTCCCGTTCGGAAAGAGATGGGATTGGTTACACACCCGCTCAACCGATAAAGTTTTCTCATTTGCTTCATGCAGGAACAATGAAAATTGATTGTCAATATTGTCATACCGGAGTTGAGAACTCACGCCACGCGGTTATCCCGGCTGCTTCAATTTGTATGAATTGTCATTCAATTGCGAGAAAAGACCGACCTGAGGTAATTAAATTGATAAAATATTTTAAAGAAGGCACTCCCATCCCCTGGAAAAGAATCCACAAAGTTCCGGATTATGCCTATTTCAACCATAGCGTTCACGTAAATAAGGGAATACAATGCGTCTCTTGTCATGGAGATATTCCTAAAATGGATGTTGTTGGACAGATGAATTCTTTTGTAATGAAAGCATGTTTGGACTGCCACAGAAACGCTCAAGCTAAGTTACCTTATTTGAAGCAAGTGAAAAACGGTCCGGATAATTGCTGGGCTTGTCACAGATAGTTTATAAACGGAAGAAAAAATGAAACTTTCAAGAAAAAATTTTTTTGTATCGTTTGGTGCGGCTGTAATTGCCGGAACTGCGGTACTATCAAACCCGGTAAAGCTTTTTTTCAACAAAAAAAATAAGCCAGTAAGAATTACAATAAAAGAAAATCCAGATGCAGTTAAGAGAAATTCAACAGGTGCGGTAAATGGCTGATCAAAATTTTTCACAGAATAATAATCCTGATCCAAATTATTGGCGCAGTTTTGAAGAACTGTATTCGGATAAAAAAACGATTGAAGCCAAAAAACATGAATTTTCTGATGAAGTCACCGACGATTTTAGTATTGATAAAAATCTTTCCGGACTTTCACGAAGAAAATTCATTGCATTGTTAAGCGCCTCCGCAGCTTTAGCAGGCGCCGGTTGCTCAGATTACCGTGACAAAGGAGAAATAATTCCTTACAATGTTAAACCCGAAGAAGTGAATCCCGGAAGACCCGATTATTATGCTTCTACTTGTAACGGTTGCGTACAAAATTGCGGCATTCTTGTAAAAACAAGAGAAGGACGACCGATAAAAATTGACGGAAATCCTGATCATCCGGTAAATAAAGGGAAAGTGTGCGCTAAAGGTGAAGCCTCGATTCTCAATTTATATGATCCTTCTCGATTACAATTTCCGCTTGTAAAAAGTGGCGGCATATTTGAAAAAACAAGTTGGGGAAATGTTGATTCACAAATTAAAAACAGCTTGGATTCAGCCGCCGGTTCGGAAATTGCTGTTATCACTCATAGAGTTAACTCACCAACGATTAAAAAATTGTTAGAAGAATTTCAGATAAAATATCCTTCTGCCAAAATTTATTCGTACGATGTTTTTCATAACGAAATAAAAAACTCAGCATGGAAGAAATGTTACGGTGGAGTAGTTTTCCCGCTTATTAAATGGGACGAAGCAAATATCATTCTTTCACTCGAAGGTGATTTTTTAGGTGTTGAAGGAAATGTTGTTGAACAAATGAGATTATTCGCAAACCGAAAAGATGTGAATAATGTTAAGTCATTTAACCGTTTGTATGCTGCAGAAGGAAATATGTCCTTGACGGGAATGAACGCCGATTACAGATTCAGAATACGCCCCGATAACCAATTAGTCTTTGTACTTTCTTTATTAAATGAAGTGGTAACGAAGAATAACATTTCTTCACCGGTGATTGATGCTAACGCAAAGAACCAAATTGCAAATTATTCTTTAAAAGATTTTGCTTCCAAATATGGAGTTGATTATAAAAAACTTTCACTTCTTGTAAACGATCTTGCCGCTAACCGCGGATCAGCTATCGTTTATGGCGGACGTGCGCTTGATGAGCAAACTCAAATTGCGGTACATTTATTGAATGAAGTTTTAGGAAACACAAAATTATATAATGCCGGTCAGACTGATGTTGCTCATTCAGTTTATAATTCGATAGAAGAGTTTAAAACTTTGGTCACATCAATGAATGCCGGAAAAGTGAAAGCAGTTATTCACTTTGATGCAAATCCGGTTTATCATTTGCCGAAAGATTTACAGTATGATAAAGCGTTAAATAAAGTTTCAACCGTTGTAACGCTTTCTGAATTTGAAAATGAAACTGCGTTTAACAGCACGTATGTTTTGCCGATCAATCACGCATTAGAATCTTGGGGAGATTACAATGTTCGTACCGGAGTTTACAGTTTACAACAGCCGGTTATTTCTCCGATTTACAAGACAAGACAAAAAGAAGCGGTTCTACTTAACTGGATTTCTGCTAATCCGAAAAATTATTCTGACAAACTCTATCTTGATTATTTAAAAAATAACTGGCAGCAAAATATTTTCCCCAAAGTTTCATCACCATTTACCTTTGAGAAATTCTGGGTTGGGGCATTACACGATGGAGTAATCACTACAAAAGAAAAAGCTGTTATAAATCTATCTTTTTCATCAACTTCTTTGGCTGGAGTTAAACCGTCTAAGGATTCATCTCACTTTACCGTTTTAATTGCAGAAAGTTATCGTTTAGGTGATGGACGCTTCTCGAATAATGGATGGCTCCAGGAACTCCCGCATCCGGTCTCAAAAGTTACCTGGGATAATTACGCTGCGATTTCTGAAAAATCAGCTAAATCTCTCGGTGTAAAAAATAATGATCTGGTTGAAATTAAATTTGAAAATAAGAAAATCACCATTCCGGCAATTCTGCAACCGGGTGTTGCTGATAATTTTATCGCGATTGAAACAGGCTTCGGAAGAAAATATTCCGGAATTATTGCGGAAGAAGCTGGTGTAAATGTTCAACCATTTTTCGCTGCTTCTGGAATTTCAAATTCACCCTGGATTTTGACAAATGTTTCTGTCGCTAAAGTTAGCGGTTCGCATAAAGTTGTTTCAACACAAGATCACCAAAATTTTGATGACACCCTTACAAAAGATGCGCATCTCAAACGTGATATTATTCAAGAAGGAACAGTACTTCGATTCATTAAAAATCCCGATTTTCTACAAGAAGGAAAAGAACATCACGCTCCAAACATGTATGATGATTTTGCATACAACGATGTTAAATGGGGAATGTCGATCGATCTGAATCGATGTATTGGATGCGGAAATTGCGTAGCTGCTTGTAATGTTGAAAATAATATTCCTGTGGTCGGCAAGGAGCAAGTTGAAAAGGGGAGGGAAATGATGTGGTTGAGGATCGACCGCTATTATTCCGGAACTCCCGAAGAACCAAAAGTTGCAGTACAGCCGATGCTTTGTCAACATTGCGATCAAGCGCCCTGCGAAAATGTTTGCCCGGTCGCAGCAACTCAACATAGTCCTGATGGTTTGAACCAAATGGTTTATAACCGTTGCGTTGGAACAAGATATTGTTCAAACAACTGTCCTTATAAAGTTAGAAGATTTAACTTTCTCAATTTCAGAGATTACGTTGCCAATGGGCATTATTTAGAGGATTCTGTTTCACTTATGCATAATCCCGAAGTAACAGTCCGTTCGCGCGGTGTTATGGAAAAATGTTCTTTCTGTATCCAACGAATTATGGAAGCGCGCTCGGAAGCCATCAGCAAAAATCAACCGCTTAAAGGAAGTGATGTTCAAACTGCTTGTCAAGTTTCTTGCGGAACTGAAGCGATCAAGTTTGGCAACATCAAGGACAAGAGCGAAGAATTTTATCAATATAGAAATCATAAACTTGGTTATTATGTGTTAGAAGAATTGAATGTAAAACCAAACGTAACTTATTTAGCAAAACTTAGAAATACGCATTCGGAGGAAGTATAGTGAATATTGATTACTCCCAAGAATTGCCGGTAATTGATGGTAGAATTACCTTAGCCGATATCGACCGGTTAATTGCAAAACCTCTTGACGAAAAACCGGATAGAAAATTTTTCATAGCGTTATCAATTACTTTAACCTTGCTTCTTATCGGCGTGATTTGTGTTACTTATCTATTCTTTAACGGAACAGGTGTGTGGGGATTGAATCAACCGGTAGGTTGGGCTTTTGATATTACCAACTTTGTTTTCTGGGTTGGAATTGGTCACGCGGGAACATTGATCTCTGCGGTGCTTTATCTTTTACGCCAAAAATGGCGAACGGGTATTGCACGTTTTGCTGAAGCAATGACAATCTTCGCCGTTATGTGCGCTGGTATTTTTCCTATAATTCATACCGGTCGTCCCTGGTTAGCCGGTTATTTAATGCCATATCCGAATCAACATGGTTTATGGGTGAACTTTACTTCTCCATTGGTTTGGGATGTGTTTGCAGTTTCAACTTATTTTACCGTCTCGTTAGTTTTCTGGTATGTTGGATTGATCCCCGATTTTGGTGTTCTCCGAGATAGAACCGCTTCAAAATTGAAGAAAACTATTTATTCTATTTTCAGTTTAGGTTGGAGAAATTCGCACAGAAATTGGCAGCATTACGAAAAAGCTTATATGCTTCTTGCCGGATTTGCCACTCCTTTAGTTTTATCTGTTCATACTATCGTTAGTTTTGACTTTGCTGTTTCAATTATTCCCGGATGGCACACAACCATTTTTCCACCTTACTTTGTTGCAGGTGCTATTTTTAGTGGATTTGCGATGGTAGTAACAGTACTAATATTCGTTCGTAAAGTTTTTGATCTTCAAGAGATAATTACACTAAATCATCTCGAGAAGATGAATAAAATAATTTTAGTTACCGGTTCTATGGTCGGATACGCATATGGGATGGAATTTTTTATCGCATGGTACAGCGGAAATCCATTTGAACAGTTTGTGTTTATTAATCGAGCTTTCGGTCCATACGCATGGGCGTATTGGATAATGGTAAGTTGTAATGTAATTATCCCGCAACTTTTCTGGTTCAGAAAGATTAGAAGAACAATTCCGTTTATGCTGGTTATCGTAATCTTAGTAAACGTTGGAATGTGGTTCGAACGTTTTGTAATTACCGTTACAAGTCTTCACAGAGATTTTCTTCCATCAAGTTGGGGATATTTTGTCCCGACAATTGTTGATCTCGGAACCTTGATCGGAAGTTTCGGACTCTTCTTCACCTTAGTTTTAATATTTACGAAAACACTTCCGGTAGTTGCAATGTCGGAAATTAAAGCTGTAGCCGAAGGGGCTCAACCTTCACATCATGGAGGAGAACAATAATGAGCGCAAATAAATTATTCGGTTTAACTGCTCTGTTCAACACTCCGGATGAACTTGTTCATGCAGCCGCAAAGGTAAACGGACTCGGTTACAAAAAATATGATGTTCATACTCCATATCCGCTGCATGGAATGGATTCGGTAATGAAACTTCAACCATCAAAGTTGGGATACATTACTCTGTCGTTTGGACTCTCCGGCGCCGCGTTCGCTTTACTTTTTATGTATTGGGCGATGTCAATAGATTATCCAATGATCATCGGCGGAAAACCATTTTTTGCTTTACCGGCATTTGTTCCGATAACTTTTGAAGTTACTGTGTTGTTTGCAACTCTTGCAACAGTAATTGGAATGCTCGCTTTCTATTTTAAATTCCCTTCAAATAGTCATCCGCTGCATGATACACCATATATGAAAGCTGTCTCCGGTGATAAGTACGGTATTTGTATCGAGAGTGAGGATGCTTTATTTGATCTTGAAAAAGTGAAAGCGTTATTCAAAGAATTACATGCAAAAGAAATTTCTGAAGTTTATTATCCGGCTGCCGAAGCTGTAAACATTTTTGAACCGAAGTTTATTACTCTTTTAGTTCTTATCGGATTATTAACCTCAGGCGCTACTTACGTTACATTAAATAAATTGATCTACATGACTCCTTTCGATTGGATGATGAACCAGAAGAAAGTAACTGCACAGTCGAAAAGTTTATTTTATGCGGATGGGTTTGGAATGAGAAAACCGGTCGAAGGAACTGTTGCAAGAAATTTTATTCCTTATGAATATAAAGGACTCGCCGCTCCGGTTGTACCGCTTTCAAATCCGTTAACTCCCACAAATGAAGTTCTGAATTTAGGAAAGAAAAGATTTTTAACTTTCTGTTCTCCATGTCACGGAAATTTTGGTGATGGCGACAGCCGTTTACGCGGGCAGTTCCCAAATCCGCCAAGTCTGCATTCGGAAAAAGTTAGAGGCTGGCAGGACGGAAATATTTATCATGTTATTGTAAACGGACAAAATGTAATGCCTTCATATACTTCTCAACTCTCCCGCGAGGAACGCTGGGCAGTGATCCATTACATCAGAGCTTTACAAAAAGCTAAAAATGCTTCTCCACTTGAAATTATAGAAGCGAAAAAGGAGACTTCGTCTAATGTCGCACCATGATTTAGTTTATCAAAAGAAAAATCTTCCTGAAAGTTTAAAACGTTTAGGATTTATTCTTGTAGCGGTTGGATTGGTGCTTGGTGTTGCCGGGTTCATCTTTGATGCACAAAGAGCGCTGTTCGATTATTTGCTCGCTTATGTTTTTATAATGAGCATTGCGGTGGGTTCACTTTTTCTAATCGCTCTTGAATATCTTGCCGGAGCTGATTGGAGTACACCGATAAGAAGAATTCCGGAATTCTTTGCTTCACTCATTCCGATTTTGTTTATTCTCGTAATTCCACTTTTGTTAAATCTCCGATCAATTTTCGAGTGGTCCCATCCTGATGTTACTTCGCACGACAAAATATTGAGTGGAAAATCACCTTATTTAAATACAACATTTTTCATCATCAGAACGTTGTTCACTATTGGAATTTGGTCATTGTTCTACTATCTGTTTATCGGTAATTCACGTAAGCAAGATCAGACAAAAGATCAATCACTTACAAAAAAGAATAATAAACTTTCGGCTGCTTTCATGCCGATATTCGCCATTACAATTACCGTTTCAGCTATTGACTGGATGATGAGTCTTGAACCGCATTGGTTCTCAACAATTTTCGGAATTTACTTTTTTGCCGGTTCTTTTGTTGCTGCGCTAGCAGCGATAACTTTAGCTACTGTTCTTTTAAAAGAAAAAGGATACTTGCATCCGAGAATGAACAACGAACATCTCTTTAGTCTTGGAGCTTTGCAATTTACGTTTATAAACTTTTGGGCTTACATCGCATTTTCTCAATTCATGTTGATCTGGTATGCAAATCTTCCTGAAGAAACTTTCTGGTTCATTGGAAGATGGGGAGGATACTGGTCATATATTTCGTTAGGATTGATATTCGTTCATTTTCTTGTGCCTTACGCAGCATTGTTAACACAGCCTTCTAAGATGGATCCGAAGCGATTGAAATTTATCTCCGTTTGGATTTTATTCGCGCATGTGCTCGATCTTTATTGGTTGATCATGCCTCAAGTTCATTCAGCAAAAGCCGGAGCGTTAACGATATTTTTTGAATTCAGCTTTTTAATTTCTGCTGTTGGCGGATTTATCCTGGTTTTCTATTTCAGTGCTAAAAAACAAAATCTCGTTCCGGTTGGCGACCCGAAACTTGAAAAAGGTTTAAACTTTAGATTATAATTGTGAAGAACTATGACAAAAAATAAATTTTCTTTTTCTGATTTACTGAATGACCCAATTAAAATAATGGCATTGATCTATCCCTATTTTCTTGTTGTTATCATCGGGATTGGATTTTTGTACATTGGAGATTCCGGTGCGCTTGTTCAAAATAAAGTTGCACCGGTGTTAGATGATTCAACTGTTGTTGTTGCTGATCTTCCAATCGCAGACGCTAAAGTTGCTGCCGCAGTTGATCTAAAAAGTTTTTCCGAATCAACTCCGGCTTTAGTTGAAAAAGGGAAACAAATTTTTCAAAATGCTTGCGCTTCCTGTCATGGTGCGGAAGGAAATGGTGACGGTGCTGCAGGAGTTGCGCTCAATCCAAAACCGAGAAATTTTCATTCGGTTGATGGTTGGAAGTTTGGAAGAAAAGCAACCGAAATTTATAACACCTTGCAGAAGGGAATTTTAACTTCAGGAATGCCGGGTTTTGATTATTTAGCTCCTTCAGATCGAATCGCAATCATTCAATTTATTAAAATCTGGATGCCAAATCCTCCGCAAGATACTCCCGAAGACATTTCAAATCTTGATAAAACTTATGCTCTTTCAGCCGGGACAAAAATACCGGGAACGGTGCCGGTTGCGTCCGCTGAAAAATCTTTGCAAACTGAATATCTAACTAAAGTTCAAAAAATAAATTTTATTCTTTCAACTTTAAGAACAGAAAAATCTCAAAACACTGCCGCTGTAACATTTTTTAATGTTACGAACAATCAACCAAAAGCTTTGGCTACATTACTAAACTCAACTTCGTGGCAAGTTGGAGAAAAAGAATTCCTTGCGGTTATCACAGATAATCTTTCCACTAACGGTTTTTCCGGGAAAGTTTTTTCTCTCAGCAGTACAGAAATCTCTGAACTATTTTCTTTAATGAAGAGGATCGCTGTTTAAAATGGAAAAGATAATTACATCTTCTTTTTTCTTTCAACTGCGAGCAATGATATTTTTTTCGTTAGTTATTATTCCAACTGTCGGAATTACCTTTGGGCAAACGGGAAAAGTAAAATTAGTAGAGCCGGGAATAAATGAAAAGTTAGGTAAACAGTTAGCTGTTGAATCTGTTTTTACTGATGAGAATAATAAACAAGTATCTTTAAAAGAGATAATAAATAAACCAACGGTGTTAATGTTCGTTTATTACAACTGTCCAAGTTTATGTAATCCGTTGATGGCGGAAGTAGCCTCATTGGTAGATAGAGTTGATTTAACTCCGGCAAAAGACTACCAGCTTGTTTGTGTTTCATTTGATGATGAGGAAAATTCCACTGTTGCGGCAAAGAAAAAGCAAAACATTTTGACGGCTGTGCAGAAACAATTTCCCGCGGATGGTTGGAGATTTTTAACCGGTGATAAGGCAAACATTCTAAAGCTTGCAAATTCTGCCGGTTTCGCTTTCAAAAAAGAAAATGGACAATTTGCACACGCATCAGCTTTGATTTTGATTTCACCTACCGGAAAAATTACCCGCTATTTGATGGGAACATCTTTTCTTCCTTTCGATTTGAAAATGGCTATACTTGAAGCCTCCGAAGGAAAAGTATCTCCAACAATTGCCAATATCTTAAAATTTTGTTTCAACTACGATCCTGAAGGAAGAAAATACGTTTTAAATGTTACAAGAATTGCCGGCGGCGGAATTTTATTGTTCGCGGTTGTGTTTATAGTGGTGTTATCCGTAAAGCCAAGAAAAAAAATGAGTAAAGAGGTTTAGAATTAATGCACAATAATGGAAATTCAGTTAGCTATTTAGATTATAAAGGAAAGCATTCCGGTATTTTTGCATGGATATTGTCGACCGATCACAAAAGGATTGGACTGCTTTATCTTATGTCAACGCTAATTTTCTTTGCGGTTGGGGTTACCTTAGCTTTTTTTATGAGGTTGGAATTAATCGCACCCGGCAGAACGATAATGGATCCGCAGACATATAATTCGTTATTTACACTGCACGGTATCATAATGATTTTTCTTTTCGTTATTCCTGCTTTACCGGCAGTATTCGGAAACTTTTTCCTCCCCATTCTCATCGGCGCAAAAGATGTGGCTTTTCCCAGGCTAAATTTACTTTCCTGGTGGTTGCTGGTTATCGGCGGATTGCTCGCAGTTATTTCTGTATTTCTGCCCGGCGGCCCTGTAGATACCGGCTGGACTTTCTACATTCCATACAGTATTAGAACAAATACGAATGTAATGCCCGCTTTGATCGCAGCATTTATTCTCGGGTTCTCCTCAATTTTAACCGGCTTAAATTTTGTTGTTACGATCCATCGTTTGCACGCGCCGGGAATGGGATTCTTCCGCATGCCGTTATTTGTTTGGTCATTGTATGCTACCGCATGGGTTCAAATCTTAGCAACGCCAATTGTTGGAATTACACTTTTGTTGGTTGTATTTGAAAGAGCTTTCGGAGTTGGATTATTCGATCCGGCGTTGGGCGGCGACCCGGTGTTGTATCAACATTTGTTTTGGATTTATTCTCATCCGGCAGTGTACATTATGATACTTCCGGCAATGGGTGTTATTTCTGAAATTATTCCTGTCTTTGCACATCGAACAATCTTCGGATATAAATTTATTGCATTTTCAAGTTTAGCTATTGCACTTTTCGGTTCAATGGTTTGGGCTCATCATATGTTTACGGTTGGAATGAGTGAAACCGCACAAGTGATTTTTTCTCTGCTGACTTTTCTGGTCGCTATTCCTAGTGCGATTAAAGTATTTAATTGGGTCGCCACATTATATAAAGGCTCTATCCAAACTGATGCTCCTTTGCTTTATGCTTTGGGATTTATCTTTTTATTTTCGATCGGTGGATTTACCGGACTTATTCAAGGCGCTTTATCGGTGAACATGCACATTCACGATACATCATTTATCGTTGCACATTTCCATTATGTAATGTTTGGCGGAACCGGTTTTGGAATTTTTGCAGCTCTCCATTATTGGTTCCCGAAAATGTTTGGTAAAATGTACAACATGAGAACTGCTAAAACCGGATTTTGGTTTTTGTTCGTTGGATTCAACACGCTCTATTTCCCCATGTTCGTTATGGGATGGTTGGGAATGCCGAGAAGATATTTTGATTATTTGCCTGAATTCCATATCTATCATTTCATTTCGACAATTGGCTCATGGATATTGATTACCGGACTTATTATTATGTTCACAAATTTTATTAAAGCATTGAGAAGTAAAACAACTTATACAAAGATCAATCCTTGGGGAGGAGAAACACTTGAATGGTCAATTCAAAACACTCCTTCGCTTGAAAATTTTGAAGTAATTCCTACAATTACCGCCGGTCCCTACGAATATAAAGATAATGATGAAATTTTAGTAAAGGAGGACAATTGAGTACAATTGCCGAACACACTGTTGAACATGTTCACCGCGACGACGTCGGCTCGCGGCTTGGAATGTGGCTTTTTCTTTTTACGGAATTGGTTTTATTCGGAGGTATGTTCCTTGTTTATGCCGTTTACCGGTATACTTATCAAGCTGAATTTCACGTAGCCGCAAAAGAATTAAATACCTCGCTCGGCGCTTTGAACACGATAATTCTTCTTACAAGCAGTTTAACAATCGTACTTTCGATTGTTGCGATCCGTAAAAAAAATAAAAATCTTTCTGTCTTTTTCCAGATCGTTACAATAGTTCTGGCTGTTGGATTTTTAGTCAACAAATACTTCGAATGGAATATTAAAATTCATCATGGAATTTTTCCCGGTTCTGAAATTCTTTTAGGAAAAGGAAATGGGGAAGTGATCTTTTTCGGTTTGTACTACGTGATGACCGGATTGCATGCTTTGCATGTGATGATTGGAATTCTTTTAATTGAAGTTATGACAGGTTATACTATTAAAGGGAGAATTAATGAAACTAATTATGTCCGACTTGAATCAGCCGGTTTATACTGGCACCTGGTCGATCTAATTTGGATCTTTTTATTCCCGCTTTTCTATTTAATTACTTAAGGATATTTTTTGTATGAGTGGAGAACAATCCGCATCAGCGGAACATAATACAGTTGATCATAAGCCGACATACGGAATTTATATTTTAGTCTGGCTTGTTCTGATGACGCTTACGGGAGTTACCGTTGCGGTTGCCGGAATAAATTTTGGAAACTTAACGGTAGCTACAGCGCTGACAATTGCATGTATAAAATCATATTTAGTACTAACATTTTTTATGCACTTAAAAACTGAAACCGCTACTTTCAAAATATTCGTAGCTGTTGCGGTGTTATTCCTTTTGATCTCGATCTCTCTTTTATTTTCAGATTATAGTTTTTTATAAGGTGAAGCATGATTTTCGGTACGAATCATATTGATTTGGTGAATGGAGCTTTCTGGTTTATAGTAGGAATCTCCTCCATCCTTTTAGCATTGATTACTTTTTTAATGATCTATTTCGTTTTTAAGTATAACAGAAAAAAAGGACAGAAAGCTGTAAACATTGAAGGCAATACAAAATTAGAAATACTTTGGACGGTTATTCCCGTAATTTTAGTTATGGCAATGTTCTGGTACGGTTGGGTTGGTTACAGAGATTTGAAAAATCCTCCTAAAGATGCAATGGTTGTTAAGGTTACAGCGCAAATGTGGAAATGGACTTTTGAATATGCTAACGGAGTTAAAGCCGATTCACTTTATGTCCCGGTTAATAAAGCGATCGAAGTAAATCTTCATTCGATGGATGTGAATCATAGTTTCTTTATTCCTGCATTCCGTTTTAAAAGAGATGTAATGCCAAACAGAAATAACTCGATCTGGTTTTTACCCGAACATGTCGGCAAGTTTGACATTGCTTGCGCCGAATATTGCGGCTTGAGCCATTCGGCAATGTACTCAAAAGTGATTGTACTTCCTCAGCAAGATTTTGAAGCCTGGCTGAAGGCTGAATTAGTTAAGAAGAACGCACCGGTTTCAGCTAAATCTAGTGGAAAGTAACAAGTTGAAAGTGGAAAGTGGAAAGCGAAAGATAATATGAATAAAATTTTATCTTTTGAAGATTTGTTGGTTTGGCAAAAAGCTAAAGAACAGGTTGTTTCAATTTATAAAATATTTCATTCTTGCCGCGACTATTCTTTTCGAGATCAAATACAGCGCGCAACAATTTCTGTGATGAATAATATTGCTGAAGGATTTGCCTGCCCGCCGTCAGGCAGGAACGAAAATCTAATAATGAGTTTAAGTATTTTTTAAATATATCAAAAGGGAGTAATGGAGAAGTAAGAAGTATGCTTTACGCAGCTTTGGATTTAAATTACATCGATAAGCCAAATTTTGAGGCACTGGTTTCAGGATCAAAAGAAATCTCAAAAATGCTTTTCGGATTAATCAAATCCTTAGACTAATACTTGCAACTTTCCACTTGCTACTTTTAACTAATTCACGGAGAAGAGTGAAAGAACGACTCAACATATTTCTCGAACTAATTAAGTTCCGCATTACCGTTTTTGTGATGATCACAACGGTCTTTGGATACCTTTGCGCTACAAAAGTTTTTGGAATAGAATTACTCGGCGCTGCATTAGGAATTTTTCTTCTCGCTTCCGGTTCTGCCGCACTCAATCATTTGCAGGAAGCTGTTTTCGATGCACAAATGGAACGGACAAAGAATCGCCCAATTCCTTCCGGGAAAATTTCTCGTCGAAGTGTTTTAAGTATCATTCTTGTTTTATCAATCGTTGGATCGATACTTTTATACATTTCATCCGGATTAGTTGCAGTGCTGATGGGACTACTTGCTCTTCTCTGGTACAATGCTATTTATACTCCGCTTAAACGCAAAACATCTTTTGCCATTATTCCCGGTTCAGTAATTGGTGCAATTCCTCCCGTTGTTGGCTGGGTAACCGGTGGCGGACATGTTTTTGATCCACAAGCTCTGCTGATCGCTTTCTTCTTTTTTATTTGGCAGATACCACATTTTTGGTTGCTGTTACTTGCATTCGGAAAAGATTATGAAGATGCAGGATACCCGACATTAAAAAAATATTTTAACGAAACGCAGCTTGCACGCATTACTTATGTCTGGATTTGTGTTACTGGTGTTACCGGATTACTGATGCCTCTCTTCAGTATTATTGATCTTTCTTTTGCAAGCGCCGGTATTCTAATTTTAGTTATAGGACTTATCATCCGTTCTGCAAAGTTGTTGCGCGAAAATATCGACAAACGATCTCTCCGTAAAGTATTTTTAGAAATTAATTTGTTTGTTGCGGCGTTAATTCTTTTTATTTCAATCGAAAAAATTTTACTCTTATAAAGGTAGCTTAGATGGATTTTTTAGATAAATTAGTTCTCCCTCAATCTTTAGAGCATATTGCCTTGTTGCATTACATGGCGATCTTAATTTTATTTTTGTTCGTGCCGTACATAAGTCTGGTAATTGGCGGAACAATTGTTTCCTTATATGCAAAGAGAAAAGGGAAGAGCGATGAGAACGGATTTTATACAAAATTCTCAAAAGAAGTTATTGCGTTTACTACCTTTACAAAAGGCGCAGGGGTTGGACTCGGAGTAATTCCGTTAACCGCTTTACTTCTGATCTATGCTCAAATCCTTCATAATTTAAAAGTGGTTACCATCTGGTTTTTTATTTTCGCGTTCATTTTAATTACAATCGGATTAGTGTTCGTTTATACCTACCGCTATTCATGGGTTTTTACTTCATTGTTTTCTTCCGTTAAACTTGAGGAGCGGGAAAAAGAATATTCAAACTTTGCTGTTAATGTTGCCAGGGTAAATCGTAAATCGGGATTTTGGGGAATTATCTTTTTGCTGATCGGTTCTTACTTTTTTGTTGGCGGAATTAATCTTGCGTTAAATCCAGTTGATTGGAATGTAACCGGAGTATTATATCTTTTTACTTCGTTTTCAGTTTTAGTTAAGTGGGTTCATTTTGTTACTGCAGCGTTGGCGCTTACCGGTGCGTTTCTCCTTTTCATTTATTTCTTTTGGGAAGGCGGAAAAGCTTTTGATAATGAAGAGTACAAGAATTTTGTAAAGAAGATTGCTCTTACATTGACCTTTTTCTTTACGCTCTTTCAACCTATCTTTTTATTGTTGAACTTAGTTGCGCTTCCGTCTCTCGCACTTTCTTCATCTGTGTTTGGGTTTGCAGTCTTATCGCTGCTAGCGGTATTCTGGATTTTCCATCTTCTCTATGCGATGTTAAAAAGATCTAATTTGCAGTATAGCGGAATGGTTTTTCTTCTGATGGTATCGGCTTTATTATTCCTAATTATTTCAGAGCAGTCGGCATTTAGAAATGTTACTAAAAAGCAGGCGCTTGTTCTTTCGGCAGAATACGATGCAACTTTGAATGCAATGAAAGGTGTATCAACGATAGCAGAAATTAGCGGCGCTGATATTTTTAACGGAAAGTGTTCTGCCTGCCATAAATATGATCAAAAATTAGTGGGACCTCCGTACAAAGAAACATTGCCAAAATACAAAGGTGATGTTGATAAACTTGCGGCGTTTGTACTAAATCCGACAAAGATCAATCCCGCATATCCGCCAATGCCAAGTCAGGGTCTAAAACCGGCCGAAGCCAGAGCAATTGCCAAATACATTTTGGAAGAAGTGAAGAAGTACTGATAGAAGCTTAGAACCTGCACAGTTCTAAAAACCTTGGAAGATTGTAGCTAATATTAATTTCAATCTTGGGGGAGAAATTATTAGTTTATTTCTTATGAAGCAATCGCAAAGGATTTAACAGGCATCGAATCAGATTCCAATTTTTGTAAATTAACAACTTTGCTGGCATGATCAATATCAAACCCTACAACAGCGCCTGTTTCGTCAAAATCTACAATAATTCCGTCTGCAACTTCTTTGGATTCAACACTTTTCTTTTCCGATAAATCAATATAAAGTGAATCGGTTTCCGGATAATAGTTTAGTTTCATTCTTCTACTCCTTAAAATCTCTATCGGGAAAAGCATTGTGAACTGTTTTCCCGTCTTCGAGTGTAACTACACGTAAATATTTGTCTAACTCTTTAACATAACCCCAAAACCGGATGCGATCATCGTTTTCTTGTTTTACCATTTTTAACGGATTTTTTAATATACTTTCAATCCATTCCTCTTTCAAGTACGGACGCTTAATGATTACTTGTTCTCTGAAATATCTTGTCGTTTCCACAAATAAAATATAAGGTTTTTCTTTAGCTCGTCAAATACTAATCCGAAGTTTCTAAAGTCCCGGAAGGATTAAACTCCTTTTTTACTACAATTTTATTATCCTCTAACACTTTTTAGCTCCGTAGGAGCTTTCTGTTTATAGCATTTTAGAGAGAATAATTATTTTAGCTCCATCGGAGCGGGCTGTTTATTCTCATTTATTCAGACACTTAAAGATTACAAATATCCGTAGTCATAAAAACTTCGGATGTGTTCACGTTAAGAATAACAAATGAAGTAGTAACAGAAACAGATTAACGCTTTGGTAAAACGTTTACTTGATATTAAAATCTATTATGTACTTAAAATTTCTATTGTTACTCATTTGTTCTTTTTGCAAAATAATGATTTTGCCATAACCTTTATAAATAGTCGAAAGTAATTGTGCTATCATATGCTCATAATAATCGAATAAAAATTTCAATCCCCCTTGCATATATTCTCTTAAGACTAATTCCGTACCAGCTATTTTGGGCAATATTATCGTTATTCTGTTTTCTATTATTTTAACTTCAAATTTGTCAATTTTTAATTCTTCGTGTTCGACTAACCCTCTTAGATCATAAATTTCTTTCACTAATCTACTTCTTACCTCGAACCACTTATAAAAAGAAGTTTCTGGTTTGAAGTTATTTGATATGTATTTATATAAAGCTTTATGACCATCAAAATTTTTGTTTATAATATAAGAACATACTTTTACGAATTTACGTATTGAAACAACAGATTTTATTAGAAAATCTTCAAACTTTTCATTTAATTCTATTGTTGGGTCGTCATATAAAAAACCATTTTTCTGATATTTAATCCCATCAGGTGAATTAATTTTTAAAATTATAGCATCTTCTGCTTTTGTATAATTATTAACAGACTTTTCTATTTTTAGTAATTCTCCCATTAAATTAAATAACAAACCACGAAATTCTTTTTGTTTTTCTTCTTCAATCCAGAAAAAGCCACAACTTATCATTTCTGAAAATTGAAGATGAATTCGATTAATGATTGGATTGTCTGTTCCCTGATCTAATATTTTTGTTACTTTAAATTCCATATGCTAATTGTAGACTTAATTGTGTTCTCCAAAATTGCGACCAAATAAAACAATATCAAATCGTAAACAAATGTAGTATTGAAAATGGTTTGTTCAACTTTCCATGTAAAATTATTTAGGCTCTATTATTACTTTCACTTTAAAATCCTCTTTCACTTGTGATAAATCATTTTCAATGCCTTTGGGATTTGCAATCCAAAATTCAGGATCATAAACAAAACAAATTAATTTCTCACAGTCTGGATGTTGTTTATATTTCTCAATATCAACTATCAATTGTTTCCCCAATTCCTTCGCATCTAAGGATTTTCGAGTTTTCTTCAACTCTATTGCTATTTTCTCGTTTTTTAATAGGAAATCCATCCTTGAACAGCCACCTGCATAGCTCGGAGTCCATTCTTCGGGTCTTATGTCATCAAAAAAAAGGAATAAAAGAGAATGAAATAAATCTTGCATATCATATTCGTCATTTATTTCTAATGTTGTACGATGGTCATATCTGCTTCTCAATTGACGAACAATTTTTCCAAAACGAGAAGTGAGTAAGTTTGTTGAAGTATCAACAGATATTTCTTGTTCCGGTTTAGAAATTGATTTTACATAGAGATCAAAATACTCAACTGCTAAATTGAGTTCATTGATGACTGGAGTAAAGTCTTTGCGATAATATATACCATCCGGTCTTAAAGAATTTGATTCTGGCTCTGGTCTCAGTAAGTCACGAAGCCTGATAAATAGTTTTTCATCAAGTAATATTAAATCATTCCTTATTTCTTTAAATAAATCCCAGATCCTTATAAATTCATCATCTTTACCACTCCACTCTTGTGTGGAAGATTTATAAAACCTCTGAAGAAGATCATTTAAGTATTGCAAATCTTTCTTTATTCTTCCAACTGAATTCACTATGCTCATTTTTACCTCAATAAATAAAAATATAAATATTTAATATTTTTCTATTTAGAATTTGTTTTCAGATAATCATTAAGGAATTCATCAATAATATTATTTATTCTATCTCTTAAATTGATAGTAGACTCTTCATTTACTACACCAGAACTACTTAAACTCCAAGTTGATACATGCATCTTAATATTTTGTTTAATTTTAACTTTTTGATAAACATCCATTGATATTAACCAATTTTTAAGAGGACAAGCAAAGTTTAAGAAAATTTTAATATTTAGAAATAAATATGGACTGTTATCCATTTTGACCAACTCAATAGCTTTATCAATATCTAATGTATCTGAATTCGTAAATATTTTTAAGACTTTGAAACCTGCGTTTCGAAGTTTCAATTCAAAATCTAATCTTATTCTGTCACTACTAAATAATAGATTAACTCCAGAACCATTTTGCATATTCACTACAAGATTAACTTCTTTTATTCCCGATAGAGAAGAAAAAGAATTTTCGTTATTGATTTGAGAAATCAAATTGCTATTAAAAACAAAGGATACAATAAACAACATCAAGAAAATTGGGGTTTTCATTTTATATACCTAAATAAACATTTATTATAATTATTTCACTTACCCCTACACTAGCGTTATTAAAATTCTTTAAATAGTCAACAAAAATCCAAACCTCCGACGTTTCCAAAACGTCGGAGGTTTTTGAACTTACTTCACCGGTGGTGTCGTCCCGTCCGGTGGGGGTGGTGTTTGATCTTCCTCATCCGGTTTTGTGTGCGACGCGCCGTAATTAAGAACATCGCGCACTACTTTGTATTGGTTATAAAAGTCGAGGTGATTTTCTCGAAGTGTTTCAGCAAAGCCGTCTATCTGATTCTCCAAAATTGCTTTGGACTCATCAATCAAAACACCAAGATTTTTTGTCACGTTTATCTTACCGCTTCTTATAGAACCCATCACTCCAATAACCGAAGAGAAATTCGCGGCCAATTCTTCGATCTTCGTTAAGTCGGCTGCAATAAGTCCATGCTCTTCTAATTCAGTTATTTTTTCTTGAGCAGTCTTTTTAATAAATCCTGCTTTAGAAACCAGATCAAGATCGCGCAGTTTTATTAAATCCCACTTACTTATATCAACCGATTTGGCTAAATCGCTCAACTCTTTTTCAGCCGCGTAAGTTTTAAGAGCCGAAGCAGCTTTTAGCACGGCGGCAATCAGTTTGTCCTCCGTTTCATTTTTGCTCCCGGACTTTCCGGTCGCCTTATCTCCGCGATTTTTATCCGCCTCCTGGATTTCGGCAATTTTGTTATTCAATCGGGTTATAGCCCTCCCGAATGCAGGAATAGTTCCCGTTGTCTCCGATTTTTCCGCTAAAAATGTTTCCACACTTAACAGCATGCGGTAATAGTTGCTATATTTCTCTTTCATAATGAACCTCCGAACAGTTTGTGATATATTAGTTTGTTATATAGTACCGTTTTTAAACTCGTTTTTCTTCATTACTTATTCTTACAAACCAGAACCAACTATTAAAAAAAATAAAAATATTGAATCCCGATGGGATTCTGTCTTATGTTCTGACTTCTTGTTACAAATATTAAATCCCTCCGGGATTTCTGCCATAACACCATAGGTGTTAAATCTTTGTAACCAAGAACCCCTCCATCTTTAAACATTCCCATATGGGAATGAATATTTTTCATCTCCAAACTACTCTTTCCGAGTGCAGATATACTTTGGTTGCCGATTTCGCCGCGCAAAGGTTGAATGAAAAACATACTTGTTTCATTCATCCATTCCCTTGCTTAATCATAATCATAATCTTATTCCATACCCCACCCAATTTCACAAACCCTCTTTTTACTCAATTTTCGCCATTTTGCCCTGTTTTCCTGCCATTACTAAAAAAATCGATGTGTTTACTGGCTCGAACTGTCTCATTACTGGAAAAATCCTCCCATTACTGGCTCGATCGATGAGTTTACTGGAAATTTTATGTGATTACTGAACATTCCGGTGCCATTACTAGACCGATCAATGAGTTTACTGGAAAGTTCGATGTGTTTTCTGGAAAAATCGGTTAGATTACTAGAAAGTTCGATGACATTACTGGAATGACTTATCTCATTACTGGACAGTCCGAATAGATTACTAAAATGACATTTCCCATTGCTAATCAGATCGATTAGATTGCAAAAATGTGTACTGAATATTTTATAATTTTGGGAAGAATTCTCTGAGAATTGATTTAATGTGAAAGGGGACTGTAAAGAATTTTTTACCCCTTCGGGAAAATGAGCGCTTTTAAGAACCAACAAAATAATCACAACACCCTATTGCTTGTTTATTGTTGTACAAACCTAAAAAAGATTTTTTATATACGCAAGGGGAAAAATAAATATTAAAACCTCCGTTCCCGTAATCAGCGATACCGTAAACGGTATCGCTGGTCGAAAAAATCATCGTAAACGATGATGGATTAAAATATTCCGCTTCAGCGGAATTTGTTCGTGCAGCACAATCCCTTCAGGCCTGCCCGCCGTAGGTGGGGTTGTGCGGAATTCTTAAAATATTTTACCTTCACTTAGTCAAATCTTTCAGTTTCTTTTGTGAAGCCGAAAAATTCGGATCAATTTCAAGTGCTTTTTTAAATTGCGCGATAGCTTCTATTTTATTTCCCGCTGCTAAATATCCGTCACCCAGACTATCGTATGAGTTAGCATTCGTCGGATCAAGATCAACTTGCTTTTTAAATTTCTGAATTGCTTCGGTTATACGTTTATTGTTTAAGAGAAAGTAGCCGTACTCATTATATAAACCGCTAAAATCTTTTGCGCTTCCATATTTATTTTCGAGGAATTTGAATTCTTCTTCCGCCTTCACACTGTTTTTATCCTCAATGTACAAAGCGGCAAGCTGGGAATGTCCTAATTTTTCATCATACCCGATCAGTATTTTAGCTTCCTTGTAAGCTTTCTCCATACTACCTCCCATAATGCCCGGCGCTCTTCTATAAAAACCAATCAATCCCATCCTTCCCTGTACATGCGCGGGATTGATCTGAACAGTTTTCATATACTCATCTTTTATTTTGGGAGCGAGTTTTATTTGAGTAAATATACTTGAATGCAGTGCATCCACTCCCATAGCTTGTGCAAACCAGAAGTGATAATCGGCATTATTGTAATTTATTTTTATAGCTTCTTCAAATTCATCTGAAGCATCTTCATATTCTTTCATTTTCAATAAAGTTTTTCCAAGATAGAAATGTGCTTCGGAATTGTTTTTATCTTTATCGATTATTTTTTCAAACGCGGATTTTGCTTCATTCAGCTTATTGTTTTGAAGAAGATTTTTAGCGGAATTAAGATCTTGCGCAAAATTTATCGAAACCATGGCTAAAACTAAAAGGGCAAATACTATTTTTTTCATTAACTCTCTCCTATGATTAACTAAGTTTAAGAATTCTTTCTTGAGTTGAACAAATTGATTATACCGTCGAGATTATAAAAACCAATAACAATCTGCAATCACCGAAAATTAATAATACAAAATCATTTTATCTATTTCTTTTGTGTTCGTTCAAAATTTTGTTTAAATATCTGAAGATTTGGGTGATTGATTTCTTTTGCAATCAAATAGGCTTTTTCATAATTCTGATTCGCCAATAATTGTTGTCCTGATTTTTCATACGTTTCTCCCAAACTATCATACACATTTGCAGATTGAGGATAAAGGGAGACATTTTTAGCAAAGATAGCAATAGCTTCATTAAAATTCTGCTGTCCAAGGAAATAATAACCGACCGCATTCAAAATATTTTCCGGCGGTAGTATTGCGTATCCATATTTAGAAGTCAAATTACTATAGTGTTTTAAGATAACATCCAACCCTTTCTTCAGCTCGGTGTCAGATAAATTCCAATCTTTATAAATCATCTTCAACCCATCATATATAGCCATAAAAACTTGCGAACCGTGATCCTCATCTTCCATTATTTTATACTCCCAGATCAGATCATCGGGGGCGAATTTTCTCAGAATAATTTTATACTCTTCGAGAGTCGTCAACAAGTTTTCCTCTTCTTTTGAACCTGCTGTAAAATAAACTGATTTATTTAATGATTTGTATTTGGAAAGACTTGAAGTTGTGTAAGGCAGTAAAAAATTATCGGCGGCAATTACCCAGGGACTTATCGCTATTAATGCGTTAAATAATTCCGGCTGTTTTAACATAGAATAAAAACAGAACATACCGCAGAGTGAATGACCAACGAGAATTCGATGGGGTTGAGTTCTATATTTTTTGTCAACGTAAGGAATCAACTCTTCTTTTAGAAAACCTATAAAATTATCTGCTCCACCGGAGCCGGGGATATTAAAAACTTTTTCCGGAAGGAAGTCTCGGTTACGGAATGTATTTGGAATTCCGATAATTATTGTTTCAGGCATTTTGTTATTGCGTGAAAGAAATTGCACAAAACCGGCTGTGTATTTAAAATGATCTTCGGCATCTAAAAGATATAACACAGGGTAACTGTTTTGAGTTGTATTGTAACTCTCCGGGAGATAAACAAAAAGATTCCTTTCCTCAAACAGAATGTTTGAGGTGAGGGTTATTTTTTCCCCTATGGTAATTCGGTCGTCAATAGTTTGACCGATGAAGTTGCCGCAAAAAATAACGAAAAGTAAAGAGAGAGATTGAAAATATCTTCGATTCATATCAAATCCTCATAATTGGTTTTACAATATCCATTCAGTTCAAAATTACACTACTATTATTTTATGAAAACCAAAGCAATCCATTCATCCAATTGCAGTTTATCAACAAGAGAAAGTCCTAACTGAGAGTAACTTTCACAAATATCTGCCTCATCGGTAAAGAGCAAACCGGAAAGGATAACTTTCCCGCCGACTTTAACTTTTGAAACAAGTTCCTTCGCAATAATAAGAAGCACATCTTTTTGAATATTGGCTAATAAACAATCGAAATCATGTTCGGGAATATTGCCAACTTCAGCTAATCGGAACTCGACTTTTCCATAAACATGATTCTGGTCGATGTTCTCAAGAGCATTTTCATAACACCATTCGTCGTTATCTATTCCCAAAGCATAATCAGCCCCAAGCATTACCGAAGCTATCGCAAGCACTCCGGTTCCGGTTCCAACATCAAGAATTTTTGTTTTCTTCTCTATATGTTTTTCGCACATTGAAAGCATCAACTTTGTTGTCTGGTGCTCACCAGTACCAAAGGACATTTTGGGATCGATCGTAATTACAATTTCTCCTTCAGTAGGGGAGTATTCTCTAAATGAAGGTTTTATTACAATCTTATCGGTAACTTTAATAACCTTAAGATTCTTTTCCCATTCTTCGTTCCAATTCTTCTCTTCAAATTCATTTAGTGAATACTCATACGAATCAATAATTTTGTTTTCTTTTAAATGCTCTAAGAATGTTTTGACCCTTGAATCGATAGTATCAAGCTGATCAAAACTAAGAACAAGTGAATTGTCTAACTCCACAATTCCCAACGGATTTAATTCCCACAGCAATCCGCTTAACATTTCAGCATTAAAAGGATCACTCTCTACGGTCACTTCACAAAATGATTTCATTTTCTCTCCAAAAATATTTGTTTAAGTTAAAATTATTATTTAGATTAGGTCTAAATAATAATAACATTTTTTTGATTGCACATCAAATAGAAAATAATTCATCATCAATTTAAAGGATTCCGTAATGAAAAACATTGTATTCTATACTTTTTTACTTCTCATTCTTTGCACATCAACATCTATCCATGCAGATAGAAGATATTTTGGACGATCTTACATGGCAAATACTTTACCTGCTAAAGCATTTGAATTTGAATTGTGGAATACTGCACGGATTGGAAAAGCCGACGGATTTTTTTACCGGTTCCAGCCAAGGATGGAATTTGAATATGGCATGACAGATAGACTCACTACCTCATTGTACATGAATTTTAATAGTAAACAAATTGAAAATGCTACTACTTCTTCGAAAGAATTCGGATTTGACGGATCTGCGATCGAATTTCGTTACCGTTTAACGGAACTAGGCGAATTATTTGTCGATCCTGCACTCTATTTTGAATTAACTTATGCTGGATCTGAAGTTGAATACGAATCAAAAATAATATTATCTAAACGGCTGGGTAATATCATTACAGCATTAAATGTTACCGGTGAAATTGAGAGAGACGTGATCGCAAATAAACATGAAACCAGCTTTGAACTTACCGGAGGTATTGGATATGATATTACTCCAACATTTGCAGTGGGAATTGAATTTAAAAACCATACTAACTTTGACGACATTTATGGAAAGAAAGCAAATTCTGCTTTGTTCATCGGTCCATCGATTAATTTGTTGACTGATAAATTCTATTTTACATTTAACTTCTTAGCTCAAATAACCGGTTCACCTGCAGTTAAATCCGGTTTGGATTTAGCAGGACACGAGAAGTATGAAATAAGAACAATACTCGGAATTGAATTATGAGGTTAACCTTCATTAGGGTCTTGTTTCTTTTAATTTACGCGGGATGTTCAAATGAAAATTCGATTAAACAGGGAAATGGTAATTTATCTGGAGAGCAATTATATAAAGAAAAATGCGGTGGATGTCATGCTCTCTACCAACGCGATAAATTTGGAGAGGGAGATTGGGACTCAGTAATTGTACGAATGGAAAAGAAAGCCCGCTTGGACGATAACCAGAGTAAATTAATTCGTGAATTTCTTGTAGTTCAAAGCGATTCTCTTAAAAATTGAAATTAGTTCCTTCGAAATGTTTTGTGGATTAAAGCCGTTTGCATTATTTTGAAAACCGTAATTCACTTTATTGAAGGAACTATCGCATGGCATCGGTTGAACAGTTTTTAACACAGATCAGTGATTTTATTTGGGGTTATCCTTTATTAATTCTTCTTTTTGGAACGCACATTTATTTGACTGTTCGCTTAAAGTTCATTCAGCGTTATACCGGAAAAGGTATTAAAATATCTTTATCAAAAAAGAAAGAAGGGGAAGGAGATATAAGCCAATTTGGAGCTCTCACAACGGCTTTAGCTGCTACAATTGGTACGGGAAATATTGTGGGCGTAGCAACGGCAGTTGCCGCCGGTGGTCCCGGTGCTGTTTTGTGGATGTGGCTTACAGGAGTTTTCGGAATAGCTACGAAATATTCAGAAGCGCTTCTTGCGGTTAAGTACCGCGTAGTAAATGAAAAGGGAGAATATTCCGGTGGACCGATGTATGTACTTGAGCGGGGTTTAAATATGAAATGGCTTGCAGTATTGTTTGCAGCGTTCACTTCAGTTACTGCATTCGGTATTGGAAGTATGGTGCAGGCAAATTCTATTTCTTCTTTAGTTGAATCATCTTTTAATATTTCTCCGTGGATAACCGGTGTTGTCTTAATGGTATTAACTGCTGTTGTTATTATCGGCGGAATTAAATCAATTGCGCATGTTTGCGAAAAATTAGTTCCATTTATGGCGATATTCTATGTGTTGGGTTGTATCATTATTTTAGTAATCAATTACAGTACTCTTCCACATACAATTGGATTGATTTTCTCAAGTGCATTCTCAGGTCATGCGGTAATTGGGGGATTTGCGGGAGCCACAATTAAAGAAGCTATTCGTTACGGAATTTCAAGAGGACTATTTTCAAATGAATCCGGTTTAGGAAGCGCTCCAATTGTAGCCGCAGCCGCGCAGACAAAGAATCCTGTTCGTCAGGCTTTAGTTTCATCAACCGGTACGTTTTGGGATACCGTGGTTGTTTGTGCAATGACCGGTTTAGTTGTAGTTAATTCCGGTGAATGGATAAACGGGTTGAATGGGGCAACACTTACACAAAATGCTTTCGCTGATATTCCGGTTGTTGGTCCAATAATTTTAACGATAGGTTTGCTCACGTTCGTGTTTTCAACGATACTTGGCTGGTCTTATTACGGAGAAAAGGCAGCGGAATATTTGTTCGGTTCCAAAATTGTTAAACCTTACCGGTGGGCTTGGGTTGTTTCTGTTTTAGTTGGTTCTGTGTTATCGTTACATATTGTTTGGACTTTTGCGGACATTACTAATGCGCTAATGGCAATCCCCAACTTAATTGCGCTTCTTTTATTAAGTAAAGTTATAGTGGAAGAGACAAAAACGCATCTTTGGGAGAATAAATCAAAGGATTTGGAATAGAAATAAAAAAGCCGACTCAATTTAACGAGTCGGCTTTATATTTTGCGGAAGGGGTGGGATTCGAACCCACGGTACCCTTGCGGGTACACTACCTTTCCAGGGTAGCCAGTTCAACCACTCCTGCACCCGTCCGAAAATTTAATTTAACGGTGCAAATATAATTTTTTTTGACCTTCTTTCCCAACATTTATTCATGATTCACCACTTTCATAACAAAATAATTTCTCTATCCATCAGAAAAGTTTTAAATTAGGTTTTAGATTTACCAAAAAAGTGAAATGGATATATCAATTTTAGAGAAATCGGTTTTAGCGCTCCTTTCAGCATTACTCGGTGCAAGCTTAATATTTTTTGTAAAACTTGACCACAAAAAGCTTTGCAGCTTAATCTCAATTTCTGCGGGAGCTTTGCTAGGTGCGGCTGTAATTGGAATTTTACCCGAAGCTTCCACAAATCTTTCGGTTATTCAGTTAATATTAGCGACTTTTTCCGGTTATTTGCTCTTTTGGGTAATAAGTAAATATTACTTTCATGTTTGTCCGGCCTGTTCCGCTTCTCACTTTGATGAGGTGACCACAAAACGATTTTCAGAGATCGTTCTTTTGCTCTTCACAGCTTTATCTTTTCATTCTTTTCTTGATGGATTAGCGCTCTCTACCGGTGGAATTACAGAGCATGGGAAAGCAAATTCTATTTTGATTGCAGTTTTAGCACATAAATTCCCGGAAGGATTGGCATTGGCTTCGTTGATGGTCGGAGCGAATTATACAAAACGTAAAATTGTTGAATATGTTTTTTTAGTTGAATCAGCTACTGTTGTTGGCGCATTGGTAGGAGATTTGTTTCTCGCAAAATATTTTAATATGTATTGGTTGGCATTTGTTGAAGCCAATATTGCAGGCGGATTTGTCTATCTTTCATTCCACGCCGTTTTTGGTGAGTTGCTAAAGAATCATAAAGCCCTGGTCATCATTTCATTTCTAGCCGGCTTATTGATTATCTTTGGGGTAAGCTTAATTTAATTAGGAATTTAATCAATGTAGAGACTTGCCATGGCAAGTCTACAAAAGCAAGAAATGAGAGATGGCAGAGCGGTTTGAGCCGGAGGCTCATCAGCCTTTGGCTGAGAATGCGGCAGTCTCGAAAAAGAAATTATCAAACGGAGAGATGGCAGAGCGGTTGAATGCGGCAGTCTCGAAAACTGTTATACTGGGTAACCGGTATCGAGAGTTCGAATCTCTCTCTCTCCGCACTAAATCCTTTAAACATTAATTGTTTAAAGGATTTTTAGTTTTAAATTATTCTCATCATTTAACATTTTTAGAGTAAGCATGAATCTCTTCAATCTTAACAAACCAATCATCGGGATGATCCATGTGGATGCATTGCCCGGCACTCCAAAGTATAAAGGAAGCGTGAAAGCAATTATTGAAAAAGCTGTCGAAGAAGCGCTGCTTTATCAATCGTTAGGCATACCGGTGTTGATGATCGAGAATATGCATGACGTACCATATTTAAACCGGAATGTCGGTCCAGAAATAACAACGTTGATGAGCATAATTCTTTATGAAATTAAACGGACTATTAATCTGCCGCTTGGTATTCAAATACTTGCGGGAGCTAACAAAGAGGCGATCGCATCTGCACATTCTGCCGGAGCTGAGTTTATCCGCGCCGAAGGATTTGTATTTGCGCACGTTGCAGATGAAGGAATATTTTCATCCGATGCGGGAGAGTTGCTGCGTTATCGGAAAGAGATTGGCGCGGAAAATATTTTAGTCTTTACCGACATAAAGAAAAAACATAGTTCACATTCGATAACCACAGATATTGATATTGTTGAGACTGCCAAAGCTGCGGAATTCTTTTTAAGCGACGGCGTTATTATTACCGGAAGCAGCACAGGAAAAGAGCCATCACTAACAGAGATCAGATCGGTAAAGAGTAATGTAGGATTGCCGGTGCTCGCGGGTTCGGGAATTACTGCCGAAAATATTAATGCTTATCTTGCATATTGCGACGCTTTCATCATCGGATCATATTTTAAGCAGGAAGGGAAGTGGTTTAATCCCATTGATCCGGAGAGAGTGAAAATGGTTTTGGATAAGATGAAGGTTTCCTTTACCTAAATGGATTTAAAAATTTTTGTTGTTAACGGTAAATAGTTCTTGCGTAGTGTACCTTTCGTGTTTAATTTTACAACAGCAAAGGCAGAATTAAATTGCCGATGCAGATCGTTCTTTGAATAGTTGAATCTTTCCCGGTTGTTTTATTTAGATAATTGAAATTGTGGTGTTTTTTCTTTGTTTACCTTTTGGCAGAATCCAGAGGTGTGGAAAAAGCCTGATGGGGCATTCTATTCTCTTACAACATTGGAGGCGCTAAGCTTATCTTTTGTTATATCGTTTTGCTTAAAAGGGAAGATTTATTCTATGATGGTTGATGGATTATGGTTGATGGTTGAGGTAATACTATTATTCGTTCAGCATACAAAATACATTTACCGGTTTAATTGTGTGTTTGATTGACTGTATAGTTTAATCATATGCTTCAATTTTGTTCACTTCTTAAGGTCACATTTCTATTTCATTTCTATAAAATACTCCCGTTATTAATTGCAGATAAATTAGTCGCTTGTCATTAGTCAGGTGTCAATGGTTTTTATAAATCACTGGCAGTTTTTGTAATGAAAGTTTGGCAGATGGATTTCCCAGTAATACCAAAGGACTTTCTGTGCAAATAAAAGTACTCCGTTGATGAAGCAAGGGACTTTCTGTAAAATAAAATGTATTCCCCAGGTCTGATTGAAGACTTTCCGTACTGAAAAATGTATTCCTCAGACAAAGTGGAGGACTTTCTGTAAGAAGATCAGGACTCCGAAGTGACAGCAAAGGACTTTCTGTACACGGTAAAGGACTCCGTAGTTACTGCAAAGGATTTTCCGTACACGGTAAAGGACTCCGTAGTAACAGAAAAAGACTTTCCTTAAACAGAAAAGTGCTGCTCAGGGGTAAAAAGGGGGTTTCCGGGCCCGGGAAAGTGGATTTAAGTAACGAAAATAGCTATTCTTAGAGCATAAATGTGCGAATATGATCTAATAACGAACTTATTTCAGATTTGGACTACAACATTTTGCGGTTGGGTTAGTAAACTGAAATTGTATGGAGGTTCGTTAAAGTTGATGTGATTACGAAATATTAGTTTTATTGAATTGTGACCTTTGTGAAAATCTTCGTGTCCATATTGGTAAGTTTTTTTACCACAAAGTTCACGATGGGAAGCACAAGGGGCACGAGGTTGGAGTAGGTAAGAATAAGATTCAGCCAAAGGTTGATAGATAGGATTAAGAACAAGATTAAGATTAAGAATTAAATAGTTAGTAAAAATTCCGCCGCGGCGGACTGCGCAGGCAGGCAAGAATATTAAACGGTTAAAAAAGTATAACTGAATGGATGAATGGGAATGGATGGATGAATGTTTTTCATTCAATCATGCAGCATTCAATCATTCCAAATTATTTTGTTTTGGTTTACCAGGTTATGAATTAGGATTAAGATTCAGCTAAAGGCTGATATGTTAGATAAAGATGCGATGTGTTGGGTGATGATAATAGTATGAGTAAGGTGTTGAGATAAGATGGGAGAAATGATCAATTTATTATAGCTAAGTAGATTGCATTATTAACAAATATAGAGGTGATACTATGTCCGATGATCAAAATGGTGTTCATGTTTCAAGAACGGTTTTATTCAAAGTGGCTGATAAAACACATGAAACGACGAAGGGGCTTGAAAAATTAGCACTTTCGGGGTTAACAACGGATTACTATGCCGCTTTTGCAGCTAATATTCAGCTTGCAAAAAACTTTAAGACCTCGGATGAGGTTAAAAAAGCAAATGCAAAGAAACTTTCCGAAGTGAAGAAAAAGTGTGAGGAATGTTTCAATTGGGTTAAGAAACTTCAATTCTACGTAAAGAGAGCTTTTAAGGAAGGCTCACCCCAATGGAACGAACTCCCCGAAAAAATTTCCGAATCAAAAAAAGATGAAGCGGAGATGTTAAATCTTCTTCCCGCAACTTTTACTCTTGCCGATAAATACGCCGTTGAGTTAAAAGCTAAAGGAATGCCGACGGATTATAAACTTACCGGTGAAACGTTAAAAGGTGAACTTGAAACCATTACAAAAGAACATGGTAAAATGGTTGAGCAGAGCCAAGCCTATACTGTTCAGCGGAAATTAGCGCATAGAAAAGTCTATGATACCGTAAACGAAATAAATGAACTTGGCAGGCAGGAATACCAGGACGACCCGGTAACGCTAAAGCTGTTCAAGTCCCCCTGGCCGCAATCCAAAGAGAAGGATAATGGAACGGATACTCCGCCCGCACCGGTACAGTAGAAAGGGTTGTCAGTTCGCCGCGGCGAATCAATGGTCATTTGTCATTGATGATTAGTCATTGGTTTAAACTGACTACTGACAACTGAATACTAAAAGGGGTGATGGATCGGACTTGATGGCGGTTCATCATCCTTTAAATATCAGATAATAAATTTTTAGTAAGTAAGGATATATGAATATTTATCAAGAAAATTATAACAAGAGTTGGGCGCTTTGTATTGGTATTAATAAATATCAACATGCCCCTCAATTAAATTATGCATCAAATGACGCAAAAGAATTTAGTAAAATATTAATTCAAACTTATGGTTTTAAAGAACAATATGTTACTTTACTAATTGATGAAGAGGCTACTAGGGATAATATATTTAAACAATACTTAAGTTATTCAAATAAAGTTGAACCAGATGATAGAATAATTATATTCTATGCTGGGCATGGTCATACAATTCTTGGAAATCGAGGAGAGATAGGTTTCTTAGTTCCTCATGATGGAAATCCAGAGGATTTATCATCATTATTAAGATGGGACGATTTGACAAGAAATTCTGAATTGATACAAGCAAAACACATGTTTTTTGTATTAGATGCATGTTTTAGTGGTTTGGCGATTACAAGAGCCTTACCAAGAGGAAGTATGCGTTTTGTAAAAGATATGATGAAACGTTTTTCTCGGCAAGTTATTGCTGCTGGTAAAGCGAATCAAACGGTTTCTGATTCGGGAGGTCCGCTCCCCGAGCATTCAATATTTACAGGATATTTAATAAATGGTTTAAAAGGTGAAGCCGAGGGAACAGATCAAATTATAACTGCTAATGGATTGATGTCATATTTATATGAGAAGGTATCAAAGGACTACCGATCAAGGCAAACGCCCCAATTCGGCTACTTTGACGGTGATGGGGATTGTATTATCAAACTAATAAAAACAGATGATGCCAACAATAAAGAAGGAATAGTCGAAGATAAATTATTCGAAGTCCCAATAACAATAAGTAATGAAATTAATAATACCGAACTAGGATTTCTTGATAAAATTAAGATGTATATCTCCGAACCAAAATATAAAATTAAAATAGATGATTTGATAACAGAGCAGACAAAACAGTTATTAGCGCGTATTAATCCACAACAATTTCCCCTCGACGAAACCAGTATGTCTGAGGAAAACATAAGACAACGATTATTTTCTTACGAAAATGTCACCAAGAATACGAGAATTCTTTCAATAGCTCTTTCATACTGGGGTGATCAAACTCAAAAATCTTTGCAGTTCAAAATTATTTCTAGATTGAGTGATCACCTAACTTATAATGGTGGGAAAAGGGTTTGGATTGCTCTAAGGTGGTATCCTCTTATCTTAGAACTGTATAGCATAGGGCTCCCGCTGATGATTAATCAAGATTATAATACTTTATATTCATTACTAAATTATGAAGTAACTCCTTTTGAGTTGCAATCAGGTTCAAGTTCATTCATTTTGGCTTTTGGAACAGCTATCGCCGAAATCAATAGAAGTGAGATAATGCATAAACTAAAAGAACATGAAAGGAATTTTGTTCCTTTCAATGAATATCTGTTTAAAACACTTCAACCTCTTTTTGAGGACATTTTATTTATCGGTAAGAGCTATGGATTCTTGTTTGATAGATTTGAAATCATCTCAAGTTTAATTCATGCTGATATTTGGGGAAATCAACAAAATGGACAGTATTGGGGACCAATTGGACTATTTGGATATAAATATAGAAGTAGTTCAGGTTTCAATAATCCATTGTTAAAAATAAAAGAAGAAGCTTTTGATCAAAAAGATAATTGGAATGTTTTAAAAGCTGGTTTTTTCAATTCATCCTTTGAACGTTTTGAAAAAACACTTATACATTTTGAAGAAATGTTGAAGAAATTAAATTGGTATTAATAATGTTTTATAATCATTTTGGGACTAAAAAAATTTATTGTGAATGTAATAATTTTAGTAAATGCGTCATTTAAAAGTAGGTGTAATTAAAAATCATTAAACATATATCTATTTGAAGGAGTAAGATGAATAATCAGATTATATGGACAAAAAAATACAATGTTTACCACGAAAAAGGGCACTTTAAAATATTCGTGACAGAACATTTAGGAGAACGTTTTTATTCTTCTGTATTTTATTTTGTAGAAACAGGCTCTGTAGCAAAGGGTAAAATACCTAACCTAGATTTCAAATTAAAAACATTTTCAGCAAAAGATAAACTACAAGCATTTGAATTGAGCAAAAACTGGATTGATGATAATTTGAAAGGCAAAAATAACATATCTGAATCAGCTGATTAGACTTAATAAAAATTACAATTCACATTGAAATATTATGAATATTTGTATCAGTATAGTCGTTAGGTGAAGTGCAATAATTATGTTTGTTTGAAGCAGTAGTATTAAAAATATTTATTTAAAGGATATTAGTTTGATCACTACAATAAAATATATTTTCTCTAAAGTACCAAAAATAATTCGTTGGTTGAGTGTTGTAATATGCATTGCCCCAGTGCTAACATATATTGTTCAACAATTTGCATTAGATAAACCAATTGAATTATCTTTAAATAATCTACTTTATTTAGCAACTATACTTATTTCAATTATTATACTAGGTTTCATTATTGGATCCTTTATTAGTGTTAGGCATTTATTAAAAAATGCTGATGAACAAACTGTATCTAAATTAAACTCAAAAGAAGTAACTAAGAAGTTATTACCTCACAGAATTGTTTCAATAGGAACATACAAAACTAGAGGTTTATCAACAGATATTAGAGCTAATATTTTATTAAACGAAAACGTCATACCAACTGTTGATATGTTTTTAGATAGAATATATGAAGGTACTCCCTATTGTACCAAATGTGATCGGCCTCTTAATAAATGGAATGCGGGGCAGATGGCAGCTTTTGCTCAAATAGGTTATCATTGTACTATTTGCGAAACTCAAATTAAAGGGGATTGGTCGGATTTAAGAAAAAGTATTAAAGCAGAGGTTAGGAAAAACTATGATTACTACTGGAAAGAATATCACAAACAAATTGAAGAATTAACAGGTGGTGATCCTGAAGAATATGAATTACCTCCATTCTAAATCGTGACATAACATCTTTAACAAGTAAAGAGTTTTGAGAAAAATAAATTTAGCTGGCAATCCGCAAATGGAGTGTTAAGCTAAAATGTTCTTTGTTTTTATTGTGCAAGAGTATTTCTTTTTATACCGGAGAGTTTTCTTTATAAGGAGATGGAGTTCTTTCACTAATAAACTTATAAATCCTCTACGAAGATTAAGTGTAGTGTGGGGATGTGTTTTTACAATAATATGACCTCTACGAGGTCAAGAAGCAAAACATCGTAGATGTTTAATATTTGTAATATAGTGTTCTCACTAATGTATGATCCTCGTAGAGGATCAATAAAAAGCAGAATGAGATTGAACGAAAATATAATTAATACAGTGGTATTGGGATTTAATAAAATATGCTATCAAGTGAACTATCATCATAAAATAAAGGCACAAAAAATGAAACTATGGATTCTGTTATTTCTTGTTCTCACATTAGTTTCGTCAAATCTTTTCTCGCAATCAAAGAGCGGGACAATATTGATTGGAGGAAAAGTTAATTATCATACTTCAACAACGGAAAATAAAATTCCGGGACTATCCTTTAATACAAGTGATAAGTACACAGAGTATAGTATTAGTCCGCGTTTAGGTTATTTTGTTTCAGACAATGCACAATTGGGAATTGGTTTGAAATATGAAAAGAGTAAGAGGGAGAATAAACCTACAATTTATGGGACCTCTTATGATGAAAAAACTTCAATGTTCACCATCACTCCGTCATTGAGATTCTATTCTGGTTTGATAGAAAAATTTGGTTTCTACGGAGAATTTGAGGCAGCCATTGGAATAGGCACTATGCAGAAAAAGGATTGGGACGAGAGGAGTAGTTATTATGGTAGCATGGTAGAATATGATTATGATATAAGTGAGAACACAATTTCATTTAATCCAGGTATTTATTACAAAGTAACAGATAAATTCAGCATGGAGTTAAGTATCGGAGGGATTTATTATTCTACTCTTACAACTGAAGTAACCAAACCTGCACATTATAGTGGGAAAAAGAATACCACGACTGATTTTGGATTCGGGTTTACATTTGAATCATTAACACTGGGGATGGTTTACGAATTTTAAATAATTGAATGTAGAGAATTAATCTCCAAACCTTCGAGGTCTGCGACCAAGATGGATTAGACTTCGAAGGTTACGGCATGCAAAAATTAAATATTTAATAGAGCAGTGTTGGTTTTAACATAAAACATAACTACTAATATTATATAAAGGAGAAAGTGAAATAAGATGAACAATTATATTTATAGAATGAGCTCATTAATATTTACGTGCACGGTTATTGCGGTACTATTATTTGCCGGTTGCAAAGAGAAAGGAAATCCAGCGGGAAATAATACTCAAATATCTTTCCCCGAGTTTTTTGTTGAAAAAGGTTCTGACATCGATTCTTCCTACATCTCATTTAGAGGCGTAAAAAAGAATAACGATACACTTGAGATTCAAGCCACAAGCTGGGGAGTTATTGCATATGGATTATTTTTGTCCAAAACAACTCTTGGTAATGAAATACAATATCAAATGATGGGAGAATGCGGAACGGTGCCGTCAGAAACCTGGTCAAAAGTTACATTAAAGGCATGGATAAAAGCAGAAGAAACAACTACTCTACGGAAACTTAGTTTTACAAATTCAAAAGACACTATAGATATTGCAATAAAATGATCAGAAGAGTAATAACCAACTACTCGTTTTTTAGAAGCAAAACGTAAATGGAAGAAGAAATAATGACAAATGATCTTGGAAACACTGGCGAAAAGATACTCTTCACGGAAAGGGCGATTTCCGGTAGTACCTTCTTAGGGGGTCCGCTTGCCGGGATATATCTTATTGCCTACAACTTCCGCCAAATAGGAAAGGAATCAGCTGCGAGACATACCTGGTTAATTGGGATTCCAACAATAATAATTCTAATCCCCTTGTTGATGTCAATTCCCGAACACATTATTTCCGAATCAATATCGAAGTATTTTCATTTACTTTGGGTAATACCGGTATACATTGTTGTAAAAATTTATCAACAGAAAGAGATTGAAAATCATCTTGCATCTGGAGGTGAAAAAGGTTCTGCATGGAAAGCCACGGGAATAGGTTTTGTCTCACTTGTAATCCTTTTGCTTTATATCTTTTTGTTAGCTTTAATAATGACTAAAAATATTGAAGCTATACCAGAATTCGAGGTAAGTGTTGTTCAGATGGAAAAGTCAGGTTGTATAGTGTACTATGATTCCACAGTCATTTCTCAAACAGAGGCTCGAGTTGCCGGAGCAATTCTTGAGAAAGTTGGTTATTTTGAACCACATTCTATTGACGTAAATGCGCTATTCTATAAAATGAAGGATAAGTACACTGTTGCTGTTGCGGTAGATGAGAGCGTTTTTTCTGATGCACATCTTGAGAGAATACTGAAATATGCTTTACAAGAATTACAAACAACATATAAAGATCGGAGATGTCAATTACGTCTGTTATCAACGGATCCCAACGGAATTCTCGATGATAAGTATTTAAAAACTGATTAGAGCAAACCTTCTAGACCTGCGCCCAAAATGGATTAGACCGAGATGGTTATGGCAGGCAGTAATTATAAATCCTCTACGAGGATTAGGATTTATTTGGGGAGCCCTATTTTTTACAATAATATGACCTCTACGAGGTCAGAAAACAAAACATCGTAGATGTTTAATTATTGTAATAAAATGTTCTCGTAAAAGAATGATCCTCGTAGAGGATCAATAAAAAGCAGAATGAGATTGAAGGAAAAAATAATTAATACGGCAGTATTGGGTTTTAACAAAACACGGCGTTAGGTAAAGTAATAGCACCATACCTTCGAGGTCCGCGACCAAAATGGATTAGACCTCGAAGGTTACGGCATGCAGTAATTATAAATCCTCTACGAGGATTAAGATCTTTTGGGGGAGACCTTTTACAATAATATGATCTCTACGAGGTCAGAAAGAAAAACATCGTAGATGTTTAATAATTGTAAAAAAATGTTCTCGTAAAAGAATGATCCTCGTAGAGGATCAATAAAAAGCAGAATGAGATTGAAAGAAAAAATAATTAATACGGTAGTGTTGGGTTTTAACAAAACACGGCGTTAGGTAAAGTAATAGCTCCAAACCTTCGAGGTCTGCGACCAAAATGGATTAGACCTCGAAGGTTATTTAAAACAGTAAATAAAGGATGGTGATAAAATGAAAACAAAATTATTATTAATTGTGTTTTTTGCAGTTCTTGGTTCAACATTACTTTTAGCTCAAAATTACTTTCCATTGGCTGTTGGCAATAAATGGCAATTTAAGGTTACCGACTGGGATCCTTCGGTTCCTTATACAAAAATTGACACAACCATTGTTGAAGTAATAAAAGATACTTTAGCGCCAAACAATGTTACATATTTTTTACTTAACAGCTATTTCCCCTTAGGTGAGCTGGTAAGAAGTGATTCTCTTGGAATTTATTATTATGATGCTTTGGATTCGACAGATTGTTTGGTATATAATTACAGTGCGGAGTTATATGAAGGATATAAAACCGGTTTTCAATCCGGAGGTGATTCTGCAATAGTGACCCTGGGTCAAATTGACTCATCGAACATATTTATGGGAAAAATTAAAACTCTTTCATTTTCTTATAATTGGATGATTGGACACAGCATTACTTTTGGAGAAAACACCGGACCAATAATTTATCACACAGCAGGAGATGGTGTATCATCTCGAACCGATTGTGAACTAATAGGGTATAAAATTGATGGTCAAATTGTTGGAAGTTTAACTGATGTGAAAAACGAAAGTACTACGTTGGATAATTATTGGCTCGGTCAAAATTATCCCAACCCGTTTAATCCGACTACAACTCTTTCTTTTTCTCTTCCGGAAGGACAAATTGTTGAGCTTACTCTCTATAATATTCTTGGCAGAAAAATGGTAATGTTATTAAATGAGTATAAGCAAGCAGGTAAGCATACGCTGGAATTTATTAGCACTGGTCTTCCAAGCGGAGTTTATTTTTACCAATTAAAAGCCGGACAATTTACGCAAACAAAAAGATTGGTAATCCTTAAATAAAGAAATAGTGAACCTCATAGAGTCTGTCTGGCACAGACGGGGATCAATAAGAATTGAATGAGTGTGGAAAATATTTATGGATGATGGTCACCCGACAAATTAACAAGGAGTTATTTTATGAAAAATTCACTTTACTATTTATTTGTAATTAGTTGTTTTCTTTCCGGCGTACTAACCGCGCAAGAGAATACGACTTCCATGAACTTTAGTATATATGGCGGTGTTGCGTTACCACAAGGGGATTTTAGCGGAACTGCAGGAGATAAAGCAGGCTTAGCAAAGACGGGCTTTTGCGCTATGGTAGAAGGAACAAATAAAATTACTGAAACGATTAACTGGGTATCTTAAGTTTCTGTAGTGGTTAATAGTGTGGATGAAACTGCGATTGAAAACCAGCTGAGCGGATTCACAGTTAGCAGTGGTAGTTATTTAACAACCTGGACAATGACCGGAGTAGGTATCGAGACGGTGGCTTCACCAACAGTTAAGATTTATGGTTTGGCTCAAATCGGTCTGTTACTTTCAAGTGTACCTGATTTGACTATATCGTCTTCTTATGGAACATCAGTAACGCAAACTACTAAAATGGGAACCGCTCTCGCTTATGGTTTTGGCGCCGGAGTACTCATTAACAGATTTAATATTGGTCTTAGATATTACACCGGTGAGCCGGAATATGAACATTCAGTAAGCTTTAACGGTGGGAATAGCACTACCGCAAAGGAAAAATCACCTACAACGGTTCTAGAGGTAATGATAGGATTCAGTTTATAAAGATTGGATGTAGAACTGATAACTATGAGGGTGATGGACTTGACTTGATGGCGGCTCATCTTCATGGTTTATTTTGAGAGAATTTATAAATCCTCTACGAGGATTAAGATATTTTTTGGGGGACCTTTTACAATAATATGACCTCTACGAGGTCAGAATGGAAAACATCGTAGATGTTTAATAATTGTAAAAAAATGTTCTCCTAAAAAAAATGATCCTCATAGAGGATCAATAAAAAGCAGAATGAGATTGATTTACAAAATAATTAATACATTGTGTTGGTTTTAACAATACACGGCGTTAGGTAAAGTAATAGCTCCAAACCTTCGAGGTCCGTGCCCCAAATGGATAAGACAGAGAAGGTTAGGGTAGGCAGTAATTAAATAATTAAAAAGGTAGTATGGAACAAAAAAGTATATATGAATATCATTGTACAGAATGCAACTCAATTGTTTCTGAATCGGATAAAGTATGTCCTACGTGTGGGACGGATTTAATGGAAATTGTTATAGAAAATAAGAGGCCAGGTATTATTGATAAAATACTTTTATGGATAAATAAATTTAGTAACTATCATAGAATAAGCTATTATCTATTTCTTGCCCCATTTCTTATGTTAATAACAACCATTATAGGTGCAATAATATTATTTTTTTATTATGAACTTATAAAAGATGCAAGTAGTAAGCTCGGAGTTAACTACTTGTTTAATTATTTCGCATACTTATTTGTTGCAATACAATATGCTCTCCCTGTCTTTGTTTTTGTTCATTTATATTTAAAAATAGAATTTAAATTCAAAATAGTTATTACAGTCTCGGTTTTAGTCATTATAGTATACCCCGAAAACTGGAGTTAAAAATGAGTTAATTTAAGGTGGCAAAAAAGCAAGAAAAAGCAAGGAGCCACAACATGACCAGAATGAGAAAAACATTCAGTAATGAGT